>CAYPFP010000024.1:36461-52317 GCA_964409935.1 uncultured Planctomycetota bacterium | reverse complement strand
CCGCAAATCCGCTGCGCGGACGGGTGCCTGGCACTGCGTTACCGTCCGCCGCGCGAACACGGAGTGCCAGGCACGCGGCAAACGTCCGCCGCGAGCCAGGCACTAATTTGCGCGCGCCCCGTCTGACGGGGCGCGTAGACCTCAGATTCGGAGGTGCGCTATGAAACGGGCCTTGATCATCTGCGTTACGCTGACTCTTGGTCTCTTTCCTGGGCGCTTGTGTTTTTCACAGGCGGCAGCTTCTCCGCCGAGCGCGCTCGCGCCGGGCGCGCTCGCGCCGGGCGCGCCTTCTCTTACGGAGGCCCCGCCGGTTTTCGGGGTGGAGGTTGAGCCGGCTATCGTGCGGTTGCCGCCGGACATCCGCGCAGAATCCGCCCGCATGAGCGGCGTTCGCGTGGTGCGAGTCCTGCCGGCCACCATGGCGGCGCAAGCCGGCCTGGAACCCGGCGACATCATCTACAAGATCAACAATCACCGCATACGCAGCTTCGACACCGTCCTGGACATCCTCGTTGACCTCCGCCCCAACGTGACCTCCCGCGTGGACTATGTGCGGGGCCGCAGCACCGTTACGCGGAACTTCACGCCCGACGAAACATACAACAAGGAGATGAACTTCCTCTGCCTCATCTGGGCGCGCGAGAGCCGCTTCGCCGGCCGCTTCGACTTCGTCGGCCTGGTCTGCAACACGAAAGAGTCCAAGACGCGCGCCCTGGGGTCTTTCGCCTTTCTCGGGCCGCTGGTCCTCGAATACCACAAAGCAGGCCCGTCCGAGACCGTCACGACGTTGCTCTTCCTGACGTTCAAGAAGGGCACGCCGGCCGCCATACTGTTCTGACCGCCCTGCGTGCCGCTTACGATGATACTGAACCACTGCCATGTCATGCCCGAGGGGACCTTCCGCAAGGACAATCCGCTGGAAGGTTCCATAGCGCGACTGAAGATTTGGATGCGGGATCTCGGCTTCGAGAAGGCCGTCGCCTTCGCCCCGTTCGCCAGCCAGATGAAGGGCGACCCGAACCAGTGGCTGCTTGATGCCCTCGCCGGCGACAAGACTATCTACCCATACGCAACCATCAACCCCAGTGATCCCGATGCGCCGGATCGCCTCAGGCACTTTGTCTCACGCGGATTCACGGGGGCAAAGATTCATCCGCCCATCTTCAAGATTCAGATCAATGACCCGGACATTGATCCCTTCTTTCAGACGGCGGAGGAATTGCGCATTCCCGTCCAGTTCCACACCGGCGTGCACGGCTGGTTCCTGCGCAAGTACGAGCCTATCCTCATTGACGACCTGGCGCAGCGGCATCCCAAGCTTCCCATCATCATTGGGCATGTCGGCGGCTGCGCGTTTTTCGACCAGGCGCTCGCCGTCCTCCAGAACAATCGCAACACCTACGCCGAACTTGCGCAGACGCGCCGCGAGGAGGTCCCTTGGCACCTTTCCGCCGAGAGGATTCGGCTGCTGCTGCGCTACATCGGCCCCGGCCGCATCATCTACGGCGCCGACTATCCGTACAACGACCTGGGTATCCTTCGCGACGACGTGGCCTGGATACGCGGATGGGGCCTCTCGGCCCAGGAGGAGGCCGGAATTCTCGGCGGTAACCTCGCCCGCCTTCTGGTGACACCATGAGGTCGCTTGGTGCGCTACTTATCGGTCTCTCACTTGCGATTTCGGGCTGCGCGCCCCGAGTTGATCGGGGCGTGCCTGATATCAAACCCGAGCGCCTTTCTGACGCCGCCCCGCCCAGGAGCAAAGAAATGGTTGACATTGGAAGCCGTCTCGAACTTTTCGTAGACGATTATCTCATCGAGACGATGCGCAAGGTCTCGCTCAAGCTTCACCATCCCGTCGAACGAGAGATTGTCCTTAGCTTCGACCAGCCCTGGGAAGGCGACACCTGCACCTACTTTACCGTTTTCACCGACGGCGAACTGTACCGCATGTACTACCGCGGTTCTCAATCAGTCGGCAAGACCCACCAGGTCGCCTGCTACGCCGAAAGCAAGGACGGTATCCATTGGTCGCGGCCTCGCCTGGGCCTTTACGCCTTTGACAACTCAAAAGACAACAACATCGTCTGGACCGGCAACGGCTCCAGTAACTTCACCCCCTTCAAGGACTCCAACCCCGCCGCTCCCGATTCACAACGCTACAAGGCCCTGGCGGGCGGCCCGCTTATTGCCTTCGTTTCGCCCGACGGAATCCAATGGAGCAAGATGCAGGACAAACCCGTCATCTCCAAGGGCGCCTTCGACTCGCAAAATCTTGCCTTCTACGACCTTGCCCGCAGCGAATACATGGCCTACTATCGCGGTTTCACGAACGGCGTGAGGGCTGTCCTCCACGCGCGATCCAAAGACTTCATCACGTGGGACGACGCCCAGATGCGTTGGATTGACCTCGGCGACACTCCGCCGGAGCACCTCTATACCAACGCCATTACCCCCTACTTCCGCGCTCCTCACATATACCTCGGCCTGCCGGCCCGCTTTGTCCCCGGCCGCAATCAGCCCCTGGGCAAAGACGGTATCTCCGACGCCGTCCTCATAAGCAGTCGCGACGGGCATCGCTTTTCCCGTCAGTTCATGGAAGCCTTCATCCGCCCCGGGATTGATAAGGGACGATGGGTAAGTCGCAACAATTTCCCCGCATGGGGCATTGTCCCCACCAAGTCCCTGGAGGTTCCGGGGCTGGTCGAGCTGTCGGTCTACTGGACCGAACACTATTACACGCCCAAGTGCCGCCTCCGCAGGGGCACTTTGCGCCTTGACGGGTTTGCCTCCGTGCACGCCGCCTACACTGAGGGCGAGTTTGTCACACGGCCCCTCACCTTTGCAGGCAAAGAACTCGTCATCAACTACGCCACGTCAGCCGCCGGAAGTATACGCGTGGAGATTCAGGATGCCCAAGGCCGCCCCGTCCCCGGATTCAACCTCAAGACATGTCCTGAAATCTACGGGGATGACCTGTCACACACCGTCGTCTGGAAAGCGGGTTCCCACCTGAGCGCACTGGCCGGCCAGCCAGTCCGCCTCCGCTTCACCATGAGGGATGCCGACCTTTATTCCATCCAGTTCCGTCCTTAAGTGCCTGGCTCCCGCCGGACGTATTGGCGGGTGCCTGGCACTCCCTGCTACAAGGACCACGGCGCGCGCATTGCCCGCGACCGGAAGCGGTTCGCTTCCGCATCCCCAACGAACTCCTCCTTGACCGGGTCGTACCTCATTCTTCGTTTGAGCCACATGCAGATATTGGCGGCATGCACGGTCGTCATTGAGCGGTGCATCACGACCGGGTCTGCAATCGGGAACCTGCGCGACTTTACGCAATCGAAGAAGTCCCGAACATGACTCAGGGGGCGGCGGGTCCGAGCCATGTAGTCACGCACCACCTTATTGTAGTCCGCCAACAAGTGCGGGGATGACACGTCGGGCTTTGGGTAACCGTCGGCTGTCGCCACCCAGCCTTCCTCGCCCTCATAGCGAACGCCGCACGACCCCCGCCACCCTTCCCGCGCCAACACCATCGAGACGCCGTTTGCGAACCGCGTCACCATCCCATCGCCGGTCGAGTTTTTCACATACTCGTATTCAACGGGCGACGTGTCGCCCGCCCCGATGGCTACCTGGCACTGCGCAAAGGTGTGCGCGCCCCATTCCCCAATGCAGCTCGTATGGAAGTCGTGATGACCGCGCCACCCTCCGCGCACATACGACCGATTGAAAGGCCGCCACGGACACGGCCCCAACCACATATCCCAGTCCACCTCGTCCTTCGGAGGCTCAGGTTCCGCCGCCAGCCAATCGTGTCGCATTTCCGCAGCATCCCACGGCGCAATATGCGCCCGCACAGTATGCACCTTCCCAAGCCGCCCAGTGCGAACCAGCTCGTTGGCAAAGACGAAGTTCCCCTCGCTAAGCCGTTGCGTTCCCGTCTGATACACCCTCCCGTACCGGCGCGCCGTCTCCACCACCGCCTGCCCCTCCGCGATTGTCATCGAGGATGGCTTCTCAGAAAAGACATCCTTGCCGGCCCGCATGGCCAATACCGATGCCAGGGCGTGCCACCGGTCGCCGGTCGTGATAAGCAGCGCATCAATGTCCGTCCTTTCGGCGAGAAAGTCCCGCATATCACGGTAGGTCTGGCAGTCCTTGTTTCCATATCGCGTATCCACGATATGCTTTATGGCCTCGCGACGCTCCTTCCGCGCATCACACACCGCCACGAACTGAACATCCCGCTCCGGCAGCATCCAGTTCAGGACGCCGGTGCCCCGCGAGCCAATGCCAATCCCGCCGAGAACAATCCGCTCGCTGGGCGCCACCGCCCCCTCCCGCCCCAATGCCGACGCCGGCACGATCGCGGGGAGCATCAGAACCGCCCCCGCCTTCGCCGCCGTCTTCAGGAATTGTCGACGGTTCAGGTTCCTTCCGCATGAGCCTCTGACGACAGGTCCGGGCACACTCATCATCTTGCCTCCAGTCTCACCACTCAAGACCCCGCCCCCGACGTCGGGGGCGCGCACAACGTCTTACACGCAGCCGCTGCATTTTGCCACCGCCCTCTCCTGTTGTCAAGGCCCACATCCCCTCCACCGCCCAAATCTTTCAACACTCTCAACCATTCTCCTGCTGCTCCCCATACGCTACCCTCTGTCTTCGCGGCCTCCCCCAACATCTGACGCGAGACATTCAGTCAGCCGACAGCGGCCCGGCAGCCACTGTCTGCATCCACTAAGGCACTAGCCAAGATTGCCTACGCATGTTAGACTACTCTCACTTCACTGCCGCGAACCCTGTACGGCCTGCACGAAAGAGGGTGTGCGAGAATGACAGCCATCACGAATCGCCTCACCGCAGGCATATTCCTGTCTCTCGCTGCGGCTGGATGCTTGATCACCATTTTCCCCTGCCGCAATGCGCCGGCATCCGGCGCGGAGGCATCGGCCGAATATGTCAACAGAGGCACGTGGCCGGAAACCATGACGGCAACCCGCGTTGCTTACCTCCAGTCGCCCGCCGGAAAACGCCAACAACCCCTTACCGCCTTCTTCCGCCCCTATGACAGCGGACTTATACGCGGCGATGGGCCCGCTCAACACGTATCCCTTGATATCACCGGCGTCAAAACCTTGCGCCTCATTACCATCTGCGAGCAGGGCGTCGCCAACTGCAACATCTGGGGCGAACCCAAGCTGTTCGCTAGAGACGCAGGCCCAAAGACCGCCGAAACCCGGCTCACGACCCTCACACCCACCCACATCTCCGTCGGTTGGGGCCAAATGCTCCTCGATAAGAACTGGCAGAACCACCCGCTTCGCATCGGCGACAAGGTCTTCCAGTATGGCTTCTGGGTACATGCCAACAGCGAACTGCGATTCGACCTGAATGGACGGTACAACCGGTTTGAGGCTTACATCGGCGAGGACAAGGATAGGCCCACGGGCGCCGTCCGGTTCAAGGTGCTCTCGGGAGAACCGCCGCCCATGCCTTCGGCCTGGCCCTCACTAGCGGCCGACTATCCCATCCAGTCGGGTTGCTTCGTAAAGGATGCCGGGCGCGAGGGAGTAGCCGCCTGGTTTGCAGATCGTCGCAGTGCGACCCAGCCGAACGCTATTGAGCAAATGATTCTCGGCCGCGTTCTCGCACAGATCGCCCCCGCAGATCGCGACTTCCGCAACGAGGCGGACCGCCTTGTTCAAAACAACGTCCCGCCAGCCGACCCTCGCTGGCTCCAATTGTATGCTCAGCTTTCCCGATATCGTGAATGCCTCACTGTTGTGCGCCAAATCGAGTCTGCCCAGGGCAGGGCCGATCTGGAGAAAGAACTGGCCGCCCTGGCTTCGGCCAAGACGCCTTCCGAAGACGGCCAATGGGCCGCCCTCCTCCATAACGCCACCCACCGCGCCGAGGTTGACAGCCAGTACGCGACCCTGACCTACGACCTGCAGCAACGCGCAGCGTTTGACAAGGTGGCCCATCAGGCCTTCCGTCCGCAGTCCCTTATTCTGCCGAGCGACCGCGATCCTGCCGATATCGTCCTGCGTCGGACTGTTGCGCTCCTGAGCAATCTCGACAACACTACGGCCGCCCCCAAGCTGCTCCCGCACAAGACACAGCTCGCCAAGCTCCGTGATGCCACTGCCAATACTCCGACCACCGACGTTGAGGCCAGACGCGCTCTCTTTGCGGAGATATGCTCCCTTCGCCGCCGAATCGCTCTGGCCAACCCCTTGCTCGACTTTGACCAAATCTTGTTCATCAAGCGCCATCGCTCCCTTTACGGACATATGTGCGATCAATATTACGGTATTACGGCCGTGCCCGGCGGCGGGATATACATCCTCCAGAATCCGTTTGGGGCCAACCCTCAAGTCCGCAACCTCCTCGCCAAGTCGCTTGTTGAGAACGGCCGCCTGAAAGGACGGCGCCTGTCCGGCGGGCCTGTCCATCCTCCCCAACTATCCTACGACGGCGTAGGCAGACTCACCGGCGATGAAGCCGATGGTGGAGCTTTCCTGTCGCCCAGCCTGTCCTACGATGCAAAGTCCGTCCTCTTTGCCTACGTCGAGTGCAAAGGCGAACCACAGCACCGCGATCACACCGACCCCACGCGCGGTCACTGGGACGAGGGCCGGTGCTACCACATCTTTAAGGTCAACGTAGATGGATCCGGGCTTCAGCAACTGACTGACGGCACGTGGAACGACTTCGATCCCTGCTGGTTGCCTAACGGCCGCATTGCCTTCATCAGCGAACGCCGCGGCGGCTACCTACGGTGCGGCCGGGTCTGCCCCTTGTACACACTCTACGAGATGGCTGCCGACGGATCGGGCATCAACTGTCTGAGCTTTCACGAGAGCAACGAATGGCATCCGAGCGTCACGCGCGACGGTCAGATTGTGTATACGCGGTGGGATTACGTTGATCGGCACGGCTGCACGGCCCACATGCCTTGGATTACGAGGCTCGACGGCACGGACTCGCGAGCCTTGCACGGGAACTTCGCCCCGCGACATCTCCGTCCCGATATGGAGCTCAGCGTTCGAGCCATTCCCGACTCGCACAAGTTTGTCGCTACGGCCGCTCCCCATCACGGTTTCGCCTATGGTTCTCTCGTGACGATTGACCCCCGCGCTGTGGATGACGACGCCATGGGGCCGCTCAAACGCCTCACTCCAGACGTCGCGTTCCCTGAAAGCCAGGGAGGCCGCCAAGCCTACGGCGCCGCCTGGCCCCTCAGCGAAGACTATTACCTGTGTGTTTACGACGACAGCACGGCGCGACCCGGGGCCAAGAGGGCCGGCGGCAACTACGGCATCTATCTGCTCGATAGTTTCGGCAACAAAGAACTCATCTACCGCGATCCCTATATCAGTTGCCTCAGCCCCATCCCCCTGCGCCCGACTCCTGTGCCGCCGTCCACGCCCGCAGCCAACCCGCAACACTCAGCCGCCACCACACCCGTCGGCGTCGGACACACCGGCGAAGCATCCGTTGCGATTATCAACGTGCTGAACAGCACTAAGCCCTGGCCGGACGGAACCCGCATCACAGAACTTCGCGTTCTCCAACTGCTGCCTATGTCCGTCCCGTCGGGCAGACCGCCACACCAGACAGGCCAGCGGATCGCCGAGGCAGGCGACTCGGTAGTCCCTGTCCGCTGGGTCTTGGGCACGGCGCCGGTCGAACCGGACGGCAGCGCCCACTTCACTGTGCCTGCCTACCGCGAGTTATTCTTCCAAGCCCTCGATGAACGAGGGATGGCCGTGCAGTCCATGCGATCGGCCACCTATGCCCGGAACGGCGAGCGCCTGCTGTGCCAGGGCTGTCACGAGCCAAAGCCGCGCGCTCCGCGCGTGGACGGCGCGCCTATGGCCCTCCGCCGTCCGCCCTCCAAGATAAAACCCGACGTGGACGGCTCTAACCCCTTCAGCTACGCTCGCCTTGTGCAACCCACGCTCGACCGTACCTGCGTCCCCTGCCACACGCAGAATCGCGACAAGGCCCCGAACCTGGGCCGCGACCCGATTCACAACAAGTGGTACGCATCCTACAACACCCTCATCAAGTACGGCTTCACCTCCTATGAAGACAGATACAGGACCCTACCGGGACGGTTCGGCGCCCGCGCATCCAAACTGATCCAAATGCTGACTAAAGGACACCACGACCTCAAGCTGACCGACGATGACTTCCACCGCATCGTCCTCTGGCTCGATTGCGCCTCGATGTTCTATGGCGTATTCGAAAAAGAGGGCGGCGAGGCGCAACTCCGCGGCGAAATCGCCACGGCAACGTTGGAGTAGTATGTTGTCATTGTCACATGGAGGAAGATACTGCCCATGATGAGAGCATATGTGCGAACGCCGTCGGCGCTCTACAGTGCTGTGCTTGCCACAGCCACGGCTCTGGCCTTGCTTTGCGGCTGTGGCAAGACATCCGGTCCAACCAAGGCGGAACCGGCTCCGGCGCTGAAGAAGCCCCAACTGGTTGTCGAACTTCC
Source organism: uncultured Planctomycetota bacterium (assembly GCA_964409935.1). Classification (GTDB taxonomy): domain Bacteria; phylum Planctomycetota; class Brocadiia; order JAADGH01; family CAYPFP01; genus CAYPFP01. Next base: position 43,802 of record CAYPFP010000024.1, on the reverse strand, counting down.
CGACTACTGCAACACGCCGGGCGGCATGTGTCTCCTGGCCGACCACAGCATTATCGTCTCAATACCCAACTTCAACAACGACAAGGCGCCGCCGCTCCTCATGAGGATCACGCGCGTCTTGAACGCGGCTGATAACCGGCCTGATCCCTTCCACAAGTTCCAGACCCCCTACCCCGGATTGCCCAAGGGCTATGACCGTATCGCGCCCATGGGAATCGCGGTTGCGCCATCCGGCGATCTCTACATGGCCGACCTCCAGTCCATGAAAGACAGCCCTCAGAACTCCCGACTCTGGAAGCTCCACGTGCAAGACCAGCGCATGACGCTGGTCGCTTCAGGATTCAACGTGGCCAACGGCGTTACAGTCTACAAGGACCATGTCTACGTGACGGAGACCGTGCTCGAACCCGACTCGCGCCCGCTCACCAGCGCCGTCCTGCGCTTCAAGGCAGGCGAAGAAAACATAACGCTCAAGACGCCTCTGAAAGACGACCCCCACATACTCGCCACATTCAAGAGCAGCACAGACAAGTGGCGTTTCGGCGCCGACGGCATCGCGTTTGACAGCAAGGGCAACCTGTTCGTCGGCCTTTTCGGCGACGGCGTAATCTACAAGATCGAGTTCGAGCCCGACGGAAAGCTCAAGTCGAACCGACTATTCGCCAAGGCTCCCGCCATGAAGAGCTGCGACGGGATGCATATGGACCTCCGCACGGACAAGCTCTACGTGGCCGATTCCGTGGCCAACGCCGTCCAAGTCGTAGCCCCGGACGGCCGCGTCACCACCCTAGCGCAAAACGGCGACGTCGCCGACAAGCGAACGGGAGAACTTGATCAACCGTGCGAAGCGCTCGTGCGCAGACACCCCGTGCGGGGCCTCGAGATCATCACCTCTAACATGGACTGGCCTTTCCCCGACTTCACCAACACCAAGCACCAGATGCCCGCCACTCTGTCGGTTATCAGGGCGGAATAATCGGAAGGATGAATTTGACCCATGAGTCCTCGTTCTGACAAAAATCCGTTCGCTCTCCATACTCCCAAGACCGCACTCGTTACGGGGGCGGCCGGCGCAATAGGCAAGGGCATCGCCCGCGGTCTGGCGGACGCCGGAGCTCGCCTGTTCCTGACCGATCTCAACCAGGACGCCGTGGACTCAGCGGTCAGAGAACTTGCCGCCACCGGCGCCCAATGCCGCGGCCTCCCCGCCGACGTAACCCATTCCGACCAGGTACGCGCCGTCGTCAACGCCGCCCGCGACTTCGCCCACGATGGCGCTCTCGATATCCTCGTCAACGTTGCCGGCGTCGTGGGCCAGGGAAAGGTCGAGGACATCACCGAGCAGGAATGGGATCAGATCTTTGCCGTGAACTGCAAAGGCGCCTTCCTCTTTGCCAAACATGTTGTTCCCCTCATGAAGGCTCGCCGATACGGCAAGATCATCAACTTCTCCTCCAAGTCCGGCAAGACCGGCTCCGCGCTCATGTCCGCCTACTCCGCCGCAAAGGCCGCCATCATCGGCTTTACCCAAGCCCTTGCCCATGAACTGGCCGCCGACGGGATCACCGTCAACTGCCTCTGCCCGGGAATCACCGAAGACACCGGCGTCTGGGCGCAGGTCTCAGCGGACTACGTGAAGAATCTCAAAATGACCCGCGAGGACGTCGTCAAGCAGTTCACCGCCAAGATTCCTCTGAAGCGTCTAGCAAAGGTCTCCGACATCGTCGCCGTCACGCTCTTCCTTGCATCGCCAGGCGCCGACTACATGACCGGACAGGCCATCAACGTCACCGGCGGACGCGAGATGCACTAACCCCAGGAGAACCCGCCACCATGTATACACGAAACCAAGTAGCGCGACTCATTGACCACGCGGTCTTGAAACCGACCATGACCGATACCGATGTCATCGCCAACGCCAGACTGTGCCGACAATACGGCGTTGGAAATATGTGTGTGCGTCCCACAGACGTTGCCCTCGCCGTGAGAGAACTCAAGGGAAGTCAGACAACCGTGGCCGCCGTCATCGGCTTTCCTCACGGCAGCAACCCCCCGGAGGCGAAAGCCCTTGAAGCGAAGCTCGCCATCGAGGACGGCGCACAGGAACTCGACATGGTCATGAACATCGGCAAGTTCCTTTCCGGCGATCACGATTTTGTCAAGAAGGATATACAGGCGGTCGTGGGGGTCGCACAACCCAAAGGCGTCCTGGTCAAGGTCATCCTTGAGACCTGCTATCTCACTCTCGAGCAGACGGCTCAGGCTTGCCGTCTTGCCCTAGCCGCAGGCGCCGACTTCGTGAAGACATCCACCGGCTTCGCCGACGGCGGCGCAACACCCCAAGTCATTGATGTGATGATTCAGACCGTCGGCAAGTCCATGGGCATCAAGGCCTCAGGCGGCGTGCGCTCATGGGAGACGGCTATCGCCTATCTCCAGCAAGGCTGCAAGCGTCTCGGCGTCGGTTCGACGGAAGCTGTTCTCAAAGGGGCGCCTAGCCATGAGAGCTATTAAGGCAGTCGTATACCATGCGCCACAGGATGTCCGGGTTGACGATATCCCCATGCCCCACTGCGGGCCGGATGAAATTCGCGTCAAGGTTGACGCCTGCGCCGTATGCGGCTCCGACCTCAAGGCTTACAAGTCCGGCAATCCGCGCATCAAGCCGCCCATGGTCATTGGTCATGAATTCACCGGACTGGTCGAGGCCGTCGGAGCGCGCGTCAAGGGCTATGCCACCGCAGACCGGATCGTCATGGCGACTTCCATATCCTGCGGCCAGTGCCTCTACTGCCGTCGAGGCTGGCGCAATCTGTGCGTTGATCTCGGGGCGATGGGCTTCCGATATCCGGGCGGCATGGCCGAATACGTTACTATTCCCGCCCGCGCCCTTCAGCAGGGACACGTCGTCAAAGTCCCGGTCGGCGTGATGCCGACCAGCGCCGCCTTGGCCGAACCCGTGAGTTGCTGCGTTAACGCCGCCCAGCAATGCGGAATCGGCGGCGGCGACGCCGTTGTGGTGCTCGGCGCCGGCCCCATGGGCATCCTCAACGCCTGCGTCGCACGAGAGTTCGGCGCCGCAAGAATCATCCTGAGCGAGTTGAACCCTGCACGCCTCAGACAAGCGGAGAACTTCGGTTTCCACAGACTGGTCAACGCGGCCAACGAGGACATCACTAAGGTGGTCAAGGACGAGACCGGCGGTTATGGGGCCGACGTGGCTATCGTCACCGCCCCAGCCCCCCAACCGCAGGAACAAGCCATCGGATTGGTTCGCAGGCGCGGCACGGTCTGCCTGTTCGCCTCGCTGCCGCCAGGGAAGAGCATGCTAGCCCTGGACAGCCGTGTCATCCACTACGGCGAGATTCGCGTCCTGGGAACCAGCGACTCCACGTCTGCTCATGTGGAACGCGCCGTGCAATTGATTGCCGGCGGCGCACTGCCCATGAGCAGAATCGCGACCCACGTGATGAAGCTCGACGACGTTCTTCGCGCTTATATGCTGATGGAAACCGGCGAGGCGCTGCGCATTGTTCTGACGCCTTGACCCCCAGCCCGCCTTCGCCGTCCCTCGGCATCACAGACGACTGTTCATTGTGCCTGAACCGGAGGACACCTCCATGGACCTAAAACTTGCGGCCAAAGTCGCGCTGGTCACGGGCGGCTCCCGCGGAATAGGCGCCGCCATCTGCAAGGCCCTTGCCGGCGAGGGCGCCCGCGTCGGCGTCAATTTCTGCAGGAGTCGCGCCGAGGCCGAGGCCGTCGTCAAGCACATTACCGCCGCCGGTGGGCAGGCGGTTCTTGCCCCCGGGGACGTGGCGAAGGACACTAACATTGTGGAGATGTTTGACCACCTTGAGGCGGCCATAGGACCCGTGGATGTGCTGATCAACAACGCCGCGTATTGCCCCAGCGGCCCGCTCGAGAGTTACTCGCGACGCGAATGGGAATACACCTTCGCCGTCAATGTCACCGGCCCGTTTCGGGCTTGCCAGGAGTTCGTCAAGCGACTGCGCGCCCGCAAGGCCAGAGGCAAGATCGTCAATATCGCCTCCCAGTCGGCCTTTCTAGGCTCGACCTCCGGCCATCTCCCCTATGACGCCAGCAAAGGCGCCCTGGTCACAATGACCCGCGCCTTGGCCCGCGAGGTCGCCCGCGAAGGCATCAATGTCAACGCCGTCGCGCCCGGCCTGGTATACACCGACATGGTGGCAAGGATATGGGAGGAACGCAAGGACAGGTACCTGGCCCGCATCCCCTTGTATCGAATCGCCCAACCAGAAGAGGTCGCTAATGTGGCAGTGTTCCTGGCATCCGCCGCAGCCAGCTACATGACCGGCGCCACGGTGGACGTATCGGGAGGGTTGCTGATGAGGTAGCCACAGGCAGGCCGAACAGAGCGAAAGCGTGTTAGCTTTCGGGATGTCCTGCTTATGGCGGCTCGCAAAGACGCAGTGTCAGCCGCAGTCTGAAGGATTCCCTACCTCCTTCACCACCGGCCACACCATTAGCACAAACAACTGCAGGATCTCGACTCGCAACTCTTGAATTCGCGCGGCCTGCAGCAATCAAGTTCTGCTTTGACGGAATTCATCCAACGCAAAGCTCAGTCTCCCAATTCAGGAAGAACTCCTCAAGAGCAGCCCCTGGAGTTGGGCTGGCGCCTATGGGCGTAAGCAAGCCCTCTGACACCCGTCCCCGAACCAGACCTCACACTAAAGCGACGTCCGCGCGGGCCAGACAATGGTTTGACAGGGCCCGCCTTGAGTCATGGTTTCGGCGACACAGGCGATTGCGGGCTGCCTAGGAAACGGAAAAGGTCGGAGTCCGCTGACAGGAACAAAGTCGTGCGCTTGCCCAGGAACTGCTCGTATGCCTGCAGGCTGCGCAAAAAGGCGTAGAACTCCGGGTCCTTGCCGTAGGCGTCGGCATATATCTTCGTGGCTGTGGCGTCGCCCTCGCCGCGCAATTTCTGCGCTCCCTGCTCCGCCTCGGCAGTAATAATCATCCGCTGTTTGTCGGTCTCAGCCTGCAGTTTGACGGCTTCTTCCTCGCCCTCGCTACGGTACCGTTTGGCCTCCCGTTCACGCTCAGCCTGCATGCGTGCAAACACACTGGCCTGCACCTCGCGCGGCAGGTCGGCGCGCTTGATGCGGACGTCAACCACATCGATGCCGAACTCGCCGGCCTTCGCGCGGACGCTGGCGGCCACAGCATCCATGATGGCCTCACGTTTTGCGCCGATGACCTCGCCGAACAGATACTTTGCAACCTCCCGGCGCAATTCGGAAAATACCAGGTCATCCAGCCGGGCGCGCGCCCCCGACTCGTCGCGCACCGTCTTGTAGAACATCAGCGGGTCCGAGATACGCCAGCGAGTGATGGGGTCGGCAACCAGCCGCTTCTTGTCCTGCGAAAGGTATTCGGCATGCGGCGCATCGCTAACCAGGATACGTTTATCGAAACGATTGACAACCTGCACAAACGGCAGTTTGGCCGCCAGGCCAGGCTCTTGAATGGTGCGCATATATTCCCCGAACTGGGTGATTATGACCTGGTCGCGCTCGTCCACAGTAAAGAAGATCTGCCGAATCAGGATTACGACCAACAAAATTGCTACGATACTGCCCACACCGAAGAGTTTCGCTTTCATGGCAGTTATCTCCTTATCGCTTCGGCGGCGGGCCGCGCCGGAGGCGCAGCCGCCGGTACCGGCGGCGCAGCCATCGGCAGCAACGGCATCAGCCGTTCGCTGACCTTGCCGTCCACAACCACCTTGTCAACATCGGGCAGAATTTTTTCAACCGTCTCCAGGTGAAGCCGGTCGCGGGTGACCTGTTTGGCCTTCTCGTATTCAGCCAACACGCTCAGAAAACGCGCACTCTCACCCTGGGCACGCAGCACGCGCTGCTCCTTGTAGCCCTCGGCCTCTCGCAGAATCTGCTGAGCTGAACCGCGCGCGCGCGGCACGACGTCAGCCATATACCCCTTGGCGACGTTGACCGTCCGCTCCTTGTCTTCGCGAGCCCGCACAACGTCATGGAAGGCATCCTTGACGGCCTCCGGCGCGTCGGCAACCTGGAGTTTCACTTCGGTAACTACCATACCCGACTGATAGTCGTCCATCAACCGCTGCACAAACACCCGCGTATCCTGCTCGACCTTCGCGCGGTTTTCAATCATTACCTCATCAATCGTCATGTTGCCCACCGCACTCCGCAGCGCAACCTGCGTCGCCGCATGCAGCGCCGTCTCCGGCTCGAACAACCGGAACAGGTATTTGGACGGTTCGGCCACGCGATAAAAGACAACCATCTGCGCCTCAACAATATTTTCGTCGCCGGTAAGCATCAGCGCCTCATCGGGAATGCGCTGCATGCCCCGAATTCCCACTTCCACGCGCCGAATCTGCTCAACGCTCACCACATCCGCACTCTGCACGGGCCAGGGAATGCGATAGTTCAAGCCCGGCGCAGTGCGCGCACTCTCCTTCCCGAAGGTCCGCACAACGCCCACATGCCCAGGCTGCACCATGTACACCCCCGACGCCAGCCACAACGCCAGAATCAGTGCTGCCGCGGCCGGCAGGACCTTGTGCAGGCGAGGTCTCAACCACCGGCCCAAATACTCCATTTGCCGGGCCATCTCCTGGTCAATCGGGCGTTCCGGTCGTCTCCCATACGGATCCATTTTCGCCTCCTTTGCAGGCCCCGTCCCTGGCGCCGCCAGGAACGGGGCAGGCCCAATTACGCAGACAAATACAGAAACATCCGGCCCATACCGCCACTTCCCAACATCTTCATATGATGCTGATTCATTCTCGCGCACTAACTTTGCAGAACGGCGACTTCATCCGCGTTTCGCCATATCCTTAAGCCCTATGCCGCTTTGATAATCCGACAATGCTCTGTCACAGATTGCTCAGCGGCTATTCGCCTGTTCGCGCCCACAACGCCTAGGATAAGAGATCGGCAAGAGGACTGCCTACATCTTCCTAGAGTGAGCAAATATTACGGGCAATTTATTTCCCCCAAGTTCCCATGGTTATACACCGGCTACCTGCTTTCTACAAGAAGAATCGGACCAACTCTTGTGAGGCCCCAGCCATCGTTCCGCTCTGGCATCACTCAATCCGCCCTGATTATGCGGTGCATCCGTAGCGCATCAGTCGCGGCGCGTCCGCCCGACGGCTTGGCGGACGCGTGGAATATCATGGCACGTAACGATGAGGGACGCCCTTCCCAAAGTCGCAGGGCGCTGAGAATCTATCGCTTGAGGGATGCAACAATTCCGGCTGCCGCTCACGGCGGGGGGGGGGTTGGTGGAGGATACGGGATTCGA
>CAYPFP010000024.1:0-36451 GCA_964409935.1 uncultured Planctomycetota bacterium | reverse complement strand
CCCTGACCTCTACAATGCCATTGTAGCGCTCTCCCAGCTGAGCTAATCCCCCACCGCTGATTGCGTCGGCGATGAGTTCTGTCCAACCGCCACTGAATGTAGCAGACCCGCCGGGGTCTGTCAAGCGTCTTTCCAGTCAAATAGGCGATTCCCTCTTGACATCGTTCTTCCCGTGGAGCATCATTCTTCGCAATTGGTTTTTCCACTGCCACAGCACCTGCTCGTCGAAATGATGGAGAGGATATGACCCCGCGCGAACGAACCCTCAAGACGCTCCTCTTCGAAAAGACCGACAAGGTACCCTTTGCGCCCGGCGGGCCGCGCGAGTCCACGCTCGCCGCCTGGCGCCAGCAGGGGCTGCCTCAGGGCAAAAACTATATGGCCGCGCTGTACGAGATCCTCGGCATACAGCCCGAGCGCACGATGCCCCAGACGCACCCCGGCGTGTCCTTCCAAATGATTCCCAAGTTTGAGGAGAAGGTGCTCGAACACCGCGACGGCCACTACGTCGTCCAGGACTGGATGGGCGCCATCACCGAGATTTCCGACAAGTATGACTATACCTACATTCGCAGCGCCAAGGACTTCGTAACGCGCAAGTGGCACAAGTTCCCGGTCGAGAACCGCAAGGACTGGGAGCAGATGAAGTGGCGGTACGACCCGAAGGCGGCCGGACGATTCCCTGCGGATTTCGCGGAGCGATGCCGCCAGATGAAAGACCGCGACTACTTCGCGGGCATCAACTTCAACGGCCCCTTCTGGCAACTGCGAGAATGGTGCGGGATGGAGGGGTTGTGTCTTCTGATGGCCGACGATCCTGAGCTTGTTGACGAAATGTGCGCATTCTGGACGCAGTTTGTCTCCGAGACCATGGCGCCGATCCTGAACGAAGCGGTACTCGACCAAGTGCACCTCTCCGAGGACATGGCCTACAAAGCGCACAGCATGATCTCGCCCAAGATGGTCCGCCGTTTCCTGCTGCCCGCCTATGACCGCTGGGTGGGCGAAATCAACCGAAGCGGCTGCCCTATCGTGGCGGTAGACTCCGACGGTTACATCGGCGAACTCATCCCTATCTGGATCGAGGCAGGCATCAACGCCTGCGACCCGGTCGAGGTGGCGGCCTATAACGACATCGGCAAGTTCCGCCGCGACTTCGGGAAATGCATGGCATACCGCGGCGGGGTGGACAAACGAGCCATCGCCAAAGGCGGCAACGTCATTCAGGAAGAACTGCGACGCATCGAACCTGTGGTGAAGGACGGCGGCTACATACCCGGGTGCGACCACGGGGTTCCCCCCGATATTTCATGGAGCAATTTCATCGAGTATTCCCGCCTGCTGGCCAAGATGACCGGCTGGCTTTAGAAAGGAAGTGTGCTGATGTCGAAGATTAAGGTAGGCGTTCTTGGGCTGGGACGCGGAATGACATTTGCCCGACAGTTCCAGGGGCTGCCGGAGTCCCAGACCGCTGCCCTCTGCGACGCCATCCCCGGCCGATTGGAGGCGGCGACCAAGGCCCTGAACGCCCCCGGCATCAAGACCTTTGACCGCTATGAGGACATGCTCAAGGCCGACCTCGACATCGTTGTGGTCGCCAGCGGCGCACCCGACCATGGGAAGCATGTCTGTATGGCCCTGGAGGCAGGCATGCATGTCCTCAGCGAAGTCCCTGCGGACGTCTCCCTGAGCGCGTGCGAACAAATCGTTCGCACCGTCAAGCGCACGAAACTGAAGTATATGCTGGCCGAAAACTGCTGCTATTGGGGATACATACGGGAGTACAAGAAAGTCGTGCAATCCGGCCGCCTTGGGGAGGTGCTATACGCCGAAGGCGAATACCTTCACCACATACCCACGCTCATGTACTACAACCCAAAGCTGGGCGCCAACGCCAGTCTTGAGGAAATCGCCAGACACCCCGATACCCAGCGAACCTGGCGGGCAACCCTTCACCCCATCAACTACTTGACGCACGACCTTGGCCCGTTACTGGAAATCCTTGATGACCGATGCGTGAGCGTCAGTTGTCTTGCCACCGCACCGGCGTATGGCGCGGAGTACGCGCCCGCTGCCGAGGTTGCCCTCTTCCGGACCGCCAGGAATCGCGTGATCAAGATCCTGTGCGAATTCTCCCTGCCCCGCCCGGCGCATCATTGGTTTGTGCTTATGGGAACCCGGGGCAGTCTGGAATCGCCGCGGGGACTGGCGCCGTCCGACCATATCCTCTACGTGGAGTCCGAGAACATGACCTCATGGTCGCGCATGGCCTGGGACACGAGAATCCTGGGCGGTCCGAAAGAGGCATGGGCTTCCGGGCACGGCGGCGCGGACTGGTACATCTCCCGCGAATTCCTGGACTGCATTCTGAAGGATACCCCACCACCCATTGACGTCTACCGCGCAATGGACTACACGGTGCCCGGCATCTGCGCAGTTCAATCGGCGGCAAACAACGGGGCCGCCGTACCGATTCCAGACCTGCGGAACCTGTGATGGTTACCTACATCCGCAAAGACGCCGTAAAGGATTGGCAGGACATACCCGCTCTTGACGATGTCCTGCCCGATTTCGTCTTTGTCTCCATTGACGACGCCGAGCGGCGATGGCACCCGCGCGCGGAATCCTTCCCCTATTACGAACTCGTCTACGTCTGTTCCGGCAGTCTCGTCATGTGGATGTCCGGCAAGCCGCACAACGGCGTTAAGGGAGACATCTTCATCGTCCCGCCAGCGGTGCGCCACCGCGAGGAATCGCCGCCGGGGAAAAGCTCCCAGCTCCTGTGCCTGGCGACAGGTTTCAGGAGGAAGACCGGAAAGAAGTGCGCTTTTCCAATTTCGCTGCCAACAAAGATACACCTGCGGGCCGGCCACGCGATTGAACGCCTGCTCCTCGCCATCGCCAACGAGGCCTACCACAGAAGCGCCGGATACTCCGAAGCCATCGCTTCCTATATCGTGCTCCTTTTTGTCGAGCTTGTGCGTCAATCACGTTCCGAGTCGCTCAGGCACATGGACGTCGGGGAGATACGCAGAAGCCGCCTGGCCTCCGAGGCCAGGGCATTCATTGAGCGCCACTATGCCGCAGATCTCTGCCTCACGCGCATCGCCCAGCACTTCTTCATCAGCCCCTATCACTTCTCGCGGGTCTTCAAGGAGACCAACGGTCTGTCGCCCATCGCCTACCTGACAAGGGTCCGTATGGACAACGCCAAACGGCTCCTGCGCGACCCAAACCTTCCCATCAAGGCCGTTGCCGCAAAGGTTGGCTATGAGGATTCTCATTACTTCACCAAGGTCTTCCTGCGCGAGGAACACACCACGCCCACCGAGTACCGGCGCACAAACCTTCTGCCGAGATGATGCCCTGCAGCCCGCCAGACGCCTGCGCATATCCAGCAACGGATTCCACCAACCTAGCAACAAATTCCATTGACGCCCCTCGCCCGGTGATGGATACTCTTTCCCGGTAAGTTGCCGTTACGTGCGAACCCGACGATCTCCAACGAGATACACATGGTACTCACACAGCTGGCAGCCGGCGTTGGCCAATCCATTATCACGCCCCCGGCCGGAGCGCCCCTGCTGGGCCCCTTGCAGCCCAGCACAGGCGTTCACGACGACCTCTTTGCCCGTACTCTGGTGCTGACAGACGGCAGCCTGAAGACAGCCATCATCGGCCTGGACCTCGTCGGACTGGACACGGAGCTTGCCGCCGACATCCGCGCCGCCATCAAGGCCGAGACCGGGATCGCGACAGTGTTTCTGAATTGCAGCCACACCCATTCAGCTCCCTTCACCATCCCCTGGAGCGTCCTGGGGGCCGACTGGATCAGAACCGAAGGCCGGCCGTGGCGCACCCAGCTCGTTCAACGGGTCGCCGCAACGGTTTCACAGGCCTGCGCCGACGTGGCGCCCGCAACGCTGCGCGCCGGCCGCGCCCCTGTGCGCATCGGCCACAATCGCCGTCTCTCCACCCCCGACGGCGTAACCATGAAGCCCAATCCCGACGGGCCTTACGTCCCTTGGGTTGATGTCCTCTGCGTTGAAGGAAGCCGGGGAGAGACGCGCGCGCTTCTCTTCAGCCACGCCGCCCATCCCGTCATCGTCCACGCCAGCAGCACACTGGTAAGCGCCGACTACCCCGGCTGCGCTGCGGCCAAGATACGCGAGCGGGACTCGCATCGGCCTCTTGCCATTTTCTTACAGGGCTGCGGCGGAAACGTCAATGCCGAACCGTTGCGCGGGGGCTTCGAGGCCGCCGAGCAAGCCGGGGCGGCGCTTGCCGAGGCCGTAATCAGAGCCGCGGCAGACAGTCACGCTCTCAGTTGCCAGCGCCTCAGGGCAGCATCCCATCAGATCACGCTCCCCTTCCGCAACGCACCCAGCGTCCGTGAGTGCGCCGACAGCCTTCGAGAGGCAGAGGAAAGACTTCAGCAGACCCAGACAACGGCCGACCGTCCGGATTGGTCTCTCCAAGACAACGTTCTCTGCCTGCGCGATCTTCTTGCCAAGGCGAAAGGAAAACTCCATCAAGCCCTCCCCTTTGAGGCGCAGGGACTTGCCCTGGGAGACCAATGGTGCTTGACGGCGATGCCGCATGAGGTTTTTGCCGAGTACCAGCTATGGGTTTGCCAGACATCTCCCTTCCATCACAATATGGTACTGGGCTACACTCCTGTGTGCGAAAGCTACATTCCCAGCGACAGGGATTTTGAGCTGGGCGGGTACGAGGCGGCCGCGTTTCCGGCGATCGCCGCCTCCCTGCGCTATCGCCACCGCCTTACGCTGCAACCCGGCATTGAGGGTCTGATACAGGAAGGTCTCGTGCGCCTATGGGCCGCCCTTCGGCCCTCTTTCGGAGAAAGGAGAAGGAACCATGACGTTCAGACCGTTCGGTGAGGAAGAACTCGCGAACTTGCGCGAGGTAATTGAGAGTCAACAGCTCTGGCGCGGGACAAAGGGCAACTTCGCATACCGGTTTGAGGAAGCCTTTGGGAAACATCTCGGCCGCAAGCACGTGCTGGCCGTCAGTTCAGGCACCTGCGCGAACGAGACCGTCCTGGCCGGACTGGGGCTGGAGCCTGGGGACGAAGTGATTTGCCCCGCCAGCGCTCCCATCTTCGTGTCGCTTCCCGTTGTCGCCCTGGGCTGTGTGCCAGTCTTTGCCGACGTTGACCCACGCACGATGATAATTTCCCCCGAAGGCATTGAGGCGCGGATTACCCCCAAGACGCGCGCTGTGGTCGTCGTACACCTGTACGGACAACCGGCCCCCATGGATGAGATCATGTCTCTGGCCAGACAACGCAACCTTCCGGTCATCGAGGACTGTGCGCAGGCATTCGATTCCACTTACAGGGGCCGCAAGACCGGCGCCCTCGGCGACGCGGCCTGTTTCAGCCTTCAGCAGTCCAAGCACATGACAACCGGCGAGGGCGGCATAGTCGCCACCGACGACCCGGAAATCTATAAACGGGCCGTGCTCTACTCCAACTGCGGCATGCCATGGTACCAGTACGGGCTGTCCGCGCCGAAAGCTGAGCCGGTGGGCGATCTGCGCACGCGCGGCCACTTCGCCTTCGGCCACAACTACCGCATGAGCGAGCTGCAGGCCGCCGTCGCCCTCGCACAGCTCTCCAAGATGGACTCCTTCCACGCCCAGAGGGTTTGGCTCGTCCAGATAATAGAGAGCGAATTGCGGGGCGTTCCGGGCATTGAGTTGCCGCACGTCTATCCGGGCACGAAGCCCAATTACTGGGCCTATGGCGTGCGGGTGCCTGCGCCTCTAGGCAAGTACGCCGAGATCAACTACCTGGAAGTGGTGTACCAGCAAATGCAAAACAGCCGACGCACGTCCGTCGGCTGGCCGCTGCCCGACTATGTGCAATACAAGGCCGGCGCCTGCCCGCAGGCCGAAGATGGGGCGCGCCGAATGTGGCCCGTCAACGTCTACCACGGAAGCGACCCCGAGACGATCCGGAAGGCAGCCCAGGGCATTCGACAGGCCGTCGAGACCGCGCTCCGCACGGGACAAGGCTCGAAGTCATGCAAATAACCATCGTTGGTTCATCCTCCTGTATCCCGGACGTTGGGACAGAATCCGCCTGTTTCATTATTGACGGGAAACACCTGGTTGACACCGGATGGTGCGCCGCGCTGAAGATGAGGGAATACGGTTTTGATCCTCTGTCGCTGGAGTCCATCATCCTGACGCACCTCCATCAGGATCATTTCATCGGGCTGCCCCAACTGCTGTTTTCTGCGGGTTTACGCAAACAACAGCGCAAGTCGGCCGAGCCGCTCCACATCATCGGGCCTGGCCAACACCTGGCGCGAGTAGTTGCGGCCGCCTTCGACTTCCTGCAGGTGTACCGATTCCCGCAGCTATCGGTGGACTATCGGCTTGTACCACTTAATCCCGGCGATTCGTGCGAGTTGCCCGGACTTCGGCTAGAGACCACTGCCGCTCGCCACGCCTCCGGCCACGACCAGCCCGAGATGGCGCTAGTCTACAAGGCGACCGGGCGCAACGACGGGGAGTGCTTCGCCTTCACGGGTGACACGCACTATCATCCGCCGATCGCGCAGTTCGTCCAAGGCGTACCGCTGCTCATCCACGATGGCGCCCATACTGCCGCCAAAGATGCGGCCAACATTGCCAAGATCGCCGGCGTCGGGCAATTGGTACTCACACATTATCTGCAGGCGAGCGCTCCGCAACTGCTCGCCGAGGCGCAGGCCGTGTTTGCCAACACAGTCCTGGCCGTTGCCGGAGAATCGTTTACCGTGCAGTCGCCATAGGAGACGCAGATGCCTCCCTCAAGGATACGAGTCGGCATCGTCGGATGCGGCGGCATAGCCCGACATCACCTGAAGGCATATCGGGACATACCCGACATCCAGATCGTCGGCGCGGCCGACATCAGCGAGACCGCGCTCAACTCCATTGCAGGCGAGTTCGATGTCGGCCAGCGATTCTCCCACACGGAGAAGATGCTCGCGGCAGTTCGCCCGGATGTTGTGGTGGTCATGGTCCCCTACCCGGCGCACTGCGAGATCGTCGAGCTGGCCGCCGCCCACAAGGTTCATGTGCTCTGCCAAAAGCCGATGGCCGGAACCATGCCCGAGGTTGATCGCATGATCTCGGCGTGCAAGGCGGCGGGGCTTATGCTGGGCATCAACGAGAATTACCGGTATCTGAAGCCGTTTGCGCTCGCCAAGCAGGCGATTGACTCTGGGAACATAGGACAACCCCTGACATTGCACTACCAGGAAGTTCTCTTCTGGAAAAACATCCCCAAGATGTATGCCAGTCTTGCTCCGTTCTACGCGATCGAGATGGGGCCCCACTACTTCGACTCCATGTGCTGGCTCACAGGGCGCAAGGCCAGACGGGTCTTCGGGGCCGTTCGCCGCTTCCCCATGGTGCCCTCCGCAGGCGACAACGCGTACTATGCTCATGTGGAGCTTGAGGGGGACATCATCGCCCGTGTGGATGACGCTGTCGCCATACCCGGCCCGAACATCAGAGACCGAGTGTACATTCATGGAACGAAAGGCACCATCGCCATCAATACCCCCGACATGGGCTTCGGAATCTATGATGCGCAATCGGGGAACTGGACGACCACGCCGTTGGACGACCGCAATGCGTTCTGGATCGAGAGCTTCCGAGGCCCCATGGCTGACTTCATTGCCGCGCTGCGCGCCGGCAAGGATGCCCCGCTGTCCGGGCGAGAGTACCGTCACGTGATGGAGATAGTCTTTGCCGTGTATCAGAACAACCTGGTCGAACTGAAACCTTAGAAGCGAGGGTTCGATGGAACGAATGTTCATATGCCTCGCCTGCGTGGGGCTGACAATTCTGGCCACGGCGCATTTCTCTTCAGCGCAAGACACATGGGCGACGATCCGCGTCAACGTCGAGAAGCCTGCCGGCAAGGTCAATCCCTGGATTTTCGGCAACAACATGCTCGGCTACCAAACATCAGCATGGCGGCACGCGAAGCCGGAGCACTCCAATCGCGGTTCGGGAATCTGGAATCCCGAAGAGCGGCGCTCTGTTCCGGAGATGGTTGCGATGGCAAGAAATATCGGCCTGAGCATCTCGCGGTATCCTGGCGGATGCGGAGTCCATTGCTTTGATTGGAAGAAGACCGTTGGGCCGGTGGGTGACCGGCCGGATCAACAGTTCGGCCTGCCGGAGTTCTTGCAGAATTGCGCGGACATCGGCGCGGAACCCCTTATCACGATTGCCGACTATTTCGGCACGGCGCAGGACGCCGCCGATATGGTCGCGTACCTGAACGCTCCCGACGACGGGAAAAACCGATGGGCCGCGCTGCGCGCCGCCGATGGCCGCGCGACGCCGTGGAACGTGATATGGTTCGAATATGGGAACGAGACCGAGCATGGCGACCATCGCGGCACCAAGATGACCGCGAAAGAATACGCCCAGCGTTATCACGAGTATCGAAGCGCCATGCGAAGCATAGACCCGCGCATTAAACTGGGCGCGGTCATTTCGACGGGCTTTCCCAAACTGAATGAGTGGGCGCGCCCGGTGCTTGAGGTCATTGGCAAAGAGGTTGATTTTGTCATCCACCACTCGTACAAACCCCTTTACTCCGGCAATGACGGGAAGCCCGATGCCAAGACGCTTCTTATGATCGGACTTGCCGGCGCCGACCAGATTCAGGCGTACTATGATGAGATGAACGCCCTTCTGCGCGAAGTGACGGGGCGAGCCGATATCCCCATCGCCGTCACGGAGTTCAACGGGCACTTCGTCCAGGCAAAACCCGTTCCGTACCGGCATTGCCTGGGAAACGCGCTCATCGTCGCCGAGATGCTGCGCGTGTTCATGCATCCGCGCAATAACATCATCATGGCCAACTTCTGGCAGTTCGCGAACGAGTATTGGGGCGCGGTGAAGGGATATACCTGGCAGAATGAACCCCTCATCAAGCGTCCGCAGTATTATCCCTTCGAACTTTATCACCAACACTTCGGGCCTGAACTCCTCGAAGTGAGCCTTGAGTGCGCTTCTTACGAAACCGACGGAGGATTTGGCGTAGCCCCTGCGAGAGGGAAAGGTTCGGAGTTCAGGCTTCTTGCAGAACCCATCCTGCTTTCGCAGTTATGGCAGATTGGAGAGGTCAAGGGCATTACACAGACCGTCGAAGGCGACGTGCTTCGCGTGGCCTTTACCGCCGGAGAAGACGTGAATTACTACCACGCAATGAAGCGCCTTCCCTCAAAACCGGCCACGGGTTACAGGCTGAGCGGATGGATCAAGACCGAAGACCTTTCGTCCAGCAGGGGCGCATGTTTTCAGATAGGCGACGCGCGCGGCTATACCGAGACAAAGTCGGCCAATACTTCGGTCTCCGTGACAGGAACGACCGACTGGACGAAGGTCGAGGTGGACTACATCGCGCTGCCTGACGCACAGGAACTTTCAGTCATGGCCCGCCGCATCAGCGGAGGCGGGCCGGTCACGGGGCGCGCTTTCTACAGAGACCTTTGCGTACAACAGTTTGTGCCGAAGCATTTCCCTGCCGTCCCATACCTTGCCGCAAACGCCAGCCGCAGCGCGGACGGGAAAAAGGTCTATGTCATGGTCGTGAACAAGCACCTTGACGCTCCGCTGTCCGCGAAGGTTCAGTTGGCAGGCTTCAAGCCGCAGCGCGCGAAGGCGCGGGCTTTAACCGGCCCTGCGGCGGAAGCCACCAACGAAAGCGACCCCCGCACCGTGACGGTCGCTGACCATGCTGTGCGTCTGGAAGGCACGCAGGTATTGACTGAATTCCCTCCCCATTCGCTTACTGCCATTGCACTTGAATAGTCTTTGAGGAAGAAAAGCACATGGCGGAAGTTCTTTCTTCTGAAACGCTCGAACTCCAAACCGACGTAT
This sequence comes from uncultured Planctomycetota bacterium, assembly GCA_964409935.1. Lineage (GTDB taxonomy): Bacteria > Planctomycetota > Brocadiia > JAADGH01 > CAYPFP01 > CAYPFP01. The sequence continues at coordinate 26,533 of CAYPFP010000024.1, read as the reverse complement.
TGGTCATCGGCACTGGCGGCGCTGGCCTTCGAGCCGCTCTCGAAGCAAAACGGGCCGGACGCGATGTGCTCGTTGTCTCGAAGATGGGGCCCGATGACCTCAACTGCACCATCCGCGCCTGGGGCGGATTTACATTTGCTCCGAGCGGGAGCGCCGATGAACTTTTCCGGCAGGTTGTGGAAACGGGCGGTTTCCTGAACAATCAACGCCTGGTCGAGGTGTTCGCACGCGAAACCCCCAGGCGCATGCAGGAACTCGCCGATTTTGGCGTGGATTTCAAACTGTGGGGAGACAACCCATCGCCCGATACGTTAGGCATCCTCAAGCTCACGGCCAAGCCCCCCTCCGGATTCGGCATGACCAAACCCCTGCGCACAAAGGCCCAGGCCATGGGCGTCAGATTCCAAGACAACGTCATGGTGTCATCGCTTCTTCACTGGGACGGACAGATCGCAGGCGCGTTTGCGTATCGGCTCAGGGACAACGTGCTCCTCTCCATAGCCGCCAAGGCCGTCATCCTTGCCACCGGCGGAGGCGCATCCCTTTACCAACGAAACGACAATCCAGCGGGGACGACCGGCGACGGGATCGCCATGGCCTACCATGCGGGGGCCGATATCGTGGATATTGAGTGCGTCAGTTTCCAGCTTCCGGCCAAGCGCCTGGAGGAGTTGTTCAGCTCTGCCGACAAGCCCGCCGAATCCCTGCTCGCCGCGGGAAGCGCCCACTATTTCCTCGGCGGAGTCCACATTGATGAGCGCTGTCGGACCCGCCTTCCAGGACTCTACGCGGCGGGCGAGGTTACAGGCGGTCTCTTTGGCGCGGCGCGGCTTGGCGGTGCGGCCCTCGCAGACACAATCGTGTTCGGCGCCATCGCGGGAAGAGAAGCCGCGCAATTCGCTAGAGCCCGACACACCGCCGAAATCCCGCCGGAAGCCGCCCAGAACGAGCGTGCTCGATTGACCGCGCTGCTGTCCCCGGACGGAACCCCTGTCGCAAGCCTCTGCGATAGACTGCGCGAGCTTATGTGGCGTTGCGGCGGCACCATGAAGACTCAGCAGAGCCTCCAGACCGCTCTAACAGGCATCGCCCAACTGGAGTCGTCGCCGCTGCGGACGCCAGACAGCACTTCTGGCGACATTCTCGAACGCATTGAGTACCTCAACATGCTAACGCTGGCACGACTCGTCGTCACGGCGTCGCTGCAGCGGGAAGAGACCCGCGGGTGCTTCTGGCGCCTTGATTTCCCGAAGCCAGACAATGCGCGGTGGCTCAGGAACATCCACCTGCAGAAGGTCAACGGCGTTTTGCACTATGAAGCCCGGCCGGTCGTCATGACTCGACTGACAACGCCCACACAGCCACGCATCGGCGCAGGCTGTTTCTCGTACCTCCCCCGCCCTGCCCCGGGATAGGCATCTCTTTTAGGAGCCACACATGACACGAAAGCAGAGATTTCTGGCCGCAGTTCGCGGAGAGCAACCCGACGTCGTTGCCGTCGCACCCCTCATTCACCACCGCTTCGCTCACAAGACGCTCGGCCGTTGGGACTGGAAAGCCGTCTTTGAAGTCCACCAAATGATAGGGTCGTGCCACCACCGCGGCCCCATCGGCCTGAGCGCGGGTTCGAGCCTCCCTAAAGGTTACGGAGAGACGAGCCGGGAGCTTGAGCGCAGTCGGGACGGGCGCGTCACAACCGAGTGGAAAATCTACACCCCCAAACACCAGATGATCGGCAGGCGCATGTCAGGTTTTGTTCCCGGCGATCCCCTGGTCACCACGACCATTGACTATCCCGTCAAGACGCGCGAAGACTGGCTTGCTCTCCTGGACATGAACGAGCAGTGGCTCGCGAACTACAAGGGCCAATACCACTTTGGCGTCGTCCCGGAGGCCATCAAGCTCATGGGCGAAGACGGCATGCCCAGCGTGGGGCTGGGACCGGCATATTCGTCGCTGGCGAACCGGCGCGGAATGCAGGGCTTCATGATGGACCTGGAGGATTATCCCGACCTCATGCAGAAGTTGTTCGACGTCCAGCGCCAGATCATGGAGAAGCACATCGAGGCCTTCGTGGCCTCCCCCGCAGAGGTCGCCTGGCTGGACATCTGCTGGGCGACGGGATCGCAGTTGGGGCCTAGGCGGTTTGAGAGATGGGCTTTACCCGACGTGGTGCGCGCCATGAACATCGTTAAGAAGGCCAAGGGCAAGTACCTCGGCTTGTACACGCTCGGCAAGATAAAACACCTGTGCCCCATGTTCGCCGATGCCGGCGTCCATTTCGTCGAGACCTTCGAACCCAACGAAGGCGACATCAGCCTGGCGGACGCCAAGAAACTGTACGGGAGGAAGTTCTGCCTGATGGGGAACTTCGACTGCGTCATCCTTGCCCGCGGCACTGTTGACGACGCCCGCGCCGAGGCCCGCCGCTGCCTTCGAGAGGGAATGGGACCGGGAGGCTATGTCCTCGCCACGGGCGACGAAGTCCCCGCCGATGCAAAGCTCGACAACCTCAAGGCCATGGTCGAGACCGTTGAGAAGCATGGGAGGTATTGACCCGGACGCCTAGCACGGAGCGCCAACACGAAGCGCCAGGCACGCGCCCAGCCGTCGGGCGCGAGCCAGGCACTACCGACCCAGGACGGAGAGTCTCCGGGCAATGAGTAAGACAAAAACCTCTAACGCAGAGACAACGGATGCGGCACTCCGGGCGCTTCCCGCCAGGACCGTCATCGCCCGCCTCGGCGTAGACAAGGCGATGAGCTACAAGTGCGTGGGCGCGTTGATATTCACGTACCGGTGCTCCATATCCTGCGCCCACTGCCTCTTCGGATGCGGACCCCGCGTTCAGTCCCCACCCATGCGCGTTGACGACGGACTCTTCTTCCTTCGGCAGATTCACGAGCTTGACCGCGTCGTTCACGTCGCGGGGGGCGAAGCGTTCCTGTACTGGGACGACCTCGCAGAACTCGCGCAGAAAGCGGGGCGACAAGGCATCGCCCCGCACTTTGTCGAGACGAATTCCTCGTGGGCGGCGAGTGACACCATTGTGCGCGAGCGCTTCAAACACCTGCGCGACTGCGGGGTGCTGGGGATTTACCTCAGCGCCGATCCCTACCACTTCATGTACGTGCCGGCCGACAACTACCTGCGCGCCCGGGCCATAGCCTGCGAAATGTTCGGCGAACCCAACGTTCCGGGGCACAAAGTCACCGCCGAAAAGGCGGAAGAGTTTGTGCGTATTGGACGCGATACGGCGCAATTGGCGGCGCACGTTCAAAAGCACACGCCGATGATGGTCGGCAACGCCGCGCAGAGGCTCGCCCAGTACCTCTCCGATGTCCCCGTTGAACGCCTCGACCTGAGGCCCGGCGCCAACTCCAGTTTCGCAAGCGGTTGCTTCCGAGGCGCAGTGCCACCCACGGTCTGGGAAGTCCACATTGATCCCCACGCGAACATCCAGACCAACTGCGGCATCGTTCTGGGAAACGCCAGACGCACCCACCCGCAAAACGTCCTTCAACAATCCGCCAGCGAGAGCAACCCCATCGTTTCGGCCATTGCCGGCAACGGTCCCCGCGCCCTTCTCGATATGGCCTTGGCCAGAGGATGCGCCCCGATAACGCATGCCAAGACCAAGTGTCATCTGTGCTACAAGGCCCGCACGTACCTGCGACCGTTCTATCCGGAACTGCTCGGTCCGGATGAAGCGTACCCAACGGCCGCTCAACGCCCTAGCGACAGGACAGCGCCCGTATGATGGATATCCAGACTATACGGCGGAAGACCCTTGGCTTTGTGCAGTCGCAGCGCGTTGGCCCAACCGGTCCGCATTACCGCTACTCATCAGCCGCCAAGGAACCTACGCTCTACTCGTCCGCATACGCCGTCATGACAAGAGCGCTATACAACGATCTCGACGGCTTGAGCGATTCCGAACGGCGCGCGTGGGTAGACTACTTCAACCATCACCAGGACGCCGACGGCCTTTACCGCGATCCAGTCATCTTCGGCCAAGGCTGGTACAAAGATGATCCGTTCTGGTGCGGACGGGCGCATCTGACCTGCCACATCATTGTGGCGCTCACGTGTCTCGGCGGAGCCGCCGCCAAGCCATTTGCGCTCGCGGACGAGTTCGTGAACCCGGGACGGCTCGTCGGCTGGCTTGAATCCTGCAACTGGAGCGACCGCGTCGCTACAACGGGTAATGAAATCATGAACCTGGGAACACTGCTTCAGTACTCCCGCGATTACCATAGCAATGAGCGCGCAGGCCGTGCCGTCGGGCAACTCCTTGATTGGCTCGACACGCACTGGCTCGTGCCCAAGACCGGAGTGTGGGGCGCGCTGGATACCTCGGACAACAAGAAGCGCTCCCATGCCGTGCAGGCCGCCTACCATTGGTGGCCACTGTATCTGTACGACGGGCGTAGACCACCTTGCGTCGAAGCCGCCATTGACACGGTCCTCTGCACTCAGAACCCAAGGGGCGGTTTCGGCTGGGGCGTCCACAACCCCCACGAGCCTTACAACAGCAGCGCATGCGAGGACATTGACTCGATTGATCCTCTGGTTCGCCTTTCGCACCTCACAGACCATCGCCGGCTGGACATCCACGCCGCCTTGAAGCGCTCCCTTCCGTGGGTCTTGAGGAATCAGACGCCCGACGGCGGTTTTGTCTTCGTGCTGGACAGGCCATTCCAATATGGACATCCGGAACTTCACAGCGGGGTCAACCAAGGGGCGATGTTCCCTACGTGGTTCCGAACGCTGAGCCTTGCCCTCATGGGCACAATGCTCGCCGACAGCGCCTTCGGACAGTACCCATGGTCCTTCTGCCGGTGTCCAGGATATCAGTTCGCACCTTGTGCTCGACCCTCCAGTTCGGTAGCATTGGACGCACGGCGAGAGCAGAAACGTTTTCCGGCGGGATACCGCTGATGAAACCCGAGCCTGGCGATAAGTCGGCGCATGTTGCACGAAAGGACGTGACGTCGGCCCTGCGAGCCGTCGGCGTGACATCCGGCGACACAGTGATGTTCCACAGCGCGCTCAGCAGCATGGGCACAGTCATCGGCGGGGCGGACACGGTCATAGACGGATTCTTGGACGCCGTGGCCCCCAACGGCACTGTTGCCGTTCCGACGCTCTGCAACTGGAACCCCGGCGAGCAAGCCCTTGTCTTCAGCCGGTGGAATCCCGCCGCAACACCGTCCTACGTCGGACAGATCACAGAAGTCTTCCGCAAACGAGCGTCGGCCATTCGCAGCGACCACGCCACACACTCGGTAACCGCCATTGGCGCCCGCGCCGCCGAACTCACCGCGGACCACGGCGCGTACGGACAGCGTATCGGCCCCTTCGGCGAGCGAGCCTTCGCCGTTTCAAGTCCCTGGGAACGTCTTGTGCAATGGAACGCCGCGTATTGTTTCATCGGCGTCACATTCCGCGTTAACACCATGGTTCACTACGTGGAAAGCATCGTGGTCGAACGCGCCCTGCAACGCGCCGCGCCTGAAGTCCGGCAACGCCTTGAGGCTGAGATCGAAGGTTGGATGAAGCCCGGGCTGTGGCCGACAATCCGCGTGGATGCCCGAGAGCTTATCGAGCGCATGCTCGCCGAGAAAGGCATCGTTTCCTACACAAAGATCGGCTCGGCAACCTTGCGCTGCGCCCGCGCGCGCCCCATGGTTGAGCACTGGCTCCACATCGTCGAAACCGAACCCCGGCGATGGGTCCCCGAACCCTTCACTCGATGGCTACACTAGTGCCAGGCACGCGGCAAACGTCCGCCGCGAGCCAGGCACTAACGAGGGAGGCGCTGCGTGAGAACGCCCTGGATTGACTCGCACATCCACGTGAGCGACATCGGTCGCGACGGCTCGAAGCGCGAGCGCGCCGGGCGCGAGCGCATGCTCGATGACCTGCTCGACGTTCTCGACCGCTCCGACGCCGACCTGCGCTTTGTGATCAGTTGCGACTTCCCCTACATGTCGCACATCGGCCGAGACCCGGCCGCATTGCTGACCGGCAATCGTTTCATCTACGATCTTGTCCGCCGCGCGCCGAACCGCCTTTACGGAGCCTGCACCATCAATCCTAACTTCCTCGACGAGTCGCTGCGCGTGATGAAGGTCTGTTTCGAGGAATGGGGATTCGTCATGCTTGGCGAGATGCTGCAATATTCCATGAACTACCGGATGGACAGCGACGCGGCGGAGAAAACCGTGCGCCTTGCCGTTCATTACGGGGCGCCCGTCCAGGTACACCTGGGGACCTATTGGCATCCACGGTATCATCGCCGAGGGGACAAGTCCGGGCTTGGCATTGACCATCTCGCCGACCTGCTCGGCATCGCCGAACGCGTGCCGGAGGCCAAGTACATCCTGGCCCATGCCATCGGTTGCGGACCCACTCCCGATTTCATCCCCTGGGCAGACATGTTCCTGGACACGATCGCGGGCGTTTTTGCCTCCTATCCCCGCAACTTCTGGATTGAGGTGAGGGATTTTCAATGCAAGGCCCTCAAGCGCACCGTGGCCCAGGTACCGGCTGACCGGCTGCTCGCCGGCACCGACTGGACCACGCGGATAGGACCGCCGTTCCAGTCCTATGGAACCATGTTCGATGTTCCTGAGGGTCAGAATCCATTCCCCCCTTGCACACAGTCCATGAAGGACTTCCTCCGAACGGCCGGCGCGACTGAAGACGCCGTTGCACGCATCGCCTACCGCAACGCCCTGGAACTGTTCAACCTACCTCTTTGAACGGCTGACAAGATGCCCGCGCGCACTCTTGAGAGATTGTTTTCGACAGACTCCCTTTCCAAGCGCGAGCGCGTCGAGCGCACCCTGAACCTCCAGCCGGTAGACCGCGTCGCGCTCCACGACCAGCTAAGCTTTAATCCCGATGTCATCTCGCTCTACACGGACAGAAGAATCGAGGGATTCAACTACAGCTACGAAGACATCTGTACCGTCATTCGCAGGACCCTGGACGCCTGCTTCCCGCCTGCCGCTCCCCGCGGCACGCAGCGGGTCACCGACGGCGAGGGCTTCGTCATCCAACACGACAACTGGACATCGTGGACGCTCTCCCGCCCTTTCGACGATGTGGCCGGAGCGCGAGAGTACATCCTCAGAAGAACACGCGCAATGCGCAACAGCCGCTTTGACGCTAACGCGGTTCGCAGCTCCTTCCGACAGCGGATGAGCAAGCTGCAAGCCCTCGTCGGCGATACCATTATCATAGACACCAGCAGTTCGGTCGGCCTGTGCGCCTGCTGGTCGAGGGTCGGCCTCATGCTTTTCGCGCATCTCTATGCCGATCATGCGGATGTCGTCTCGGAGTTCATTGAGACCCATACCGAGAACGAGATCCGCCGCATTCACGCCCTTGCGGACCCCGCGCTTTCGCCCGTTGTCCTCATCGCCGACGACTTTGCCACCAAACAAGGGCCTATCTTCAGCCCCGCCTTTCTCCGGATCGAACACTTCCCCCGCTTGCGCCGCATCGTGGCAGCGTGGCACAGCCATGGCCTCAAGGTCCTGTATCACAGCGACGGCAACTGGAAGGCCGTGATACCCGACCTCGTCCAATGCGGCGTGGACGGGTTCTACTGCCTTGAGCCGTCCATCGGGATGGACATCGTGGAGCTCAAGAATGCCTGGCCCCGACATATTTGGGCCGGCGGGGTGGATGGCGTTGACTTGCTTGAGCGCGGCTCCCCGGAGGACGTGGCACGCGAGGTGCGGCGGCACATCGTTGAGACCAACGCCCTTGAGACCGGAGGCATGTTCGTCGGCTCATCGAGCGAGATCAACCCGCCCATCCGCCCCCACAACTACCGGGAGATGGTCGAAGCTGTCGGCACCATGACCCGGCAGTCTACCCTTCCGCCCCATTGACCCCGGGCCGGTCATTGACTACACTATCCCTCGGTCGTCTCGCGTCTAGTGCCTGGCTCGCGCCATGCCGTCCGGCGCGTGCCTGGCACTATGTCAGCAGGAGATGCGCTCATGCTCAGGATTCACGCCCCGTTCCATGGGGCCATTCTCAACCGCCATCACGGAGATACCACCCAGGGCGGGCTCAAGGTGTGCGTCCACGGAGAGGCGCCGCTTCGCGCCCGAGTGACCGTCAACGGTTTGCAGACCCGTCGGGCCGGGACCCGATTCGCCACGGATCTCACTCTCGCCGAAAAGGAAACCACCATCATCGCCGTAGCCGACGGCGCCGGCGGACTGACGGAACACCGAATCCGCGTGGTCTGGGACAGGAACTCCCGACCGCGCTACCGGTTCTCAATTGATGACAACAGCTTCTTCCTTCGGGATATTGCCCAGAAGAACTACGGCACCCTCTTCGACTGCTTCTACCTGCAGGGCCTGCGCGATCTGAACTGCAAGTATGGCGCCAAGTTTGTCCTCAACATCTACTACACGACTGAGGACGGCTTTGATCTCAAGCAGTTCCCCGACCGCTTCAAGGGCGAATGGCGCGACAATGCTTCATGGCTGAAGCTGGCTTTCCACGCCTACGCCAATCTTCCCGACCGGCCGTATCAGTACGCCAGCGCACAGAAACTTGCCGGCGACCTTGACCTCGTCGCCGCCGAGATTCATCGCTTTGCCGGCGCCGAGAGCTATTCCCCGCCGACAGTCATCCATTGGGGTATGCTCCAGCCCGCCGTGCTCCCTGCGCTTGCCCAACGCGGAGTCCGCGTCCTCAGCGCCATGTGCCGATGGACCAGCGGAGGCTTCGACGTCAACTATATGCTCGACGATGAACGCTCCGAATGGCTCGCGCGAAATGAGGCTTTCAAGGACTTCCAGTCCGGCATCGTTTTCTCCAACATTGACCTTGTCTGTAACAACACTCCCCTCGAACGGATCGTGCCCACCCTCGAGACGGTTGCAGCCGACCCCACCCGGGCCGAGATTATGGATCTTTTCACCCACGAGCAATACTTCTGGCCCTTCTACACCAACTATATACCCGACCATTTCCAGCGTCTCGACGCCGCTATTCGCTGGGTAACGGAACACGGCTATCAGCCCGTATTCTTCCATGAAGGACTTCTTGGCGGACCGGAATAAGTGTGACGGCACATTCGCCGCAGAAGGAAGGTGTATCATGATACGAAAAGTGACCGCCGGTCTCCTCGTGCTGTTGGTGTCCAAAGCCGCCCTCGTCTTTGGTCAGGGCGCGGACTTCCTCGGCCGAATCCCGCCGCCTTTTACGGCAAAGGAATTCCTCAACACCAAAGGCGGCAAGCCCCCGGACACCGCAGGCAAGGTGGTCATGTATGAATTCTGGACCACGTGGTGCGGCGTGTGCGTACGTGCCATTCCGCACCTGATCCACCTCGATCAAACATTCCGCAAGAAGGGCCTTGTTCTCCTGAGCATCACATATGAAGAACGCCCGGCCGTTGAAAGATTCCTCAAGAAATCCAAGATTACGTATCCCGTCGCCCTCGACCAAGGCATGGAGATGTGTACGGCCTACGGGGTTCGCGGCGTGCCGACAGCCTACATCCTTGACGTGACCGGCCGCGTCATCTGGAACGGCCAGCCCGAGTCCCTCACCGACGACCAGATTGAGGAACTGCTCCGGCAGGGGTTCCGCGCCAACGACCTCCAGGGCGGCGCAAGCGGCCTGAAGGAGATGCCGGCACTGGCCTTCGACAAGAACGGCCAAGGGCCGCCCGTCGTGCTCATCCACGAACTCGGCGGAAGCGCCAAAGACTGGGACAAGGTAGCCCGTGTATGGGGCGAGAACCTTACGGTTTACACACCCGACCTCTACGGGCACGGACGAACCCCGCCCCTGGAGGTTGACAAGCGCGTCACCATCACCGACATGGCTCGCGGCGTGCTGCACTTCATCTCAAAGGAAAAGATCGAACGCCCGATCCTGGTCGGCCACGGCCTCGGCGGCCTTATCGCGCTCCAGTTGGCCCAACATCGCCCCACCGCCTACACAGCCGTCATCATCCTGGATGCAACGCCCGCGCCCAAGGCCGCTCAACCCAAGTCAGTTATTGCAGCCGACCTCGAAGCCCTTGCTGCAAGCCCGGAGAAGTTCATTCGCGCACAATGGTCGGGCATGGCCACACGACCTGCCGACGTCGAGTACATCGTCAAGAGCGCGCTGGCTACTGACCGCAGCACGTTTCGCGACCTGTTTGCGGACAGATGCTCCGTTGACCTCCGGCCCGGACTCGGGTCCGTGCAGGCCCCCCTTCTGCTTATCTCCGCCGAACCGCCGGGGGGCTTTTCGCCCATGAACGACCCGGAGAAGCTCTACGACGGTGTCCCAAAGATGAGCCTGTCCACCATGTCTGGAACGCGGCACTACATCATGCTCGACGCCCCGCAGAACTTCACCAGCAGGTCATTCACATTTCTGGCCCAAGTTTTCAAGCGGGCTGAGGAGGCCGACGCTCCCCAGAGATCGCCCCTTGGCCGGGAGTAACGCATGTCCAACGCCTCGCAACGCCTGATCTCCATCTCCGCGTGTTTGTTCCTTGCCTCCTGTGCCTCCCTTGCCCTCTGCGGGGACGCCATCGGCCCGCGCCGACACGCCGCGATCGCCCGACTTGAGGGCAAGATCGTCTTCGACGGCAAGCTCGATGACGCCGCCTGGGCAAAGGCTCCCGAACACACCGGCTTTGCGATGCCTCTCGGCCTGGCCAACCGCAAGGAAATCCCCTCGGAGGCGCAGACCTTTTTCAGGGCGCTCTACGACGATGACCGTCTCTATTTCGGCATACGCTGCAACGAACCCAAGATGGCCGACATGGTCGTTGAGGCCGCGCGCCAGCACGATGCAGCGATGTGGAGCGACGACGACGTCGAAGTCTTTCTTGATCCTGTCGGCGATCGCACCGAGTACTATCAGCTCTGCGTCAACAGCGAAGGCACGCAGGTTGACCTTTACTTCATCGAGAGCGGCAACACCGGAAAAGGCGGCTGGTCGTCGGAGTGGGAGACTGCCGTTCACAAAGGCAAGGACTTCTGGTCCGTCGAGATCGCCATTCCGTTCGGGCTTTTCCACAACCGACCATCCAGCATGTGGACCGATGACTGGGTCTTCTCCATATCCCGTACCCGCCGCCCCGCACCCGCCTATCACTCGCAGTTCAGTCCGGCCAACCGCTACAACGACGTCGCCAACTTCGGCACGCTCGGCCCCATCAAAATCCCTAAAGACCGATACAACCTCTATGCCGAGTCTCCACAGGTCCGCCTGGAGCCAACCGACCTCGGCTTCAATATTCTTGCCTCGGTCATGCTCGAAAACCGCAGCGATCAGCCCTTCGACGGCGAGCTGGCCATGAACATTCTCGCGCCCAAGGCCAAGGGCGGCTCAGTCCCCATCCTGCTGCCCCCCAAGAGCGGCAAGCGCGTCGAGATCGCCGGAGGCTTCGTCGCCCAGCAAGGCAAACTGCCCGTCATTTTTCGCGCACAGACCAAACACCCCTGCACGCCGCTCAGAATCCGCTTTGATCAGTGGTTCACCTACACTCCGCTGACCCTTCGGCTCACCCAGCCCAATTACCGCAACAATATTTATGCCTCACAGGTTGTTGACGTCATACGGGGCGTTGCCGGCATCGGCATGCCCCTGGAGCGGGTCAAGGGCAACACACTTCGTGTAACCCTGACATCGCGTCGCTGGTACGACGCGCCGCGTCGCTGGTACGACGCGCCGAGTCTACTAGCCCCGATCTCCACCGACACGCCCGTTGAGGGGACAGAGGTATTTTTTGACATTCCGGCTGCCAACCTCCCTATCGGAGACTACCGCGTTCGCGCCGAACTCCTACGCCAGTCTGCGCGCGCTGCTAAGGATGGCCCGTCCTTCGAGCTTGTCGCTGACAAAGAGATACCCCTTAGGAAACTACCCTCCGCTCCCGCCGTTGAGGTCCGCGTGGACGATCAAGGAAACCTTCTCATCGCCGGTCTGCCCGTTTTCATACGGGGATGGTACGGGAGTCTCTCCTATTGTGTCGGGCCGTCCTCTTTCCCTTCAGCGCAACTCCCCCGCTCCACGAATTTCATCATGGGCGCAAGCGATCATGAACAGACGGATTTGGGGCTTTATACGCTAGCCGGCGTCACTCGTGTGATAGACGAGGCCAAGGCGAAGCTCGACCAGCCCATTGACGACGCCCTCAAGACAAAACTCCGCGCCGAGATCGCGAAGGTCCGCCTGCGCCGGAACGTCATCGGCTACTACATCTCCGACGAACCCGAATGCCGCGGCCTGTCGCCGGTGTTCCTCAAGAGTCTCTACGAATTTATGGCCGAAGAGGATCCCTATCGTTTCTGCAAGATCGTCTCCCGGTCGCCGGTCGAGTACATCGGCGCATGCGATGTCATCTGCCCCCATCCGTATATGAACCCTCAGCTCTACGAAGACGGCGCTCGGAAGTTCGGCACCACGCTACGCCACATCCACAATGTCATCACGGCCGCCGCCGGCGCCAACGACGGCAGCAAGGCAGTCTGGTCCATGCCCCAGACATTCACCTACGGCGGCCTGCGCGGACAGCACCCAACGTTTGCCGAGTCCCGATGGTTCGTACACACTTCCATCGCGTGCAACGCCAAAGGGATTGTGCCCTTCATTTTCAGCGGTTACTGGAACCATCTTGAGAATCGGGTGGCTCTGAATTACATCCTTGAGGAGCTTGCCCTGCTCGCCCCCGCGTGGATCGCCCGAGACACAGCTACTCAGGCTGCCGCCGATAATCCCGATGTTGACGTTATCGCCAAGTCATACAAGCCGGACAAAGCCGCCCATAGCCACGTATTCATCGTTGCCGCCAATCAGAGCTACGGCCCCTCCAAAGCCTCATTCACCGTTCCCGTCCTGGCCCAGAACAAGAACACCCGCCTACTCGTCCTCCGAGAGAACCGGATAGTGCCTGTGGCGGACGGGCGCTTCTCGGATGAATTTCATGGGTTAGGCGCCCATGTTTACACTACCCTTGAGGTTCTTCCGGATCTGCGCACTTTGGATGAGATTAGGGACGAGATCACACACTTGCTCAATCGGCCGGGCAAGGAGGGGAATCTCCTTGCCCGCCAATCCGTCTGGCGGGTCAAGTGGACCATCGGCGAGCCAGGCCAAGCCTTTGCCTCAGACATCGAACTGGCCGACGGCCGTACGGACGCAGCGGCTTGGTTCCCGGTGTACGGCGACCGGACGCAATGCGTGATTGTCTTCGAGAAACCGGTGAGCTTCTCGCGAATTGAGCTTTACACTCCCACCATTGCAGCGGCAGACTTGGACGTCTGGGATAACGGCCAATGGAAGACCGTTCACCAATGGAAAGACCAGTACCTGCCGAAGATGGTCTACCGCGGCAACCCCCAGACGACCACCAAGATACGAATTCGCCCCATCCAAGCCAGAAAAGGCTATGGAAGCTGGCTCGTTCATGAAATCAGCGAGCTCGCCGTGTTCGCCCCCCCCGGGGGGGGCGAATAGCGCCGGTTTCTCACGCGGCCGGCGGCGAGTCCTTGCCGCTCTGTTTCACGAGCTGGCCGGTGTGCTCCGCGATGCGGAAGATCACGAGCACGATCTCGAGCCAGACGCGGGCCAGAATCACATACAGAAGGAACACGATCGGGGCGATGATGAGAACCACAATACCGCCGCCGCCAAGTTGCTGGAAACCGCTAAAAATTATCGCCAGCGTTCCCAGTCCCGCCAGGCAGATAAGGATGCCATATAAGATTTTGATGATCTTCGTCGTGATGAATTCACTGAACGAAAAGTCGAACAATGCCCCAAAGAAACCCAGTTTCTCGTCCATGGCCGACCTCCTATAAACCAGAATAACTCAACCATGAGACCCACAGGCACATTCGTCGAATAATCGTATACCGCACTCTAGAACCAAAGTCAACCGAAAGTTCGGAGGAGTTTTTTCGCCGGAGCATACTGCACCGCGGAAAGTCGCTCATGCGAAAGCCACTGTTGCCCATAGCCGCAGCGTTCATTACGGGCATACTGCTCGGCGAATGGATGAGGCTGACCGCCACCGCATTGTTGCCCGCCATAGCCGGAGCGGCCGCCATTTCCATACTCTCGCTGTTAGCGCCCGACGTCGGGCGAGCGCCCGTCCGCGACCTTGTTCGCGCAGGTTCGGTCTTGATGCTCGTCGCCCTTGTCGCCGCCCTATACTCCCGCCACCACAATGATTCGTTCCCACACAACCATCTACGACACCTTGTCGGTCCCGAACGAACTATTGCCAAGGTACATTGTCGCGTCGTAGACCACCCCGTCCTTCGTCGCGATGAACCCCTTGTAAATTGGACGCCCAGACAAGAATCTACCCCCCTTGTGCGCACCTCCTGCACCGTTGAGGTCACGAAGTTATGGGCCGACGCGGGGCCAATCCCCTGCACCGGTCATGCGCGACTTACCGTCTATGAGGCCGTGCGCGATCTGGCCTATGGAGACGAGCTTCATGTAACCGGCTTCATCAGCACGCCGGCTGCGCCCCGCAACCCCGCTCAGTTCGATTACAGACGCTATCTCGCTCGGCAGGGAATTCACGTCGCACTGACGGCCCCCTTCCGGGGTAATGTGACCATTGTTCAGAGCGGCGGAGGCTCGACCTTCTGGCGCCTCGTCTATGGTTTCAAACAACGCCTCGAGCGCTTTATCTATGGCCACGTCCCGGACCCGCAGGCCTCCGTGCTCTCGTGCATCCTGTTGGGCAACAGAGCGGCCGTACCCGAGACCGTCGAGAATGATTTCAGGCGCACAGGAACCGTGCACGTTCTCTCCGTCAGCGGTCTGCACATGGCGCTCCTGGCAAGCACGCTTTGGATGGCGCTGCGAGTCTTTCGCCTTCGACAGGCAACGGCCGCCTTCGTCGTACTTGCGTTTGTTTGTCTCTACACAGCGATGACGGGCGCCGCGTCTCCGCCTTTGCGCGCCGGCATCATGGCTGCCGCGTTCTGCTTGGGCGTAATCATTCACCGACAACCTCAGCTCATAAACAGCCTGGCCCTTGCCGCTCTCGCGATTCTCGTGATTGACCCCAATGAAGTCTTCAACGTTGGATTTATTCTCTCCTTTCTGTGCGTTCTCGGCATAGGCCTTTACTATACGCCCATCCTTGCACTTATCTCGCCCACGGCAAGTCCGCTCGACGCGCTCGACCATAGCCGGAAGGCGGCGGCATGGCGTTGGCTCAAGCACAGAACCCTTCAGTGCATCGCTGTGTCCGCCGCCGCGCAGCTTGTCACGGCCCCTATCGTCGCCAGCCAATTCAATCTCATCAACTGGCTCGGCCTGCTCAGCAATATCTTCATAGTCATCCTGGCCTGGCTTGCGCTGGTTGGCGGCATGACCCTCGTTGTCGCGGGCACGTTTCTGCCCATTGGGTACAGCATTTGCGCCGTCGCTGCCGATGCCATCACGCGCCTGTTCCTTGGCGGAGTCAGGCTAATGTCCAGCGCTCCATTGTGCGCAAGCTACGTTGCAGGGCCCAGCTACCTCTGGGTCCTGGGCTACTTTGCTCTACTCGCACTCCTGTTGCTCCGCCATCGCCTCGCCCTCCGCCCGGCAATACACATCATCCTTGGCCTGGCGCTGTTCGCCGGACCTGTCTGTTTCTGGGTGCTTGCGCCACACAGCGGGAAGTTCAGTCTAACCTGCTACGACGTCGGACATGGAAATGCCATCCTCGTGCGCCTTCCTGCAAACAGAGTCCTTCTTTATGATTGTGGAACGCTCGGTAAGTATGACGTGGGGAAAAACGTACTCGCCCCGCATCTCTGGAGCCAGGGGATCACGCATCTGGACGCCATCATACTATCACACCCCCACGCTGATCATGTGAACGGCGTGCCCAGCCTCCTGGAGCGCTTCCGCGTCGGCCGCCTCGTTGTGGCCCCCGGCTTCGGGCAAAGCCCGACCGGGCAAGCCATCCTCACAGCCGCTATGAAGAGCAGGGTCCCCGTTGTGCAGGTCTCGGCCGGCGACAGGCTTGTTCTTCACCGCGAAGCCACGCTCCACGTGCTGCATCCGCCGCCCAATCACGAGACCTTCTCGTTGCTCCAGACCAACGACCGGTCCCTCGTCCTGCACATGCAGGCACAAGGCGCCCACTTTCTTCTCACCGGAGACGCGGGCGCGGCGGCGCTTCGCATGGGTTACAGGCGACAACAACCGCAGAATTTCCGGGCCGTCCAGGTCAGCCACCATGGCGCACAGGCGGAGGTCGCCGCACTTCTTGCCCGACAGACAAGGCCGCAGATTGCCCTCATCAGCGCCGGAGACACGGACAGGTTCGGTCTTTCGGCCCGGAAACTGCTTCACGACGGGGTGTTGCCTCTGAGCACGCCGCAGTGCGGAGCGATCACGCTGGTCATGAAAGGCCCCAGAACGAGCGTTCATGCGTTTTTGGACATGCCCCCGCCCGTCTACCGATGAAGCTCCTCGATCAGGTCCGCGACCCGTGAACGCAGTTTGTGCGTCACAAGGTTGCTCTGCGTGTTTGGCCGGCCCGCCACCGAGGAAGTCTCCGGGTCTCCAGAACCGCCCACCACCTCGTCAGCGCAGGTTTCCAACAGTTTGTGCGCGGCAGCCGCCGCATCGCGTGCGGCCCCCCCAAGCCGTTGCGCCTGCTCCTGACTGAGACCAGCCAGCCTCTGCCGCAGCAGCCACAGGTACTCGTAGTCCTCACACCCCTCCCGCATCATCTCCCACCGTATAGAAGGAACGACTCCGGCTGTCGTGGGTTCGGGATAAAGCATCTGCCCCAAGCCCCAAACCGTCGCCCCACTGAACATGGGATACACGGTCACCGGTCCCTCCCAGGCTGTCGGGAAACCACCCATCGTCTCATAGGTCAGCCAACCTTGCGCGCCCAGTTTCCAAGCCAACCAGCCCAGCGTCCGTGCGCTTACCATCGGAAAGTCTACCAACGTCCGGTAGTTGTCACAGAATGTGAAGACCTCGTTCGAACGGGCCGCTCGCTCCCGCGCCTTTGCGGCATGTTTCAGATTTCGAAGACACCAGTGGTCAATATAGCCCTCCAGTTCAGGCACAGGGTCGCCCGTGACAAACGTCTTCAGGCCGGGCGCCTGCTCGCGAACCAGCTTCACAAAATTCCGCACTAACTCGTAATTGTTTGCCGGAACGTCGAGTTGTCGGTCGGATGTGTGATACGTGTACGGCTCGTCCATCGTCGCTATGTAAACCCTGTCGAGCCAACCGCGCCTCTTCAACATGCCGGCCATCTGCGAGACATATGAGCCGAAAAGCCGCCTAAACTCCGGAGTCAGTTCCCGCCTGTCGTCACAGATGAAAGGCCCGAACCAGCGCTGTTTTGCCGCCGCCGGGAAATGCCAGATGAAATAGATGCCCTGCATCATCGTTGGCTCAGGATGCATTCCCCAGACGGGCAGGAAGAGGTGAGATGCCCTCAGCTCCTCAAAGAAAAACGCCGCCGTTTTCTCCCACTCTGTTGTGTCAACGGACATCGTGCCATCTTTGTTCTGGCGCAGCACAGGAGACGGAAGCACAGGTTCGGGAATCTGATGGTGCGAAACAAAGTCGCGGTAAAACGCGCGAAGCCACGAGGCATCCCGCCTCTCGCGCGAAAGCCAGTTCGGGGAGAAGAATGCCGTGTTGAGAAGCGGACTCGGCTCAGGGAGCGCAAAATTACGGACCCTTAGGGAAATCGGCAGTCGGATTGCGGTCTCCACCTTGCCTTCCGGCATCCAGCCTTCCTTGCGAAATCGCACCCACACAACCCCTTCGTAGACACCCGGCTTTGTACCACGCGGAACATAAGTGGTCACCCAAAGCTGAAGATTCCTGTCCGGTCTCGCCACACCTTCGCCGGTGGGTAGCGGATCCGGATATAGCCCCGTTCCCGTCTCAAAAGGCATGGCTTCCTTGATCCGCGTACCACTCGGTTCATCAACGTAAACGTAGGCCACCCTCCGGAAACCGAAGTTCGCGGCCGCCAGAACCGCACCCCCCGGGCCTTTCAGGTCCTCAAACTCCACTCGCACGCCCCGCAGCGGGACGCCCGAGCGTATCAGCAGGATAAACGGTTCGTACTCGCCCTGTGCGGCGAAGATCTGTATGCGCTCCAGCTTCGGCGTATCCGGCAACCCATCGTCCGCCTTGACCTTCTCCGGCGGATAAACAAGCCACACCTTGTGATGCCACCCCTCGGCGATAACGGCTGCTGACTGAGACACTCTCGCCGAGGCCTCAGCCTGCACGAGCGAAGGCCACGCAACTACTATCCCGACAGCCAACCGCCGCACACAGTACAAGGCTCTTCTCATCGAGAAAGCATCCTTTCAAGCAGATCACGAGCATAGCGAGCTTTCAGGCGGATAACGTCCAAAGGACAGCGATTCTCCCCAGGAATTTCAAGGTTGAAAAGCCCCGGAATTACGTAGTGCCAGGCACTACCTGGCGTACCCATCGAAAGGTCCCCAGATCGGTCGAGTATACATGATGATTCCACAACACCCTTACGGATTCGCCGGGTCGGCCCTGCCCTGCTCCCCGCGAAGTTCAACGCCCCAGTGTTGGCGGAGCACCTCCGCCACCGCCCTGTGCCCCTTCTCCAAGGCCGCGTCCAGGGGCGTCCAGCCCGCCTGGTTCTTTGAGTTCACGTTTGCGCCTTTGTATAGCAGGAAGTCAACAATCTCCTTTTCCCCCTTTTCCGCAGCATCGTACAGGGGCGTCTTGCCTTCGCCGTCCTTGGCCTCCATATCCGCCCCATTGGCCACCAGCAATTCCACGGTGTTCTTTGAGCCATTCCGCGCCGCCGCATGTAAGGGCGTGAAGCCCGCCTCCTTGGCGTTTACGTCCGCACCTTTTGCTATCAGCCGCTTGGCAACAAGCGCACTCCGCCCTTCAGCCGCCCAATGGAGCGCCGTTCGCCCCATGCCGTCAACGGCCTTGACATCCGCCCCCTTGGCCAGCAGCAACGTAATAAGCCCCTCTCTTCCCCGCGCAGCGGCCATGTGCAGAGGTGTCTCGCCGAAAAGGGTCGCCGCCCCCGCCTTTGCCCCATAGGCCAAGAGCACTTCGGCACACTTGCTGTCCCCCGCACCCGCAGCCACGTGCAAAGGAGTCGCCCCGATATCGTCGGGCGCGTTTGAAAGGGACCCGTCGGCCTTCAGCAACGACCGCACCCTGGCTATCTCCGCGTTTCGCACGGCTCTATGAATCTCTTTCCATCGGCCCGACACCTCCCTTTCCCTGGCGCCCCGCTCCTTCAATAAGCTAACAACGTCCTTGCGCCCCTGGTGGATCGCCTGATCAAGCGCCGTCGCGCCAAACCGTTCAGCGGCATTGATATCCGCTCCCCGGTCCAGAAGGATGCCGACAACCTCGGCGCGTCCCATCGAGGCGGCATTATGCAGGGGCGTCCCCCCGTACCTGTCCCCGGCATTGACGGGCGCCCCCTTATCCAGCAGAAGGGTTACCACCTCTTTGTCCCCGGTAAGGGCGGCATAGTGCAGCGGCGAGGAGCCATTCTTGTCCTTGGCGCTCACGTCCGCGCCTTTGGCGATTAAGACCGCCACGACATTCGTGAACGGCGTCCCACTGGCGTGATGCAAAGGTGTGAGACCATTGGCATCCCTTTCATTAACCAGAGATAGGTTCTCATTGATGAGTTCCTCCGTTCTCGCCGCATCACCGTTCTTCGCAACAACGTGGATGTCTCCCCCCCAGAGCACGGGGCTAGTCAAAAAGGCCACCATGGCGAGGATCAAGCCTGCGTTTCGCACACGAATTGTCACGCCATTCCTCCGGTCCTACCGCCGGTCCTACCGCCTACACGGCTTAATACGGCCCCCATGCACTACCTGCTTTGGGTTAGACTGACCGGAGGGCCAGGGCGCTTATAGCGCTCGACATAGTCCGGCCACAAGGGACAGTTCAGGTCGGTCCAGGTCTTGATGCGGATCATTTCGTCAGCGGTGAGATTGACCTCGCGGTGGTTCTCATCCTTGAGAACCTCCCACAGTCTGCTTTTCAACGTGCCGAAGGTGAGCGGCTCGTGCTTCTCGCATCTCCCCGAATTGAAGCCACAATCTACATGGTTCACCAGCCCCCGCAAGATCAGCGCCTTGTACGACGCCGGAATCCTGTCCATATCCAGGACGCCACGCAAGTCCAGTTGCCCTGGATCCTCCGCCTTGTGGCAGTTCACGCACTTGGCGTCCAGGACCGGCTGGACCACCTTCTCATACGAGAACGGCCCCGCGTCGCTGGTACGACGCGCCGCGTCCGCCAAGCCGTCGGGCGGACGCGCCGCGCCCCACGAAGGCGGCTGAAGTTCAGACGGCGGCCGCCGCACTGCCAGAGGCGTCCGCACCGGAGGCGCCTTGAAGCGTTCCTCATGGCAGCCGACACAACTTCGTGTTTCGCCGGGCTGCAACTGCACGACACTACGCATGCGCTGAAGCTCGTTGAAATCCTTGTCCAACGCCTGGAAGTACAGATGCTTCCCGGCGGGCGCAGAGAAGTATGCCAATCCATCCTCTTCCACCGGCACAATACCAAGCGGCGCCTTCGCAACGTATGCCGGCCAGCCGAAAGGCCCACGGACCTTGTCCACCGGCGTGGCATACCAATGCATGAAGACCGGATGGTCCTTGCGGTACTCCCCGCCCGGCAACAGCTCAATCTCGTGGCGGACCTCCTCCACGACGCGAATGTACCTCACATCGCCGCGCTTCACCGGCGGACTGATGCCCTGGTAGACATCCATCAAGACAAACTGCCCGCGAGCGGCACCCAGGTCGGGGCTGCCGGCCAGCACCGGCGGCGGCGCGGCAACCCGGAAAGGCGTGGGCCCCATGCTGCAGATAGCCGGGTCGAGGTAAAGTATCTCCCGGTTGCCGAACCGGTCAATCACGTAAAGCCCGAAGCGGTTGCGCGGCGCATGGGCGCACAGGAAGTAGTCTCGCGCCAGAGGGAGCGGGTCTCTAAAGCACTCCTCCGCGGGCCACATTCCGGGCCAGGGGACCTCCGGCGTGATGCTGGTAATAGCTTCCGGATTGAAGCGTCCTTTAGTGATATCCAGCAGGGCAATAGGCCCATTGATGTCGCCGAACTGGGAAACCAGCGTGCACGAAATCTCGCGGGTGCGTGCCCCGTCTGACGGCGCCGGCACCTCCCGGCCACAGGCATAGCCGTTCGGCTGAATGATCGTGTTGCCGAATACCAGTTCCGGATAGGAACCGTCGGGCCGAATCGCCCACAGCGTCTGAGAGAAGTCCGCCCCCTTGTCCACGTATTCCCATCGCGTCCAGATGATGCGCCCGTCCGTCATGACCGACGGAGCCCACTCGCTCAGACTCGCGAACGAGAGAGGCCGGATGCCTTTTCCGTCGGAGTTCATGCGGAACAACACCGACGACCCGCCGCGAAAACAGAAGACGCGCGCCGTGCAGCGGGTCGAGATAAACGCCACACCGCCGTCCGGCAGGGGGCAGGGGTAGAAGTCATGAAAAGGCCCATCGGTAAGTTGCTGGAGGGCAGTACCATCCGCATTCATACGCATAACGTGATAGTATCCTCCCGCACTTGGCCGATAGCCGAAGTAAACCTTGCCGCAGTCATATGAAGCAACAGGATCGCGCGCTATACCGCCGCCGGCTTCGAACAGCGCTGTGACTTTCGCCTGGCCCGGCTCAAAGCGACCGCCGAGCGACGGGATTCCGAGGACACACACCGCCCCACCGGGCCTGAAGGGCGCATCTGTGTAGTCCGTGTAGATGTGGGATGGATGGAAGGCCTGGCGCTTGACAAACAGTATACTGGAAATCGCCCCCAGGTCAGAGTCTCTCAAGAACAGCTTCCTCTTAGCCAACCGTGCCTCGAAAAACGCGGCCCGTTCCTCAGCCATGCTCGGCGGCGCGGCCAGCAGTCTTTCCTGCTGCACGCGGAACCTCGCCAGTTCCTTGCGCTCCGATTCCACATTCAACCCCTTGGCCGCAAAGCGGTCCGCCATCTCACCCGTCTGCACAAGCGCCCGCTCCAGTGGGTCGTAGCGGAACAGATGCAGCCTGTACGAACGCCCCGACGCCTCCGACACCTCAAGCTTAAACTCCGGCCCCAAAGCGCCCCGCTTCGCCGGAATCGCGAGCGTCCGTGTCCCGCCCGGTTCCAGCGTAAAGGCCTCACCGAGTCCGGGCACGTTTGTCACAAGCGTCGCTCTGTCCGATCCCCTCGGAACACGGACGCGCACAACGAACACCCCCTTCGAGCATGGCAACTGCTCCGCCAGTGCGAGCGCCGACTTCGTGAACGTCACGGGCCTCCCAAGCGGACTGGTATGCTTCCCGCCCAGACCCACACCCACCCTAAGCCCCGTTCTCTCACACCCCGGAAAAAGGCCCAGAGGCAGCCGAATCTCGCAACACCCAAACTCGTCGTCAACGGACGCATCAACGGGCAACGTCTTGTCCAACTCAACCTGTTTCTTTGCCCTATCTTTGATCTTGTACGTATTGAAGACGAACCCGTCCTTCGTGCGAGCCACGACGCCGCAGCCTCTCCAGTCGCCGGCAGAGACGACCGCAATGTGTGTGCTCAACAGCTCACTCGCCCTCACCGCGACGAAAAGGGATTCGCCTTTGACCCCCGCGTAGACTTCATGCTCCGCCAGCGGCCCTTTCTTGAAGTCGTAGGGATATGCGACACGCACAACACCCCGCGAGGCATCCTGCCAACAGGCATCGTCAAGCCTTCCATCCAGTTTCGGCTCAGTCGGAATACCCGGCAGCGGTAGACAATCGTCACCCACGTGCCTCGGGTATTCCTTCACGCGTCCGTTGTACGGCACGAGCCTCCCATCCAGGTCCGCCCGACCGTAGGTCTTCAGCAACGCGTGCTCCTCGCCCAGGAAGGCATAGCGAAGCTGCTCCTCCATTTCCGGCCGGGCCAGGCCGCCAGCGGGTTCCGTGGTCGGCGCGGCTGCAACCGGCCCAATCCGCGCCGCAGAGATGGCATCCTTCTGCCCAAAGACCTCAACCTCGTCAATCCGGACCTGCCCCGCGCTCGCAGTGTCAATCACGAGGCGGATCCATCTTGCACACACGGGTTGGAACTTATGCTCCCTCCGGATGTGTACAGGCTCACCGCTCGTATGCCTGTAGACGACAGTCCAGACCCTGGCCTTCGACTCTCTCTCGTATTCACAAGCCGCGAGGATGCTGAAAGTAGTTGCGGCACGGTCGCTGTATTGTTGGAGACTGTCGCTGCCGAAGGCCACCTTCCAGACCCAGTACACTTCACCCAGATCAATCTCCGCCCACGAAGGCTCCTGCCGGGATATCCAACTGTGGCTATTGCCCAGCAAACCATCGTTGAGATGCCGGACCTGGTGTATCGCAAGCCTGCCATCCATGTAGACAGACGATGCGTTAGCCTTGGCCGATGGATTCAACGCCAGATTTGCAAAGCCCAATTCGTCCTGCCTTACCGCATTCAGGCTGGCCGCACCGCCCACGGATTCTGGTAGCGGTCTGTTCCCGGCCCTCGGTGGCGGCGGCGCCGGCGGCAGCAGAGGCTCAGGCCCCTGGATGGCACGCCCCGCGGCAACCACAGCGACGCTCCCCTCTATCCTCCGCACCGACCTCCACTCTCTCCCATCCATTGACACGAGAACTTCGAAGTCCATGGGCACCCGGTCACTATGCTGCCCTGTCCTGTCTCGCGATAAGACGACCCTCGACACCTTGGCGACCTGCGACAACTCAATCTGCGCCCATTCCTTGCTCGCGCCTTCGGGGATCCAACTGTAGCTGTTCCCGTACTGCCCGTCGTTTAGGTGCGCGATGCGGTGTTGCGTGTAGCCCGGCAGACAAGAAGACGCTGAAGCCTTTGCGCCCTCCTTCGCCAGCGCAAGGTTGCGGCCGGAGTCAGGGCCTTGGGCATAGACTTCCATCTCATCAATACAGGGCTGGGTACTGGAACTCGCGGCATGAATAACGAGGCGCACAAACTTCGTTTCGACCTCCGGAAACAGCACCTCGTTGGGTTTGTCCGGATAGATGACGGCGGCCCCGCCGGACGCGACGCTCGCCACAACAAAGGCCCAAACGACCCAGCCCATCCACGGTGAAGCCGCTCGACGATGACTGGCCATATCCTATTCCTCAACGAGTCACCTTGCGGCATCGCCGGCGCTCAAGGCCGGCCGGATACCTGCATAGTCATACCGCAAGTGCGCCGCGAATCGGCGGCGGTATGTCGTACGGCAGTACTCTCCGGAAAAATGCCAACATCCCCCGCGAAACACCCGGAGCATGTATTCCACCTGCAACTCCTCTCGACCGTCATCCGCCACATACGGGTACGGCTCGTACATACTGCTTGTCGGCTCCCACGCATTTCCAGCCATATCATACAGGCCAAACGGATTCGGCGCAAAACTCCCAACCGGCGCCGGCAAGTCCATAGCGCCAACCGTCAGGGGATCCCGGTATTTCGCCAGTGTCGGACTCAAGGCGCCGGTAGCGGTCGGATACTCCAACTGTCGGCCCCCTGCCGCAGCATACTCCCATTCGGCCTCGGTCGGCAGCCTCAACCCTGCCCACTTACAGTAAGCCAACGCCTCATCCCACATCACCCCCACGACAGGCATATTTGGCTGCTTGTATCGTTCGTCGTCCCAGTAACTCGGCTCGAGTTGATCCGCTTCGCTCAGGAAATTTGCATACTGCTTGTTTGTGATCTCGAACCTTGACAGCCAGAAACCCTGCACCTTCACCTTGTGCGTCGGTCGCTCATCGGCTTCGTCATCTTCCCGGCCCATCGTGAACTCGCCGCCGGGTATCCAAATCATGACGCTGCCGTCTCTTGGAGAGACGAATTCCTCTCCGGGTCGCGGGGGGCCAAGCTGACCACGCCGGACTTCCGCCTCCTTCTTGCTCGACCACATACTTAGCACGATCAGCATGAACACCAGCATGCCCATGCCGCCGCCGATGACACCCAACACCGCCCTTTGGTTCATGCGCTCGGTCCTGCCCTGGACAGACCTCCGGAGCCGGCCCCCCCGCGGCCGGGCCGCTCCCCGTTCACCTCTGCCGTCGAGCCGTCCACATGATTCTTCTGTCCCAACCCTCGCTGCTTACAGTTCCCGCGCCGCGGTCGCCATGGAAAGTGCCGCAGAAAACAATCTTCCGGTCCCCCTGCGTCACCGCAAATAGCACACTCGCGCCGAACACATACAAGTCATCCAGCGCAACCGCCTCCTTCTCCCTGCGACCCTTGTAGGCTCCCTTCAAGGCACACGACGGCTCTACGCCGCCCAGGCCTGCTCCCGAAACGGCCTTCGACCTTCCACGGGCAGGTCCGCTCAGAGTCAAGACTCCTTCACACCCCTCCTCTGATTCGGTGCTCAACACCCACCCCCCCCTCAATTCCACCGGAACCCGCCTTGCCGACCATGGTCTCTCCCACGCCGGAGGCGCCCCTGCCCCCGCCATGCGCGGCCTCCAGGATTCCGTCCCCTGAATGGCGTCTCCCTCCAGTCTGCCCCTAAACCTGACATCGCCCTGGGCGGCCCCGATTCTGTGTGACACGCTGAACGAAAGATGCGGCCCCATCAAGCTTGCCTCGGTTATCTCTACGCTCTCACCTTGCGGATCGCCGGCCCTGCTCAACCTTCCAGCAACCTTCTGGAAAGCTTGGCCGAGAGAAAGATTCATGCGGTACTCCGCGCCGCTCTCTGCCCGCCCGGGGGCGGGAGCGCTCGTCCACTCCCAGACTCCGCCCACGCGCGCCGGGATGACCCACAAGTAAATAACCCCCTCCCTGGCCCTCGGATGGCGCACCGTCTTGTCGGGGGGCCAATCGCCCATATCAAACGCATGCGAGACACAACGCGCGCCGGGCCTCAACTCCCTGAACAGCTTGGGCCGAGTCATCAGGTTGATCTCGGGAAGCAGGTACATCGTCACGATCGTTGCAGCCGAAATCTCCACTTGCCTGATGTCGCCGAGCTTCAGTTCCACGCGGCCGGATACGCCGGCCGCTGCCGCGTTCTCTCTCGCCTCCTTGATTCGCTCCGGGTCAAGGTCAACGCCCACCCCTCGCGCCCCGCGCCCTTTCGCCGCAGCCACGAGAATCCGGCCATCCCCGCAACCCAAGTCGTAGACGACATCGTCGCCCGTTACGCCACCCAGATCCAGCATGGCCTCAACAACCGCCTGCGGCGTCGGCTCATACGGGACGTCCAGGGCCGGTTGGGGCTTGTCGGCCCATGCGCTCCATCCCCATACCATCACGCACCACAACGCCGCTTGCCTTCTCATCTCGTGTCACTCCGCCCCGACCGGCCATCTCGCGCCGCGTATCACGCCTCACGATAGCCGCACCCCCAATGCCTGTCAACCCCTTTTCCCGCCTCTCCGGGCGAGCCGACTCTCCCCAGCCAACAGAGGCCCGCAGCCGCGAAGCCTGTCGCGAAAAAGGCATTTTTTGAGGGGACGTCAAACGCCGAGGG
>CAYPFP010000023.1:0-52706 GCA_964409935.1 uncultured Planctomycetota bacterium | reverse complement strand
CCCCATCGCAGAGCGGGCGGCATGATCCAGAAGCCGTCCCTGGCCGGACCTCGTCGCCGCATCTTCCCCCTGCCGCCCCGCCCGCTCTCTTCGCGGCTGGAGACCTCCCGCAGCTTTCTTGCCCACCGAAGCTGACCAGAACGAGGCCTTTACCCAAAATGTCATGGTTGCGCATGGCAATAACACGACTTTCCACGAGTTACGACAAAAGCCTGGCAGAAACGCTTGTTGTATAACTGAGATGCGTGAATTCCGGCATGAAGATTGGGCAATCTTCAAAGTCGGGGTCGCTTGGCACAAGAATGGGCAAACTCCTCCTATTTTGTGCTTGACGCAACACACCGCCGCTGTGTTATCTTACTGGAATTCTCCGGCAGGCAGCCGCCAAACCTGCGCGGGCCTCCTGCGCCGCCGGTCACCCATCCATAAGGAGATCCTTTCATGACAGTGGCTGTGGGCTTCATCGGTTCGGGCGGCATCGCCAAGTGGCACCTCAAGAACCTGGAGCAGGTCCCCGAAGCCAAAATCGTGGCTCTGAGCGACGTCGTCGAGGAGAAGGTGAAGCCGCTGGCCGAGCAGTACAAGGCCAACGCGTACACCGACTACCGCAAAATGCTCAAAAAGGAAGACCTCAACGCCGTCTACATCTGCACTCCCCCCTTCGCGCACGGCAAACAGGAAATGGCCGCCATCAAGGCCAAGGCCCACATCTTCGTCGAAAAGCCGATCCACCTCAACGTCGCCAAGGCCCAGGCCATCGCCTCCAAGCTCCAGGAAGCCAGCCTCATCGGCGCGGTGGGATACCAGGACCGCTACCAGGACATCATTGACAAACTGAAGGCTTACCTCGCCCAGCGGCAGGTAGGCATGTTCCTCGGATACTGGATGGGCGGTATGCCCGGCGTGTCGTGGTGGCGGCGCAAAGACCAGTCCGGCGGCCAGCACGTCGAACAGACCACGCACATCTTTGACATGGCCCGCTATCTCTTCGGCGAGGTGGGCCAGGTCTCGGCCGAGGGCCGCGTCGGCCTGATGACGGATGTCCCGGACTACAACATCGAGGACGCCTCCGCCGTCACCCTCAAGTTCAAGAACGGCCTCCTGGGAACGATCTTCTCCGCCTGCTTCATCTCCACAGGCGGCAAGACCGGCCTCGACATCTGGTGCAAGGACGCGCACATCTGGTACCAGGAGCGGACCCTGATCCGGATCACGGAGAAGGGCAAGCCCGCGCCCGAAGAGACGCGCGTCGCGAACCTCTTCGGCGTCGAAGAGGACCGGGCGTTCATCCACGCCGTGCAGAGCGGCGACACCTCGAAGATCCGCTCGACCTACGCCGACGCCGTAAAGTCGCTGGCCGTCTCGCTGGCGGCCACCAAGGCCATGGCAACGGGCAAGGTCGTGAAGGTGGGCTGATGGACACGCCGGCTTTCGCCCGCCCGCATTGCACAAAGGTCGAAACGGAAGGCCCCGAAAGGATCCACCCTCTCGCGTCTCCGGGCTATCGCCGGGCAATCAGGCTTGTATAGCGGCCGGATTCGTGGTAGAATATCACAATGAAGTGGCAGAACATCTTACCCTGATTAGCATTGATCAAGGCTTCGTGCGGCCCCGAGAGGTCGCACGAAGCCTTTGCCATATTAGGGCAGGAGCGCCGATCTTTGCCTGCTCCGCCCCGGCGCTTTCGCGCGAGAACAGATTCAAGGAGACCGGCCGTGGCCGAGCAGATAACCATTGACGATTTCAAGAAGGTGGACCTCCGCGTGGCCGTGGTGAAGTCGGTGGAACCGCACCCCAACGCCGACAAACTGCTCGTCCTGAAAGTGGACTTGGGCGACGGCGCCGAACGGCAGCTTGTCGCCGGCATCCGCGGCCACTACGAACCGCAAGCCCTGGTCGGCAAACGGATTGTCGTGGTCGCCAACCTGGCCCCGGCGTCGCTGCGCGGCGTCCAGAGCCAGGGCATGCTGCTGGCCGCGCGCGACGGGGCCAGAGTGATCGTGCTGACCACGGACCAAGAGGCCGCGCCGGGATCGCAGGTGAGTTAGGGGGGGTTCCGAGTTCCGGGTTGGGAGAATGCTGCGCGAGTTACTGATCCGAAACTTAGCCCTGATTGACGAGGCGCGGATCGAGTTCTGCCCCTCGTTCAATGTCTTCACGGGCGCCACCGGCGTGGGGAAGTCGCTCATCATCGGGGCGCTGAACCTGCTCCTGGGCGGCCGCGCCAGCGCCGACGTGGTCCGCAGCGGCCAGGACGAGGCCTCCGTGGACGGCGTTTTCGAGGTGTCCGACGCCGACTGGCGGAAGCAGGCCGGCGATATCTGCGGAGTGACGCTGAAAGACTCCGAGCTCGTCATCCGGCGCGCCGTTGACGCCGGCGGGCGCAGCCGTTGTTCGTTGAACGGCAAGCCCATCACGGTGGGCATGTTGCGCGAGATCGGCGAATCCCTGGTCGCCATCCACGGACAGCACGAGCACGAATCGCTGCTCCATGCGCCGAACCAGCTTCTCATCCTGGACCGCTTTGCAGGAACGACGGCCCTGTGCGCGGCGTTCGCGCAGCGCCTGGAGGAAACCAACGCGCTGCGCGCGCGGCTCACGTCCCTGGCCGAAGGACGCGAGACCCGCAAACGCCAGGCGGACCTGCTGAAGTTCCAGATGGACGAGATAGACAAGGCCGCGCTGCGCGCCGGCGAGGACGAAGAGCTTGAGCAGGAACGGCGGCGGCTGGCCAACGCCGAGAAGATTCGCGCCGCCGTCGCGTCGAGCTACGACGCGCTGTACGAGGCCGAGCAGTCCGTCTTCGTGCGCCTCAAACGGATGGGGCGCGAACTGGGCGAGTTGAGCGGGACGGACCCGGCGCTCAAGCCGGTGGCCGAGGCGTGCGACAAGGCCCTGGCCGAACTCGAGGAGGCCGCGTTTGCCCTGCGAGAACGCGCGCAACAGTCCGCCGCCGATCCACGGCGGCTTGCGCAGGCGGACGACCGGCTCGACATGATCCGCGCCCTGAAGCGCAAGTACGGCGCCACGATCGGCGACATCCTGGAGTTCCGCAAGCGCGCTGCCGGACAACTCGGCGAGCAGACCGACGCCGACAAACAACTCGTCGAGACCGAGCGGCTGCTGGCCGAGAAACTGGACGGACTCGAAAGGATCGGACGCGAGCTTTCAGCCCGACGCCAGGCCGCCGCGAGCCGCCTGAGCGGCATGGTCGAGGCCGAACTGGCCGACCTCGGCATGCAGCAGACGCGCTTCGTCGCGCAGGTGAGGCCGAGGCCGGCGCCCGACGGCGCTTCGCCGGCCGAACGCGCGACGGCGACGGGCCTGGACGAGGTCGAGTTCATGGTCGCGCCCAACGTGGGCGAGGACCTGATGCCTTTGCGCAGGATCGCGTCGGGCGGCGAGATATCGCGCCTCATGCTGGCCCTGAAGAACTGCCTGGCCGAAGCGGACCGCATGCCGGTCCTGATTTTCGACGAGGTGGACGCGAACGTCGGCGGCCGCCTGGGACGCGTGATCGGGCAGAAGATGTCGGCCATCGCGCGCACGCGACAGGTCCTGTGCGTGACCCATCTGCCGCAAATTGCGTGCTTTGCCGACTTGCAGATGAAGGTCACCAAAGAGGTCGAAGGCCAGAGGAGCTTCACGCGCCTTCGGCCGGTGAAGGACGAGTCGCGCGTGGACGAGATCGCCGAGATGATCCGCGGCGAGCAGCGCACGGCGGTCACCCGGCGCGAGGCGCTCGAAATGCTGGCGGACGCCCAGCGACTGGCCGCCCACGGGCGGAAAACGCCGGCCGGCAAAGGCTCGTGACCGCTCCGGACGTTTGAGGACAGGTTGTATTCCGTCGGGTCGTGCTGTCGAGGTTCCCGTATGTTTTCAGACAGCCACATAGACATCGCACTGTGCGGGCGATCCGTGTACGCGCGGATCATCGGCCTTGCGAACATGAACAACTGCATGACCTTCCAGGATTTCTCCACGGTCCTGCTGGACTCCGGATACGAACGCATCATCGTGGACCTGGCGCAATGCACCGGCATGGACAGCACGTTCCTGGGGGTGCTGGCGGGCATGGCGACGCACGGCCAGGACCAGAAACCGGACCGCGTGGTCGTGGTCAACGCCAGCCCGGACAACATCGAGACGATGGACGGCGTGGGACTGACGAACTTCCTGGAGATTCGTTCGGAACGGATCGAGGTTCCGGCCATCGAGACGTATCGGATTGACGACGAAACGGTCCCGGATATAGACCGCGTGGAGTTCATCAAGGGCGCTCACGAGAAACTCGTGAACATGGACAAACGCAATCAGGAAAAATTCGGCGCCCTCATCCGAGCCATGCAGTCGGAACTCGACCGAAAGAACGGGGCCAAGAAGTAGCGCTCAGGGAGCAAGCTTCGGGGTTCCGTTCGCCGCCTCCGCCTTCACGCGCGTTCCACACAGCACATCATGGAAGGGTTGAGCGTCCCTTCGCACGAACGCGGCGGCCACGTTGACGATCCACAGCGAACAGGCAAAACGGGCAAGGACGTCTGCGGGGAAGATGAGCACCAGGTAGAACATGCAGGCGGCGAGGCTCCGCACAAGGGCGACGCCATAGCCGGGCGGACGGCCGGCGGCATCCACAAGGCGCAGCCCCGCCACCTTCATTCCCATCGTCTGGCCGAACCCCGCAAGCATGATGGCGCCGTAAACGACGAGCGCGACGAGGGCGACGGCGCAAGCGACGCGAAAGCCGGCAGGACTGGTGAAAAAGCGGCTTCCTTCTTCGGCAAGAACGAGGAGCAGGGACGGCAGGAGAAAGGCCGCGTTGTCGAGAACGAAAGCAAAGACGCGCCGTCGCAGGAAGTCGCCGCGGCCCACGGCGACGGCAGGCAGGTTTGGGGCGGTCTCCCTTTGCACCCGCTCGAGATCTGCGATAAGCTCCTCATAGGTTTGATAGCGTTGCGACGGCAGCTTGGCCATCATCCTGAGGATCAGGCCGCAGACCGACGGGGGCAGGTGAGGGTTGAACTCCTTTGGCGAGGGCGTGGGCTCCCATTCATGCTTGAGCAGGACTTCGTGCGGCGTATCCGCGCGGAAGGGCTGGTGTCCGGTCACCAGGTGGAAAAACGTGACACCGAGCGAGTAGATATCGGACCGATGGTCCACCAGACCGAGCGTGCATTGTTCGGGCGACATATAGGCGGGCGTACCGACGGCCTTGCGGCCGCCGTTGACGACGTGAGCGCCGTTTGGGTCCCTGGCAAGGCCGAAATCCGCCACCTTCACGGCGCCGTCTTTGGTGAGGAGCAGATTGGACGGCTTGACGTCCCGATGAACCAGGCCGTGGACGAGGGCCGCCTGCAATCCCCTTGCGGCCTGCAGGATATAGCCCATGGCGCAGGCAAGGGAAACGC
This sequence comes from uncultured Planctomycetota bacterium, assembly GCA_964409935.1. Lineage (GTDB taxonomy): Bacteria > Planctomycetota > Brocadiia > JAADGH01 > CAYPFP01 > CAYPFP01. The sequence continues at coordinate 47,301 of CAYPFP010000023.1, read as the reverse complement.
GCCGGCGTCCCCTCAACAGCAGCGCGAGCGATCCTCCTGCAGCGTATTCCATGACGAAGAAGTGGTGCTTTTTCTCCTGCTCGCCGATGGAATGGATGCGGATGACGTTGGGATGATCCAAGCGCGACGTGTGAACGGACTCCTCAAGGAAACGTTTGACGAAGACCTCGTGGCGGGCAAGCGGCGGGGACAAGACCTTGAGCGCAACGAGCTGACCGGTTGTCAGGTCGGCGGCCTTGTAGACGGCGGCCATGCCCCCGGACCCGACCCGCGTAAGGATACGGTAGTTGCCGAGGACGACGCCTTTGTGTTCGGATTGCTCGCTCATGCACCGATTCCACAATCATGCCGTGCGCTTGATTTGTCCGGAACAGCCCTTGGGCCACGCGCACAGAGACATCCGTAACTAATCATATTAAGCAGTACCTGCACTATGAGCGGGGTATCTGGGCAGCATCTGAAGGGGATGACCGACCGTCATTCCGCTCATGTTTCGCTCATCATTTCGCTAATCATCCGCTTATCATTTGCGAAAGGCGCAAGTTATTATAACACTCAACTAGCAAGCATCTTATGACGAATAACACATGGCAGAAGACATAAGGGGGTACCCCCCTCCCGGACTGCTGACTCCAACGCGCGGACTCACGCCGCAGTGGACAGTGGACCTACTGCTAGATATTAATATCACATAAACGCATAACAGTCAAGGCAAAAATCCCAATTATTTCATAATAATCTGTCACGCAGGAGGAGTCAAGGCGCCAGGCACATTCAAAGTCCCTTGATACGGGGGGACCGATGGCGCATACTGTGTGCGGGTTGAACATCAGACACTGCATTCGAGCGGAGGAGTATGATGGGCGTTGTGATGTACCGCAGGGGTTCAGCCGGTTGCGCGCGACGTTTCAGGTTGGGGCGCGGCACCGCGCTCGGCATGCAGGGCCTGTGCATCGCGGCAGTGCTCCTCGGCTTCTGCCAGTCGCCGGCAACGGCCCAGGCGCCGCCGAGCGGGCACCGCATTGCGGTGATGCCGTTGAAGAACCTGAAGCCCGATCCCGAGACCGACTGGATCGGCCAAGGGGCGGCGGAGGCGCTCAGCACGCGCCTTGTATCCGTGCCAGGGCTGCGCACCATCGAACGACTTCAGATCGAGAAGGTGCGGGAGGAGCAGAACTTCCAGAACACCGACCTGGCCGATCCGGCAACGGCCGTCGCCATCGGGAAACTTCTGGGCGCAGAACGCATCGTCGTCGGGTCCTTCGTAAAGGCCGGTCCCAACATCCTGTTCAACGTGCGGGTGGTGGACGTGGCGACGGGGGAGGTTCTCAGCACCGGCAGTCTACAGGCGGCCGAGGCGCAGATTTTCGACGCCCTCTCGCAGTTGGCCGACACCATCATCCGGTCGTTCGACAAGAAGGCCGTGTTGGTGGACAACCGCACGGTCGTCGCGCCGGCCTCCGACAACGAACGGATCGTGCTAACGCCCGACCAGCTACAGAAGCTCAAGGAATGGGGGACGACCAACGTCGAGGCGTACAAGGCATACGTCAAAGGGGTATACGCGAAGGACCCGGACGAGCAGATACGCTGGCTTTCCACGGCCATCGCCCTGGACAAGGGATATACTTTGGCGTACAACATGCGCGGCTCGCTGCATCACCACCGTGGCGAAGCGGACAAGGCAATCGCCGATTTCACGCGGGCGATCGAGTGCAACCCGAACAGCGTCCGGGATTACGTCAATCGAGGGGCCGCGTACTTCCACAAGAAGGACCTCGACAGGGCGTGGGCAGACTTCACGAAGGCCATCTCGCTGGACCCGCGGAACGAAGAAGCCCGGTTCAATCGCGCGCGCGCCGAGGCGGAACGCGGCAATCCGGACGCCGCCATCGCGGACTACAACCGGGCCTTGGAGATCGTGCAGCACAACGCCTCGATTCATACGCGGGAATACGCCGCCTCGATGTCGGCGCAGGTTTACACCAGCCGGGGCTGTGCGTACGCCGACAAGAAAGAGTATGGGCAGGCCGTGGCCGACCACTGCAAAGCCATCGAATTGGAGCCGCGCAAGGCCATCGCGTACAACAACCGCGGGCAGGCCTACGACAAGATGGGCGACCGCGAGCGCGCCCTCGCCGACTACGGGAAAGCCGTGGAGCTTGATCCGCACTACGCGAGGGCCTACAACAACCGCGCCCTGATGGTCGGGAAGATCGGGGAGACCGATGCGGCCATCGCCGACTACACGCGGGCGATCCAGGCCGACCCCGCCTTCTCCTCGGCCTATCAGAATCGAGGCACCGCGTATGTGAAGAAAAAGGAGTATGCCAAGGCCATCGCCGACTTCGACAAGGCCGTCGAACTGGCCCCCGCCAACGCCGTCGGCTGGTACAGCCGGGGTTACGTTTATGCGGAGACGAAGCAGTACGAGCGCGCCCTGACGGATTTCGACAAGGCCATCGAACTGGATCCGCGCTTTCCGAAGACGTACAACAACCGCGCCAGGTTGTACGCCGCCATCGGAGAACGCGACAAAGCCCTCGCCGACTGGGCAAGGGCGCTGGAAATCAATCCCAATTACGCCAACGCCCTTGCCAGCCGAGGCATGGCCCTGGCCGACTGGGGCGACTACGACAAGGCCCTGCAAGATTGCGGCAAGGCCATTGAGCTAGACCCCAAGGACGCCGCCGGTTATGAAGGACGCGCCCGCGCACACCTGGAAAGGAAGGAGTACGCGAAGGCCTGGGCCGATGTAAAGACCTGCCGCGAACTGGGCGGAACGCCGGATGAACAATTCCTCCAGCGGCTGCGCACGGCATCAGGACGCGCCGAGTGAAAACTATGCCGGGCTTTTCCGCGAAACGGTTGTGAATCGCGTCATGAAGGCAAGGATGATAAGCCCGCCCCCGACGATGGTGCTGGGGTGCGGGACCTCGCCCACGAAAAGCCACACCCACACGGGGTTGAGGATCGGTTCGACAAGCGTAATGAGCGCGGCGTCGGTGGTGGGAACCGTCTGCAACCCCTTCAGGAACAGCGCGTAGGGCACGCCGAGCTGGAATGCCGCCATAGCGGTCAGAATAAGGAACGCGACGCCCGATATCTCCAACGTCCCCCAAGCCGGCAAGAAAAGCACGGCCGCCGCCATCAGGTTGTACAGACTCGACAGGCCCATAGGATTGTCATAGCGGATGGACCGAGAGAAGAGCGCAAAGGCAGCAAAGGCAAAGGAACTGGATATGCCGAAGACCAGACCGGTCTGCTCGCCGGGGGTCCAGGAGAAGACGAGGATCGAGGCGATGCCCGCCATGCCGATGACGAGAGCGAGCGCCGTGCGGCGACCCAACGGCTCCGAGAACAGGAAGACCGCCCCGACGGCGACAAAGAGAGGATAGGCGTATTGGAGGAGGATGGCGTTGGCGGCCGTAGTGCCGGCGGTCGAGAGGACGAAACCGCCAACGACGCCGGTGTAGGCCAGGCCCGCGCCGAGCGCCTTCCAGCGGGGGGCTTGCGAGATTCCCGGCAACGCCCACGCCAGGATCAACCCGGCGATGGCGCTGCGCAAACACGCCAGCGCCTTCGGGTCCACGTGGTAGGTCTGCGTGAGCACCTTGATCAACACCCCGCCCGTGCTCCACAGACTCGCGGCGGCGAGGACGTACAGATGGCCTGAAATGCGGGGGCGCAAACCCATGGTCTTCTTGTATACTTCCCGACTTGCAAAGTAAAGCGATCAGTAACCCGCAATCAGTGATCACGGGTCACTGATCGCCAAACAATCCCACTCCTGAAAAACGCTCAGGCTTACACGCCCTTCTTCAACGTATCGAAGACGGCCTTGGTCGTCGCGACGGCGTCGGGGGCCTGGATGTATTTGAGGATCGTCTGGCGCGGGAGGGCCGCGGCGAGGGCCTCGAAGTAGCGCAGGTTCTCGACACTTTGCTCCATCGCGGCGCGGGCGTCAATGCGCTGGGGGTTCAGATCGAGACCGTACCAGCCCTTATAGTTCAGCTCCTTCAGCCAGAAGAAAAGCTCCAGCGTTTCCATGAAGTTGGCCGCGCCGGGCATCAAGTCGGTGTCGCCTTCCTTCTCGCGGTTGTTGTCGTTGATGTGCATGTGGAAGAGCAGGCCGTCCTTGAGGGTCAGACAGAAGGACTCGGCGAGGTTCTCGCGCGCAATCTGCACGTGGCCGATCTCGATGTTCATGCCCATGCGTTTCGAGCCGATCTGGTCGTTGACCTCGCGGCACATAAGCAGAGCCTTGCCCGTGTTCCCGGCGGTAATGTAAATCTTGGGATCGTTGGGCTTGTGCTCGTAAGCAATGTTCACGCCGGGGACGGACTGAAGGACCTCGACAAAGCCGTCGCGCATCCGCTTCCAGTCGTCAATGTAATTGGAGGTAAGGATGTAGCCGTCATTGCCCTCCTGGCCGGGCCACACGATCATGAACTTGCATCCGAGTTCCTTGTTGATTTGAGCCGTGCGTTTCATGCGGTCGAGAGCGGTCTTGCGAACCTTCTTGTCGGTGGCCGTGACAGCGCCGTTCTGCCACTGCGGCTCATTGAAGAGGTTCGGCACGATACTGACGATCTTCAGGCCGTTGTCCTTCGCCCAGCGCTTTGTGGCCTCGATGGTATCATCGGAGATCTCGTTGGGGTAGTGAAGCTCCATCCCCTCCAGACCCTTGGTCTTGCCCGCGAGGACAAAGCGCTCCTCCATCGAGACAGGGGTTTCCTTGTAGCGGGCGAAACGGTCGCGGCTCTCGCCCATGAACCAGATGCCCGCTGAGACCTTGTTTGCAGCCATGTCTAATCCTCCAAAAGATTGGGATTTGCCGCCGAGGTGCGGAGGACGGGGGGAACAACGGCGAATAGAGAATGTTGAACAAGGAATAGTGAAGTATGGTGTTCACCACTCATCTCCGACATTCTGTATCCTTTGCTGTTTTCTCTGCCTTCTCTGCGTCTCTGCGGTGAGTTAAAAGACAGAGCGATACATCGCCTCCAGGTCTTGCACGGTCGCCGGCTTTGGGTTCTTGGCCATAAGACGCGAGATCTTGCTCGTGTCCACGGCCATGTCGTGAAGCACGTCGGCGCCGACGCCGAGGTCGCGCAAGGGGATGTTCATCCCAACCTCCCTCGACAGACGGCGGACGATCTCGATGGCGTTGCCGCCGCCCATAGCATGGCCCAGGCGGTCGAGCGCCGAACGGCAGACATCCTGGTTGAACTCCATCACCGGCACAAGCATGACAGAGTTCGCCACACCGTGGGGGACATTGTAGCGCGCGCCAAGGGGATAGGCAAGCGCATGAACGATGGTCACACTGGAGTTGCCCAGAACCAGACCCGCCATCGTGCTGGCGACCGCCATCGCGTTGCGGGCCTCCATGTCGTCGGGGTTCTTGCAGGCGCGAGACAGATGGGCGGCAATGAGGCGGGCGGCCTCAAGACAGATACCGTCCGTGAGAGGATTGGCCTTGACGCTAAACATGGCCTCGATGGCGTGCGTCAGAGCATCCATGCCGGTGGAAGCCGTCACCTTCGCCGGCATGGTGCGCGACATTTCAGGGTCCACGATAGCGACGTCGGCCAGGATGTTCCAGGACACGATACCCTTCTTGAGACGCTCGGCAGGATCGGTAAGCATCGCGATGGGGGAGACCTCCGAACCCGTGCCCGCAGTGGTAGGGATAAGGATCATGGGAAGACCGCGCCGCGGCACCTTGCCCTCGCCGAAGTACTGGCGCACATCGCCGCCGTTGACGGCCAGCATGGCGACGACCTTCGCGACGTCCATCGAGCTACCGCCGCCGGCGCCGATGATGAGGTCCGCGCCGGTCTTTTTCAGAGCGGCAAGCGCAGCGTCGGCGCAGGCAATGGGAGGTTCAGGCTGGACCTGGTCAAAGAGGCCGAAGGACAGGCCCTCGGCGGCGAGAGGTTGGGTCACCTTGTCGAGGACGCCGGATTGCGCGACGCCCGAGTCGGTCACGATCAGGGCCTTGCTGCCGCCCACGGCGCGCGCCTCCGGCGCCAGGCGAGCCAGGGCACCATGGCCGGCGACGAGGACGCGGGGGGCGCAGAACTCGAATTGCCGTGCAGGCATCTTCAGTCTCCTAAACGTGTGCTCACTGCAAAACCGCGGAGAACGCAGACAAAAGGCTTGACATTTGAGTAGAGGCAGATAGCATTATCATACAGGGCAGGGAGGCAGTCAATATGCGCACCTCGTCCTCTTGGAAGCCGCCGTTCAGTCGTTCCGCCGTGAGCCGATTGCGGTCAAGGGATTTGAGGAGCTTCTCGCTGCGTAGGCGGGACTCAAAAGGCAACCATCCGACATGAACGGCCTCTGGACATTTTACACCGGTATGGGGACTTGACCCCGAGGTCTTCCTCGATCCGTTCATGCTGTCCATCTTTGATCGTGAGCATAGCGTCTCGGAAGACAGGTGGATTACCGTTGGAGCGGATAGGAACAACGTCCCTTTGCTTGTTGTTCATACGTTTCACGAGATTGACGCCGGGAATTGTAGCATCCGGATCATCTCCGCCCGCCGAGCAACCAAGAACGAGGTCCGACAGTATCTGGCAAGGTGAAACCATGAGGAAGGAATATAATCTCTCCAAAGGCGTGAGGGGGAAATTCTACCGCCCCAACACCCGTCTGAATCTCCCCATTTACCTCGATGACGACGTGGCCGAGTTCGTTCAGAAGTGCGCTACGAAGAAGAAGCTCGACCGGCAGGCGATCGTCAACAGGCTTCTGCGCAGGAATAAGGAGTTGATTCAGACCGTGGAGTAGCCAGCTATCACGGACGTGCCTCGTAACGACCAAGTCCCACCCTCTCATTGGTACTCAAAGGGGCTTTCGCCGCATATCGCCACCTTCAACCCCGGGAAATCCTTCTCCAGGCGCCGGGCGAAGTTGAGGATGCCGGGGGTCTCGCTGACGAAGTGGCCGGTCTCGATGCAGGGGATGTCGGCGTCGGCGGCGTAGGTGAATCCGTACTCGTCGGCCTCGCCGCCGATGAGGACGTCCGCGCCGAGTTCGATGCAGCGCTGCATGTAACTGATGTTGGAGTCCAGGCACAATCCGCCCATCGCCAGCCCCACGCAGCGCACGCGGCGGTTGAGGTCGCCGACCATGCGCACGCGGTCAAGGCGAAGGATGCGCTTCAGCCGCTCGACGAGTTCGCCGACCGTCGTCTCCTCGATGGGGAAGACGCGATACAACCCGCCCCCGCGCTTCACGTCCTTGAGGCCGATGAGTTCGGCGAAGTCCTCGAAGTTGTGAATCAAATCCATTGTGCCGTGCAGGCGCATGACGGAGAGGCCGCCGCGCTCGGCCGCCTCAATGCGCCGCCGGTTGGCCCGCCAGGCCAGATGCTGCGGCTGCAGCTTATCCCAGAAGGGATAGAAGTAGAACTGCTCGTGGACCACGACAAAGTTGCATCCCTCGGCGGCCGCCTCTTGCAAGGCGTCCACCGTGCCCATCCAGCACGCGAGGATGCCCCTTATCTCCGTCTCCGGCCTTCCCAGGAGAAGCCCTTCGTCGGGATTGAGCGTTTCAGGGAATCCGAGGTCCCTTTTTAACTTCAGAACGTACCGCTGAAAGTCTCTGATGGTCATGCGGTCTTCTCTGCCTCAGTTGCCGGGACGCAGGGAGTACTTCAGGGCAAACGTCTGGCCTTCCTTCCATGTCTTCGGGAGGGCGATGAGTATCTGCCCCCAATCGTGCTCGCCGCCATAGTGGTCTTTACTGTGGTCTTGCGCATAGCGCGCCGGCATCGGCGAGTCAAGTTCCAGCCGGTGGCCCTTCCCACCCGCGTTCGTGAAGAGGACTGTTTTCACTTCGTTCGCGGGATGCCCATCGGGGCCGAGGAGCCTGACCTCCAGCCCTGCCGGTTTGTTTTCCGACAGGGGGCAGGGGATGCACTCGCTGAGGGCATGCAGTGTAAAGGCAGCCTCCGCCCTGACCGTCAATTCACACTCCACGCGGTCTTCGAGGAAACGATAAATGCGCTCATAGGCGAGCGGGGTACTGTTGATCTTGCCGGCCAGTCTTGCCGTGGCGCGTTCAACATCGAATGCGCTCGTGGTATCCCAGTAATACGGCCACTCAATGCGCCCGTTGCCCAGGTCGGCCAGAAGGGTGTTGGTCTGGCCCGCGCCCCAGTTCTTCGAGAGGAGCGAGACGCCGAAGTCCGGCGACCAGAAGAGACACAGTCCGTCGTTGGACGGGAACTGATGATTGTACTCCTTTGGGCGCGTGCCGGACTGCCAGCGCTGATAGGCCGTGCCGCCGTAGAGGAAGGCGTAGTAGCCGGGCCGCTTCACGCAGAAAAACTCGTCGCCAAAGTTGCGGGTGAAGGACTTCTGTTCCGTGCAGGGGAGAGCGCCGGGCAGGAACTTGTCGGACCAATGGCGCCAGTTGGCGAAGCAGATGTCGAACGCGCCGACGGCGCGGCCGTGATTCACGGTCTCGCGGTCGAAGAAGTCCGTCGGGCAGTACTTCATCATGCCGCGCAGTTTGGTTTCTGCCTCGGCCCTGGAAGGGGCGTCGTGGGCGGGGAGGGCATAGGCCCAGGGGCCGTGGTCCGGATAGCGGACGCCGGCTTCGGGCAGGTCGTCGGCCATAGGCCCCAGGCCGGCGCCGTATTGGGGAGAGGTCCAGTCGCCGGGGGTGCGATGGCAGAAGCCGCTGCTGCCGAGCCACGCGCCGCCGGGTTCAGGGGCGATGGTGTGGTTGAACAAGTCGTAGCAGCGGCGCAATGAGTCCAGAATCCGGGGGTCGCGGGTCTGGTGGTAGAGATAGGACAGGCAGTGGCCGGTGATGCCGTTGTAGGTGGCGTCGGGGCCGAGGGCCTCGGTCATGTAGCCGGCGGGGCGCTGGCCCGTGTTCCAAAGCGTGCCGGACATCAGCCAGCGCAGGTTGCGCAGGACGGCGTCCTTGTGCCAGGCCTCGGCCGTGCCTTCGTAATAGCGCCACAGGCCGATCAACAGGATGGTCCACTGGTTCGTGCAGCCGCCGACGTTTCCGTAGATGAGGCGGTCCGTCGTGCGCTGTTGCCCGGCGCGCCAGATTTTCTGCACGTCCGGCGGGACGTCGTTGTAGACCAGCGAGAAGGCGCCGCTCTGAGAGTGGCAGAGGGAGAAGCCGTGGTTGCCGTAGTAGTAAATGTTGTCGCCCGCAACGTACTCTCCTTCGCGCAGGACCATCTGGTCGAGGAGGATGCCGACGATGATGCGGTTGAGGAGTTGGGGGTTGCGGAAGTAGGGGTTGAAGTCCGCCTGCATCCAGTACAAGGCCGCGAGGTCCTTCGTCAGCGCGGCGAACGCCTCCCTGCCCAGGCGATTGTAGTCGGCCAGCGGGTTGTCGGCGCGGGGTTTCCTGTCCTCATCCTTCCAGCCGTGGATGGCCCCGAACCACGGGCTGGCGGGGTTGAGGCACTGCTCGGCCAGGATGGGGGGAAGGAGCGCCATCACGCCGTAAGCCCCGAACAGAAGCTGGTTGCGGGCCGGCTCTTTGAGAAACGCGGCCTCGTAGTCCTTCAACGCCTTGACTTCGACGGCAAAGTCCGAGGCCGGGCGCTTCCTGTATTCCTGCAAGAGGCGCCAGGCGGCGGCCTGGTGCTTGTGGAAACAGACCGAGCCGTCGGGCATCACGTCCACGCTGGCGCGGATGGCCTGGGCCGCCTGGGGCGTCGGGCAGAGGATGATGGGCAGGCCCTTGAAGTCGAGGCGATAGCCCTCCCCGCGAGCCGAGAGCCTCCAGACGTGTTCGCCCGCAGCGGGCAGTTCGACCTCGCCCTTCATGTTGTTCTTGTCCAGGCGCAGCTTCTCGACGCCCGATTCGTCGGCAAGGACCAGGCTGTCCAAACGGTTGGACGCTATGACCGGCAGCTTTCTCAGACCGGGGGGCAGGCAGACATAGGTGTCGGCGTATTGGTCTTTTTCGCCGGAAAGCCACTGCAGATGGCCGAAGACGCCGAAGGGCAGGGCAGGCTCCGTTTTCACATCCACCTGCGCCCCGCTCCAGCCGTGGATGATCGCCTGATACACGCCCCTGCCGGCGGGGGGGACGCGCAGCCGCGCGTCCTCCCACGTTGCGGGTTTCGCGACGTCGCCGGCGAATTCGTGCCGCAGGAGGAGGTTTTCGTCGGGGTCGAAGACGCGCACCATCGTGGGACGCGGGCTGCTCTCCCTGCCCCTGTCCAGCCACCGCAGCGCCAGGTCGAACCCCTCGCCCGACGTGTTCACCACGTGCAGGGTGACACCGTCACTGATCGTGAACGGCCCCTTGAACACCTGGGCGAGGGCATTGGGCGAGCACAAGAGGGCCGCGAACAAGGACACGAAAAGCCAAGAACAAGTTCTCACGTTGTCTCTCCTGCGATCGTCAGGCCTTTTGCCACTTGCCTTCGGTGAAGTCGGGGATCTCCATCGGCTTGCCGCCGGCGGCCACGGACGCCGCCGACAGAGGGATGATGCTGCTCCAGGCGGCGGCGTCACGGGCGTCAGTGGGCGACGGGCGGCCCGTGCGCAGGACGTCGAGGAACTCGGAGATCACGAAGAAGTCGGCCCCGCCATGGCCCGTCTTCTGCGCTTCGGCGGCGGACTTTTTCCAGAGGACCGACTCGTATTCCGCCGCATAGTTGTTGAGCGATTGCCAGGCGTGGTCCTTGGTCAGTCCCTCGAGCCAGATCCTGGGGTTGGCGTCGCGGTCGTCATAGGACGCCGTCGTTCCCTGGAGCGTGAAATAGGTGGTGCTCTTCACCGGCCTTGCCGAAGAGACGTCGAAGCGCAGGTCAATGAGCGCGCCTTTGGCCGTGCGGATGAGGGAGTGGTTGCTGTCGCCGGCAAATTTTGCTTCGGCGTAGCGCTTGCCGAACCGCTTGCCGGCGTAATGGCTCACGCCCGCCTCGCGGCTGCTCGACGAGACCAGCGACATGAGGCGATCGCCCCGGTTGACGCCCAGCCACTGCGCAACGGGACCGAGGGAGTGGCTAGGGTACCAGTTGCCGCTCTGGCTGCGCGCCAGTTCGCCGCGCCAGGTGAGCGAGCCATCCCCCTTGAACAAGAGGCCCCGACAATCGTGCACGTAGCCGCACTCCGCATAGGTCAGGTCCCCGAAGAGGCCCTTGCCGACCATCTGGCCGACGATGAGGTTGGCGCGGTAGTAACAGACGTTTTCGGCGAGCATGTAGACTTTGCGGCTCTCGTCGGCGGCCCTGATGATGTCCCAGCAACCCTCCAACGTGACGGCCGCGGCGACCTCGCTCAGGACGTGCTTGCCCGCCCGCAGCGCATCGGCGGACATCTGGGAGTGAAGTTGCATGGGCGTGGCGACGAGGACGGCGTCGAGGTCGTCCCTCGCCAGCATGCGCTGATAGTCGGCCGGCCCGTTCAGGTAGCCTTCGGGCCTCTTGCCGCGCGCCTTCTCGACCAGGCCGAGGGCGCGGTTCAGGTTCGCCTCGCTGATGTCGCAGAGGGCCGGCACCTCCACGCCCTTCATGGCCAACGCCACGTTCATCAGCCCCGTCCCGCGCGCGCCGACCCCGATGACGCCCATGCGGATCGTGCGCACGTTCTCTTGCCCGCAGGCGCGCCAGGCGTTGCCGGCCACCAGCGCCCCAGCGGCAAGGCCCGCCTTCAACAAGTCACGCCGGGTTATCGCCTTGGCCATGGTTCCTCCCATCAAGCGAAGTTGCGGTGTTCGACCACGAGTGCGACACATTCTACCGGAGAAGGAGGGCAAACGGGAAGCAGGATGTAGGGCGCGGAAAGGCGGACGGACGTCAGGGCTTTGGCGTGACGCGCGCGAGCAGTTCCGCCTGCGTACGGGGCCAGGCGACGCCGGGGGCGAGGCACCCCAACGCCATCAGTTTGCCGGCAAGTTCGAGGACTCGCGGCATGCGCAGGCGCGTCGGCCCCAGGACCGCGTCGTCCTGGAGGATGCGCTCCGGCCTGCCGCGCCCCACCACGGCCCCCTGGTGAAGGACAACGACCTCGTCGGCCCAGCCGTAGGCAAGATCAATGTCGTTAGTGGCGAGGACGAGGGTGGTGCCCGACTGATGGAGGCGTTCGCAGGCTTCGAGCAGATGTTCGGTGCCGGAGGAGTCGAGGCCCGCCGTAGGTTCGTCCAGGATGAGCATGCGCGGGCGCATGGCGAGCACGCCGGCGATGGCGGCGCGTTTCTTCTGACCGAAGCTCAGCATGTGGGTGGGGCGGTCCCGGAGGTCGGAGATTTCGAGCGACGCGAGGGCCTCGTCCACGCGCCGGCGGACTTCCTGGTCGGGCAACCCCAGGTTGAGCGGGCCAAAAGAGACGTCCTGGGACACGGTCGCCGCGAACAACTGGTCGTCGGGGTTCTGGAACACAATGCCGACCTTCTGACGCCAGGACATCAGGCCGCGGCGCCCGTAGTCAACCGCCAGACCTTCCAGACGGATCTCGCCGGAGAGCGGCGTCAGCGTGCCGTTGAGGTGCAGGAGAAGCGTGGTCTTGCCCGCGCCGTTGGGGCCAAGGAGGGCGAGCCTCTCGCCGGCGCGGATGTCGAGATCAACGCCGCGCAAGGCCGGCGCGCCGCCGACATAGGCGTAATGGAGACCCCGCGCCTGGAGGATTACAGGATCGGCCATGTTTCACTCACGCAGACGCTTGCGGCGACAACGAGTCCCATCACGGCCACAATAGCGGCCAGGACCCGCCACTTCGGTTGGCACGGCTCCGAAAGGATCCGCAACTCGCCCTGATAGCCGCGCGCCGCCAGGCCCGTCTCCAACCGACGCACGCGGTCGAGCACGCGGCCCAGGAAAGAAACGGTCAGCAGGGCCAGGGAACGATACGCCTGGCGCAGCGCCCCATATCCCAGACGCGAAGCCTGCGCCCGCGTCATCGTCTGGAGCGTTTCGATGAAGAGAAAAACGAAACGATAGGTCAACGACATGAGGTCCACGATGGTGGCCGGCAGCCCCATCCGCCGCAAGACGATGAGGAGTTCGGCCATCGGCGTCGTCAACGCGAGGAAGAACAGACACGAGACGGCGGCGATCGAGCGCAGCGTCACGCGAACAGCGGCGAGCACGGACTCATGCGAGGCGCTGAAGTGCAGACCGCCCTTGCCGCCGATGTGGACGCTGACCATCAGCGAGATCGCGCCGGCGAGCAGGAAGCCCAGCGGCACGGCGCAGACGCGGAGGTAAATGCGAACCGGAACACCGGCGCCGGCCAGCGTGGCCCCGGCCATCACAGCCAGGACGAACACGCAGCCGGGAAACGGCGGCAGGAAAAGACTGAGCAGCAACATTCCCCCGGCAAGCAGGAGCTTCTCCGCCGGATGCCTGCCGCGCCAGCGGTTGGTGTTGGCGCAGTAGTCAATCAGGTGCATTTCCGGGAGTCCTCCGGCGGCCCTCGGCCCTTCCCCGAATCAGGCCAAGGTAGTAACCCAAAACCCCCGCGCCCACGGCCGCCTGCAAGGCAAACAAGAGGCTCTCGACCTCCTTGCTCGGCGGCGTCCACAACGAACGGAACCACGGCTCATAATCCGGGCGCGTCTCGGAGATGGCCTTTTCGGCTTGGGCATCGGCCCCGGAGAACGATTCTTCCCCCCCTTTGTTCCGGCAGATGAGCAGCGGCAGGACGCCCAACAACACGAGCGCCAGAAGGATGAGGAGCGTCTGCCTTTTCATGCCTTGGCCTCCTTGTTGAGGACGCTGAGGGCGCGGAGTTCCGCCTGGCCATGCGCAACGAGCAGGTTCATGACGAGCACGGTCAGCAGCCCTTCGCTGACGGCAAGAGGAACCTGGGTGAACGCGAAGATGCTGAGGAATTTCAGGAGAGAACCCAGGACGCCGCTGTGCAGGTCGGGGTGGGCCACGGCCAACTGAACGGCAGTCGTGATGTAGGTGGCCAGGTCGCCGAGCGCAGCGGCCAGGAACGTCGCCACGGCGAGCGAGCCGCCCGCGCGCCGCGCGATCCTGTAGGCGCCGTACGCCACCCACGGCCCCACGACCGCCATGGCGAAGACGTTGGCGCCCAGCGTGGTGACGCCGCCGTGCGCCAGCAGCAAGGCCTGGAAAAGCAGGACGATAGTTCCCAACACGGCCATCACCGACGGCCCGAAGAGCACCGCGCCAAGACCCGTGCCGGTGGGATGCGAACAGCTACCCGTCACCGACGGCAGCTTCAGGGCCGACAACACAAAGCAGAACGCACACACCGCCCCCAGGAGAAGTTTCGTCTGCGGCTGATCGCGCAGCCTCCTGTTCACCGCACGCACCCCAAGCGCCACAAAGCCCGCCGCGACCCCCGTCCACACGGCGGCGTGCGCCACGGGGAGATAACCCTCCATGATGTGCATGACGGTTTCCCTTAACAAAAAATGCCCGCGCTTCCCGATTTGGAAAGCGCGGGCACCGTGTTTAGCCCAAAGCCATTCATCCGGCGCGCGGCATGAAGCGACGCGCCGAGCGGGCGCGGCATGCGACGGCCGCGACCGCCCTCGCCTTCTTTGCCATCGAAGACGGAGCGAGGCGCACACAGGCAGGTCTTCTGGCTCTCGGATCGTCCTACTTCCCGGGCCTTCCCGTTCCGATGAACAGTGGCGGTTTCCGGGTTTCGTCCCCGATCACAGCGGCGGGTCCGCGATGGTCTCTCACCATCTTCCCTATTATCCCCGAACCTTCGGGGCACCTGCGTGCAAGAAACGATTCGGGGTTCAGTATACCAAGCGGGCGGACGCCGTCAAGCGAAAAAACCGCTTTGACAGGGCCGTGGCGCCGGACTAAAATAGCGTGGGACGGGTGGTCGCAGCTTCGCCTCAACCGCCGGAGGAACAGGGCATGGTGATTTCGACGGTCGAACCGAGCGCGGCCCAGCGCATGTCCAAGTGGTGCGACGTCTACAACGCGATGGGCGAGTATTTCGCCGCGGGCTTCGCGCAACGGCCCGACGCGCCCGTGATCGCCAAGGTCGCGCGGGGGATTCAGAATTACCTCTCCCGGTGTTCTCTGCCTCCATACGACGGCGAACTGCTGTACCCCTGCGGCGGCCCCATCTGGAACGGCGGCCAGAGCGTGTGGAACTTCTACGTCCACCTGGCCTACGACAAGAACCGCCTTGCCGCGAAGAAGGACGCCGCGAGGACGGCCGATGAACGGGAAGCCCTGACCGACCTGGAGGCCTTCTGGAACGCCTATCCGCCCGCCGGGGGCTGGACGCACAGCATCATCAATTATGGCCGCGTACTGCGCGAGGGGCTGGACGATTACGGCCGCAGGATCGCGGCGGGACTGGATCACGCCCGGAGAGGGGCGGAAAGGGAACGCCTGGTCTTCTATGAGGGACTCCAGACCACGCTGGCGGGGATACGCCGCTTCATCGAACGCATTTGCGAGATGCTGGCCTCGAAGACTTTCACCGAGCCCGACAAAGAGCGCAACCGGCGGCACGTCCTCGATGCGCTGTCGCATGCGCCGCTGCGAGCCGCCCGAAGCTGCCGCGAGGCCCTGATCGCCGCCAACTTCCTTTTCTACCTCGATTGCAGCGACGACCTCGGCCGCTTCGACCAGGACCTCTGGCCCTTCTACCAGCGCGACCGCGACGCGGGCCGCACAACCCGCGAGGAGGCCCTCGCGTTCGTGCGACAGCTTTGGAAGAACGTAGACGACTGCGGGGCGTGGAACGCCGCCATCGGGGGCAGCACGCCCGAAGGAGACCAGGCCGCCAACGAATTGACCCTCGTCTGCCTGGAGGCCGCCCGCAAGCGCCGGCGGCCCAACCTGGCGCTGCGCCTGCGGCGCGACACGCCCGAAGAGGTGTGGGATGCGGCGCTCGACACCATCAGCACCGGCTGCGGCCTGCCCGCGTTGTACTGCGAGGAAAACTATCTGCGGTCCCTGCGCGAGGCGCACCTCAATGTGTCCGAGCGCGACCTCCACCAGTTCGCCTTCGGGGGCTGCACCGAGACCATGATCCACGGCTGCTCGAACGTGGGATCGCTCGACCACAACCTGAACCTGCCCGCCGTTTTCGAGAAGGCCCTGCACGCCGAACTGGCGACGTCGCCGGATTTCGCGGCGTTCCTGGGGCGGGTCAAGGAGCACGTGGCGCGGCGGGTCCGGCAGATCACCGAGGAGGTCAACGCCAACCAGGCCCGCAAGGCGCAGTGGCATCCGCAGTTGATCCGGTCGCTGCTGATAGACGACTGCCTGGACAACGGACGCGAGTACGCCGCCGGAGGGGCGCGTTACAACTGGAGCGTCATCAACGTGGGCGGGTTGGGGAACATCATTGACGGCCTGTGCGCCGTGCGCGAGGTCGTCTACGACAAGAAGGAGGTCGCGCCCGCCGATCTGCTGCGCATTTTGAGGGAAAACTTCGAGGGGCACGAGCCTTTCCGGAGGCGCCTTGAGGCGTGCCCGCGCTTCGGCAACAACGACCTCCGCGCAGATGAGATCGCGACGGACATCTCGAAGTTCGTTTTCGGCGAGTTCCTCCGATACGCGCCATGGCGAGGCGGAAAATTTTTGCCATCGTGCCTGATGTTCGTGACGTACGCCAACGAAGGCCGGCACGTCGGCGCGACGCCGGACGGACGGAAGGCCGGCGAACCCATCGCCGACTCCGCCGGCGCCGTGCAGGGACGCGACGTAAACGGGCCCACGGCCCTCATCCGGTCGGTGACGTCGCTCGACCTGGTCCACGCGCCTGGGACCATGGTCGTCAACATCCGGTTCGTCAAGCGGCTCTTCAAGGACCCCGAGTCGCGCGAGAAGGTGAAGGCCCTTGTACGCAGCTACTTCGCGCTGGGAGGGATGCAGATACAGATCAACGTCGTGGATCAAGCCGTCTTGCAGGAAGCGATAAAGTGCCCCGAAAAACATCGCGATCTGATCGTCCGGATCGGGGGATATTCGGAGTATTTCCATCGGCTCAGCCCCGAACTGCAGATCACGGTGCTGCAGCGCACGGAGCATGAGTGAGCGACATGGCGCAGACGTTCAGGCGGAATGTGCTATGGACAAGAACCCGGGGCGTGAACTTCTGGGGCAAATGGCAATCCGGCGGGGCTTCATCACGAAGCCGCAGCTCGAGACCGCCCTGCGCAAGCAGAAGCAGCTAGCGGCCAGCGGCCGGCCGCACCGGCTGATCGGGCTGATTCTGGTCGAGATGGGGCTGATCGG
Source organism: uncultured Planctomycetota bacterium (assembly GCA_964409935.1). Taxonomy (GTDB): domain Bacteria; phylum Planctomycetota; class Brocadiia; order JAADGH01; family CAYPFP01; genus CAYPFP01. Next base: position 30,113 of record CAYPFP010000023.1, on the reverse strand, counting down.
CACCGATCAGCTTATCGCCCTGCTGCAGGAGGCCCAACACAACGCCCACCAACATGCGCGCCCGCGCGAAGCGGACGGAACCAAGAATTGATTGCGGGGCAGGTCACCCCCGGCCCAACGAAGCCAGTATCCTGTCCGCGCCGTCCGCGCGAAGTTCGGCGGCCAGGTCGGCGCCGATCCGAGCGGCCTCCGAGAACGCTCCGGCGCGTTCGCCGCGAACCACGGTCTGTCCGTCCAGGGAGCAGACGGCGGCGCGCAGACGGAGATTCTTGCCCTCGGTCGGCTCGGCGATGACGCCGATGGGGACCTGGCAGCCGCCTTCGAGGCCGCCCAGGAGGGCGCGCTCGGCCTGCACGCAACAACGCGTCGGCTCGTGGTCGAGGGCCGACACGATCTTCGCGGTCTCCGGATCATCCTTGCGAATCTGCACCGCCAAAGCGCCCTGGCCGGCGGCCGGCAGCATGAGGTCAAGAGGGATGACGAGGAGGTTCTGCGGGCTGACGCCCAGACGGTTGAGGCCGGCGCGAGCCACGACGATGGCGTCGAGGCCGCCTTCGGCCAGCTTGCGGAGACGCGTGTCGAGGTTGCCGCGAAATTCCTGCACGTGCAGGTCGGGGCGGGCGGCCAGCAGTTGCGCCCGGCGCCGCAGGCTGCTCGTTCCAATCTTGGCGCCGGCGGGCAAGGCAGCGAGGCCGCCGGCGGCACGCGTGATGAGGGTGTCGCGCGCGTCCTCCCGCGGAGGAACGGCGCCGATCTCGAGGCCCTCGTGGATGTCGGTCGGCAGGTCCTTCATGCTGTGCACGGCCAGTGCCGCTTCGCCGGCCAGGAGCGCGTTCTCGATCTCCTTGGTGAAGAGGCCCTTGCCGCCGACGCGCGCAAACGGCAAGTCGCGGTGAACGTCGCCCTTCGTGGTGATGGTCTTGATCTCGAAGTCAATATCGGCAAACCGCCGGGCAAGCTCTGCGATGACCCAGCGCGTCTGCGTCAAGGCGAGCCTGCTGCCTCGCGAACCGACAAGAAGCGAGCGCCTGGAAATGGGACGTCCTCCGTTTATCAGTCCTTCAGCCGGAACAGCCGCATGATGGCGTGCACGTAGTGGTGGACGACGCCGTCCTGGGCGGCGGCCTTCAGCTCTTCGAGGGGGCCGTGCAGCATCTTGTGCACAATGCGGTCGGCCATGTAGTCAATATCGTTCTTGTCCTTCTCCGAGAGGTGCGGCATCTTCGCAAGCAGACGCGACACCTCCTGGTCCTTGATCTCGTGCAAGACGTCGGAGAGCTTGGAGATCGTGGGGGCGACCTTCGCGCCGGCGGCGGACTGCACGAACTTGTTCACGCCCTCCTCGATGATGGCCAGGCACTTCTCCATCTCCTTTTCGCGTTCCTCGAGATTACGGGCGACGATCTGCTGAAGGTCGTCAATGTTATAGAGGTAGACGTTCTCGAGGTCGTTGACTCTGGGGTCAATGTTGCGGGGGACGGCGATGTCCACGAAGAACATGGGCATGCCCTTGCGGCGCCGCATCGCCTCGGCGACCTGTTCGGGACGGATGACGTAATGGGGAGCGGCCGTCGAACTGATGACGATGTCGGTCCGAGGGAGGTACTCGTCCAGCTTGTCGAAGCCGATGGCCTCACCGCCGTAGTCCTCAGCAAGCGCCTGCGCGCGTTCGTAGGTGCGGTTGGCCACGATAACCGTCCGCACGCCGCGATCCACGAGGTTCTTGAGGGTCTGCTCGCTCATTTCGCCGGCGCCGACGACGAACACCGCCTTGTCCGAAAAGTCCTGGAAGATGCGCTGTGCGAAATCCACCGCGACCGAACTGACCGACACCTTTCCGAAGCTGATAGCGGTGTGTGTGTGCACCTCCTTGGCGACCGAGAAACAGGCCTGGAACAGGGCGTTGAGCCGCTTGCCGGTGGCCTCCTGCTGCGCGGCGATCATGTACGCCTCGGTGACCTGGGCCTTGATTTCGGACTCGCCGAGGACCATGGAGTCGAGGCTCGAGGCGACGGTGAACAGGTGCTTGACGGCGTCGCGGTTGCGCAGGATATAGAGGTGGGGCTGGATTTCGTCGAGGTTGAGGGCGTGGAACTCGGCCATGAACCTGGCGACGACGGTCTCGTCGGGCGGCCCCTCGGCAGAGGCGGCGTAGATTTCCACGCGGTTGCAGGTGGACAACACCACGGCCTCGAGGGACGGCTGCTCCTGGCGAATACGCGCAAGCGCCTCCGGGAGCTTATTCGCGGGAAAAGCCAGTTTCTCCCGCACCTGGACCGGCGCGGTCTTGTGGTTGAGTCCGACAACGAGGATGTTCATGTCTTTCTATCGCCGCGGGCCATGCCCGGAAAAACGTTCATCGGCCCCCGCTCCCCGCGCGCACTTCCCTTTCGGAATGCTTGAAGGCGTGGTGGCCGCCCAAGACAAACGTGCCCACGAACGTGAACAGCACAAAAAGGAAGCCCGCGATGGTCAGGCGCGCCACCTTGTTGCCGTGCCAGACGACCTTCAGCCGCACATGCAGAATGGCTACGTAGACGACCCAGGTGAGCACGCCGGAGATGATTTTCGGGTCGGTATACCATTTGTTCGCCAGCAGGTTGCTCGCCGAATGCGCCCAACCGATTCCCACGATCAGGCCCAACGTAAAGACGGGAAAGCCCAGGAGTATAGACCGCTGAGCGACACGGTCCAGGACTTCGAGCGACGGCAGGAGATCGCCGACCGGGTAATCGGTCTTCATCTTCAGACGGCGCTCCTGCAGGAGATACATGAGGCTTGCGATGAAACCCACGGTAAACAGTCCGTACCCCAGGAAAAGCGGCACGATGTGCAGCAAGAGCGGAATCATCGCGAGTTTCTCGGGAAGACGCACACCGCGACTGGCCAGCACCATGGCCGGAATAGCGAAGCCCATCATCAGGGGCATCAGGTAGGCGATCAAGGACGGCACGCGGTAAGCCCGCTCCACGAAGATGGCCACCAGCACGGTGAACCAGAGGAAGAAAAAGAGCGCCTCCGAGAGATTGTTGATGGGCACATTGCCGTATTGCACAATCTCCCACAACATGAAGACGGAGTGCGCGCAGAAGGCCGCGACCATGAGAGCGCGAGCCGGCCGATGCGACATGCGCCGGGGGGCCAAGATAAACCCCATCGCCGCCACCGCGGCCAGCAGATACCCCGCGACGATAATGACTATGACTGATTCCATGATGGCATCCGTTTCCTGCGAGAGAGTATTGAGCAGGCGCTCCTGAACGCGCCACCGCCAGGAGCGACAGTATACGCCACTTTCGGCGATCATGCAAGGCGGAGGACGGTTGATCGCCACGGTCTCGGTTGAGGGCCGCGCCCTGGAGCCTTTGCAGGCCCCTCAGGCTGTGGTTTCTTTCAGGGCCGCCAACGCCTCATCGGTCAGACCCTCCCCTATGCCCGGCTCAAAGCGACAGGCGAGCACCTCGTATCCCCCGTGCGGAAACGACTCCTTCGTCGGGATATAGGAGATGTCGTCGCCGGAAAGTTCGACGGCGTAGGTGTGCGGATAGAGCGGAGATTCCTTCTTGATTCGAATCCCGAACTGCACAAAGTCCTCGCCCGGCATAAAGGCAAACCCCGCCTGCCCGAACCGCAGGGCCTGGACCTCCAGTTCGCGCCGGCCGCCCCAATCGGCGGCCTTGCAGACCGCCCGCTTTCGCGCGGCCTCCAGGAAGTCGCCGCCCCAGGTTTTGGGGTCGTAGATGTCCACCTTACGGGCGTCGGCAAGTTCCTCCGGCGTATAGGACCGGCACTTGAAGGCTCGTTTCCGCGAGACCGCGCGAAGCGGCGTGGCGTCGAGGGGGCGGGCCTCTTTCAGGATACGCGCGGCGTTGTCGGCGAGAATGCCTCCCACGCGCATCCGATGGATGCCGGGCGGCTGATTCTCCCTCGGACCGGACAGATCGCAATGATTCACGTTACCGCAGGGCGCGTTGGTGAAATGAAGGTGAACGTCCTGCGCCAGATTCTCGCGCAAGGCCTGCTCGAAGGCCGCCGGATAGTCCGCCGAAAGCGCCCCGCCGCCGGCGGTGCAGGGATGAAGGGAATAATTGGCGAGGATAACAAGCGGGAGGCCTTTGCGCTCGAAAGCAAACAGACCCAGGACCGGGTCGGTCGGGCCGTCCAGCAGAACGATGTCCTGACTTCGATACCCAAAATACATCCCCACCTTCCCGTCGGCCTGCCAGACGCGACGGTTGAAGCTGATCCCAAAGACGAGGGCGCGGGCCGTCTTCACGCCGGCCTCCTGCGCGTCCGTCTTTGCGCGCTCGACGGCCTCGACAATCTTCACCGCAACCCAGTCCGAGTAGGGCGGCTCGACGTTGGGGGCGGTGTGGGTGTGGGTGCCGGACAGGATGAACTGCCTCGGCTCAAGGCCGATCCTCCTGCCCAGTTCCGCGCGGCACTTCTCAAGCATATCGCGCGTCACGCAGATGAGGTCGCACGTCACCAGGGCGGCGCGCTCGGCACCGTCCTCGAACCAGAGGGCCTTCGCGTAGAGCGGATCGTTCACACGCGAGGTCGGCCTGCGGGCAAAGGTCCCCCGCATTTCGACCTCGCCTTGCGGCGTGATGTCGCACCGGCCGGCGCCGACACTCAAGACTCCCATCTTCGCGCTCTCCTTGCGTGCTTCATGGCCCAAACCGCAGGACTTCGTCTTCGGTGACGAGAATCTCCACGGGGATGTCGTGATCGTCGTGAGGAAGGTCGTCCAGAATTTGCGTCGCGAAGGTCACCGCACAACGCACCGCGCGAAAGCCCGGCTGCGACATGAACTTGTCGTAATAGCCCGCGCCCCTGCCGAGACGGTTCCCTTTGCGGTCGAACCCATAGCCGGGCACCAGCACAAGATCAATGTCATCGTGCGAGATACATTCGTTTCCGGAAGGTTCGAGGATACCGTAAGCGCCGGGGACCAGGTCCGAGAGGGCCTCGATGCGCACGGGGAGGATGCGCCGCTCCTGCGTGACGCACTTCGGCGAGGCCACGCGCTTGCCGTCGGCGAAACTTTTCGCCAGGAGGGGCCGCGTGTCCACCTCGTCGGGCATCGAGGCGAAGAGCATCACCACCCGCGCGCGCCGGAACTCCGGAAGCCGCATCACGCGCTCACAGACGGCGTTCGACTTTTCCGCCTTCTGCTGCGGCGACAACGCGCACAAACGCCGCCGAATCTCGGCCCTGGCCTGTTTCTTGTCCAAGCGGACACTCCTCCGCGCTGATCGGCGTTACTTCTTCGGCTTCCGCCTCTTCCTCAAGGCGTCCAGCCTGGCCTTGATTTCTTTCTCGTAGCCCTGCTCCGTCGGCTCGTAGTAAACGCGGTCGCAGGGGATATAGTCCTGATCCACCCAATGGTCGTCGTACGAATGGGCGTACTTGTAGCCCTGGCCGTGTCCCAGCCGTTTCGCTCCCTTGTAGCTCGCGTCGCGGAGCGATTCGGGCACGGGGAGCGTGCGGCCGCTGCGCACGTCGTCGAGGGCCTTCTCGACGGCGAGATATGCGGCGTTGCTCTTGGGCGCACAGGCGATGTACGTAACGGCCTGCGCGAGAGGGATTCGCGCCTCGGGCATGCCCACGAACTCGGAGACCTGCATCGCCGCCGTCGCCAACACCAACGCCAGAGGCGCGGCATTGCCGACGTCCTCGGCGGCGCAGATCACCATGCGCCGCGCCACGAAACGCGGATCCTCCCCCGCCTCCAGCATCTTCGCCATCCAGTAGAGGGCGGCGTCGGGATCGGAACCGCGCATGCTCTTGATGAAGGCCGAAGCGGTGTCGTAATGGGCGTCCTCGTCGCGGTCGTACACGACGGCCTTCTTCTGGATGGACTCCTCCGCAACAGGCAGGTCGAAGGTGATGACGCCGTTCGCATCCGGGGCGGCGGACAACACGCCGATTTCCAGCGCGTTCAGCGCCCGCCGCGCATCGCCGTCCGACATGACGGCCAGGTGGCGCAGCGCCTCATCGGAAATGCGGACGTCGTAGCCGCCAAGACCGCGCTCCTGGTCCGCCAGCGCCCGGCGCATGATCGTGATGACGTCGTCCTCCGAGAGCGGCCTGAATTCGAAGATGTGAGAGCGCGAAAGCAGGGGCGAATTTATGGCGAAGAAGGGGTTGTGCGTCGTCGCGCCGATGAGGATCACGACGCCCTCCTCCACGTCCGGCAGCAGGACGTCCTGCTGCGCGCGATTGAAGCGGTGCAGTTCATCCACGAAGAGCGCGGTGCGGGCGCCGCCGGCGGAGCGCCGCCGATGGGCCAGCGCAAGAACATCGCGCACCTCCTTGACACCGACGGCGGCGGCGTTGAGAGGCTCGAAATGAGCCTTCGTGGTCGCGGCGATCACGTGCGCCAAGGCCGTCTTCCCCGTTCCGGGAGGCCCGTAGAAGAGGAGGGAGGCCAGGCGGTCGGCGGCCAGGAGCCGTCGCAGGAGTTTTCCGGGGCCCAGGATGTGGGGCTGGCCCACGAAGTCGTCAACGGTGCGCGGCCTCATGCGGAGGGCCAGCGGGGCCGGCCGCGCGGCGCCGGCGTCTTTATCTCCGAACAACCCCATGAACACCTCCTGCGGAATTCACAGCCGGCAGGTTCGCCGCGTTGAGCCGATTCCGCAACTTATCCACAGGTTTTCCACATTCCAGAGGGGCCATATGGCCCCGCCAATCAGCTTCCAGGACTATTATAAGCGAGATGGGGTGCAAGACTCCAAACGGTTTGCTCACACTTATCCACAGGTTATCCACAGCGTTGTGCACAAACGTGCACGTTCACTCAAAGCGCTGAGCACGATGGGCTTGAATGAGCTGTCGTTGTCGCGGTGAGCGGGAAGCGCGGGAGTGCGGGGCGAAAAAAAACCTCTGCCGCAATGCCGTGAAGAAGCTCATTTAGAACCCGTAATCAAAGGTGGTAACCCTTTGCGTGTCCTGCGGATCCCCGTGAGGGGCATGCGCGCAACCCGCAAAAGTCGGTCCCATGATCAGGTTTGTCGGTTCAAAAATTATTGCTTCCAAGCACGAGCATGGCAGAGGTTTTCTGCTCCTCCAATTCGATATGTTAAGCGCCGCCCCAGAGCAATGCAAGAGAAAAATGGCGGAAAATTTCGAGGCCGCTTCCCGGGGGAGTTGCGGCGTTTGATTCGACGCGGCAGGCTCCAGGTTACCAGCGGCCGTCAGACTCTGGCGGCGGCGAGGCTTCCGGCGATCACGTCGGTGATGAGTTTGGCGGCGCGCAAGGCGCGAAGGCCGTCCTCGCCGGAGACGATGGGGCGCGATTTTGTGCGGGCGCACTCGACGAAGGACTCGATCTCGCGGGCGAGCGGTTCGTGCTCGGGCATCTTGACGCGCTCGACGGAGAAGAGGTCGCCGAACCAATGGCCGTCGAAGCTGGTGAGGAGCTGCGCGGCCTGGAGCGCGATCTTCTTCCAGTTGGCTTTGCCGATCTTGAGATCGGGGGACTTGCGGTAGATCATGGCCTCGCGGTTGAGGTAGTCCAGGGAGATGTAGGAATCCTCGCTGAAGACGCGGATTTTGCGCAACTTCTTCAAGGAGATTCTGGAGGCGGTGACGTTCGCCACGCAGCCGGACTCGAAGACGATGTGGGCGTTGGCGATGTCCTCGTATTCCGTCATGATGGGGAGGCCGACGGCGTCGAGGCGCTTGATGTCGGACTGGACGAGGTGGAGGATGATGTCAATGTCGTGGATCATGAGGTCCATGACGACGCCGATGTCGGTCGAGCGGAAACTGAAGGGGCTGAGGCGGTGGCACTCGATGAACTTCGGCCGGATCGGCTTGAGGAGGACGGCCATGAGGGCGGGGTTGAAGCGCTCGATGTGGCCGACCTGGAGGACGGCGCCTCCGCGGCGGGCGGCTTCGAGCAACTGCTCGGCCTCGGCGATGTCCTTCGTGATGGGCTTCTCGACCAGCGTCGCGATGCCCCGCTCCAGGAAGTCCTTCGCCACGGCGAAATGGTGGGAGGTGGGGACGGCCACGCTGACGGCGTCCACGAGGCCGAGAAGCTCCTGGTGGGCGGCGTAGTACTGCGTCTTGTGCTTGGCGGCGATGGACTGTCCCTGTTTGGGGTCGGTGTCCACGACGCCGACCAAGCGGACGCCGGGGAGGGAGGCGTAGACGCGGGCGTGCTCCTTGCCGAGGTGGCCGACGCCGACCACGCCGACGCGCAATTTTTCGCCTGACTGCGACATATGCGTTATGCCTCTATGCGAGATGCGGCAAACGGCGGAAGCCGCCGGCGCCGCTACTTCTGCCTCAGCGTTTCCAGGTAGCGGCCTTTCTTGCCCAAAGACATGCGGCGGAGGAACTCGATGAGGCACTTGACCTGAGGGGTCGTGGCGGCGCCTTCGAGTTTTTCGAAGGCCTGGGCGCGGCTGAGCCGGGAACGGTAGATGATCTTGTAGGCTTCTTCGAGGGCCTCGACCTCGGCGTCGGTCAGGCCGTTGCGGCGGCAACCGACGACGTTGACGCCGCGGGGGATCTGGCGGTCGCCCTCGGTGATCATGAACGGCGCGACGTCCTGCACGACTCGCGTAAGCCCTCCGACCATGGCCATGCGTCCGACGGTGGCGTAGTGGTGCACGGCGGCGCCGCCGCCGAAGACGACGTTGGATTCGACGTGGACGTGGCCGGCCAGGAGCACGGCGTTGGCGATGATGATGTTGTCTTCGAGGTGGCAGTCATGTGCGACATGGGCGCAGGCCATGATATGGTTGCGGTTTCCGATGACTGTTTTGCCGCCGCCGCCGGCGGTGCCGACGTTGGCGGTGACGAACTCGCGGAAGGTGTTGTCGTTGCCGATGATGAGTTGGGTTGTCTCGCCTTTGAACTTGAGGTCCTGGGGTTCTGCGCCGAGCACCACGTGGGAGAAGATTCGGTTGTTCTTGCCGATGGACGTGTTGCCGGTGACGTAGCAGAAATGGCCGATGCGGGTGCCGGCGCCGATCTTGGCGTGTTCGTCAATGATGGTGTGTTTGCCGATGGTCACGTCCTCGGCGATCTCGGCGCCCGGGTGAACATAAGCCGACGGGTCAATTGGCATGGGCCTTCCTCGGTTGAAAAAAAAGAAAACGGCTATGCGGCAGAGCCGCTAGTCTCCCTCCGCCTCGGCATCAACAAGCATAAACCGCAACTGGGCCTCGGCGACCATGCGTCCACCGACGTAGGCGCTGGTGTTGACCTGGGCCGTCCGCTGGCCGACGCGGACGGCGACGGCCTCCAGTCGCAACTGATCGCCGGGGACGACGGGCCGGCGGATTTTCACGTTGTCCATCGAGAGCAGCATGGTGACCTTGCCGGTGTTTTCGAGTTTGCGCAGGAGGAGGACGCCGGCGAGCTGGGCCATGGCTTCCACCTGGAGGACGCCGGGCATCACGGGGTAGCCGGGCCAGTGTCCCTGGAAGAATTCTTCGTTGATGGTGACGTTCTTGATGCCCACCGCCCGACCTTCCTCGTCATCAATTTCGAGAATGCGGTCCACGAGGAGGAAGGGGTAGCGGTGGGGGATCACTTTTTGGATTTCGCGTATGTCGAGGGCGCTGTCGCGCCGGAAGAAGCCGCGGGCCTCTTCGTCGCGCATGGCGGCCTGGAGTCTGGAGACGAGACGGATGTTGGCGGCATGGCCGGATCTGACAGCCACGACCCGCGCCCGGAGGTCGCATCCCAGGAGGTACAGGTCGCCGAGGAGGTCGAGCATTTTGTGGCGCACGCATTCGTCGGGGAAACGCAGGGGGATGGAGGTCGAGCCGTCGGGGTTCAGGACCAGGGTGTTGGCGGGGCTGGCGCCGCCGCCGAGGCCGCGTTTGCGGAACTCTTCGACTTCGGTGGAGAGCAGGAAGGAGCGGGCGGGGGCCAGTTCTTCGGCGAAGACGCGCTCGTTGATGTCGAGCATCATGGTCTGGGTTTTGACGAAGCGGCCGCTGTAGTCAATCGTGTAGGAGAGCGAGAGGCCCTGCGGATGGGGCAGGGCGACGAGGGAGGCGTCGGCGCGGGTGACCGAGATCGGCTCCTGAACGATGAAGACGCGCTTAGGCTCCTCCTGTTCGGCGACGCCGGACTGGCGCAGAGCGTCGAGGTAGCAGGCGGAGCTTCCGTCGCCGCCGGGCATTTCGGGGCCGTCCACCTCGATTTTCAGGTTGTCAATGCCGAGGCCGTGAAGGGTGGCGAAGAGGTGCTCGACCATGCCGACCTCGGCGCCGTTGCGCGAGATGGTGGTGCGGCGGAAGGCCATGGGGCCGCCCGGCACGCGGGCGGGGATGACGGCCTGTCCCGGCAGGTCGGTGCGCGTGAAAGTGACGCCGGAGTTGGGGGGGGCGGGGAGAAGGCGCACATGCACGTCCGCGCCGGTGAAGAGGGCCTTGCCCGAAAGCTCGACGGGGCCCTTTATTGTTCGCTGCGCGCGAGGCATAGGAACTTCGACGACCTCATGACTGACTGTGGAATTGCGGAGGCCGGATTGCTCCGCAAGCCCTGCGCTCCGGACCGGGGGCCATCACCGGGCCGCGCCCTACTTTTCGATGACGTCCTTGGAATACGCCTTGTTCAGCCGGTTGAGCACGGTGTCGGTGATGTCGAGTTTGGGCGAGACGTAGATGACGTTCCGCTGGTTGATTTTGAAGATCAGTTCGTCCACGCTGTCGCTGGTGATGGGGGCATCGTCCAGCTTGACGATCAGGTCGAAGTTCTGCTCGCGGCCGTGGTCGCCGATGGCCTTGGCGATCTCGGCGTAGAGCTTTTCGGTCGCTTCGCGGCGCTTGTTGACGAGGGCGTCGGCGGTGACCTTCTGGAAGGACTGGAACTCCACCTGTTTTTTCTGGAAGTCCTCCTCCTGCTTCTTGCGTTCGTCGGTGCCGAGTTCGAGCAGGGCGATGGACTCGCGGAGCTTGTTGAGTTCATTGCGTTTTTCGTCGGCGACCTGTTGTTTCTGGTCGCGCGTGGCCTTCAGGTCGCGCTCCAGTTCCTGGGTCTTTCTGTAGTTTGAGAAGACTTTGGCGACGTTGACGACGCCGATCTTGGGGGCTTGCTGAGCGCGGGCCGGGGCGGCAAGCAGGACGGCGCCCAGAAGTCCGACAATACACGCACTTCTCGAATGCATAGGTTACGCTCCTTAGACACATGTTAGGGTCCGGACAGCGGCTCTGGCGCCGCGGGCCGGATCAGAACCTGAAGCCGGTGCCGATGGTGAAGCTGAACACCTGCGTTTCGTCGGTTTCTGTCTTGCGTACGGGGGCCGCCCAGTCCAGCGCGATGGGGACGCCGCCGAAGAAGGGGAACCGCAACCGCAGGCCCGCCCCAACCGCCGCGCGGAACTCCTCCTCGCTGAATTCATCGAGGGTCGGCGCCACCTTGCCGGCATCGGCGAAGACGACGCCCCGGATGGTGTCGCTGACGATGGGGAACTCATATTCGACGGTTTGCAGGAAGATGACTTCGCCGCCGACATGGATGTTGCCGGCGCCCTGAACCGGCCCGACGCGCCGGAAGCGGAAACCGCGCAGGGCCGCGGCGTCGCCGGGTCCGCCGGCAAAGAAACGGTTGAAGATGGGGGTTCCGACGGTGTCGCCGAACGGCTCCAGGATTCCCGCATCCACGCCGACGGAGAGGACGTGCTTGCCCCACTTGGGCACATTGAAGAGGGGGAAGTAGTTTTTGGCCTCAATCTGCAGCTTCACAATATCGTAGTCGCCGCCGAGGGCGGTGCTGAATATCTGGAGGGAGCTTTCCATGCGGGAACCGGAGGTGGCCAGGAAGCGGTTGTCGCGGGTATCGCGCGTTATGTCGAACCTTACGGAGGTGTTGGAGTGGCTGCCGCGAGCGGCCTGGATATCGGGGACGTCGGCGGCGTTCGAGGAGATGTTGTTGACGTCGACGCGCTCGGGAATGAGGGTGACGCCGGCTCTCCAGTACTTCCAGAAGCCGCGGTCCAAGCTCAAGGTGCCGCCGAGGCGGCTTTCGTCCCAGTCCTCGCGGACACGCTGGGCGTAGAACGCGCTGGCGCCGAAACCGTATTCGGTATCGAAGACGGAGGGGTCGCGGAACGAGAGGAGGTAGTCCTGCCGCTCGGTGCCGGGGCGGGCGCGCAGGGTGATGATCTGGCCGCCGCCGACGAACGAGTTTCCGGAGACGAAATCCTGCCAGCTCTTGGGCAGGTCCGTGATGTCGAAGTTCTGCTGGCTGATGGAGAACTCGCCCACCAGTCCCACGTTGGAGCTGACGCCCACGCCGAGGTTCAGCTCGCCGGTCTTGCCTTCGGTCAGGTCGGCCACCAGGTCGCGGCGGTCGGGTTCGGTGCCCGGTTCGGTGTCGAATCGGATGGGGATGACGCCGCCCTTGGGGTCGTAGGATTGGAACAGGCCGGTGTTGCGGAGGCGCGCCTGGCTTTCCTTGATCTTGCGGGTGTCAAACCGTTCGCCCGGCGAGAGCGTGATCTCGCGCCGAACGACATGGTCCTGCGTCTTTTCGAGGCCCCGGATCTTGACGCTTTCGACGTAGGAACGCCGGCCTTCCTCAATCTCGTAGCGGATGGTGAGGGCGGCGCCCTCCTTGGCCAACAGGGTGCGCGGCCTGACCTGAACGTCAATGAAGCCCTGTTCGCCGTACATGTCCCGGATCGCTTCCTGGTCCTTGCGCATTTCGTCGGTGACGAAGAACGATCCTTCCTTGAGGGTGAGCTTCAGGCGGATCTCGGCCTCGGTGAACAGATCGTTGCCGGCGATGGACACACCGAGGAGCTTGTAGCGCTCGCCCTCCTGGACGCGGATGGTGATGTAGAGGGAGCTTTTGTCGCTGCTGTAGGTCAGTTCGCGCCCGACGACGACATCGAGCCAGCCGTTGGAGCGGTAGAAATCTCGAATGACGATGAGGTCGTTGTGCAGCGTTTCTTCCTTGTATACGCCAGGGTTAAGCACCCAGCGGTAGATGGAGGTTTGCATCATCTGCCGCAGCTTGTAGGCGCTGTAGGCCGTGACCCCGACGAAGTTGATGGCCCGCACCTTGACCCTGGGCCCTTCCTGGATCGAGTAGGTGACGGTGATGCGGCGTTCGGCCTCTTCGGTCTGGACGCTGACCTCGACGAAGGGGAAGCCTTCGTCGTGGTACTTTTCGACCAGCTTGTCGCGGCCCGACTGGACCAGATATCGGTTCAGGTAGTCCTTGGCCCTGAACTCGAGAACCTCTTTGAGCTTGTCGTCCTTGACCGACTTGTTGCCCACAAAGACGATCTTGCCGACGACGGCTCTTTCCTTGACGATGAAGAGGAGGCGGATGCCCCCCTCGAAAGGCTCGCTGTGGACCTTGATATCTTCAAAGGCCCCCAGGGTCCACAGGTGGTTGACGGCCTCCTCGACGGTTTTGGGGTCGTAGGGGTCGCCCTCTTTGAGGCGGGCGGCGCCGATGACGCCCGCCTGCGAGATGCGCTGGTAGCCCTGGACGTCAATTTTCTTGATGGCGGGCTTGGGCTGGGTGGCGGTCTTGGCGGGCGGCTCTGCGCTCCACAGCGCGCTGCCGGCGGCGCCAAGGACGAAGGCCACGGCCGCCAAGACGTACGCCGGGGGAACGATGCGTGTGCGGTGCCATCCTCTCATTCTAGGGTTTCCTGCCGGGCTGCCAGATTTTCAAAGCGCATGAAGTCCGCCAAAAAGGCCAGTTCAACCTCGCCCGTCGGGCCGTTCCGCTGCTTGGCGACGATGATCTGCGCTTTGCCGGGATCCTCCTTCGGATCATAGTAGGAGGCGCGATGAAGCAGGAGGACGACGTCGGCGTCCTGCTCCAGGGCGCCGGACTCGCGCAGGTCGCTCATGCGGGGGCGGTGGTCGTCGCGGCCTTCCACAGCGCGGTTTAGCTGGGAGATGGCGATAATGGGAATTTCCAGTTCGCGCGCCAGGGACTTGATGCCTCGGGAGATGTCGGATATCTCCTGCTGGCGGTTGTCGGCGCGGCGAAGCGTCTCGCTCTCGAGGAGTTGAACGTAGTCAATAATGAGCAGTTTGATGTCGTGCTGGGCCTTCAGGCGGCGGGCCTTGGTGCGCAGTTGAAGGGTGCGGATGCCGGGGGTCTCGTCAATAAAGATGGGCGCCTCCGACAGAGTGCCGACGGCCAGGGCCAGCTTGGTGGAATCGCTTTCGGACAGGATTCCCTTGCGGACGTTCTGGGCGTTGACGCGGGCGTGTGCGCAGAGCATGTTTTGCGCCACCTGCTGCGCGGACATTTCCAAGCTGAATACCGCCACGGGCAGGCGGTCTTTGAGGGCAACGCGCTCCGCGATGTTGAGGGCCATGGTGGTCTTGCCCACGGAGGGGCGGGCGGCCAGGATGATCATTTCGCCGTTTTGAAAGCCGCACGTCAGGTCATCCAGTTCGTAGAAGCCCGACCCGACGCCGGTCAGACGCCCCTTGCGCTCATGGATCCGGTCGAGGCGCTCGAAGGTCTTGTGCAGGAGCGTGTCAATCTTGACCGTGGCGCCCGTGGTGTCCTTTTCGGCGACCTCGAAGATGAGCTTCTCGGCCTGGTCCAGGATCATGGGCACTTCCTGGGTGTTGCCGTAGGCGTCTTTCTGGATCTGGTTGGACGCGCCGATGAGTCTGCGCAGGACGGCCTTTTCGCGGACGATGCCGGCGTAGTGCTCGACGTTGGCGGCGGAGGGGACGGACTCGATGACGCCGGTCAGATAGGCCAGGCCGCCCACTTCGTCGAGGAGGCCGCGCTTGGTCAGGACCTCGCGCAGGATGACGAGGTCCACGTTGCGGCGCGCGTCGAAGAGTTCGACGAGGATGTGGTAGATGGTTTGATTGGCCTTGCTGTAGAAGTTGTCGGGCTGGAGGAGCTGGATGACGTCTCCGGCGCACTCGTTGTCCAGGAGCATGGACCCCAGGACGGACATCTCCGCCTCCAGGTTGTGAGGCGGAACCCTATCAGCAGCAGGCGAGATAGCCATCAATAGTCCTCATGCGCTTTCCTCGTCCGGCAAGGCAAGACGAGGCCTTTTTTCAGGGCCCGCACTGTCAGGCCCCGCCGGGCGGCTCGAGGCGCCCATCTGGCGCCCCGCCGACATGGCCGCAACGGAGCACATCCTGCACAAGATTCACGTCCCGGCGCCGCCCTCTGCGGGTGTAACCGGCGCGAAATGACAATCCAATTGGAAACCAGGAACGGCGGATTTTCAAACAAAAAACCGCCGAAACCGCGAATTATCTTTGGCCGCTTCTCTTATCCCGCTTTGCCGCAAGTCGTTAAGACGGCTTCGGCGGCAAGATGGGGCTACTCGTTCACGACCCAGAGCTTGCACACGACCTCCTGCTCGGGGCCGAGGCGCACCTTGATGTCGTAGACGCCGAGCTGCTTGATCGGTTCGGGGAGGTCCACCATCTTGGCGTCCACGGCGTAACCTTCCTTGAGCATGACGGCGGCAATCTGCTCCGCGTGAACGGCGCCGAAGAGCGAGCCGTCCTCGTTGGCCTTGGCGGTCACGGTGAAGGAGGCCGCCTCGAGCTTCTTGGAAAGGTCGGCGATCTGCTGACGCACCTCTTCGCGCCGCTTTTCTTCGATCTTCTTTTCCTTTTCGATGCGGGCGAGGTTGGTCTTGTTCACCGTCATGGCAAAACCGCGGGGAAGAAGGTAATTGCGCGCATACCCCTCCCTCACCTCGACGACGTCGCCGATCTTGCCCAGCTTCTCGACATTTCTTCGCAATAAAACCTGCATCCTCTCGCTCCTCGTGTGCGCCGTCTTCCTTGGGCAAGGGGCGGGTTGGGACCCGGCCCTACCCCGCATGACAGCCTTTTCTGCGGGTTATCCCACGTACGGTATGACGGACAGGAACCGCGCGTACTTGATCGCGCGTTTCGCCGACCTCTGGTGCGTCGTGCAGTTGCCCGATCGTTTGCGCGAGAAGAGCTTACCCTGCGCGGTGATCAACTTGGACAACGTGGCGACGTCTTTGTGATCCAGATTTTTGATCTTCATGCGGCAAAACCTGCACTTGGTCTGCTCACCGAAACGCTTGAATGTCCGGCGGGCGGCGCCGCGCCGTCGCGGCCGCATCTTCATCTTGGGTTTCCCGAATACCATAGCGTCCTTTCCGCTTGCTTTGAATCCAACCTACAATGCCGCCAAACGTTCTCTAGAACGGTATCTCGTCATCCTTCTTCGGCTTGCCCGGGGCCGGCGGTTTCGCGGCGTTCTTCGGGGGGGCGGACTCGCCGCCCGTTTCCGGCGGCGCCGCCTTGTCGGCCTCCGGCTGGGCCTTGCCCTCGGCCGGCCGGCCGCCCAGGAACTGGAAGCCCTCCACAACCACTTCGAGCTTGTTTCGCTTCTGGCCGTCCTGGCCCTGCCAGGAGCTGTACTGGAGCCGGCCTTCCACGAAGAGGGGCCGCCCCTTAGAGCAGTACTCGCAGATGACCTCGGCCTGGCGGCCGAAAGCCGTCACGTCCACGAAGCAAACTTCTTCCTTCTTTTCGCCTTCGGCCGAGGTCCAGTTGCGGTTGATGGCCATGCCGAACTTGGCGACGGCCGTCCCGCCCTGGGTATAGCGAAGATCGGGGTCGCGCGTAAGATTACCCATCAAGAAGACTTTGTTCAGATTGGCCATGCCCGTCCTCCTCTGGCGTCAAGACAGCGTGCGGTCCGACCTAGGGCTTCGGGGTTTCGCTTACGGGGGCGGGCGCTTCCTCGGCCGGGCCGCCCTCTTCCCGGCGCTTCATGGTGGCCGTGATCGCGGCAAGCTCGGCCTCCGGCACGATCTGCATGGTTGGGTCGTCCACGATGATCAAGGCCCTGATAATGTATTCGGAGAGCCGGACATCGGCCCGGATTTTCGCGATGGCGTCGCCGGGCGCCTGGAAATGGACCAGGTGGTATACGGCTCGCTTGTGATGGCCGATTTCGTAGGCCAGTTTGCGGTCCGCCCATTTTTCGCTGGTAACGATCTCCGAGCCATAGCGCTTGAGGATGTCCAGTACGTGTTTCTCAGTGGCAGCCCAGTCCTTGGAAGCCTGAACGCTGTCGAGCAGAAACATGCCTTCGTAACTCTGCAAATGTCGTCCTCCGGAAAAATCGCCTTTTGCGCCTTCACGCATTGTAACGGTTCATGCACGCCTCGATGCCCTCTTTGGTCCAGCATTCCACGGCGTCGGCGCCTCGGACGACAGCGGGCTTGATGGCGGCCTCGTCCTCCTTCGTGAAGCGCGACAGAACGTACTCGCGCTGATCGTCCATAGGCCCCCGGCCGATGCCGAGGCGCAGCCGCGGGTAGACGTCCGTGCCCAACTGCTCCTCAACGGAGGCCAACCCTCGGTGCCCGCCCGTGCCGCCCTCCCGTCTCAAGCGCAGGACGCCGGGCGGCAGGGCGATATCGTCGCATATCACGAGCAGGTCATCCAGCGCGCAGTTGTAGAAATTCACCGCCGCCGACACCGCCAGGCCGCTGTCGTTCATGTAGGTCGTCGGCTTCAAGAGCGCGGCGCTCATGTCGCCGATGCGTCCGGACCCAAAGAACGAATGGAACTTAATCGTCATCAGCGCAATGCCGTGCCGCCGGGCAATCTCATCCACAAGGACCCACCCGATATTATGCCGCGTACCCTCGTGGCGTTCGCCCGGATTGCCCAGTCCCACTATGATTTTCACGCCGCCTGCCTTCGTTCCAGCCGCTTGGCTGCGTCGCCGTCAGCCTTCCTTCTTCTCTTCCTTCTTCTCTTCTTTCTTGCCGACCTTCTCTTCGGCTTCCTTGGCGGCAGCGCGTTCCTGCCGTTCCTTCTCGCCGATCACTTCAGGCTCGGCCGGCGCGGCCGCTGCGACCTCCTCGGCCGGGGCTGCGACAACTTCTTCCTTGGGCGCGTGGACGGTGACCACGATCGCCTCGGGGTCGGTCACAACCTCGACGCCTTCGACCGGCGGCACGTTTTTCACGAAGATGGAGTCGCCGATTTTGAGTTCGGAGATATTGACCTTGATGTTTTCCGGGATGTTCGCCGGCAGACACCGGATTTCGAGCGACTTGAGGACCTGGTCGAGGACGCCGCCTTCGGCCTGGCCGGGAGCGTGGCCGGTCATGACGATGGGGACGTTCAGCGTAATCTTCTCCGTCATCGAGACGCGGGCGAAGTCCACGTGCAGGATGGCGTCGCCCAGGGGGTCGTACTGGACGTCCTTGATGAGGGCCTTCTGGGTCTTGCCGTCCACCTTCAGGTCCACCATGCGCTGGCCGGCGCGCATGATCGCGCCGAAGTCCCGGTCGGATATGGTCAGGGGAACCGTCGCTTCCTTGTGGCCATACAGGACGGCCGGTATGGACCCTTCGCGGCGGACCTTGTACATCGCCCGGCTGCCTGTGTCTTTGCGAACCTTTGCTTCCAGCATTACTGTTTGAGCCATCGTCATTCTCCGCGTATCAACGGCGTTTCAGGCCTGATGCAGGCTTGATCCTATTCCAATCGCGCAAACGGCCCGACGCGGCCGCCCCTGGGGACCGCCGCGTTGCGGCCGATGTAAGAGAACGGATAGATAACGGTGTCGGGACCGATCCGCGCCCCCGGTTCCACAACCGTGGTCGCCGGGTCGAGGATCGTTACGCCTCTCGCCATCAGTTCGTGCAGGCGCTGCCGCATCATGACGCCCGCCACCTGGGCGAGCTGCGCCCGCGAGTTTACGCTTAACGTTTCTTCCACCGATGTGGCGGCCACGTTGGAGACCTTCAGGCCCATGCGGCGCAGGGCCGCCACGACGTCCGTCAGATAACATTCGCCCTGTTTGTTGTTGGGCCGAATCCGCTTCAACGCCCTGAAAAGGCTGGGGGCGTGAAAGCAGTAGACGCCCGAATTCGTCTCGCGTATTTCGCGCTGCTCGGCCGAGCAGTCCGCTTCCTCGACGACTTCGAGGATACGGCCGGCCTCGTCCCGTATCACTCGGCCCTTGCCGGCCTGGTCTTCGAGCACGGAGGTCAGGATCGTTCCTTGGGCGCCCGACGTCTTCTGCGCCCTGACCAACGCGCGAAGCGTCGCGGGGCTCAGCAGCGGCGTATCGCCGTAGAGGACCAGGACGTTTCCTTCGTATCGTTTCAGGGCGGCGCGGGCGGCCATGGTCGCATGGCCGGTTCCCCGCCGCTGACGCTGCAACGCCCAGGTAATTCGCGAATCGCCCGCGTACGCCTTTCGGACCAGGTCGGCGCGATGTCCGACCACGATCACAAAGCGCGTCGCTCCCGCCTTCTCGGCCGCCAACATAACCCAGGACAGCAACGGCCTTCCCCAGATTTCGTGCAAGACCTTCGGCAATTCCGACCGCATCCGCACGCCCTTGCCGGCCGCCAGGATTATGGCCGTAAGCTCGTCCTTTGCCATAGCCCCTCATCGTGAACGGGCAATGCTCGGAAACCCATATCTTTGGCTACCCCGCCTGGACTCGAACCAGGATCAAGAGAACCAAAATCTCTTGTGCTGCCATTGCACCACGGGGTAACGCGATTCATGCGCGACCCTGGATGGGGACGACGCTGCCTGGCCGGATAAGGAATCCCCGGCCGGCGCGCAAAGCCTGTGCGTGCAGCGAAGCCGCCGCCTTCCAAAACACAATAATCTATGCGAAACGGCCTCCGATGTCAACGGTTTTTTCCGTTTGACTTGTTTCGCCGGAAGCTCCTATAATCAAGACGTTGAAGCCTGCGCTCACGGCGGCGGCGACCGACGCCGACCTGCGGTGCTTGGCCCCGCGTTCCCTCCTGGCCATCACGTCAGGGGGTCTGTCCGTAGAACCGGCTTTCAAGGGAAACCCGATGAGGCTTCTGGCCCAGATCGTCGCGCGAAGGGCGCCGCAACTCTTCCTGCCGTGCATTGAATTCATCCTCAACACCTGCCCGGAGTGCGATTTCCTGGTGCTCAACAACGGAAGAGACCCCGCGGAGTTCCCGGCCGAGGTCTTTGGCCGCCCCCGGCTGTTCGTGTCGCACCTGCCCATAGACGTCGGGCATCCGTGCGGCGTGAATTTCGGGATTAACGTGGCCCTCACGCGGGGTTATGACTTTTTTCTGAAGGTAGACGACGATACCACCATCCTGACGCCGGACTGGTATCGGAAATGCGTCAGCCTCATGGACATGGACCCGCAGATCGGCGTGATCGGCCCCAAGATACTGAATCCCGACCAGTTGACCATACAGTGGGCCAACACCCGCATCGGGGCGTCCGGGTTTCAGTTTCACAACGGCTGGCCGCGACACGACCCGGAGATGAGCCGCGTTTACCGGGTCTGCATGGTGCAGACCACGTTCTTTTTCGCGCGCGTCGCACACATGCGCAAGGTCGGCTACTTCGACCTGTTGTTCTCGCCCAGCCAGTACGAGGACGCCGACTACTGCGCGCGGATGTGGCTGAACGGCTTTTCGTGCGTGTATGACGGACGCATCGAGGTGGCGCATCTGGCCCTGTCCCGGACCGACGACCCGAACCGCCTGCTGGTCGCCCGGGCCAACGCCGCCGCCATAGACTTCAAGTACAATGATTTCCTGACGTTCGGCCGAAAACTGGAGCAACAGATAGACGGGATCGGCCGCGAGATCGCGATGCCTCAGGCGCTTGCCTGACGCATGGAGGAAGCCCGCGTGCGCGTGTTGGCTTACATTACAACGAAGCGAAAACCGGAGGTTTTCCTTCCCTGCATGGAATACGTCCTCAAGACGTGCCCGGACGCCGACTTTTTCGTCCTGAACAACGGCCAGGACCCCCGCGATTTTCCGCTCGAACTTTTCAAGCGGCCGCGAGTGATGCTCATGCAGCTCCCTGTCAACGTGGGGCATCCGTGCGGCGTCAACTTCGGCATCAACTTCGCCGTGACGCAGCGCTACGACTACTTCTTCAAGCTTGACGACGACGTGACCATCCTTACCCAGGACTGGTACGCCAAGTGCCTACAACTCATGGCGCACGATTCGAGGATCGGCATCATCGGCGCCAAGATCCTGAATCCCGACGAGCAGACCATCCAGTGGGCCTACACGCGGATCTACCCCACCGGCTGGACGTTTCATCGCGGCGAGCCTCGGAACAAGGAGGAGCTCTGCCGAATCTATCGGGTCAACTCCGTCCAGAGTTCCTTTTTCTTCGTGCGCGTCGAGCATATTCTGAAGACCGGCTACTTCGACCTGCTGTTCTCGCCCAGCCAGTACGAGGACGCCGACTACTGTTTCCGCATGTGGCTCCAGGGGTTCCACAGCGTGTATGACGGCCGGATCGAGATCGTCCATCACGACCGCGCCTCCTCCGACGAGCCGATGCGGCGCCTGATCTCCAACGCCCACGCCTACACCATGAACCTGAAGTACAACGGGGCGATCCAGTTCGGGCTGAAGTTGGAGGCGGCCATTGACCAGATCGGCCGCGAGATCATCCTGCCTGCGGAGCCGCAGGCGTCCGGCCCGCCCCCGGCCGCGCAGCCGGCCTCTTCGGAAAAGCCAGGGCCTTGAGCGTCTTCTCACGAGGATCGGCCCATGCGAGTGCTTGCCTGCATCGTGACCAAGAGAGAACCCGGCGTCTTTCTGGAGACGATGAACCGCGTCCTGCAATCGTGCCCCGATTGCGAGTTCCTGGTCATCAACAACGGCAGGAGCCCGGCCGACTTTCCGCCGGATCGCTTCGCCGGGGGCCGCGTGGCCGTCTACCACATCCCCGTGAACGTGGGACACCCGTGCGCCGTGAACTTCGCCCTTCATCACGTCTTTTCGCGCGACTACGAGTTTTTCCTGCTGATGGACGACGACGTGACCTTCCTGACCGACTCATGGTATTCGCGCTGCCTGGCCCTGATGGCGCTCGACCCGCGCATCGGCGTGGTAGGCGGCAAGATGCTCAACCCCGACGGGCAGACCGTGCAGCTTGCCTGCATCCAGGCGCTGCCGAAGGTGCTCACCGCCCATCCCGGCGAGCCGCGCCATACAAAAGAGCTTGACCGCACCTCCCGCGTCATCGTGGTGCCAAGCTCCTTCTCCTTCTACCGGGTCGAGCACATGCGCCGCGTCGGCTGGTTCGATATTCTGTTCACGCCCGGGCAGTTCGTGGATGTGGACTACTGTTTCCGGATGTGGCTTGCGGGGTTCTCCTGCGTCTACGACGGCGGCATCGAGGTCCTGCACCGGCAGTTGTTCGCCCAGGACGATCCCCGCCGCGCCCTCGACGTGTCGGTCCACTACTACGCCATGGAACAGAAGTACAAGGGGTTCATCCGCTTCGCCCAGACGCTCGAACAGCAGATCGAGAAGATGGGGCGCGAAATCATCTTCCCACAGGCTACCGCCGCCCCGCCGTCTGCGCTATAATGGTGGCGTTTTCGTTGCGCCGATTGGTTAGGAGCGCTCCCATGCAAGTCGTCATCCTGTGCGGCGGCAAAGGCACACGCCTTCGAGAAGAGACCGAGATCCGGCCCAAGCCCATGATCTACATCGGCGAGCGGCCCATCCTCTGGCATATCATGAAGATTTACGCCCACTACAACCACAACGAGTTCATCCTCTGTCTGGGCTACAAGGCCGACGTCATCAAGAACTTCTTCCTGAACTTCCAGGCCCTCACGAGCGACTTCACGCTGGCCATCGGCCGGTCCTCCGGACTCCGCTGCCACAACCCGCACCCCGAAGACGGGTGGACGGTCACGCTGGCCGACACCGGGCAGGAGTCCCAGACGGGCGCCCGCGTCAGCCGCATCCGCAAATACATCCGCGAGGACACGTTCTGCCTGACCTACGGCGATGGACTGGCCGACCTGAATATCAACAAGCTGATCAAGTTCCACAAGGCCCACGGAAAGATCGGCACGGTGACCGGCGTTCGGCCCCCTTCGCGCTTCGGCGAGCTGGGCGTCGGCAAACGGGGAAAGGTCGTCGAGTTCAACGAGAAACCGCAGGCCACCGCCGGCCTCATCAACGGCGGCTTCTTCGTCTTCCAGCGCGGCATTTTTGACTACCTCAAAGACGACGAGTCGCTGGTCTTCGAACGCGGCCCGCTCCAGCGCCTCGCGCGGGAAGGGCAGCTTGTCGCCTACGAGCACGAGGGCTTCTGGCAGCCCATGGATACTTTCCGCGAGTACGAACTGCTGAACACCCTCTGGGCCTCCGGCAAGGCCCCCTGGAAGGTGTGGTGAGGCAACCGGTTGGAGAACTCGAATGCTCAAGGATTTCTGGCGTGAGCGGAACGTGCTCGTCACCGGCGCCACAGGCCTTCTAGGCCCGTGGCTCATCGAGGCGCTTCTCGAACGCGGCGCCAACATCGTCGCCGTCGTGCGCGACTGGGTCCCGCGGTCCCGCTTCTTCGAACTGGCCGCCAAGGATCGCGTCACCCTCGTGCGGGGCGACGTAGAGGATTACGCCGTCCTCGAACGAACACTCAACGAGTACGAGATCGAGTCGGTCTTCCACCTCGCCGCCCAGGCCATCGTGGGCACGGCCAACCGCTCGCCCCTGTCCACCTTCGAGACGAACATCCGCGGCACGTGGAACCTCCTCGAAGCCGCCCGCCGCCTCCCCACCGTCAAGCGCATCGTCATCGCCTCCTCCGACAAGGCCTACGGCGACCAGGAGAAACTCCCCTACAACGAATCCTGCCCCCTCCAGGGCACACACCCGTACGACGTGTCCAAGAGCTGCGCCGACCTCATCGCCCGCGCGTATTTCGTGACCTACGAACTGCCGGTGTGCGTCACGCGGAGCGGCAACTTCTACGGCGGCGGCGACCTCAACTTCAACCGCATCGTCCCCGGCACCATCCGCTCCGCCCTGCTCGGCCGCCGCCCCATCATCCGCAGCGACGGCACGTACATCCGCGACTACGTCTACGTCAAGGACGTGGCCCAGGCCTACCTGTTCCTGGCCGAGAAGATGGACTCGCAGAAGATCCACGGCGAGGCATTCAACTTCTCCAACGAAAAGCGGCTGACCGTCCTCGAACTGGTAAAGCTGATCCTTTCGCTCATGGGCCGCAACGACCTGCGCCCCGACGTGCGCAACGAGGCCGTCGGCGAGATCAAGCACCAATACCTGTCCGCCCGAAAGGCCCGAAAGACGCTCGGGTGGAAGCCGCAGTACACCCTCGAACAAGGCCTCCTGGAGACGATCGAGTGGTACCGCAACTTTCTCAAGTAAGCCCCGGCGGCATAACCCGATATCATAAGGAAGAACGCCATGATTGACGCCGTCCTGGTGAAGCCCCTGAAGCAGATACCCGACGAACGCGGCAAGATCATGCACATGCTCCGCTGCGACGACGCCAACTTCGAGAAGTTCGGCGAGATCTATTTCTCCGTCGTGTACCCCGGCGTCATCAAGGGCTGGCATTTGCACAAAGCCATGACCCTCAATTACGCCGTGGTAACGGGCATGATCAAGCTGGTGCTGTTCGACGAACGCCAAGGCTCCCCCACGCGCGGCGAGGTGCAGGAGATTTTTCTGGGCGAGGACAACTACTCCCTCGTACGCATCCCGCCGGGGATCTGGAACGGATTCAAGGGCATCGGCGTCAAGCCGGCCATCGTCGCCAACTGCGCCACCCTGCCCCACGACCCCGCCGAGATCGTCCGGCTCGACCCGTTCAGCGACAAGATTCCGTACCGGTGGGACCTCGTCCACAGGTAACCCATACCAGAGAAGCGCCCATTGGCGGGGCGTCGGGCAAGACGGGGCGCGGGAATTGTGTCTTGCCGAGGACGTGTTCTTTCTTTGAATCACACTGCGGGGGGGCTATACTTAAGAAGACGAAGGATGAACGTCATCTGGACAAGACACGCCGCCGAGCGGCAAGAGCAATGGCAGAGGAAGCTCGGAATCACCCGCGCGGAGGTAGAGGAAACGGTGCGGCATCCTGAACAGGTCGTGCCCGGCGACCGAGGCGTCCGCGCCTCGCCCAGAGGCGAGGCGAGGTTGCCCAGAGAAAACGCGGCAACGGGCTGCTGCGCGTCCCCTTCGCCGAGACAGAAGGAAACAGGAAGAGTCTGACCGTGTATTGGACGAGTAAAGTGGAGAAATACGTGAGGGAGTAGTGTAATGAGAATGCAGTACGACCCCGAAGCCGATGTTCTGACGCTGATTCTTCGGGATGACGCCCCTGCAGACGCCATTGAGGAACCCGGAGGCGTCATCGTCAGCTATGGAGAGGACGGAGAGCCGGTAAGCGTTGAATTTTTGAATGCCTCTATTCGGCAATTGGTGCGCCCTGGGGAAGTCGGCGTCACCATCCAAACGGTCAGTTCAAGGTAAGACAACCGTTCATGGAGGCATGTGGAATCCCAATCCAAGGATCGTGAACTTCGAATGCGTTCATCCCATTCCCCCTTTGCCAGGCTGACAGCGATACCATGAAAGCCCTCGTCATCGGCGCCTCCGGCCAAGTCGGCCATCAGCTCGTGAACCACTTGAAGAAACAGGGCCGCGACGTCGTCGGCACGTACGCCGAGCATCCCGTGTCCGGCCTCCTCCGACTCGACCTTCGCTTGCCGGCCGAGTGCGAAAGCCGCGTGCTGGAGGTGCGCCCCGACCTCGTGCTCTGCGCCGCCGGCATGACGCACGTGGACAAGTGCGAGGCCGAGCCGGCCCTCGCCCGCGCCATCAACGTCGAAGGCCCCCTGGCCTGCGCCCGCGCCGCCGACAAGGTCGGCGCGAAGTTCGTTTACTACTCCACCGAATACGTCTTCGACGGCGTGGCCGGCCCGTATCGCGAGGAAGACCCCATCCGCCCGCTCAGCGTGTATGGACGGTCCAAGGCCGAAGCCGAAGCCGCGCTCGCGCGCGACCATCCCTCCGCCCTTATTATCCGCACCACCGTCGTCTACGGCCCCGAAATCCAGGGAAAGAACTTCGTCTACCAGCTCCTGACGCGAGGCAGCAAGGGCGAACCCATGCGCGCCCCGGACGATCAAATCTCCAGCCCGACCTACAACGAAGACCTGGCCCTCGCCACGCTCCGCCTGGTCGAGATGAAACAATCCGGCGTTTTTCACATCACCGGCCCGGACATACTGGACCGCTTCGCCTTTGCGCGCGTCGTCTGCGAGGTTTTCGGCCTCGACGCCTCGAAGCTGTCGCCCGTGAAGACGGCCGACCTCAAACAGGTCGCCCCGCGTCCGCTCAAGGCCGGTCTGCTGATCCACAAGTTGACCCGCGTCAGCGGCTATCGCCCCCTGGGTGTCCGCGCCGGCCTTGAAACCATGAAGAAACGCCTCGCCGAAAGCCCAAAGGAATGAGCATGCCCCCCAGGAAGCGCGCCGTTCAGCAACCAGACGCCGACGCCCGGAAGGAGATCGCCGGCCTTGTCGCACGCATCGTCCGCCGGCGCAGAGACTCGGCCGTCTTCGTCCCCGGACAGACGCCGGTCCCCTACGGGGGCCGCGTGTATGACGAAGCGGAAGTGCAGGCCGCCGTGGACGCCTCCATTGACTTCTGGCTCACCCTCGGCCCCCAGGGACGAAGGTTCGAGGACGGTTTGTGCAAGTTCCTCGGCCGCAAGCACCTTTCGCTCGTAAACTCCGGGTCCTCGGCCAACCTCCTGGCCTTCGCCGCGCTCACAAGCCCCAAGCTCGGACGGCGGCGCATCAAGCCCGGCGACGAGGTCATCACCGTCGCGGCCGCTTTTCCGACCACGGTGAACCCGATCGTGCAATACGGCTGCGTGCCCGTCTTCCTCGACGTCGAGTTGCGCACCGCCAACATGGACTGCGCGCTCCTGGAACGCGCCGTCACGCGCAAGACCCGCGCGGTCATGCTCGCCCACACGCTGGGCAATCCCTTCGACCTCGACGAGGTCCTTCGCGTCTGCCGCCGACACGGGCTTTACCTCATCGAGGACAACTGCGACGCGCTCGGCTCGCGGTTTCGCGGGAAACTCACGGGCACCTTCGGAGACCTCTCCACCTTCAGCTTCTACCCGCCCCATCACATGACCCTGGGCGAAGGGGGCGCGGTCGCGACGGACAGCCTGGAGTTGCGGCGGATCGCGGAGTCCTTCCGCGACTGGGGACGGGACTGCTGGTGCGATTCAGGAAGGGACAACACCTGCGGCAGACGCTTCCGCTGGAAACTCGGCACGCTGCCGCGCGGCTACGACCATAAATATGTATACAGCCACGTCGGCTACAACATGAAGCCCCTGGACATCCAGGCCGCCATCGGCCTCCAGCAACTGGCCAAGCTGCCCGGTTTCGTGGAGGCGCGCAAGCGCAACTTCAACGCGCTCCGCAACGCCCTGGGCGGCTACGACCGCTACCTCCAACTGCCCGAACCGCAACACCATTCCGATCCAAGCTGGTTCGGGTTCCTCATCATCCGCCGCCAGGACGCCCCCTTCACGCGCGCCGATCTCGTCGCGCACCTCGAAGCGCGCAAGATCCAGACGCGCATGCTCTTCAGCGGCAACCTGCTGCGCCACCCCGCCTACCGAGGCATCAAACACCGTGTCATCGGATCGCTGGCCAACACCGACATCCTCATGCGCGACGCCTTCTTCATCGGCGTCTACCCGGGACTGACGGCCGACATGCTCAAACACATGATCGGCGCGTTCAGAGACTTCTTCGGCAACGTGCGCGCCCGGTGACGCGCGAGCGGCATTGCCCTGCGCGTCAAGCGACCATGGCCAGTTTCGCGTCGGCCGTCATCTCCGGCCACCGGAAGCCCTCGATCTTGCGATCCGCCTCCTCCGCCGGCCCCGCGATGAGGGGCGCTTCGGCGGCGTACCCCCGCTCCTTCGCGATGCGGTTGGTCGGCACGCGCTCCGGACTTGCGCCGAGCTTCCCGCACACCCACCAGTCCAAAGCAAAGGGGTTGTTGGACGCCGCCAGGAATCCCGTGTTGATTACCTCGCCCCCAAGCGGGCCGTCGCCGTGCATGGCCGACACCGCGTCGAGGATCGTCAACTGGGGACAGACCGCTGCGGCCAGGTCCACAAGCGCCTCCGCGAACCGCGCCGGATCGCCAGCGGCCTCGTAGAACTTCGCCTTCCCCGCCGCCGGCACAAGGCCCAGCAGGTTGCGCACGGCCCCGGAAAGCATCGTCGCCCTGTGGGTCTTGAGCTTCGGGACGTTGACGATGCACGCGATCGTTTCCAGGAAACCCGCGACCGGCACTTCCTTGAGGACTACCCCGTCGGGATTTTCCAGCAGCACGATCCTGTCGGCGCCCAGGTCCAGCACGTCCACCGGTCCGGCAAAACGCACGTTGAGGTATCCGGCCTCCTGCACGATCTCGCGCAGGTTGGCGTAGGCCTCCGGGGGCCCGCCGGGCGTTTCGGCGATGATGACCTCCGCGCCCGCCCGCATGGCATGCTCGGCGAGGGCCGCGACGATCGTCGGGTGCGTCACGATTTGCGACGCGGGGGCGCAGCGGGTTGTGAGGTTCGGCTTGATCAGCACCCGGTTCCCCGGCTTCACGAAGGCCCGCATTCCCCCGAACCGCTCGATCAGCTCGGCCGTCGCCTTGAGGACGGCGGCGTAGTCGTACGCGGCGCACGACGCGGCGGCCAGCTTCGCCTGCGCCTTCTTCAGCGGCGGCACCCGCAGGTAGGAAAAACGCGACGGCGGTCTCGGCGCGTAGCCGATCTGGCGGTCCGCCGCCGCGAGTTGGTTCTTGATGTGGGCCAGTTGCGCGCGCTGCTGTTCCAGGTCCTGCCGTCCGGTGGCGCCGGCCATGCGGGTAAAGTAGGCCAGGCGCTGGTCCATCGTCCACTCCTGCGCCTTGGCGATAGCGTACTGCAGGAAATTGTAGTCCACGCCCTTGATCTTCGGCTCCGTCGGGTTACGGCGGTAGCCGCGATGGTCCTTGATGAGCGACAGGTCGTGCTGCTTGCAGTACTCGTACAGTTCGCTGCCCGGATGCGGCGTGAAGAAGGCAGGGCTGAAAAACTCCGGTTTCATCCAGCGCACGAATTCCACGGTGCGCATCGCTTCCTCGCGCGTCTCGGTCGGCAGCCCGAACATGATGTTGGCGAAGATGGCCACGCCGGCCCCCCGGCAGATCTTCACCGTCTCGATATTCTGCTCGACGGTCGTGCCCTTCTTGATGAAATCCAGGATGCGCTGGCTGCCGCTCTCGAAACCGATGAGCAGACATTTCAGGCCGGCATCGCTGAGGACCTCGATCAGTTCGGGGTTCTTGGAGATGACGTCGGCGCGCCCCTGACAGATAAAAGGCGCCGTGAAGCCTTCCGCCTTGTACCGCCGCGCGAATTCCAGAGCGGGCTGAGGCCGGATGATAAACAAATCGTCGTGGATCATCAGACTCTTGAATTGATACTTGTCGCGCAGGTGATTCAACTCGCGGAAGAGGCTGTCCAAGCCACGCCATCGCATCTTGCCGCCGAACACCATGCGTTCCGCGGGCTGGCAGAAGGTGCACTGATAGGGACAACCCCGGTTGGCCACCACCGTCGCAAAGGGGGGATCGAACCCGGCGACCAGGGGGTACTTCATCTCGCCCGCGCTGTAGCCGAAAAGCTCGCGGTCGGGGATGGGCAGGGCGTCCAGGTCCGGATGTTCGCCCCGAATGACGCGCGGCGGCGTTTTCCCCGCATCGAGGTCCGACAGGAGCTTCGGCACCGCCACCTCGCCTTCGCCGATGATGATGTGGTCGAAGCGGGGGTTGCCCTCCGCCTCCTGCGTGGCGACCGTGGCGTGCACGCCGCCGATCACGATCTTCGCATCGGGCCGCACCTCGCGGATCACGCGCGCGCACTCGCATGCCACGTCGTAATCCACGCTCATCGAGGACAGGCCAAAGACACGCGCCCCGCTCGCCGCAACGCGCACCTTGAAGTCCTCCCAGCTCTTGAGCCGGCGCAGGTCCAGCGCCTCCGCCTCGTGCCCCGCCTCTTTGCAGCAGGCGGCGATCAGGGCCAGCCCGTGGGGCAGGAAGTTGTTCTCCGATTCCCATACTTTCCCGAAGGAGTCGAATCCCACCGACGTGATGCCGGGGAATATCAATGCAATCTTCATTCCTGCGGCTTTACCTCGAAAAGTTCGGACGCTCGGTCCAGTCGCACGACCAACATCACCCCGCAAACACCCCCAACATTAAAACAGAGCCTTGCGCCCGATGTCAACCAAGGCCGTGC
>CAYPFP010000022.1:36251-54043 GCA_964409935.1 uncultured Planctomycetota bacterium | reverse complement strand
CAACGCGCCAGAGCCGTCTTGGATAATCAAGGATCAGCGTGAGACACTACACTAGCCTGAAAATGACGACTAATCCGATGGGAGAGGGCCATGAGTTTGCGCGCAAACATGCTGGCGGTGTTCACGGCAATCGTACTTCTTTCCTTCTGCACCTCGGCGCGCGGCGCGGAGGCCCGCCAGGCGGATGGGCCGGCGGCCGCCCCGCCCCGGAAACTCACCGAGGCCGGCAGCCACTTCACCAAGGCCGTGCTGCTCTTCAAGCAGCGCAAGTATGACGACGCCGCCGCCGAAGTCGAAGCGGCCATGCGACTCAACCCCTCCTCCGCCGAACTCGTCGAACTGCGCGACCAGATCGGCGAGGCCACCATGGTGCAGATGCTCAACAACCCCAAGCTCCGCGACAAGGTCCGCGCCATCCTCCAGATCGCCGAACAGGAAACCCTCCGCAAGCGGACCGACCCCGCCGAAATCCAGAAACTGATCAAGGACCTCGACTCCGAGGACTTCGCCGTCTACTGGAAGGCCATCACCGAATTCATCGTCATCGGCGACTACGCCGTGCCCTACCTCCTGGAAACCCTCGTCGCGCCTGAACCGACCCGCGCCGGCACGCTGGCCATCGTGGCCCTCACCCGCATGGGCAAGAAGGCCGTCCTGCCCCTCATCGAGGCGCTCAAGTCCGACAACGTCAACGTCGTCGGCCACGCCGCCGACATCCTCGGCAACATCGGCGACATCCGCGCCCTGGCCGCCCTCAAGAGCCTCTCCGAAGAACCCGACCTCAACTCCGTCCTGCGCGGCAGGGCCGCCCAAGCCGCCGCCAAGATCGCCGGCAAAGACTCCAAGCAACTCGCCCCCGCCGCCCAACAGTACCTGGAGCTGGCCGAGATGTACTATCGCGGCGATTACAAGGTCGTGGGCTACCTGGTGGACCCCGTCATGTTCGTCTGGCGATGGGAGGAAGGCCCCGCCGCCAAGACCATCCCCGAAAAGCTGCGCCACTACGCCGCCCCGCGCTACATGTTCAACCTCATCATGGCCGCCAATGCCTGTTACGCGGGGCTGGACGCCAACCCCGCCGACTCGAACCTCGTGGCCCTGCTCGCCGCCGTATACTACAACGGCGCCGGCCAGGTCACGGGCGCCCTGCGCGGACATCGCATGAGCACGCTCGGACTCAAGTTCACCGACGAGGAACTCAAGACCCTCCAGGCCATGCAGGCCGTCGCAATAACCTGGTCCCGTCTCGCCGAGATCACGGGCAGCAAGTACGTCAACGCCGCCCTCGAACGCGCCCTCGCCGAACAGAACGGCCCCATGGCCCTGGCCGCCATTCGAGGTCTGCGCGACCTGGGCGATGACTCGCCCAAGGCCGGCGTCAGCGGCATTATCGCCGCCATGGCCAGCCCCGACAAGTTCGTGCGTTACGCTGCCGCCGAGGCCCTCGTAACCATCGCCCCGCGCGGCAACCTGGGCGGCGAGACCCTGGCCATGCGCGTGACGGCCGCCGCCCTCACCGAGAACGCCCGCCGCACCGTACTCCTTATCCAGCGCAACACGCAGACGGCCAACGCCCTCAAGGCCGCCCTCCGGCCGGGCGACCTCAAGATCACCGCGATCGCCGACCTCAACGCCGCCAGGGAGCACCTGCGCAAGACGTTCCTGCCGGTGGACGTCGTCGTCGTCGAGGACGGCATCGGCAACCAGGACACCGTCTCGTTCGCCCGCCGCCTCAAGCTCGGCGCGGGCACGCCCAATGTCGGCGTCATTGTGACCACGGCAAAGGACGCCGAAGAGGCCCAAAAGGCCTACGCGGAGTACGCCGACTGCGTCCTCGCCGAAGCCTCCGCCGCCCAGGAACTGCTCGGAAAGGTACAGACCGTCCTGGCGAAGCCCGGCCTCAAGATGGACGAGAAGGCCGTGACCCTTGCCGTGAAACGCACGGCGGTTCAGGCCGTCGCCGCCCTGGACCCCGCCGTGTCCGCCTACCCCATGAAAGACCTTGTCCCCGCCCTTATCCCGCTCCTGGACGAGGCGGACGAGTCGCTGCGCACGCTGGCCGTCGTCGCCCTGGGCAACATCGGCGACCGCACCGGCATCGGCAAGATTCTGGCCGTAATCGCCGACCCCAAGCAGCCCGACAAACTGCGCGGCGCGGCCCTCCTGGCCGTCGGCTCCATCTGGGAACGTACGCGGCACGTCATCGAAGACGAGCACAACGTCGTCGCCGCCGCCCTGCGCGACCCGAAGGTCAGGGCGCAGGCCGGCATCGCCCTGGGCAGGGCCGGCCTCGGTCCGAAGGCGATCTCGAACACGTTGTCCGGCGTTCGCCCTCCGATGCGTCTCGAGGCCCTGGGCGCCGCCGGCCCCGCCAAGAGCGAATAAATGCGCGCTATGGAACATAGCGCCCCCACAGCCGCCCGTCTTCCCCAGGGGCGCGGTTTCCGCGCCCCTTTTCTTTGCCCAAGCGCCCCCGAGGGAAATCTCCCATGAAGCCCCGAATCCGGAAACTGGGAACCCTTGACTGCGATATGGTCGAGACGACCCCGATTGTGTTCAGAGACGCGCTCTACCGGTTTGAGTACGTCCGCCCGCCCCGTCCCTGGCTCCCCCAGCCCCGTTCTTGGCCCCGCTCCTGGCGGTGCCAGGGACGGGGCACGCGGAGCCAGCATCGCGGCCAGGAACGGGGCCCGCGCTATTGGGCCAATACGACCGGCGACTCCTACTTCCGCTTCGTGGAGCATGACACCGGCCGCCCCTCCACCCCCTTCGCCCAGGGTTACCACCTCGGCAACGTCATGGTCGAGGACGACGTCGCGTCTCCTTCGAGACGCCTGTACGTCACCGGCTCCAACATCTGGGACGGTGAGCGCGCGTCTCCTTCGAGACGCGTACACGTCTTCAGGTCGGCCGACATGGAGCGGTGGGAGTCATGGAACGCCCTCAACCTGCCCGGGCACGGCATCTTCAACACCTCCCTGTGCCGCGCCGGCGACGGCTATGTCCTCATGTTCGAACTGGGTTTACGGGCTTCTTCGCCGTCTCGAAAGACCTGCGCCGCTGGGAGGTACTGCCCCCGGAGTGCAACTACGCGAAAGACCGCTACACCGCCCCTCACGCCCTGCGCTTCCTGGACGGCTGGTACTACAACTTCTACCTCGAATACGTGAGGGCCGACGACGGCTATGAGCAGCGCGTCGCTGGAACGACGCGCCGCGTCGTGCGTTCAAGGGACCTGGAGACCTGGGAGTCCAGTCCGCTGAACCCCGTCCTGCGATGGTCCGAAGAAGACCGCCGAATCGCCAATCCCCGTCTTCCGGCGGAACAGATACAGCGCGTCAGCGCCGCCCAGAACCGCAACAACTCCGACATAGACTTCGCCTGTACGCCTGTACAGGCGTCATCATAAACTACTCCTGGGGCAACCGCCCGCCAGACGTATTGGCGGGCGCGCGGCAACGAATTCCTCGCCGAGGCCGTCTTCGACGGCACACTCGCGCAGTTCCTCAAGGGGTGGTTTCCGGCGTAAGGCGCACAAGGGGGGCCTTCCGAGTCTCAGGACTTCGGTGTGACGTTGCCACGGGATGGCTTTTTCCGCATTGCCGCCAGATCCACGATGCGTCGGGACGAGGCCTTCTCTCGTTTCTTCAGATCGGCATAGATGGCATCCACGTCGCCGCCGTGCCTGCGCACATACCGGTTCCGTATTCGTCTGACTTCTTCGATGATTTCATCCCTCATCGGCCTTTTCTCCCATAAGCTCCTCAGGAGTGCAGATTTCCGGAGAAGTATATCCGTGGATAGCGCAGACGCTTCTGACCAGTGGCTTGATTTCGGCGTTCGCCAAGTGCGCGCAGTTCCATGTTAGCAGATACCTGATGCCGTGCACTGCTGCCGCGGCAACATGGAAAGCATCTGCGACCGATTTCTCGGGCAAAGCGCCTTCTCTCAACAAGGCGCGCGCAAGGGAGCGAACATCCTCCGTAATCGGGACTTCAGGAATCCCCTCAAGATAACCCAATCGTTTCTGCGCTGCTTCCGCGTCACCATCCGCTGCCTCGGTCACTACCAGCTCGGAGATATAGAGATCAAAACTTTGCCGCCGTGTATGCCACCAATCATAGGTTATCTGCTGCCGCGCGGCTGCTATCAGATTCCTGGTGGGCTTTGTGGCGAGATAGCTGATCACGGAATTCTCGACGTAGACGTCTGGCTTGGTCTTCACGTTGCTGGTATACCCCGTATGGCCGCCTTTACACCAAGATAATTCGCTCCACCCTGCTTCTGCGGTCGAGCGAGTTGAACAATGTCCGTTCGCTGAAGCGTCACGTGGCGATGCGGTATCTATTCCCCGTCTTGCTTACACTTTTCATGCGTCCGGTGTGGCTGTCCGCCAAGTCCCGTTCGATGCCCTGTCGCACGTGGGTTTGATGCATCACGTCATCCCACCTCGCCTTCTCAGACATCTGGGCCGCGAGTGTATGGGCTTCTTCCTTGGCCATGATCTTGTTCACGGAACTCTTCGGCTTATCCACCGCAGTTGAGTATAGTCACAACCCCGGCTCCAGTCAACCGTAAGAGGCGCACATTTGCGGGGGCCAAGGGGCGGACCGGAATCCTCAATAGTCGTGATCCGCCCCGATGGTCTGGCCGTTCTCGCCGGCTCGCCGACAAGGGCTGTCGGGGGCCAGGCGCAGGTCGGCGCGGTTGATGGGGGCATACTCGAAGAAGCGGTCGGGCCAGCCTGCGGGACGGGAACGCACTTTCTCGATCATGCCGGGATTCTGCCACTTCGGGTCGGCGATGAGGCTGTGGCGGTCCTGGCCGTGAGTCCTTTGCCACTCGGCAAGACTTCCCTTGATCCACACCCGCCGCTTGTCGGCGGCTTCTTCCGGCAGGGCCGTGATGCCGGCGGGGTCCATGTCGGCGGGGCAATAGTCAACAATCCGCCGCTCGTCGTTCTTGGGGTCGAAATAGTAACAGTTGTAGTCCATGTCCAGTTCGCGCACGAGCGGCAGCTTCAGCTTGTACTGCTCCTTCTTCTTGGGGAAGAGGTGCTCGTCGAAAAGGTTGTTGCGGATGACGAGGCGGGCGTTGCGCGGGCCGTAGATCTTGGCCAGGGTCGGCCCCAGGAAGGAATTCCGCGTGACGATGACGGGCCCGGCATTGTCGTGGGCGATGAGGCTCGCGTGGTGGCTGACAAAGATGTTGTTGTGGAGGGTCACATTCTCCGACCGGTAGACCAGGACGGCGTTGATGTAATTCATTCGCCCGTCGAAGAGACACCGTTCCACGAGGATGTCCGACGCCCCCGCGATGCAAACGTGGCCGAACCCGCCGTCGTTCTCGGCGGTCTCGGTCTGGCCGAAGAAGACGAAGCCGCGCACGACGATGTGATGGCGGTCGCGTAGGTCGAAGCCGAACGCGACCTGCTCGCGCGCCCCGTTGATCTCCACCCGTTCGCCGGCAGCGGCCTCGAACGTGATGGGCTGGCCCGGAAGCCCGCTCCGCCACGGGCGCGCGGTTTCGCGGTACGTTCCAGCGCGGACGACCACGCGATCCCCCGGCCCCGCCATTTCGCAGGCCCGTCCCAGGGTGCGCAGGGGGTGGGTCTCGGAGCCGCTCGCATCGTCCCGGCCTTTGACGCTGACGTAGATGGCGCGCGGGACGATAGTCTCGCCGGTTCGGGTGGTGAAGCTGTGGAGGCGATCTTCCATCACGTCCTCGCGGCGGAGCGTGCGGTAATACTCCTCTTCGCCCTTGGGGGTGCGTTCGGGCCAGGCGTAGCGGTAGGCGTGATATGGCGCGGGACCGTCGAGAAGACGGCGGTTTCCGACGCGGAAGTAATAGCGGGTATTGGGGGTCAGGTTGCGCAGCGTGGTCAGATGGCGGCGCTGATACCAGTGGCCGGTGTCGCGGACGATGACGGTGT
This sequence comes from uncultured Planctomycetota bacterium, assembly GCA_964409935.1. Classification (GTDB taxonomy): domain Bacteria; phylum Planctomycetota; class Brocadiia; order JAADGH01; family CAYPFP01; genus CAYPFP01. The sequence goes on along the minus strand of CAYPFP010000022.1, from coordinate 48,111 downwards.
CTAGCTTGTCGGGGTCTGTGCCGTACGCCACGAGCAGCGTCGCCAGGCCCCCGCGCACCCGCCAGGCCAGGTCGGCCGATGTGGCGCCGGCGCGCAGAACGCAGACCGCCTCGAAGGAGATGCGTTCGCCGGCGGCAGGCTCAAGACGCCCCGCGCCGATGGGGCGGTCCAGCCACCCGCGCCCGCGACACAGGCTGGTGAGCGTCAGGCGGAAGTCCTTCGCGGCCGCGTTGACGAAACCGGGCGCGAAATCTGCGTCGCGGGGGCCGTGCGGCGCGCCGCCGATGTTGTTGTAGTCGAGCCACACGGAAGCCGGAAGGCCCGGCGGGACCGCCGCGTTGACGGCGTTGTCGCGAATGATGTTGTTCACGATCCACGCGCCGGAGACCTCCCGGCCCAGGCCGACGCCCGCGCCGGCGTTCTTCACGATGGTGTTGCCGACGACGCGCACCGGGTGCGCGCGCACGTCCGCGCAGGCGCCGGACACGCGCACGCCGTCGCCCGGACTGTCGAAGATTTCGTTCTCTTCGAGGCGCACGGCGGCGGAGTTCTCGATGAGAACGGTGTTGCGGATTCGGAAACCCTGGATCGTCACGCTCCGGCAATCCCGGACGCGGATGCCGCCGTCGAGGAATACGGGGCCTTTGCCGTGCGCGCGAAGGACGGTCGGCGCGTCGCCCTTCAGGTCCCGCAGGACGAGGGGTTCGGCGTACGCGCCGGGCAGCAGGTAGAGCGTCTGGCCCGCCTTAAGCGACGAGACGGCGCGGCCCGGCGTCTTCCACGCGGCGGCGACGCTTGTGCCCGCGTTGGCGTCCTTCCCGCCGGGGGCGACGAAGAACACCTCCCCGCGGTACGGAAAGGCGCCGCTGGTCTCTCCGCCCCGGCCGGCCTTGAGCCAGGGCGAGTCGCTCTGGAGGCGCAGGTCGCGCCAGGCGGGGTCGGCGAAACGCGGCTGGTCTGCCTGCGCGGTGTCGAACTCGATGTTGGAGTGCGCTTCGACCGCGTACCCCTTGCTGGACATCTCGCCGGTGTTGCGGCGGTAAACGGAAGGGCCGGGCACCAGGCCAGACTGGCCGGTCACCTGGCAGGCGACGTTGCCCTCGAAGATCATGGGGATACCCGGCTTCAAGTTGGGTTTCCCGTCGTCTGAGAACCGGGCGAGCCGTTCGGCCTCGTCGCGGGTGTAGAGCTGGCCCTTGATGTGGACGCCGATGTCGCAGCCGTAGGCGAGGTTGTTGCGCATGACGCAGCCGTAGAACCCCCCGTAGAAGCGGATGCCGTGCTGCCGGGTGCGGTGAACGACGTTGTTCTCCAGGACGCCCTCGAAGACGTAGCCCATCATGCCGATGTTGCCCTGCTCGCGGTTGTAGCGGTCGGCGCAGGCGAACGCCTCGCAATCGGCGATGCGGCTGCGCACCGAGTTGTACGTGAAGATGCCGCGCCGGCAGTGATGGACGATACAGGCGCGGACGGCGCAGTAGTCGGCGTTGCGGATGTAAATCCCGTAGGCGTTGTAGTCGCGCGCCACGAAGCCCTCGATCACCAGCCCGACGCGGCGGGGGGTGTGCTTGGCGCGGTCGTCCGTCGTCGTGCGCGCGCCCGACGTCGGGCGCGAGGCCAGGCCATAGTCCAGCACGCAGGCGTCCACGATGTGATGGTCCATGCCCAGATCGTCGGACGGGTGGACGTACAGGAGGCGCGCTTCGGGGTCGTAGTGGAAGCTGCCGGGCGTCTCCTCCACCATGTCCAGATTGGGCTTCTCGACGTACTCGGTGTCGGTGTCTTTCTCGAAGACGAGGGCGGTCGGACGGTCCAGACGGGCCTTGTAGACACAGCGCCGACCCCCGACGGCAGACCAGTCCTTCAAGCGGACGCTGCCGACCAGTTCGGTGCGGCCCGGCTCCGCGGCCCTGACCGTGATGGGCGCGTCCGGCGTGCCGCTCTTCTCGATGAAGACCTGTTCATGGTATACGCCGGGGCCGACCACGAGCGTATCGCCCGGCCGCAGGGCCTCCACCCCGCGCGCTATGGTGCGAAAGGCCTGCTCCGGAGCGGCGCCGGAGGCGGCGCCTCCGGTAACGGAGGCGGTGTCGGAACCGGACGTGGCGACATAGTATGAGGCGGCGCGTCCAGCGCCGGGCGCGCCCGTCCACGCCGCCAGCGCCAGACACAGTAGAATGCGCCTTGTCTGCCGCATGTATGTCTCCTAACAAGCGTCCGCCAGGGCAGATTCTAACGCAGCGCCGGAAACAAACGCAAGCCCCGTACAAGCCTGTACGGGGCAAGATGCGTTGCGCGTCTGCGGTCTTTCTGGAATTGACATATTTTTCGGCGGGGCATTATAATAGGTTTATGAGCGTCTCGATAGTTGAACAGATTCAGCGGCTGCGCAAGAACATAGAAGCCGTCTTTGTTGGCAAACCGCAGGTCGTGGAGACGACGTTGGCGGGGCTGCTGGCGGACGGGCACATCCTCATCGAGGACCTGCCCGGCGTGGGCAAGACCATCCTGGCCAAGGCGCTGGCGCGGTCCATTGACTGTCCGTTCAGCCGAATCCAATTCACGCCCGATCTTTTGCCTTCGGACATCCTGGGCGTCTCGGTCTACGACGCGGCGGCGGGCGGGTTCTCCTTCAAGCCGGGGCCTATCTTCGCCAATGTGGTCCTGGCCGACGAGATCAACCGCGCCACCCCGCGCACCCAATCCTCGCTGCTGGAGGCCATGAACGAAGGGCACGTGACCCTGGACGGCGTGACCCGCCCCTTGCCCAGGCCGTTCCTCGTGATCGCGACCCAGAACCCCCTGGAGTATGAGGGCACGTTCCCGCTGCCGGAGTCGCAACTGGACCGCTTCCTGATGCGCATCCGCATCGGATATCCCACTCGCGATCAGGAGCGGCGCATCCTGCTGGACCAGAAGATCGCGCATCCGCTCGACTCCCTGCGCGCGGCCATCCACGGCGACGACGTGCTCGCCCTGCAGCAGCTTGTGCGCGAGGCCAAAGTCGAACCGCCCGTCATGGACTACATTCTGGAGATCATCGCGCGCACGCGGCAGGAAGAAGCCCTGGAACTGGGCGCCAGTCCGCGGGCGGCCCTGAACCTGGCGCGGGCGGCGCAGGCGCGGGCCGTCATTCAGGGGCGCGACTACACTCTGCCCGACGACGTCAAACACATGGCCGAAACCGTGCTGGCGCACCGGCTGGTGGCCAGAGCGGGGATCGGCGAGGGGCGCAATGGGAACGTCGCACAGGCGTTGAAGCACATTCTCAACACCGTCACCGTGCCGCTGTGAGCCGCTGGATTCGACCGCATGTCATCTCAAACATTTGACTATCAAAGACACAACGAGGAGGTTCGCCGGCTCTGGGCGGGCTATCGCGTCCGCCGGACGGCTTGGCGGACCCGAACGCGCGCCGGTGGTCTTTCACATCAACAGCCGCGTCTGGCTGCTCAATCCCGCGCTCAACACCCGCTGCTGGACGTTCAGGGATTATTACGAGCGGCCCGATGTCGCGCTCGAGACGGAGCTTCAATTCCAGAAGTGGCGGCGCGTCCAGAGAAGGACGCGGCGCCTGGAGGTGCGGGCCTACCCCACTCCCATGGGGTAGGCGGACACGGCGAAAGGCCTGCCGGAGAAGTGGCACGTCGCCCGCCCGACGGATTGGCGGGCCAGAACATGATGGGCGGCGGCTGGCTGGGGTCGGAGGTGGTGTACCGGGACGGCGTGGCGCCTCACGTCAAACCGCTTCTGGCCGAGCACAAGGAGCGGCTCTACGAGATGGAACAGCCCGACCTGCGCGCCAACTTCCTGAAGCACGCCTGGGCCTTCGACGACTACTGCCGGGAGAAGATCCGGCAGGGCTACGAGTTCGAAGGACGCCCGCTGGCCGGGGTGGGCGGCTTCGGTGTCGAGCCGCCTTTCTGCCTGGCCTACGTGCTTCGGGGCGCGACGCAGGCGCTCATTGACATGTGCGAGGACCCCGACTATTTTCACCGCCTCATGGATTTCGTCACCGAGGCGCACCTGCGGCATCGGCGGTACGTGAACGCCGTGCAAAACGCGCCGGCCAAGTCGCGGCATGCCAGCGTCGGCGACGACCCGATCGAGATGATCTCCGTGGCCGACTACAACACGTACGTCTACCCCTACCACAAGCGCGTCATGGACGAGTTGGCCGGCGAAGGCCCCCATTTCGCCCATTTGTGCGGCCGCGCCCAGCACCATTTCGCCAACCTGCGCGAGCGGTTCAACGTGTGGGGGTTCGACACCGGCTTCCCCACGGACCTCGGACGCGCGCGAAGAGAACTCGGCCCCGGCGCGACGTTCTGGGGGAACATCCACGTCCACAACCTGAAATGCGGGACGAAGGAGTCCATCGAGCGCGAAGCAAGGAGTGCCAGGCACCCGCCACACGTCGGGCGGGAGCCAGGCACTTTCGGGGGACGCTTTGTCCTGGGCGACGGCAATAACGTGGCGGCGCCCGCCGTCGGGCGCGGGAACGCCCGTCGAGAATCTCACCCTCGTGTACGAGGCCGCGAAGCGCTTCGGCCGCTACCGCGAGGAACAGTATGTGCCCGACCTGAAGCCCGCGTTCTACCCCTATGCCGCGGGCTGAGGCGCGGCCTGTAAAGACGTAATCTGTGAGGCGTGAAACATGATGCGCGTGCTGCCGACACGATCGGGCCTGATCGTCGGCGCCGTGGCGACGGCGGTGACTTTTGCCGCCCTTAACACGGGCATCAACCTCATCTACCTGCTCGCGTCCTTCCTCTACAGCGTATTGCTCTTCGGCTTTCTGCTGCCCTTGCTCGGCCTGCGCCGGGCGACGGCGGCGCGGCGCGCGCCGGACGGCGTCTTCGCGGGGGAGAATCTTGCCGTAGACGTGACCCTCGTCAACCCCAAGCGATGGTTTGCGGCCGGCTCCGTGATCGTGGAGGATTCGATCCGGAGGAAAAACAGCCGCTTCAAGCCTCTGGCCTATGCCCTTCGGGTGGGGCCGAAGGAACAGGCCGCGACGTCGTACGAGACGCGAATCTCGGAGCGGGGCGTGTACGAGTTCGAGGGTCTACGTCTGTCCACAACGTACCCCTTGGGGCTGTTCCGCGCCGCCCGGTTCATTCCCCAATCGGGCATCCTTCATGTTTACCCGCGCATGGGCGTGCTTGCGCATTCGGTACAGGCGCCGTTCTCGCCGGCGGTCGCGGCGGGCAGCGGGCAGTCCAACCAACGCGGGGGGCAGCAGGAATTTTTCGGACTGCGCGAGTACCAGACGGGCGACAGCCCGCGCCTTGTGCACTGGAAATCCTCGGCCAGGCTCTCGCGTCTGATGGTCAAGGAGTTCGAGCGCGACGACGCGCAGACCGCCCTCATTGTCATTGACGGCGGCGAAGCGCCCCAAGACGAAGAACGCCGCCCGTTGTTCGAGACCGCCGTAAGCCTCGCCGCCACGCTTGCGCATCGGCTCGTCATGCAGGGGCGCAATGTGACCGTCGCCGCCCCCGGCCGCTCGTGGCGCGCGGTCGAGAACGGAAGTCGCCATTGCCTCTCCCCGACGACGCTGAGATTCCTGGCCGCGCTCGAACCCGATGGCCCGGCGAGCAAGGCTGCTCCTGCAGAGGTTCGCGCCCATGCGGTGACCTTGCTGGTAACGCCGTGCGAGCGGTCCGACGCAACGCAGAGACTGTCCCGCCTGGGACTTGCGCCGGACCGCGTCTTCAGCGTCTGCGACCCCGCCCTCGCCCGCCTCTACCGTCCCCAGAAGGACGCGGCGCGTCCAGAGACGAACGCGGCGCGTCCTGAGACGAACGCGGCAACTGACGCGGCGCGCAGTTCCCCGGCGCCCATGCCTTTGGCGTACCTGATGATCCTGCTGGGGGCGTTGGGAATGTCGCTGGGCGAGGAAGGCATTCCGACGGCGTTTGTGTTGGCGGCGCTGGCGTGTGCCGGATTCTGGGCGGCGGAGCGGTGGGTGGGCCGTCCCCTGTGTTGGCCCGCGTTGGGGAACCGCATCGTGATAGTGGGCGCCGCCTACGGCCTGGCGGCGCCGCTGCTGTTCCACCGCAATGCCGCCATATCTTCCGCCGAATACCTGCTGGCGTGCCAATTCGCCCTGCTGCTCATGGGGCGGGTCGAACGCGAGATCGGATGGGTCTTCCTCATCACTCTTGCCGAGTTCGCCGTTGGGGCCATTCGGACGGTGGACATGTCGTACGCCGTGGCGCTGTTCGCGCTGGCCTGGGGGGGAGGGATTTCCCTGGCGGTGTGGCGGGTGCATCTGGACGCGCTGAAGGCGGGGATTCCGGCCGGCACGGTCGCGAAGGACTTGCCCCTCCGCAAGGTCCGGCTCTGGCGGAACGCGTTCTGGCCGGCCGCGCTCGGAATGGCGCTGGCCTCGATCCTTTTCGTCATCCTGCCGCGTGTCGAGGCCAACCTGCTGTCCCGCACGCGGGCGGAGACGATTTCGGTCACCGGTTTCTCAACCCTCGTCCAGCTTGGCGATATGGGACGGGTCATCCATAACTCGCGCAAGGTCATGGAGGTCCAGCTCTACACCGGCACCGGGCGGAACCTCAACGTTCCGTTTCACGCCGAAGGGCACGGGCTTCTGCTGCGGGGGATTGCGCTGGACCACTACGACGGACGGGCGTGGAGCGCTTCGTTGGGCAAGGGCAAGGCTTCCGGCGGCGGCCGCCCCCGGCGCGCGGCGCCCGCCGGCTCCGTGCTCCCGATCCGGCAGGTCATCACGCTGGAACCCATGGACACCGACGTGCTCTTCTGCCTTCACCCCTGGTCGCAGTTGCAGTTGAGTCCGGGGTACTTTCCGCTGTCGGACCGCGTGAGCGGCAACCTTTACACCCGCGTGCCGCGTTCGGGATACTTCCGGTACTCGGTAACGTCGCTGGTTCCTTTCCGAACGAGGCTTGCGGGCCAGACCCCCTCCAGCGACGTCGAGCCCGTTCAGTCCGTCAACCGCTGTTTCCTCCAGCTTCCGAACAACCTGTCGGCTCAAATCGGGACGCTGGCCAGGAGCATCGCCAACCGCGCCTCCAACAACGGAGGCGCCGCGTCCGCCCTTGGACGCGCCGAAGCCGTCAAGGCCTACCTGCAAAGCCCCGCGAACTTCCGCTACACGCTCGATCTGTCGCACCGGGTGCGCGCGCACACGCCCGGCAAGGAGCCGGTGGAGGATTTTCTCTTCACCCACAAGTCGGGACACTGCGAGTACTTTGCGGCGGCCATGGTCGTGATGCTCCGGACACTAGGAATCCCCGCCCGGCTCGTCAACGGTTTCCGCATGGGAGAATGGAACGACCTGGGAGAGTTTTACACCGTGCGGCAGTCCGACGCCCATTCCTGGGTCGAGGCCTACATCGAGGGGCTGGGATGGAGGACATTCGACCCCACACCCGAGGCGCGCGAAGAGGCCACCACCGTCAAACGGCTGGGCGCCCTGTTCCGGCAGTTGTGGGAACTGGCGGAGTCCAAGTGGGTGAACCACGTCATCGGGTACGGTCAGAACGAGCAGAAAGAGCTTCTGGGCGGCGTGCAAGCGCGCCTGCACGGGCTGCAGTACTGGCTGTCGCAGCGGACATTCACCTTACTGAGCAGGCCATTCCAATGGGTGGATGCCGCCCTTGTTGCCGTATCGGGAGAAAAGGACGCTGTACGCGCACCCGGTGCGCGCGCACCGGAGCACGGCCAAGAAACCCCGTCGGGCATCCCCGCCGCCCGCTTGGCGATAATTCTTGGGTTTTTCATAATCTTCATGTTGACTTCCGTTGGAGCCGTTCTTATACTGAAATATTGGGCGTGTTCTGCTATTCGGAATGGGCGGCTGGGGGTGGGCGGGTATTACAGACGTTTCTTGACGCTGACGGCGCGCCATGGAGTCGTGAAAGCCCCATCGGAGACGCCGTGGGAGTTTGCCGAGAGGCTGAAGAACCCTCCGTCGCGCCGCTCCGGCGCCGTCCTGGACGGCGAGGCGGCATGGCGCTTGACGGAAATCTATACACAGGTCCGCTACGGCGGAAAAGAGGCGACCCCGGAAGACGTGCGCGCTGTGAAGAGGTGTTTCGGCCGGTTGACGGCGCGATGAAGCCATCGGAGACGGAGTCCCGCGGCGTATCGGACACCCGGAATCCGCAGCGGCAGGAAAGGGACGGTTATGGCAGCTCGGTGCGCGCTGGTAGTGGATGACGAGGAGGGCATGCGAAGCCTCGTCACCGACTTCCTTCGCGACGAGGGCTTTGACGTGACGGCCACCGCGACCGTCGCCGACGCGATGGCGGCGCTGGCCAAGAGCAGTTTCGATCTCATGCTGGCCGATTTGAAGGTTTACGACGGCAGCGGCATAGACCTCATCCGACACGCCCGCCTCAACCGGCCCGACATGGCCGCCATCATCATGACGGCGTACGGCACCGTCGAAAACGCGCGCATGGCCATTAAGGAAGGGGCTTACGACTTTGTGCTCAAACCCTTCGACCTTGATGAACTTCGCGTGTCGGTGAAGAACGCCCTGGACCGCAAACGTCTTTCGGAGGAGAACGCGCGCCTGCGCGACCTGGCCGGACTCTTCGAGACCTCCAAAGCGCTGAGCGCCCTGCTGGAGGAGACCAAGCTGCCTCACCTGGTGCTGGGTTCGGCGCTGGCCCAGGTAAAGGCGACGCGCGGCTACGTCCTGGTGTGCGACCCCCTGGAATCCACCTGCCACCTCGGTTCGGTGGTCGGCTGGCCGGACGAAGCCGTGAGCCGAACCCGCCGGTTCCAGAAGCCGGAAATACTGACGTGGGTGACCGAGACGGGCGAGGCCGTACTGGTGACCTCGGACACGCAGCACCCGCTCCGCGAGAAGGCGCGGTGTTGTCTGCCGGACACCGCGGAGTTTCCCCTGCCCCTCAACGCCCAGGAGGAAATGCTCTCGCTGCCGCTGAAGACCCACCGAACGCTCATCGGCGTGCTGAACGTCGTGCGCGACGCCTCGCAACGGCAGTTCTCTGAAGGCGACCTCCAACTGCTCACGATCCTGACGCAGCAGAGCGCCGTGGCCATCGCCAACAGCCGCCTGATGGCGGATGCGCAAGACGCCTACCTGAGCACGTTCACGAGCCTGGTTCGCCTCATCGAAGCGCGGGACCCCTATACGCACGGCCACTCGCGGCGCGTGACCCACATCTGCGAGACGCTCGCGCAGGACATGGGCATGGCCCGCGACCGAGTTCAGGCCCTGCGATACGCCGCCAGCCTGCACGACATCGGCAAGGTGGGGATCAGCGAGGCCATCCTCAACAAGCCCTATCAGCTCGAAGAGAACGAGTGGCGCGACATCCGCCGCCATCCGGAAATCGGCTACAACGTGCTGGAGCCGATCAGGTTCCTGGCCGAGTCCCGCAAGATCATCCTGCATCACCATGAGCGCAACGACGGGTCGGGCTATCCGGCCGGACTTCAGAATGAGCAGTTGACCGCGGCGGATCACATCCTTATTGTGGCCGACATCTTCGACGCCATGAACTCCGATCGCGCCTACCGCAAACGCCTGCCCATGCCGGTCATTCTCTCAACGTTGGAGAAACAGAAGGGCAACACCCTCGATAACGCCACCGTGGAGGCGCTCTGCCGCCGGTGCCAGGACGGGGGGCTCGAGAAGACCGAGTCGTGAGCGGGGGCGGATTCCTGTGGTTCGCATCACCCCGATGCCCCGACACCTCCGGCGCGCCCTGCGCCATCACTTCTTCTGAATGTGGCGGGTCATGCGCCAGAGGAGCTTGAGCTGATGGGCGGTCCGGTGATCGCGCACCTCGCGCAGGTCCAGAAGGCCCACGAAGAACAGGATAAAGGCCAAGAGGCAACTGATGCTCCAGTAGACGGTGAACAGCACGGGGCTGTCCCGGAAGTCAACCACGCACAATCCGAAGTAGAGCATAAGCCCCAGGACGATCAGCAGGAACGATCCGGAGATGCGGCGCCGGGTGGAGCGCATGGAGATGAACCCGGCGTAGTCGGGCTGGTTGCGGCGGCGAAAGCGGATGAACTCGCTGACCATGAAGACGAGGGCGGCAACCACCAGCAGCCCCGCGAAGACCGCGCCGGCGACAAGCCACGTCTCATTCGAGCCGCTGCCCATGTTCCACACGCCTCTTCTTACAAACCGAGTTGACCCGCGATCCCCTGCATCGCCCGTACGCTGATCGCCACGAATTCCTCAAGCGAAAGGCCGAGCTTCCCGCACTCCAGAATGATTTCGCGGCTCACGTTGCGCGCAAAGTCCTTTTTCTTCATGCGTTTGATCACCGACTCCGGCTTGACGCCGGCGAGTTTCTTGTCCGGCTGCACCAGCGCCGTGGCGACGATAAGACCCGTGACGGTCTCGGCCGAGGCCAGGGCAAAGTCCAAAGGGGTCTCCCGCCTCAATCCCAGGGCCTCGGCATTGTGGGCCTTCACGGCCTTCACGAATTCGGGCGGAAAGCCTTGCTGTTCAAGGAGTTGGGCCGTCTTCAGGCTGTGTCTTTCGGGTGCGTCCTTGGTCTCCTCGAAGTCCAGGTCGTGCAGGAGGCCGGCCTGTCCCCAGACCTCCGGGTCAGCCTGAAGGCGCTGCGCCAGGGCGCGCATAATGGCCTCGGTTGCCAGGCAGTGCTTGACGAGATTCTCCGATTTCACACAGTCCCGCAGGAGGGCCGCGGCTTCGTCGCGCGTCATTTCTGTTTCTCCGGGGAATGAAGGTCGCGAGGCATGGCCGTCGCTCCGCTGCGAACTTCCCGCTTCTGCTGCAAGACGTTGGCCGACATGCGGAAGGCCTCGACCAGAGCGATGACGGCCACAAGGACTATGGCGAACATGACCAGCCAGAAACAGCCGCGCCGTTCCACGCGCATGGGTTCGCTCCGCCTCTCATGGGCCCGCCGCAATTGCCTCCGTCACTGTATGTAACCCGAAGGACGGCGGCAAGTCAAGGGGCGATTGTCGGTTCCGGACCTACGCCGGCGCGGCGGTTCTCTTACAGGCGCACGGTCACAATCCCGTAAGGGGACACCTCGGCCGACTTGCCGCAACAGGATATCCTGCCCGCTCTACCGCTCACGTCGTTCAGGACGAGTTCGCGGCCGCCGGCGTCGCAACGGAAAGCCGTGACGTGGGCCGTGGGGGACGCGATGTCCAGGAGACTGCGCTGGTCGGGCCAGTCGCCGCCGCCGGGGACGATGCGCGCCAGCGGCACGGGTGTACGCCGGTTACGCGCGGCCAGCGCCGTCTCGGCCGGACCGGCAAAGACCAGGGCGAAGCGGTGAGTGTAACTGCCCATGAACGGGTCGCCGCCGGACGTGATCTTGTGCGCGCCGGTGCCGTCGGGGCGGATGGCGCATTGGGGGCGCGTGTCGGGCCGGCCTTGCGTCGAGGCGCCCAGATTGGCGGCGATAAGGCCTTCGCGACCGGCCACCTTGAAGGATTGGTTGCCGCCCAGGGCGATGAGACCGAACGAGGCCGCGCCGGATTCCATCACGACGAAACGCTGCGCCGCCACGAAGGACGGGGCCGGATTCCTATGCCAGATGACGGCATAGGGGATGTCGTAAAAAATCTCGCCCGGCCGGCCGCGCACTTGAAGCAACAGTCCTTCGGGACCGTACTTCAGGTTCCCGATGCGCCGGGGCAGGTCCACGTGAACCTCCGCCGTCAGTTCAACACCGTCCTCCCGCAGGGCAATAACGAGCCGGAGCCAGACGGCCCAGGCCAGTTCGGTGAAGATCTCGAGGTCGGGGCCGAACATGGTCTGGCGGATGCGCGTCTGCGCGGCGCGCCAATCCGGGGCGACCGTCTCCGCGCCGGCCGCGCCGGAAGGGTCGGAGAGCTTGAAGGGCGC
>CAYPFP010000022.1:0-36151 GCA_964409935.1 uncultured Planctomycetota bacterium | reverse complement strand
AGCGCGACCTCGGCCGTCCGCGCCGAGGCGCAGTTCAGCGCCAGGACGTGCGCCGCCGCCGCGCCGGACCTTGCCAACCTTGCGCCTATCTCGTTTGCCAGCCGCACGAGGACTTCGCTGGAGAGGGCCTGCGAAATCTGGAGGCACAGATTCCTGTGGCGCGTGCGCGGCGTCCAGGGAAACCATCCGCTGGCGTCGGAGTTCAGGCCGATGAGGAGTTGGTGCCAGGCGCGCGAAAGCAGCGTGGGCCGGCCGCCGGGCGAGAGGTACTTGCGCTCGGTCTCGGGAAATTCGTTCACCTCCTCGAACCGATGATCCCAGACGTTGTCCTGCTCGGTCGTCCACGCCTGCTCCAGGGGCGCGTCCACCGGACCGAGGCCGTGAACGGCGGCCGCGACCTTGGCGAAGCCCGCCGCGCGGACGGCCTCGGCGGCCTTCACGGCATGACCGTGCCAGATCATGTCCTCGGGATCGGCGACCCAGCGGGAGAAACTGGGGCTTGGCTCGTCCTCGTCGGCGGTCTGGCCGAAGGGATTCGGCGCGTCGGTCTTGTCTTTGATCCCGATCTCCTTCTCGTAGCGATCCACCGTCGTCCACTCGATGATCTTTCCCTTGTCGGCCAGACGCCGAATCTCGTCCACGTAGACCTGCACATTGCCCAACTGTTCGAAATCCCCGCCGGCCATGGCGAAGTCGCCGTCCTCGTGGGCGTCGAAGAATTCTTCGAGCCTGCCGGGACGGCAACCGTGGATGTCGAGCGGGTACACGTTCACCCAACTCCCGTCAATGCCCCTCACGCGGCGGGGTCGCTTCCAGCCGACGGGCATGACGATGAGGCGTTGCGCGCCGATGCGGTTCATGATGAAGGGCGACTGGGGATGGAAGACGATCTCCTGGGGAAAGAACGCCGAGACGTCCGGCTGAAGCTCGTCGCGCAGGATATCCATCGTGACGCGGGCGGCCAGAAGATCGGACTCCTCGTCGGCGCACAGCGCGTGGCTGGCGGCGTACTGACAGCCCACCATCACGGCCTGCTTGCGACGGATCAAGGGCCTCAATTCGTCCAGGAGCCACGGCGCATGATGCTTCAGGCTGAGCACGGTGAGTCCTGGCAGGTCAATGTGCGCAGTGACCTGCGGGAACTTTTGCATGGCCCGCACGCCGGCCGCGTAGATGACGGGGAACTTCTGCCGAATCTCCTGTTTGGTGTAACGGTCGTAGCACATGTTGCCGTGAAGCAGGAACGAGATATAGACCTTTTTCATCCGTTTCTCTCCATACGGGGGCGGGGACGGGCGCGGTCCGGCGCAAAGGCGCACAACACTCTACCCCTTCACGGGTTAGGGCGCAAGCCCAAGCTTCGGCCAAGACCCCCTTGATTCCTGGCGGCGGCTGTGTACAATGAGAAGGGGAAGGTTAGTCTCGCGCGGAGTCCTTTGATGGAGCCACACAAGTCCATGCATCTTCCCACCGCGTCCCTCGAGCAACGACTGCGGCACTTGTTTGAGATCAGCGTCCGGATGCAATCCTGCGCCACGCCGCGGGAGATCATGACGCTGCTGCTGGACGAGATTACGCAGACGCTGGGGTTCGAGCGGGCCGTGATTTTTCTGTTGGACAAACAGCACAATTGTCTGCGGGCCGAGATGAGCGCGCACGCCAGCGGCACGCCGGACATCGAGCGGCTGGACTCGCTGGTGATCTACCTCTCCGATGGCGGGGGCGTCGTGGGGCGGTCGGCCCTGCGCCAACAGCCGTACATCGTGACCGACGTCGAGGGAAATCCCAAGGTAAACCCCAACCTCATCCGCGCGCTGGACGGGCTGACGGCCTTCGCAGCGATTCCCATGATCGCGCGCGACGAACTGATCGGGATCGTCACGGTGGACAATCCACGCTCGGAAGGGCCGATCGAGAAGCCCGACCTGGAGCTGCTCATCCTGCTGGCCAACCACGCCGCCGCCCGGATCGCCAACGCGCGCCTCATCGAGGAACAGAAGGAACAGCTCGACCAGCTTCGCAAGGGCCGGCGGCTCATCGATGCCCTCAAGCGGAACCTGCAGACCATCCTGAACAGCGTGTTGGAGGCGGCGTTTGTGCTGGATGCCGAAGGGGCGGTCTCGTACTGCTCGGCGGCGGCCCGCCGCTTCCTCAGCATGGGGCCTTCGGAGATCATCGGGCGCCCGATCGGGGCCGTGCTGCCGCCCAGCATCGCCGAGGAAGTGGAAACGGCCGTGGGCCAGGTCACGCTGACCAGCCGCCCGCTCACGCTGGAGAACCTGAAGTTCACGAACGGGGCGCATCCGGACACCTTCATCAACGTGGAGATTCGGCAGGTGGCCGACGAAGACGGGAAGGTTGCGGGCGCCGTGCTGGTCTTCCGCGACCTGGTCGAACAGGAGAAGACCGAGCAGGAGATTCGCGAGAGCGAACAGGCGTCGCACCTGGCCAAGGTGGCCTCGGCCATGGCGCACGAACTGCGGAACCCGCTGAACTCGCTGGGGCTGAACCTCGAGATGCTGTCGGAGGAGATGGTGCGCGTGCCGGGAGAGATAGCCCAGGAATTCCAGACCCTCCTCGACGTGATCAAGCGGCAGGTGAACCGGCTGGCGGAGATCAACGAGACGTACCGGCAGTTCGCCCGGCTGCCCTACCTGGACCTGCGCGAGGGGGACCTGGCGAAAGTGGCGCGCGATTTCCTGGTCTTCACCCAACAGGAAGCCCAGCGCCGCGGGGTGCGCCTGACGTTCCATATCCCTCCCGAACCCGTCAGCTTCCTTTTCGACGAGAAGGCGATCTGGGAGGTCCTGCTCAACCTGGTGAAGAACGCCTACGAGGCCATGCCGTCCGGCGGGGAACTGGCCATCTCGGTGCAGCGGCGCGACAACACGGCCTTTCTGTCGGTCACCGACACCGGCACGGGCATTCCCGAACAGGAGCGCGAGCGCATCTTCGAGGAGCTCTTCACGCGCAAGCCCGGCGGAAGCGGGCTGGGGCTGGCGATCGCGCGGCAGGTCGTGCGCCAGCACGGGGGCGAGGTCTCCGTCGAGAGCGAGGTGGGCAAGGGGTCCACGTTCACGATTCGACTGCCGATGGGGAACAAATAAGGGGCGTGGTTCGGCTTGATGTCGTCCGTAGCGCGAGAGCAAAGCATGGTGGACCGGATTCTTGTAGTGGACGATGATGAAGACGGGAGGAATACGATCAGGACCATCCTGCAGAAGGAAGGCTATGACCCGCTCGTGGCCGAGGATGGCAATGAGGCCATAGACAAGATACGGACGGTGGACCTGGACCTGATCATCAGCGACCTGCGCATGCCGGGCATGGACGGCTTGCAGCTTCTGAAGGCCGCCAAGATCGTCAACCCCCACATCCCCATCATCATCGTCACCGGCTCGGGCACGGTGGAGACGGCCGTGGACGCCATGAAGGCCGGCGCCTACGACTATCTGCTGCGGCCGTTCAAGAAGAGCGACATCCTGAACCTGGTGCAGCGGGCGTTGAAGGTGCGCGCCCTCCTGCTGGAGAACCTGAACCTCAAGCTTCAGCTTGAGGCCGAACGCGAGAAGCGTTTCGTGGTCGGCGTCAGCCAGACGATGAAACACGTCCTGGATATGGTGGAGCAGGTCGCCAACAGCAGCAGCACGGTGCTCCTGCTCGGCGAGACGGGCACGGGCAAGGAGGTCGTGGCCCACGCCATCCATGCGCGCAGTCCCCGCGCCGCGAAGCCCTTTATCAAGGTCAGTTGCGCGGCGCTGCCCGAGTCGCTGCTGGAGAACGAACTGTTCGGCCACGAGAAAGGCGCTTACACGGGCGCCACCTCCATGCAGCGCGGGCGTTTCGAACTGGCCGACGGCGGGACGATCTTCCTCGATGAGATCGGCGAGATGACCTTGGCGACGCAGGTGAAGCTCCTGGCCGTCCTGCAGGAAGGGCGCTTCGAGCGCATCGGCGGCACGAAGACCATCGCGGCCGACGTGCGCGTCCTGGCCGCGACCAACCGCGACCTGGCCAAAGCCGTGGCCGAAAAGCACTTCCGCCAGGACCTTTTCTACCGCTTGAACGTCATCACCATCCACGTCCCTGCCCTTCGCGAGCGCGCCGAAGACATCCCGATCATGGCCAGCCACTTCGCGCGCAAGTACGCGCAGGCCAATGAGAAGACCATCGAGGGGATATCCAAACAGGCGATGGACACCCTGGCGGCGTACGCCTGGCCGGGCAACGTGCGCGAACTGGAGAATGCCATCGAGCGCGCCGTCGTGCTGGCCAAGCAGGCGACCATCAACGTCGAGGACCTGCCGCCGGCCGTTCGCGGCGACGGAGCGGCCCCGGCGGAACGCCCGGACCGCATCAGCTTCAGCGTCGGCGCGAGCATGGCCGACATCGAGAAGGCGGCCATCCTGCGCACGCTGGAGCGGGCCAAAGGCGACAAGAAACTCGCCGCCGACATCCTGAAGATCGGGTTCCGCACGCTCTACCGCCGGCTCAAGGAATACGGATTGCTTGACACGCCGGCGGACTCTCGGTAGCCTTATAGGTAATGCGACCTTTTTCTCTGAGGGGAGGTGATTGGAGTGGGAGATAAGTGCGGCAAGCCGGCCGAACCCAAGAAGGGCGGTTGCGGATGTCCTGGAAAGAAGAAATGACCCAGGCAGCACAAACGACAAAGGCCGCGCCCTCCGGGGCGCGGCCTTTGCCTTCTATGGCCGGTTGGGCGGCTCACGCCTTCGGCGGGTAGGAGCAGATGACCTCCAGCGGTTTGCGGCCGGTGCAGACCAGGGCGTACTTCGGCAGCGACGTGGGGATGAAGTAGGAGACGCCGCGCCGCGTACAGACCTCAGGGAACGGGCCGACGAGCTTGCCCTCGCCGCCGACCGTCGTCACGCAGTAGAAGCCGCGCCCCGCCGGCATGCTCATCATCTCGCCCGGCGGCACGATGATGCGGCACACCATGAAGTACTTCTTGGCCTCTTCGGGCACGAGGCGATACTCTTTGGCCTTGCCCTCCGTGCGCACCACCTCGGGCGTGCGCTTGACGTAGTTGTTCAGATAGTCGAGCGGCATCTTCTTGTAGTCCACCGCCTGAAGCGCCGTCTCCCAGGGCAGACCCAGGGTGCAATCGCTCTTGCCGAAGGGGTAGCCTTTCCACTCGGCCAGGATGTTCCAGTCGGTGGGTTCCTGCGGTTCGAGGATGCACAGGCCGGAGCCGAGCGAGTGCGCGAAGCTGTCGCGCAGGAAGATGACGTCGCCGACCTTGGGCGTAACCCGGTGCATCCGGGCGCGCATGGCCTTCACGTCCTGCGCCTCGATCCATTTCTTGAATTCGTCCTTCCTGATGTCGCGCTTCCACCCGATCCACGCCTCGGCGCCCGGCCGGGTGCCCACGATGATCCACGCCTCGTTCTTGCCGTAGGGCGACTTGAGGTGTTTCTTGGCGAAGGCCGGCGACGGGTGCCAGTGCACGGGGATGTGGGCGTCGTCGCCCACGTCGAAGATTTTCAGCAGCAGGCCGAGCGTCGGCCCGTATTTCTTGTGGTGCGCCTTGCCGAGGGTCTCGTTCGGGAAGGCCTTGAGCAGATCGCCGAGCAGCGCGACCTTGCCCTTGGGCAGTTGGACGCGGCTGAGGCCCTTGTCGGGGGGATTCGGGCGGCCCGGCGTCACGGCGCGGTTGGTGCTGAAGATCCACTCCTCGGAGCGGAAATCGTCCTTGCAGTTTTTCTCGCCCACGAACTCGGCCCGCAGCTTGCCGCCCTTGTAGAAATGCAGATACGTGTTCGCCGCCAGCCTGATGGGGCCTCCCAACAACGCCTTGAGTTCCTGTCTGCTCGCCATGGTCACTCCCCTTTATGAATCACGATCGCGGTCGTCCCTGCAACGCAAAACACCGGTCAAGATAGCATTATGGCCGCGACCTGTCAAAAAAAATCATCGGGCGCGCCGATGCCTGTCCCGCTCGGGCGACGCCGGCGGCCCCGCCCCGCGAGAAGTGCTTGACACGCCCGCACGCCCGAATCACAATAGGACCGCCCCCAAGACAACGGCGCACCGCAGATGAAAAGGAGCCAGGCGATGGCCGAGAACATGGAACGATTGTACACGCAGCGTCTGAACCGCTACGTCACCGCCATGCGCAACCAGAAGCCCGACATGGTGCCCATCCGGCCTTTCGCGGCGGAGTTCGCGGCCAAACACGCCGGTTACACGTGCCAGGAGGTCACGCACGACTTCGACAAGGCCTTCGCGGCGGTGCGCAAGTGCGCGGCCGACTTCGACTGGGACGCCACCGTCGGCAACATGGTCTACGTGTGGACGGGCCTTACGCAGGCCATCGGGCTGAAGTACTACGGCATTCCCGGCATCGAGGTGCCGCCCGACACCGGCTTCCAGTACCGCGAGCCGCCCGAAGGACAGGAGTTCATGAAGGCCGACGAGTACGACGCCCTCATCGAGGACCCGACGGGCTTCCTCTACAACGTGTGGCTTCCCCGCGTATCGGGCGACGTCGCGCCCATCGGTCGCCCGGCCACCTATCGCAACAACCTGTCCTTCGTCAAGGGCGGCATGGCGATGATGAAGTACTTCGGCGCGTTCGGCACGCAGGCGGCGCGTCTTCGCGCCGAGTCGGGCACCGTCTCGGCCATCGCCGGCATCCTCAAGGCCCCCTTCGACATCATCGCCGACAAGCTGCGCGGCTACCTCGGCCTCACCATGGACATGTTCACGCAGCCGAAGAAGGTCCTCGCCGCCTGCGAGGCGCTTATGCCGCACCTGTTCAACGTCGCCCTGACCACCGCCGACCCCGCCAGGCACGTGCCCATCGGCTATTGGATGCATCGCGGTTGTGTTCCCTTCGTCAACATGGCGCAGTTCCACTCGCACTACTGGCCGACGATCAAGCCCATCATTACCGAGCTTTGGAAACGCGGCCACCAGACACTCTTCTACGCCGAGGGCAACTGGAACCCCCACCTCGACAGCTTCGCCGAACTGCCCGACGCCAGCATCGTCTACCACGTGGACCAGGCCGACATCTTCGAGGTCCACCGCAAGATCGGGCACAAGTTCTGCCTGAGCGGCGGCGTGCCCAACTTCCTGCTGAGTTACGGCAAGCCGCAGGAGGTTCGCGACCATTGCAGGAAGATCATCGAGGGCGTCGCCCGCGACGGCGGCTACATCATGGACGCCAGCGCCATCATGCAGAACGACACCAAGGCCGAGTGCATGAGGGCCATGACGGAGGCGACAAGGGAATATGGGGCGTACCCGGACGGCCGGTCGCAGGCGCCTCAGCCCCGGCCGGTCGAGGACCTCGGTCTTCCGTTCCGGTCAAAGACCCGGCCCGGCGTCTGCGTGACGTGGGAGGAGAAAAAGAAAGAACTGCCGCCCATCTCCGGAGACGAGACCCTTTTCCGCAACGTGTGGGAGGACATTGACGCGCTGGGCAACATGTATATCTGGCAATGCCTGCTGTCGTTCTGACCTGAAAGGAAATCGTGACATGTCCAAACTTCGTGTCGGCGCGATCGGCGTGGGCGGGATGGGGCGCGGGCATCTTTTGTCGGTGCTGGCGCACAAGGGCGTGACGGTTTGCGCGGTGTGCGACGTCAGCCCCGCCGCGCTCGAACAGGTCCCGCCGACCAACGCGCGAAAGTACGCGGACTGGCGGGAGCTTTTGGAGAAAGAGGAGCTTGACCTTGTGTCGGTCTGCCTGCCCCATCACCTTTACGCGCCCGTCGTCACGGCGGCGCTCCAACGCGGCCTGCACGTCTACAAGGACAAGCCCTTCGCGAAGGACCTGGCCGACGCCCGGAAGTTGGTCGCGGCGGCGAAACGGCACAAGCGGCGTATCTTCGTGGGCGCGCAGCGCAAGTTCTCCCCCTCGTTCATGCACGCTCAGAAAATCGTGAACGACGGGCGGCTGGGGAAGGTGCATTTCGTGCGCGGGGCCATTCATTACTACTGGGGACACGTCTTCACCGACACCATGCGCTGGCGGGGGGTTCGGGCGGAGTCGGGCGGCATCGCCATCATTGATTCGGGGTATCACATCCTGGACGCCGTCATGGCCTACCACGGCGCGCCGCAGCGCGTGTTCGCCTCGACGGGCCGGCTGCGCGCCGCCAAGGACGGCAAGTACGACATTGACGACAAGGCCGCCATCATCATGAACTACAAGGACGGCAGCCTCGGCGCGATCACGATCAGCTTCGCCACCGTGCCCAACGAGTTTCGCGTCGTTCTGCACGGGCAGGAGGGAACGCTCGACATCACGCCGGCGGCCATGAACCTCTACGAGGGCAACAAGCTCGTCGAGCAGACGACCGTGGACGATTCGAAGGTGAACACGCTGGAGGCGCAGTTCGCCCACTGCGTGAACGCCCTTCAGAAGGGCGAGCCGTCCCTGTGCGACGTGGACCGCGCCCTCGACGTGCAGCGGGTCATCGAGGCGGCCTACGAATCGGACAGGACGGGCAAGGTCGCCAGGGTGAAGGGATGAGTCCGCCGCCGCGTGCTTCGAGGACGCGTCAGGACGCGCGCGGGGCGACGATCTGCCAGCGAACGGCTCGCGTCGCCGCGCTCGCCAGAGACAGACGCACGACGCGGTCCTCGCCCATTGCGGCCTCGCAGTCGGCGTCGGCCTTGGCGGAGGCGTAGCCGAACCCTTCGGGCACATAAAAAAAGAGCGTCGAGGGGAACCCCCCGACAACGGCGACCGTCCCCGAAAGGATGCCTTTCTCCTCGTCCCACTTCATGTCCTTCAGACACGTCCCGCCCTGGGTGATGTGGCGGTCGGTGGACAGGAACTGCGGGCGGCCCAGATCGCGGTGAACGGCCAGGAGGCGGCTGGAGCGCGGCGGCAGCACGCACGCATACCCGTCGCGCTTCGGGCCGAGGAACGTCCCGTCCCAGAAGTCGTACACCAGGAAGACGTCCGCTGCGGACAACCCGATCTCTTCGAACGTGAAGCCGGACTGCTTCTCCTGGTCGCTCCAGTTGAACAGCGCGACCACGTCCCACTCCGCGAAGGACCTGCTGATCTTCAAATCCCAGACCGGCAGAAGCTCGAACACGGGAAAGAGGTCCAGGGGGCGCACGTCGCAGACCGGCAGGGACTGCTGCAGGAGGCGCATGCGCTCCGTTCGCAGTTCGGCGAGTTTGTCGCCCGCGAACATCATCTGGCCGGGCAGCGCCACGATGGCGGCGGCGATGCGGGCGCTCTCGTCGGCATGGTAGTCGCCCACCAGGAGCGTGTCGGGGTCGGCGTACCAGACGATGTTGTGGACGAAGAGCTGGTTGAGCGTGGCCGTGGCGGCCGAGATCAGGTTGTGCCACTTGGACGGCTGGTTGGGCGAGACGATGTCGCCGCCGATGCGGGCGGCGTCGGCGTGGGCGACCTCCGCACCGGTGTAGTGGCCCTGGCAGGCCAGGAAAACGGCGTCCTTGCCCATGCCCTTGCGGCACGCCTCGACGCATAGCTCGAACGGGTTCCGGCACGGATGCTTGAACGCCTTGCGCACGTCGGCCCGCTCGTAGAAGTGGGCCGAGTAGCCCGACGACCGCCCCGACATGCCGTCCATCTTGAAGAACTCATACCCCCACTGCCGCGACATGACCTTGTGCATCATCATCATGTGCCTGCGTACGGCGGGCTGAGAGGGATCGAGGAGGTATCGCCCGCTCCAGTTCGAGAGGGGCTTGCCCTCGGCGTCGTGGAGAAACCAGACCTTGTGTTCCTGGTAGAACTTCTCCTCGCCGGTGCCGAAGGGAACCGTCCAGATGCCGGGGCGGAACCCCAGCTTGCGAATCTCATCGGCCAGCCATTTCATGCCGTGAGGGAACTGGCCCGGATGGGGCTTGAGGTTGAGGTTGTAGAAGTCCCGCACCGGCAGCTTGTCGGAGTTTTCCTGCCAGGATTCGATGGACCAGAACTCCAGCCCGAAGGGTTTCAGGTATTTTGCGCCGACGCGCGCCTCGTCGAGGTTCTCTTTTTCGCCAGCCTGGTCGAAGTAGACGTTCCAGGACATCCAGCCCGTTGGCGGCGAGGGGCAGCGTTTCTTGTTGATCGGCCGGTAATGCGGGACGTAGCGGATGCGGTAGAAATCCTTCTCGACCGCAAACACCAGTGCGGAGCGGCCGGCGGACTCCGGACGCGCCGTCATGCGCAGCGCGAAGGCGGCCTTCGTCGAGCGGACGGCCACGGTGCCGGCCTTGAAGCGAAGGACGGTGTCGCTTGCCGCGTCGAAGAGGGAGTCGTTCAGGGCGCTGTCGGCGGGGCCGGAAGCCATCTGAATGACGCGGGTCCGGGCGGGCGGCTCGGTCCGGCAGGCGAAGGCGTCCCTGCCGAGCCGGGCCTCGCCCGCGAAGGCCAGAAGCCCGCTGTAGTTCTGCGCAGTGCGGTGGACGCAATGGACTTGCAGGACGCCGCCGGCGCCGCCGAAGGTCAGGTAGCCCTGCGCTTCGCCCTTGGCGTCGAGCAGGGCAAGGCGTTGGGGCACGGCGTCCGCCGCGAGGGCTATGGACCACGCCTGGGTAACGTCTTTGGCGATTGCCTGAAAGGAGAGGACGCCCTTGACCCTTGCGCCCGACCGGGCGTGAACACACTCCAGCGTTGCCGATTCCGGCTCAAACCTTACACGCCATTCGCCCAGACGACGCCCGAACGCCGCCCCTTTGCGCATGCTACTCCTCTTCGTTTTCCTTGTTGCCGTTGTCCGGGCCGATGAGGCGCGGCAATTTCTCGGAGACGCCCTCAGCCGGCTTGGGCGGCTTGGGGAGTTTGGATTCCGCCTCGGAGGTCCGGTCCACGCCCTTCTCTTCCTCCTCTTCGGAGACGACGCGGGCGATGGCCGTCACGCGGTCGCCTTCATTCAGGTTGATGATGCGCACGCCCTGGGTGGCGCGGCCGATGGTGGAGATATCCTTGCACTGCATGCGAACCACCATGCCCTGCTGCGACATGACGACGATCTGGTCCTCGTCGGTCACGTCGAGCACGCCGACGACCTTGCCGTTGCGTTCGGTGGTCTTGATGTTGATGACGCCCTGCGCGCCGCGCGAGGTGAGGCGGTATTCCTCGAAGGAGGTGCGCTTGCCGTAGCCGTGTTCGCAGACGCTGAGCAGGGTGGCCTGGGCGTCCACGACGACGAGGCCGACGGCCTTGTCGCCCTTGCGCAGGCGCGCGCCGATGACGCCCTGGGTGTTGCGGCCCATGGGGCGCACGTCGGTCTCTTCGAAGCGCACGGCCCTGCCGTCGGCGGTGGCGACGAGGACCTGCTGGTCGCCGCGGGTCAGGCGCACGTCAATAAGCTTGTCGCCCTCGGTCAGCTTGATGGCGATGATGCCGCCGCGCAGGGGGCGGCTGTATTCGGTAAGCGGGGTCTTCTTGATCATGCCCTGCTCGGTGACCATGACGAGGAAACGTTCGTCGAAGGTGCGCACGGGGATCGTGGAGGTCACCTTTTCGCCCAGGTCGAGTTGAAGCATGTTCACCAGGGCGCGGCCCTTGGCGGCGCGGCCCAACTGCGGGATGTCGTAGACCTTCTGCCAGTACACCTTCCCGCGGTCGGTGAAGAAGAGGATGTAGTCGTGGGTGGAGGCCAGGAACAGGTGCTCGACGAAGTCGCCTTCCTTCATGTCGGCGCCGGTGACGCCCTTGCCGCCGCGGCGCTGGGCGCGGTAGGTCTCGACGGGCAGGCGCTTGATGTAGCCCTCGTGCGTGATGGTGACGACCATCTCCTCCTCAGCGATGAGGTCTTCCATCTCGAAGCCGACGATCTCGCCGGCGATCTCGGTGCGGCGGTCGTCGCCGTACTTGTCCTTCATCTCCTGCACGTCGGCCCGGATGATCTCGATGACGCGGCGCTCGTCGGCGAGAATGGCCTTGTAGTCGGTCACCTTGTCGCGGGTCTCGCGGTGCTCGGCCTCGATCTTTTCCTGTTCGAGTCCGGTCAGGCGCTGCAGGCGCATCTCGAGGATGGCGTTGGCTTGCGCCTCGCTGAGGCCGTAGCTGGCCATGAGGGAGGCCCGCGCGTCCTCGACGGTGCGCGCGACCTTGATCATCTCGATAATGGCGTCAATGTTCTTGAGCGCGATGAGCAGCCCTTCGAGGATGTGCAGGTGCTTCTCGGCGGCGTCGAGCAAATACTGTGTGCGGCGGCGGATGACGTTCTTGCGGTGGTCAATGTGGCACTGCAGCATCTGCTTGAGAGTGAGCGTCTGGGGCCTGTTGTTGACCAGGGCGATCGTGATGATGCTGAAGGAGTCCTGCAGCGCGGTGTGCTTGTACAGCTGGTTCAAGACGACCTGTTCGTCGGCGTCTTTCCTGAGTTCGACGACGAGGCGCGTGCCGTCCTTGTCGGATTCGTTGCGCAGGTCGGAGATGCCGTCGAGGACCTCTTCCTTGACGAGTTCGCCGATGCGTTCGAGCGTGGCGTCGCGGTTGACCAGATAGGGCACTTCGGTGAAGACGATGCTGACCTTGCCGGACTTGGTGGTCTCGGTGTGGGCGCGGGCGCGCACGATGACCGAGCCGCGTCCGGTGCGATAGGCGTCGAGGATGCCTTTTTGCCCGCAGAGGATGCCGCCGCCGGGGAAGTCCGGCCCCTTGATGACGGTCATCAATTGTTCGAGGGTGGCGTCGGGGTTGTCGAGCACCATGATCAGCCCGTCGCAAATCTCGCGCAGGTTGTGCGGCGGGATCGAGGTGGCCATCCCGACGGCGATACCCGACCCGCCGTTGACGAGCAGGTTGGGGAACTTCGACGGCAGCACGGTCGGTTCCAGCCGCGTGTCGTCGTAGTTGGGGATGAAGTCCACCGTGTCGCGTTCCAGGTCCTCCAGCATTTCCATGGCGGGGGCCGCCAGGCGGGCCTCGGTGTAGCGCATGGCCGCGGGGGGGTCGCCGTCCATCGAGCCGAAGTTGCCCTGCCCGTCCACGAGCGGGTAGCGGAAGTTGAATTCCTGCGCCATGCGCACCATGGTGAGATAGACGTATTCCTGGCCGTGGGGGTGGTAGTTGCCGGTGGTGTCGCCGGCGATCTTGGCGGACTTGCGCGTCTTGGAGCGCGGGCCGAGGCTGAGGTCGTTCATGGCCACGAGGATGCGGCGCTGCGAGGGCTTGAGGCCGTCGCGCGCGTCGGGCAGCGCGCGGCTGACGATGACGCTCATCGCGAACGTCAGGTACGAATCTTTCATTTCCTCTTCGATGAGGATTTCTCTTACGCTTTCGCGAACGCCGTCAGGCATGCGGGTCTCCCGGAAGTCGGCGGCGCGGCGCCGCGCCGCCAGGTCAGAAATCGGGCGCTTTTCAAACCAATTATTATCCCATTTTTTGTCCCTTTGTTCAAGCAAACGGTGTGGTAAAATGCCGTGAATTTTGAAGGAGAAAGCGCCATGGCGACGGTGGAATTGAAGCACATTACTGCAAACACGATGGACTTCGGCGCGGTGCGGATTCCGTACTGGCGCATCGAGAGCGGCGCCGACGGGCCGACCCTCCTCGTGACGGCCGCGCAGCACGCCAACGAGGTGCAGGGGTCGGAGGCGGTGCGGCGTTTTGCGCCCCTGGCGGCCGGCCGCCTGCGCAAGGGGCGCGTCCTCCTTGTGCCCTTCTGCAACAAGCCCGCCCTCTGGAAGCGCCGCCCCCACGTCTCGACCACTCCGGAGCGCCCCTACGCCGACGACGCCGGCCACAACATGAATCGCACCTGGCCCGGCAAGGCCGACGGCAACGACACCGAGCGCCTTTCGGCCGCCATCTATAAGGCCCTGGGCGAACAGGCCTCGCATAACGTGGACATTCATTGCTGGGAACGCTTCACGGCGGCCTGTTCGCTGCCGCGCAAGGACAAGCCGGCCAGCATGGAACTGGCGAGGATTTGCGCCCTGCCCTTCGCCAATCCGCGCAACAGCAGCCCCACCGCCGGCAAAACCCCCACGCTGCTCGGCGCTCTGTTCAATGACAGCGGGCGGCCGTCGCTTACCTTCGAGCTTTCCGGCCAATACATCGTCTACGAGCGCGAGGTGCGCTGGGGGCTTCGGGCCGTCATGAACGTCGCGAAGTTTCTCGGCATGATCGAGGGCGATCTCGAACAGTCCGAGCAGCCGATGGTCTGGCTCGACAACGCCGAGCAGGCGAAGGTCGCGGCCCCGCACAACGGCCTCTTTGTGCGAACTCCCGGCCTGCTCACGGCCAGCCCCGTGCAGGAGGGCCAGACGCTCGGCACGCTCTTCTGCGACGACGATCTCTCGACCGTCGAGATCAAGGCTCCCATCGGCGGTTTCCTGTACTCTTTCGACTGCTCCCGCGCGCACTCCGACGTCTCTCTGGCCGCTCAGCACCCCTACGCGAGCCAGGGGGACCGGCTGGCGGTGATCGCGCGGCCCAAGTGATCTCCAGCCATGAGGAACTCCGGATGAAGTCGCCGCGACTCGGATTTCTGGCGCTGCTCGTCGGACTGGCGGGGTTGAACCTGCTCTACCTGTGGTACAGTCCCTTCGACCTGTGCGGCGACGAAGCGCATTACTGGGAATGGTCGCGGCACCTCGACATCTGCTATTACAGCAAGGGGCCGGTGGTCGCGTATCTCATCTGGCTGGCGACATACATCGGCGGCCACAGCGCGTTTGCGATCCGCACGGTGGCCGTGGTCTTGTCGGCGGGGAGCATGGTCATCGTCTACCTGCTCGGCAGCCGTCTTTTCAAGAGCGAGGGCGCTGGTTTTCTCGCGGTGCTGCTGCTTGTGTCGGCGCCCATGATCAACATCGGGGCGGCGGTGTTGACGATTGACTCGCCGCTGTGTTTCTTCTGGCTGGCGGCGGTGGGGGCGTGGTATCTGGCCGTCTTCGAGAAACGGCCGGCCTGGTGGTACGTCGGGGGGATATGCGCGAGCGTGGCGTTCCTGGCGAAGTTTACGGCGCTTTTTCTCCTGCCGGGGCTGCTGCTGTTTCTGCTCATCTCGCGGGAGGATCGGCGCTGGCTCCGGACGCCTTACCCGTACCTGGCCGTATTGCTCGGCCTGCTGGGCTTCGTGCCCTTCATCGTCTGGAACGCGCAGCACGGCTGGGTCACCGTGCACCACCTGATGGCCCTGGGCGGCGCGGGCCGCAGCAGGCTCTTCAACCCCATGGGCATCCCAATGTTCCTCTTCCAGACGGCGGCCGTGCTCAGCCCGATCGTCTTCGGCCTGCTGGCGTACGGAATCTGGAAGAGCACGGCGTTGGGCCTGCGCGGCGGGAACCGCTCCCATCTCTTCTGCCAGGTCTTTGTGTGGCCCTTGCTGCTCTTTTACCTGCCGGTGGCGTTGCGCAAGCACGTGCCCGTCAACTGGCCGTTCACGTCCTATCTGACCGGCATGATCGCCGCGGGCGCGATCCTGGCCGAGCGGCTCTCGCCGGCGTACGCCGGCGCGCAAAGACTGCGCAAGTGGATCATCGCCGCCGTCGCCGTGGGCGTCGTCATATCGGTGACGCTCCGTTACACGTTCGTTTTCTACCCGCTCATGGACCGCGTGGGTCTTTCGGCGGGCATGGACCACGCCGCCAAGCAGTTCATGGGTTACCGCGAGATCGGCGCCCGCGTGAGCGATACGGTGCGCGAGATGGCGCAGAAGGACGGTCGCGAACCGTTCATCTTCAGCGACAACTACCGCCTGTCGAGCGCCCTGGGATTCTACACCGACAAGCGCTATACGACCTACTGCATCAACGTCGGCCAGCGCCGCAACCAGTACGACTTCTGGCCCGGCATCGAGGGCTTTACGGGCCGCAACGCCGTTTACGCCGGCGAGCAGTTGATCATCAAGGGCGACACGTCCCGCCCCGACACGTTGTCCGAAGAGACGCTGGCGAAGGCGTTCAAGCGCGTCGAGCGGCAGCCGCCGCTCGAAATTCGCCGCATGGGCGTACTGGTCAAGCAGTTTGAAGTCTACAAGTGCTACGACTTCACGGGATGGACGCCGCCGGAGAAACAGCGGAGGTATTGAGAGGGATTCGGGCGTTGCCGGTTCTAAAGCAATAACCTTACCGCCAGCACGGTCAGTCCGAACGCCAGCGCAAAAATCACGAATCCGACGAGCCAGGCCGTCAGGGGCATCTGCGCGAATTCCGGCTTGCTCCAAGCCTTCCCCACGAGCCAGATGAAGCAGGCGATGAGGCTCGCCGCCACCAGGTGGGCCGTCGGCGCCGTCATCTCCTGACCATAGTGCCACGCCAACAGAAACCGGGCCGCTCCGATCAGGAGCACCGCGACGGCCCACGTGTTGAAGAAAGCCCTCGATCTCATGGTCATCCGGCCGCAGGAATGCTGGAAACGCAGAACCCGGCGGCCGTCCCGCCGCCGCGCTTGCGTACCCGGCGCCTGCACCGCCTTCCTCAGAACGAACTCGGATTCCCCAGGAACCCCTCTTCGTAATGCACCGGCTTGTACCCGTGGGTAGACACCCATTCCAGCGACGCCGCGACGCGCTCGCGGAATTCGGGGATGTACGCCGAGTACCACGGGTAAAAATACTGCTCGTGGATCATCAGTTCAAGGATTTCGGAGGCGTGCGGCATCGCCATAACCTTCTGCAGATGCGGGGCGATGTCCGGCAGCTTCACGGTGTTGATGACGATGGCGTGGCGGATGAAGAACAGGTCCAGGGACCAATCCTTCCACGCCTCGCGCCGGCTCAGGTACTCGGCCTGGACGCCGTCGAGATAATAGGACACGGCCCAGCGGTCGTTCTGCCGGACGAAATAGCCGGGGATGCCGCGAATGCCGCGATTGCGCACGGCGCGGCAGCCTTCGCGCGTGGCCTCGCCCCAGTGAATGGTCGAGAAGTCTCCGCGGGATTCCTCGCCCGCGAAGCGGACCTGCTCGTTCTCGACCATCTCGAAGTCGCGGGCGACTTTCTCGTAAGGCGCTCCGAGGTAGGGGCGGTTCGGATCGTTCGCGCGGGCGTGGAAGCGCATCTTCAGCCAGTGCGCGTTCTCGCGCCACTCGTTCTTGAAGGTATCGGGCACGTGGGTCAGGTTGAAGCCGTTGGGTTTCTCGTAGTAGATGTTGATGTGCAGCTTCATCCCGAAGCGCTGGTTCATCTCGCGCCAGAAACCTAGATAGGCGTTCTCGAAAATGGAGCGGTACTTCCCGGCGTTCAGGGCGATGTCCTCGAGAAACTCGACGTTGTCGTCGAGCGACATGCGGTAGCGGCGAAAGGACTTCTTGTCGTACAGGACGGTGACGAAGTCCTGGACCTTCCGCCCCTGCCATTCGGCCTCGGCCGTGATGAGCGTGGTTCGGGCGCACAGGGTAAGCTTGCACGTGAACGCATCGCCGTTGACCTGTGCCGGCACGCCGTTCACGAAAACCGATGCGCGCGCGTAGGCCACGCCGCGCACCTCGATCTCCAGTCCCTTCTCGGTTTCCGCGCCGTCGCGACAGTTCAGTATGGCGCCGTCAATGGGCGAGATGATCTTGAGCAATTCCAGCCTCCTTGCGTTGAGCCGTCAATGAGAGCCTTATTCCTCCGCGATGGACCACTCCTCCGGCGCGCCGAAAAGATAATACGGATGCACCTTCACGTTCTGGACGGCGGCCTTGAATGCGACGTAGTTATCCAACTGCCACAGGGGGATGATGGCCAGGTCGCGGGCCACGGTCGCGTGAATCTCCCAGGAAAGGTCCTTGATCCGCTGCGGATCCGGTGTCTTCTTGATCTCGGTGAACAGAACGTTGAGGTCGGGATTCTTGTACGCGGCGAAATTGGGCCGGTACGACCCGATCTGCTCGAAGTCGAAAAGGGGCGAGACGTCCATGGTGTCGTCCAGGGAGTAGGAGGTGTAGACCAGGTCGAAGTCGCCGCTGCCGTAGATTTCGTCGTGCAGGTTGTTCTCCATTCGCTTTTCGGCCCGCACGCGGATGCCGGCATCGTTGAGCTGATTGCGCATCTCGACGCACGCGCGCTCCACCTTCAGATCGTCCGATGGAAACTTGAGCGTGATGTCCAGAAGCACCCCCAGCCCGCGGTTCTTCAGGCCCTGCACAAGGCTTTTCGCCAGTTCCGGATTATGGCCGGGGTCGCCGGATTCGGCGTCCTTTTTCGGCATGAGATAGTCCGGCATGGGAATGTTGGGGTTCTTGCCGTCGTTGTAAGCCCATGTGCCCGTGGGGAATGGGCCTGTAACCAGCCGGTGGCCCTGCCCGCCTTCGCGCTCGCCCCGGAAATGCTGGACGATGATGCTGTGGCGGTCAATGGCGGCCAGGACCGCCCTGCGCATGTCGAAATCCTGGAAGATCTTCCGGCGGAAGTTCATGGCCAGGAAGTACACCGTGCGCGTCTCGTGCGACTTGACGGAGAACTTGCTCTCGCCGAGTTTGTCCAACTGGACCTTCTGCAACGGCTCCAACTGCGTGAGCAGTTCCAAATCGCCGCGGACGAAGTCCGTGAACGCCGTCACGCGGTCGTAGTAGCGTTTCAGGGCGACCTCGCTCAGCCTGGGCTGTCCCTGGGACCGGAGTCGGAAGTGCTCGTTGGGTTTCAGGACAACCTCTTCTTCGCCCGTGAATTTCGCCAGTGCGAACGGGCCGGCGCCGACCGGCGCGAGGGAGAAATCGCTGCGCCGCCGAGGCGCTTCGTCGCCGAACTTGTGGCGCGGGACGACCTTGAACGCCAGCAGCGCCACGGGTCGGCACGCGGGGCGCGTGAAGATGATCCTTACGGTCGCGGGGTCCGGCGTCTCAACCGACTGAATCCACGACGCCCAGCTCTTGTTGTATCCGTCCCCCTGTTCGTTCTTGAGCGCCCGCACGGTAAAGGCGACGTCGGCGCTGGTCAGGGGCTGCCCGTCGGACCAGCGCAGCCCGGCGGCAAGCGTGAACGTGTGGACGAGGTTGTCCTCCGACGTCGCGTGCTTGACGGCCAGGCGCGGGAAATAGACGTCGCTCTCGAGCCGGTCGCGCCGGTCAACGAGTCCGTCGAAGAGCAACTGCGCGACCCGCTTTTCGGCCAGCTTGAAGGCCACCAGCGGATGGAGCGAGGCGGGAAATTCGAAGTCGCCGTACCGCAGCACCTGGTACTTCGTGCGGCATTCCGTCAGCAGTTCGCGGGCGTGGGGAATGTTCGGGTCGGTCTGGACGGCCTCCAGCAGGACGGCGATGGCCTCCTTGTACTGTTTCTTCTTCATGGACGCGCGGGCCTGGGCGACGAGGCCTTCGGCTTTTTTTCGGATCGCGTCGTAGTGCTTTTGCAGGGCGGCTTCGTACACCCTGCCTCCTGCGTCGTCGGGATACAGGGCCAGGAGTCTTCGGATGACGGCGCCGGACTCCTCGAACTTCTGTTTGCCTTGAAGCCCCTGCGCCATCTCGCAGAGGATATTGGAGACGGCCTTTTGGAGGCCGGGCCAGTCCTTGCGGCTCTTGTAGATCTCCTCGAAGACGGCCAGCGCCTCTTCGGCGCGGCCGGCGGCGCGCAGGTCTTCTCCGCGCTGGAAGTCAATCTGCGTGAATCCTGTCTGGACGGCCTGCAGCGTCCCCCGGCGCGGGTCCTCAGCCGGCATCGCGCTCAGGTGGTTTCCGGCCCGCGTGAGCCAGACCTTGGCGTCGTCATACCGTTTCGCGGCCACGGCCGCATTGGCCTGGTCGAGGCAGTAATCCTCAAAGTACTCGATCTTCTCGACAATGGCCCGCCGGACGCGCACGAGGCCCTTGGCCTTGGCGCTGACATCCACGGCCTCGAACAGCACGTGGGTGTCGGCTTCCTCGATCACGCGGCCGCGCAACGGTTCGCGGTCGGTGGTGAAGTAGAGGATGTCCGGATACTTGAGACGCTCCTGGTCCGCCGCGTCGGCGGGCTGGTTCTGGCCGGCGTCCTGCGCCGGCAGGCGGTTGTCCCGTCCGCCCATGGGCGCCGGCGGCGCCGCGAGGGCGAGCAGGCACGCCGCCAGCATTATTTTTGCGATTCGCGCCATTGCTGTTCGATTCGCTCCCTGTAAATGTCGAACTCCTCGTCTCCGCCCTGCCACTGTGTCTTGCACAGCGTGCCGGCGTTTGTCAGGATTTGCGTGACGACTTGTCTGGAAGCGGTGTCCTTCACGGTGTCTCCCAGCACGCGCAACGCCTCGACGTAGGCCTCGAGGGCCAAGTCGTTCTTGCGTTTCAGCTTGAAGTAGACGGCCTTGTTGTTGACGAGTTTGGCCCGTTCAATGTCGTTGGGCATGTACTTCATCGCCGCCGCCAGGAAGCCGACGGCGCGGCGGTCGGTCGCGTCCATCTCCTGGACGGACTGGTAGTTCTCGAGGCGGAATTCGGGGTCGTCCATCAGCGGCGCGATCTTCAACTCCTCGCGAAGCGCCGCGATCGCCTCGCTGACGCCGAAGGCGTCGCCGACATTGAACTCCTCCGCCCAATGCAGTTCCTCCGCCGCCCTGGCGTTGAAATTCGTTCGGGAACGCGGTATCAACTCCTCCGAATGTTTTGCGTAGATGCACGCCAGGTTCAGGTGGGCCAGAACGAAACACGGATTGATGCGGATGGCCTGCCAGTATTTTCGTTCGGCCACCTTGAACTTCTTCTGCGAGAAGTAGTAGTTGCCCAGAAGATGCGGCGTCAACGGCGACTGGAAATTCTCCTTTGCCTCCCAGAGGTTGGGGGCCAGCTTGGCGATCGAAACCGCCCCGCCGTCGAGAAACCGCTGCCGGACGGCGGCGTATTGCGCCGAGAAAAAGGCGTCCTTGACCACCTGCAGAGGCGCCGCGGCCTTTTCGGACGGGGCAAGCACGCCGTCCTCGTGGAACTTCACCAAGTGCGTTCCCCGGGGCATGAACAGCGCCGGGCGCTCGAATTCGGGGCGCGCCAGTTCGGAGGGATTCTTGACGCGCAGCCGCCGGCCGTCCACCACGAGCGTCGTCAGGTTGCGGGGCAGCGGCGTCGTGAAGGCCGCCACGGTTTTGGCCAACGCGGCCTCGGAGGTCTCGCCGGAAGCCGGCGGCGGGGGTGTGGCTGTCTCCGCCGGCGGCGGGGTCTGCGGGGCCTGTCCCGATTTTTTCTGGATCGCCTCGATCATCTTCTGGATACGCTCGCGGTCCGCATCGCGCGCGCGGACGTCGTCGGCCTGAGCCATGAGGCGCTCGGCCTGTCCGCCGACCAGGAGTACGCCCAAGAGGAGCAGAAGCTGTTTCATGCCATTCAGTCTCATTTCGGTCTAACCATCGGAGGAGCAGCCCCAGGCGGCCCGTCCGGCTTCGCGGTCGGGCGGGTCGCCCGCATTCGCCGGTTAAGAAGAAAGAACGCGACCGCGGCGATCAGGACGAGAAGACCGCCTCCCGCCGCCAACGTTCGCCAAACGGAGGGCGCGCCGTCCCTTTGCGGATGGGGGCCTGTCCCGCGCGCATCGGGGTGGGCGGCGGCCAGACCTCTGTACATCGAGCGCGGCGGCGCGGCCGGGGTCCCTGCAACGGCGTCGGCACCCGCCGAGAGGTCGCGCAGCGCGTACAGTAGCTGAACCTGTTCGCGCACCTGCCAGGCCGCCGGAAGGACCGACGGCAGCATTCGCGGGTCATACATGTACCTGAGGACGTCCTCAAGGTAGGCGTTGCCCTTGCCCAAGGTCAGGACGTTCAGGAGCCAGACGTCGGCAAGTTCGGCCAGGAACAGGGGCGCGTTGCGATCCAGGTCGAATCGCGACGACTCGTCGTAGAGGCGATTGCCGATCTCCTCGGCGTCGGCGAGGTACTCCGCCGCTCGCGCGGTGTCGCCGGCGGAGACGCGCTCCAACGCCGCGACACAGCACAGCCGTCCCAGCGCCCAGAAGAGGTCCAGATGCTTTTCGCGGAAACGCCGTTCGGAATACTCGGCCTCCTTCTGGCGCAAGCGCTTGAGAACCGCCTGGCCCTGCTGAATCGCCTCGTCGAGGACGTCGGCGGGCAGGCCGGGCGTCTCGGCGTAGGCGTCGAGCAGGAAGACGGCATCGTCGTCAGCCGGCGGGGCCGTTCCGGCCCAACGCTTACGGGCGGCGGACTTGTCCGACCGCGCCCAAAGCGCCTGCCCCGACAAGGCGAGAGCGGCGGCGCGGTCCCGCGGATTCGTTGTCGGGGCGTCGAGAATCGCCTGCAACCTCCGCTCGGCTTCCTGGCTGCGCCCCAGGTACACGAGCGCGCGGGCGACCTCCAGCCCGCCGGCGTCGGCCCCCAGCTCGACGGCCTTCAGGAAGTGCCACTCGGCGCGGCATTTCAGCAGGACGGGGTCGTAAAGGCGCAACGTGCGCATCAACTCGCGTTTGGGCAGCTTGATCTTCTCGATCTCGCACTCGTCTATGGGCGCCTGGGGGTTCACGGCGTCGAGCGCCTTCTGCGCGTCGTCGGCCTTCCCCTGCTGCAGGAGCACGATGGCGTAGTTCAGGTTCAGGGCCTGGAGGTCGGCGCGGTTGGCGGCGGCCTTGAGCGCTTCGGCGCACAACTGTTCGGCGGCCGCCAGGTCGGTTCTCAGGAACGCGCGGATGCGTCCGGCCTCGCTCGCCAGGCGGGGGTTCTGGCTTGGACTCGGCTTGCCCAGGGCCAGGAGGGCCGTGAACTTGCGGTTAGCGGCGAGTTCGCAGGCCGCAGCCCACATGCGGGCCATCTCTCGCGTGTCGGACGGCGCCGATTCGGAATCCGCAAGCGCCTGAAAGTCCTTGCGGGCGGCGTCGAGCTCGCCGTTTTCGAGCTTCATCAAGCCGTTATAGTACTCCAGCAGCGCGGGCACTTTGGGCGACGTCCTGACCAGTTCTTCACACATGGGCCGCGCCACCGCCAGCGCCGTGCCGTAGATGCGCAGGCAGAGGCGGCCCTGCTGGACGAGATCGAAGATTTTGCGCTCCGCGCCCTCGACCGGCAGACGCGCCGGGGGCGTGGTCGCGGTTTCTTCGGCCTCGCGCCGGCACCCGGAAAACATCATGAGAGCAAGGACCGCCGGCGCTATTGCGGCGATCCCTGGAATCCGTTTCATTCCGCCGAATCCTCTTTCCTATTGCTGCGGTTCCGTCAGAATCATCACGTACACGTCCTGAGCCAGGCGCTGCGTGGCCACGAACGCCGCCTCAAGAACGCCCCGTTGAGGACTCACCGCCAGATCGTTGGCCGTGGTCAGTTCAGCGGGATACTGGATCTCTCCGCCGGCCTCTTTGCCCGCAAGGCTCCACCGGAGCGAATAGTGTCCGTGGCCCACCGCCGAGCGCACGAAGTAGGCCAGGCCCTTGCCGGAACTCAACCAGGACGGTCCCACAAAATCGAAGTTCTCCTCCGTGGCCACGTTGTCGGCCACTTCGCGCATGACGGCGGGGATGGTCTGCGCGTCCACGACGAAGAGACCCCATCCGCCCTCGCCCTTGGCGGCGTAGAAGGCGACGCGCTTGCCGTCCGGCGACCAGGCGGGGGTGCGCACGCGCAGTTTCGGCTCGGCGGCCAGAGGGCGCTCGATGCCGTTGGCCCGCCGCAGATAAAGGTCGTAGACGGCCCGCCCCGCCTCCTCGCCTTTCTCCTTGGCGTAGACAACCGAGGTCCCGTCGGGCGAACAGGCCGGGTAGTTGCCGTAACCGATCGAGACGGCCTCGCCCAGACGACCGGAAACGTCGCCGGCGTCTTCCGACCCCCAGAGGCCGGACAGGTCGGCGGGCAACGGCGACTCCTTGACGATCCGTCCGTCGCAGAAGAGGAGCCGCGCGCCGGCGTCCGTCCGGATCAGGCTGGCGTAACGGCGGAGCACCTTGCCTTTGGTCAGGCGCAGCGGGGGTTTCACCTCGCCCTGGCCGGCGGCGGACAGGTAGACGTCGAGGTTTTCGTCGGGGCCGACCGTGCTGCAGAAGACAAAACAGGAGAGGCCCGCGGCCTGGCCGGCGGCTGGGCCGAGCATCCACGACGGCATGTAGTCATAGCTGTCCCTGCCGTCCAGCAGGGTGACGGCCCGCCCGAAGGACAACGAAGGGAAGAGCACGATCTTGCTGGTGCGGTTCTTGATGTCCGCGCGGAGGAAGAACAGCGACCGCCCGTCGGGCGACCACGCGGGGGCGTAGTAGTCGTTTCGGTCCGCCGCGCGCTCGTTCGGATGCGGGTACAACTGGAAGAGCAGCACGAGACGCGGTCCGGCGTCCTCGGCGATGCGGGCCAGTTCGGTCACGGTGGGAAAGGCCTTGCGTCCCATGAGCGGATACGGGAACTTTATCTCCAACTCGCCCTCGAGAAGCTCTTCCGCGTGGAGCGGGGGGCTGAAAAGAGACAAGAGCGCCATGACCAGCGCGGCGGCGTGGCGGAAGGTCCCCGGGGATGTGGCTCGGTGTCTCTCTGGCATATTCGTCGCTACTTTCAGTACGGGAACCCGCTTCTCAACGGCTGTTCATTACCGAAGACGACGGCCGAGTCCCCCTTGGCGAGCGCCGTGTCCGAACACCTGATGGAATATTTCACAGGGGTCTGGCCGATACTGCGAATGCGCACCAGCCACTCCGCGCCTCCGGGACTCCTCGGAAACCACTGCACGACGTGCGTCTTGGCCAGGGCGTCGTCCACGAAGACCCCAAAATCGCGCGGATGTCGCGTCTCGACGGTCCACCAGTGCACAATCGAGCCGTCGGCGGGGTCGGTGCGCCCGTTGAGGAGGACCTCCTTGAGCGCATCCCCGACAAGCCCCCCGCGGAACGGCTGCGCAACGGAGGAATAGCGCCTCTTCTCGGCCGACTCGTCCGGCGTGAAGACGACCTTGATGGAGAACATCAGCGCGCTGTCGGCCCGCCGGCGCTCCTCTTCGTTCAGCCGGGCCGCCGCGCCGGCCTTGTCGGCCGCGTAATCGTGAAAGCGCTGCGCCTGGTTCGTGATCCAGTTGAGCGTCGCCGCGTCGTCGCTGCTGCGGCCGGGCAGGGCGAAGCAATCAAAGAGTTCGGGCAACGGCAGGACGATCCCCGCAAGCTGCTCGAGTTTTTCGAGGCTGATCCGGTGAGGCTTGAGCCTCTCCTCCAGGCCCAACGCCTTCAGCAGGGCCTCTCTCTGCACGTGGTTCACATACAACTCCACGAGTTCGTCACGCACCTTGGCCCGCAGTTTTTCCCTGGCCTGAGGCTCCTTCGGCGACGGCTTCATCTTCTCGATGTTCTGCAGATCGTCGCTGTACCGCGCCACCGGATATCCCGCCTTCTTGAGGTCTTTGATCAGTTCGGCGGCGGCGGGCAACGACTCGACCACCTGATCGCGAACGCGCCCGTGGTCCTTCGGCGGCCCCAGGAACCTGACCCCGAGTCGTTCGGCTTCTTTCACGAGGGCGGCCATCTCGACCTGCATGACCCTCTCCAGCGAGGACGGGGATTCGGCGCCGTAGGCGTTACGCCACTTGATCTGAAGGCGGAGTCTCCCGGCAGACGAACTGCTCTCCAGCGAGCCGATGAACACGCCCTTCTTAACGTCCGGGGTCGAAAACGACCCGGCTTCGTCGCTGCTCAGCACAAGCCCCGTTTCCTGCCCCGGCCGGGCGGCCTTGCCAAGCCCGTCGCGCACGAAGACGATCTCGAACTTCTTGTCGGCAACGCGATAGCTCACGCCGGGGGTCTTCGGCCGGGAGATAAGCACGACCTCTTCCGCTTCCTGCGCCAAGGCCGCCTGCGCCGCCAAGACGAGTCCGATCACAATGTATCTCATCAGTTCCCCTTTACCCGGTCGGGCAGCGCCACCAGTTTCACGCTTCCGTCGCTGCACGGAACCACAAGCCAACGGCCCGCGACCGCGAGACTGCCGGAGATGCCGCTGCCGACCTCGTGCGTCCAGACGGGCCTGCCGGTGTCGGCCTGCAAGGCGTACACCTTGCCGTCCTGCGTTCCGATCAGCACAAGTTCGCCGAGCCGCAAGGGTCTGCCCGCGACGGCGGCGGCGAAGCCGCTCGGCGGAAACCGCCACAGCGGCGTCTTCTGACGGAGCGAGACCGCGTACACGCATCCCGCTTCGCTGGCCGCGCACACGGCGTCGCCGAGCGTCACTAGGTCGCTCGTGATCGGCGCGTCCAGCGACCACTCGGCGACCGGCTTGAGGGACTTGGCGGCGAGGGCGTAGAGCTTGCCGTTCATGTCGCCGACGAAGACCGTGTCGTTCACGGCGGCCGCGCCGGCGCGGATCGGCGCCGAGGCGCGGAATTTGAATTCGGGCTTCAGAAATCTCTGGCCCGACTGTTCGGCCACGACCAGTTTCTGGAAGACGCCGCGATCGTTGCCGATGTAAACCGCGCCGTCGGGGCCGGCCAGCGGCGAAACCGCGTAGGAGGCCCGCGCCGGGTCGCTGAACTCCTGGGCGTAGCGCCCCGAACCGGCGAGGGCCGCCAGGAAAACGTCCCCTTTCGCCGTCCCGAAAACGAGCGTTTCTCTCCCCAACGGAGCCATCGGGCCGCACGGCGCCTGAGTCCGGAAAGGTTCTTCCCACCCCGCCGCCGGGCCGCCTGTCTGTGTGTCAACGGCGTGCAGCGCGTTGT
The DNA here is from genome assembly GCA_964409935.1 of uncultured Planctomycetota bacterium. Lineage (GTDB taxonomy): Bacteria > Planctomycetota > Brocadiia > JAADGH01 > CAYPFP01 > CAYPFP01. Next base: position 9,690 of record CAYPFP010000022.1, on the reverse strand, counting down.
CGTCGCCGCCGATGTAGAGGCGCCCCGGCGGCGCATAGTAGAGGGCATCGGGAACGGAGCTGGCCTGGGTCTTCGCCGCGAACAGACGCTGCTCCAGCACGGCGGGTCGGTCGTTGGCGCCGACGGCCAGGGCGTACACCGACCCTCCCCGACTATGGACGAAGACGCGCTTGCCGGTTTCGTCCGCCGCGCAGGCCGTGACCGCCGCCCCCGCAACCGCCTGCCACGCCATGGCCTTCTGCTCCAAGTCAATGGCGGTCAGGCAGATGCCGTCGCGGTCCGGCGCGATGGTCGAAACGCAGACCAGATTGCCCACGCGCTGCGGCGGCAGGAAGGCCTGGCCCGGCACGAACTTTTCGTTGCCGCCGCCCGGCGGAAAGCGCCAGACCTCGGTCAGTTTCCGGTCCGGGGCGCTGAACTGGAAGACGACGACGCCGCTCCCGCAGACCAGCACGGGGTTCAGCGAACCGATGCCCTTGTGGAACGGAGAAGCGTCGGTGTCCAGAAGCAGGCTGTAGTCGCCGGCGATGTCTGTCGGCGGCCAGTGGTCGGCGGCGGGGAACATCGGTTCGTCCTCGCTCTTGACGTTCACGCCGAACACCTTCAGCGTGCCGGACTCGGTCACGGAGTAGAGGCTTCCGGCCGCCACGATGGGCCGGCATCCCACGTTTTCGCCCAGGTCGAACGGCTTGACCGCCTTCCCCGTTCGGATGGGGCGCAGCCCGAAGCCCTCGGCGTTGCGCGAGAAAATCCTCACGCGCATCTTCCTCAAGTCCTGATACTCGATCAGCAGCAGATAGCTCCCCACGGGGACCGCCTGGCACGGCAGCAGGAACGGCTCGAACGCCTCGGACACAATCTGCTTGCAGACGTTCTCCGAGAGCGAGATCGCATAAATGCATCCGTTCTCCGGCAGGACGTAAAGGACCCCGCGTTCCTCGTCCACGATGGGCGCGTTGCGTATCTCGCCGTCGAACCAGAACCTGCCCTCCAACGCGCCGGTCTGCGCGTTCAGGACGTGGATGCCGTCGGTCAGCGTGGGCAGGTAAATCTGCGACTCATACACCACCGGCGGCGCGACGAAGGGCGCCGGGCTGCGGTACGTCCATTTGGGCGAGCCGTCCGACGAGGCAACCAGCCGCAGCAGGTTTTCGCGTCCCGACGGGATCAACGCCCCCAGGGGCCGTCCCGTGCTCGGCTCGCGCACGGTCACGGGGAGGATCGAGGCGGCAGCCCCCGCCCGGATGGACCAGCGATAGGCGCCCGTCGCGGCGTCGAGGGCGAGGCACCGCCCTTTGGCCATCAGAAAGACGATCTCGCCCTCAAGCCCGCGGGGTAGGGACTCGGCGCGTCGCTCGATCAGAAGGAACGTGTTGGCCTCCGGCGGGACGGCGCGTGCTGCTTCGGGGGCCGGCGCACCTTCCCGGGCCGGCGCAAACGAAGAGGCCTGCAGTTCCTGCTCGTTGATGCGCGCCTCCAACGAAAGCAGATCCTTGTCCTGCGCCGCAAAGGGAAAAATCTCCGTCAGCCGCACGATCTCCGCTCGCACCGCCGCAAACTTTCTATCCTTGAGACGCCCTTCGCTCGTCTTCAGCAACGCGCTTCGGGCGCGGGCAAAGGCGTCTTCTTCACGGACGCGCCGGGCGCCCTGCCGGACGGTCTCGATGAGGGTCTTGGCCTGGTCCGCAAACGGACTCACGGGGTTGACGCCGAGGCACCTTTCGAGCGTCGGGATCGCCTTCTCCATGCGCGCGGCATCGCGAGCCTTCAAGGCCTCCTGGAAGATATGGTCTCCCTGGTCGTACAAGGTCTGCTGGGTAACGTCCCGGACCTTGGCGGCGCGTTCGCTTTTCTCATATTCGGTCAGAAACGCCTCGCACTGCCGGATGAGGGGTTCGCGGTCGGGCCCTGCGGTCAGGACCTGCTGCATGATGGCGCAGTACTTCGCCTCTTCGCGAGCCTTCGGGGCGCTCGGATGGTCGGGATTTTCGAGCGCGAACTCCCGGAAAAGGGTCTCGGCCCTGGAGAAATTCCCCGCGCTCAATTCCTTCTCGGCCTGGCGATAGCGAACCGCCGTGCCCTGTTCGGAGGTGACATAAAGGACCACCACCGCGAAGATCACGACGATCACGCCGAACGGCGCCAGGAACTTCGCGCTCAGGACGATCTCGAGCGCCCTGGCCGCAATCTTCCTCCGGCCCGTCGGCGACGATGCGCGCCGGTTCAGCGTCTCAGGTTTCTCGACAGGGATACGCACGCTCTCCTCCCTCGCTGCGCTAATTCGAAGACACGACCACCACCTCCAAGGCCGGCGTCACCTCGAAGATGGTGGACTTGGGTTTGGCCGTCAGCCCCTGCCGTTGGCGGTACTCGTTCTCGATTCGGGCCAGGTGCTCCTCAAACTCCCTTGGAAAGAACGTCACGATGTTGTCTCTGGGTCCGACGCCGCGCCCCGCCCGCCGGAACGCGTCCTCCTTCTTCTCCCTCCAGGTGTCAAGGCCCACAGGAATCCACGGAAGTCGCTGTTCCTGCTCGAACGCCGCGCTGCGCAGAGAGGGAACGCTGTTCAGATTGGACAGGTAGTATAACTTATCCGGTTCGGCCTGTGTCCATAGGGCGATCTCGCCGCTGTGTTTGTCTGTGAACTCGAACATGTCGGTACCCGGGGGGTATTCGAGACGCCAACGAGCCATGCGCGCGGAACGGCTTCCCGGGTCGCCGCCCGGACCCGGCCCTCCGGAACCACCGCCGGCCCCGTCCAGCTTCTTGAGCAGGTCCTCCACGCGGCCCTTGAAACCCTCTGTAGCCTTTCCGCGTCCGGCGGCGCCGGCCGCGGCCTCGGCCGCCAGGCCTTCGCGAGCCTTGCCTGCGGCGGCCGCCGCCTCGGCGTCGGCCCGTTCGGCGCTCTCGCCGATGACCCTCGTTTTTTCCTGCGCCTTCTCCTCCAGGACCTTGCCCGCGTCCACCTCCTGCACCGGCACGCGCTGCGAGGGGGGCTTGCTGGCGACCGTCGGCGACGGGGGCGGCGGGGCCACGGTTGCAGGCAGCCCCACCTCCCCGCTGCTCTCGCCCACGCTCATGATCCCCACCTCGGCCAGTTCGGTCGCCTTCCCCTCGATGCTCCAGTCCTGCTGTTTCAACAGGACGACTACAAAGATCACCAGATGCACCAGCCCCGAGGCCAGCAGACACAGCGTGACGTTCTTTGCGGGCAGCCTCCGCAAGGCGGCGGACTTCCCCCGCGTCTGCCAGACATGCAGCGTGTACGCCCCGTACAGGAGCAGCGCCAGGATCACGAACGAAAGGGCCGTACGCCAGTTCACATACGACCACGCCGTGTGCTCGACGGCGTAGGAAACGCTGTTCATGGCGAGCAGCCTCTGCGCCTCGCCGATGGGCATGCACCAGCCGGAGCCGGACAGCGACTCCGACGGCGGCGGGATCGCCATGCCGACCACGGTCCCGCCCGGCGTCAGCACCGGACCGCCAGCAAAGGCCGACGGCAACTTCGCCGTGAACTGAACCATGTGGGGCCGGCCGGGCAGACTGACGTAACCCAAGACTATCGTCTTGACGGCCCCGGCGGCGCGGGGCGCCCCCTCGGAACTCCTGGGCCTCTGGCCAGGCTTCGCCGCGCCGCCCGACATGCCCAACACGTACGCCGTCGCGCCCTGCGAGAAGCGGCCGAACTCCCGGATCGTGACGAACGGCGTCGGGTTCGGGGCTTCCGCCTTGAGAAGGGAGAGGCCGGTCTTGATGTCGTTGTCCAATTCCTGCGCCTTCACCGGCCACTCGGCGATGCTGGGCGAGAACACAAGAAGCTCCGTGGCGCGCTCGATCGCGCGGGTGCTGGCCAGGACGTGGCCTTCCGCGCTCACCAGGAAGCCCGAACCGGCCGCGCGGCGGCTCCCTTCATAGACGCCCAGTACCTGCACAAGACACGGACCCGCGTCGCGGACCGCCTCCGGCATCGCGGCCAGCGGCGCCGGTTGGGGATCGGCGGCCAGGCAGGCCGGCGACAAGACCAGGCTCACTATGAGACCCATGCAGAACCGCATCAGACACCTTTCACTTCCGTACGCCGCAGCCGACAAACTTCTCGTCATGGACGCCCCTTGCTCGAGCTTTCCCACCAGGTCGTCCATTTTTTCTGCGCGTCTTTCTTGGCCCGTTCATCGGCGAAAAGCTCCGGCCCAAAGAACTGCCGCGTGATCTCCGGAAGCGCCATCACGGCCGCCTCGAAGACGCCCGAGTCGGGGTCGGTGATGAGCCGGATCAGGTCGGGAACCGCCTCCTTCATCCGAAGCCGTCCCGCCAGCTTCGCCGCGGCTCGGCGCGAAGCGGCAGTCGGGGACCGCAAGGTCTTGAGCAGCAGTTCCGGATGCGACCGCAGCAAGTCCGACTCGGCCGCCAACAGTTCGCGGCTGCTCAACCCCTGGTAGACGGCGCTGCCCAGCATCGAGTCCGGATTTTCCAGGGCGCGCCGGAGGGCGTCCTGCTCTATCTCGGCGGGACGGCGGCGCAGGATCCAGGCCGTCGCGAACACGCGCAGGCGTTCATGCTCGTCGGCCGCCGTCTTTTTCATCAGTGCGAGGTGCGAGTCCCGGAGACCGGCGTCCAGCGCCGCGGCCAGTGCGGAAGCCGCCTCCTCGTTCGCCCCCCGCAGCAGCCCCAGCAACACCGACGCCTGGTCATCGCTCAGAACGACATCGCCGGCCTTGAGTCGCCTGGCCAGAAGCCGCGCCAGGGCCGGCGTCAGAATCTTGTCCGCCGTCCGCAACGCCTCCACCAGCGCGGGCGCGTCCTTGTCCGCGAAACCGCCTTCGACTATCTTCGGCGCCATCTCTCTGAGCGCGGGGGTGGGATTCGATTCAACCGCCTCCATCGCGCGCACGGCGTCCGCGACGCTCAGCCGGCAGCCCGGCTCCGCCAGCTTGCCCTGCAGCAGCGCAATCGCGGTGCGCGAGGCGTCCGACGCCGCCTTGCCTGCAAGCCCCAGCAGCGCGTACACGGTGGCCTGGCTTTTCACGGCCTTCATCGCCTCGCGGGCCGCGCCCTTCACGGACGCGTCGTCGCTGTTCACCATCGCGCCGAGCGCGTCCAGCGCCGCTTCCAGTCCTTCCGGGGAGCCGGCGGAAGCGCTTATGATCAGGTTGAGCGTCTTCTCCAAATCCCTCCTTGCGCCCCCCGCGATCACGAGCGTGGGGTCGAAGTAAGGGTCGGCGAATCGGGGCCCCTCCGGACGCCCCGACTGGCGCGGAGCGGTCACGTCGGCCAGACCCGCGACGACGTCCGGCAGAGATGAAGGCCCGAGGTCGCGCAGGATGTACATGGCGCGCGTGCGGAAGTCCGGTATCTGGGCCATCGGAAAGTTCGGGAATTCCTCGGCAAGGATGTTCCGGCTGTCCATGTATTTGAGGTAACTCACCAGTTCCTGCACGGTGGCCTTGACCTTCTCGCGCTCGACGGGCGGGACGGTGTACGTGCGGCCGCCCGCGCCGGGCGCGGCTCGCTTCAGGAGGTCGCGCAGATCGCCCTCGCCCGTCACGTACGCGCTCGGCAGTCCCAGGTTCTCGCGCACCTTATTCTCCCAGACGCTCGCGGAACTCTCCATGAGCGCCGCGCCGTGAAACCCGTGGGCCAGGGCGTCCGCCCCCGAAACCAGAATCACGACCGCGAGCCAGCCCCCCGGACCCGAAACGCGCCGGCGGCAAGGCCGCAAATCCGAATCGGCGCCCACCCCCACATGCGGACGGGACTGTGACGCCCACGCCATCCTTCTGTTGGAACATCCGCTCTTCATGGCGCCTTCCCCGCCCTGTCGGCAGCAACGCCTCCCCACGCATTTTTAGCACCGATGCCCGCCTATTTCAAGCGCGATTGCTCAATTCGAAGCACGGTGCGAAAACCCACCGCCTCGGACTGGTACCAACGATGGAGCCAATGGCGGGCGTCCACGTCCCACTCGCCGCTCGTCCACGACCCCCCGCGAAGCGGACGGCACTGCTTGCGCTCCTCGGGCGTCGGACCGTGCGGGGGCGCGGCTTCGGGATGGGCGTCGTCGTGCCAGTCGGCGCACCACTCCCAGACGTTGCCCGCCATATCGTCGCAGCCGTAAGGACTCTTGCCGGGCGGGAAACTCCCGACGGGCGCGGTGAAGGGGAAACCATCCTGGGGCAGGCCGAAGTTGCATCTGAGAATGGCGGGTCTTGCGCGCAGAGCGGGATCGGCGGTCGGATTCTCGTTTCCCCACGGATAGCGGCGGCGGTCGGTCCCGCGCGCCGCCTTCTCCCACTCGGCCTCGGTCGGCAGCGCGCGCCCGGCCCATCGCGCGTAGGCTTCGGCTTCGTAGAAACTCGCGCCGGCAACGGGTCTGCGAGGTCCGGTAAAGTCGGCGTTTTCCCATGTGCAAGGCTCCGGCCTGGAGAGCCTCTGCGCGAAATCCCAGCCCTCGGCGGACCAGAACTCGCGTTTTCGGTATCCCTCCGCCCGGATGAACGCCGCGAAGTGCGACTGTGTGATCTCGGTCCTGTCAATGTAGTACGCGGGCAGGGAGACCTCGTGAACCCTGAGCCGCGCGCCGGGCTGAGGCTCACGGCGTCCGCCGGCCGAGATGCGCGGCGTTTCCTGCCCCGATACCCCCATGACGAACGTTCCGCCTGGAACCAGGACCATCTCGCTCCCGTCGGCGGCACAGAGGATCTCCACGGGAAGCCTCGGCAACGGATCAACCTTCGCCCCCGGCCTGGCCTTGTGCCCGGCGAGCAGACGACCCTCGCGCCCGTTGTCCTGCCCGCTCGCGACGCCCGTTAACACCGTCGCCAGCGCAATCCAGCAGAACAGCCGGGATCTTCCCGGTCTGCGGTTCATGACCGCGCCTGCGTCCGTCGGAAACGCATGTAAACCGGCCAAAAATCATCCCCTTCAATCACGACCCTCGATTTGCCGCTCAGTTGCCCTTCGACCCTGGCCGCCACCTTCGCGGCCATGCCTGCATCGCTGTAGAGAATTTCCAGACGGCACGGGCCGGTCTCCACAAGAGGGCCGAAGTCCCCAATCCGGCCAACGGCCCGCCGGGCGCCCTCTGAGATACCCGAACGCGCGGCCTTCTCGGGGACAAACACCACCTCGCCGGACGCGCCGAGACACTTGACGGCCACGCCCTCCACGTCTCCGAGCAACGCCCTGGCCTCCGAAACCCCTTCGGCGTCGGCGCTCAAAAAAATCAGCGGTATGCCGTGACAACCCGCCGCCAGCGCCTCAAGACCGATCTCGCCCACCCGCCTGCCGTTGACGTCCATCGAGACGATCTCATGGTTGTAGGTGTGGGGCAGCACGCCTCCTGGATTCCCGGCCATGGCGTGCAGGCCGACCATGAACATGCCTGCAAAGCCGCGCCGCATGCCGTTGTCGAGGGGTTTCCCGCGCGCCAGCGTCACTTCGTCGCCGAGTTCGCCCGGCCGAACGTTGTCGCCGTAGTAATGCATATCATAGATGGTGAAGGCCGTGGCGCCCGCCGCCTTCGCCCCGCGGATGGCCGCTCGCAGGTCTTCCACGAGGTTCCGGCGCGCTTCCGGATAGTTGGGCGCTTCCGGAAATGCGTCGTTCTCGTAGCTGCCGACGCCGAACGCGCCTTCCACGTCGCAGACAATGTAGATGTGCATTTCGCCTCGCCGTGAAAAACTATCTCGGCCGACAGGCCCGCGGGACGGCCATCTCCGCGTACGACGCCGTGAGCAGGTCCGACGGCCTGACGGCGAACTCCGCCAGAAGGGCCTTCACCTTTCCGCGACACCGCGCGCGGGCGCCGCGGCCTCTGCCCACGACGGCCTCGAACTCCAGGAACGTCCCCAGCCCCCGAACGCGATCCAGATGGATGCGAACGTTGTCGAGAAGAAAGACCGTGCGCCGCTTGTCAACCACTTTGACCACCCCAAGCATGTCGCTCAGGAGCGATCGAACCATGTGCGGCTCTTCCACCGGAATGACCGCGTAGCGGCTCCGCTTAGGCCCGGCGATGGAAGGACGGGCATAGGGGATCAACTGAGCGGACGTTGAGGAAGATGCGGCTGTTGCCCTCTGATTCGCCGCCGGCCACCGCTCCCGCAATTTCAGCCGCGCGCCCGCGGCGGCGCGCGACAGGGGAAGACCGAAGTAGGTGTCGCGCTGCCGTTCAATTCCCAGGGGCCGGGCGCCGAGCCTGCGCGCTATCCGCGTCGCCTCGCGCAGGTCCGCGCAACGCGCCTTGATCTCGATGTTCTCCGCCATCAAAACCCGCCCCGAAAAAAATCAAAACGTAAAGCGCGGGACGCGAAAAGCCGCCATTAGACTCCTTCGCGTCTCGCGCCCTACGTCTTGCGCAAAACAGACTACGCATGGCCCTCGTGCGATACCTTCTGGCGCCGGCGGCGCTCGCTGGCGCGCAGCAGGTAGGAGCGTTCGCGCTTGGTCAAGCTGTCCATCCCGTGCTGGCTGATCTTCTCCAGGATGCGGTCCAGGTCCTCTTCTTCGTGAAGGTCCACGCTCCTGCGCCGAGACGCGAGCCGCTCCTTTACCTTCCCCAGGAGAGCGTCAATCCACGGCCGGCCCTTCCAATACAACAACCCGAACAACGCGCCGCCCAGGTGCGCGAAATTGGCCACGCCCGTCGGCGAGCCTTGCGCGCCGTAGAAAAGGTCTATGCCGATGAGAATCAGGATGCACGTCCTGATCTTCATGGGCACAAAGAAGAAAAACAGGATCATCTGATTCGGGAAGCAGATGGCGTAGATGACCATCACGGCCATCACGGCCCCCGACGCGCCGATCATAAATGCGCCCGCCGGCATGAAGAGCCCCATGAGACAGTGCGCCACGCCGGCAACAGCCCCCGCCGTAAGGTAAAGCCCGAGGAACTTCCACTTCCCCAGCATCACCTCGATCTCGCGCCCGAAGAAATAAAGACACAGCATGTTGAACAGGATATGAAAAATGCCCCTGGGATCATGAAGAAACAGGTAGGTGAAGAACTGCCAGAGGTTGAGCTTCCACACGGCCGTGCTCGGCCAGAGGGCAAAGTAATACTCCAGCACACCTTTTGCCAGGAAGACCTGGACCAGATACGCCGCCGCCGTCGCGATGATGATGCCCTTGACCATCGGCGGCATGCGCCGTTGCTCAAAGAACATTTGCTGTTGCCCCGTCCACTGCCACTGCTGTCGCATGAAAACCCGCCTCGCTTCCGTTCTCACAATATCGGCCACATTCCCTGCTTGTCCAATCATAAGTATAACCGGTCTTATTGCCCAAAAGAATTCATAAATGTTCCGGCTTTTCTCCATAGCCCACAGCCAGGCACACACCCAGCGAACCCGCATCACCAGGTTGCGCAACCTGCTCCCATAAAGGCTTTTATGACAATTCGCTCTCGTGCCCGGCGCCTACACTTCCCCCGGCCGGCGGACCCTCCGACATGCAGGAGAAAATCGGCTTGACACACGGCGGGCGCCGGTGTAGTCTCAGGCAAAGGATTGGGGTAGGACTGGGTCCTTTTCGAGGGTTCCGCCATGTCACGTCCGAGGAATTCAAGGATTGCCTGGTTGGCATTGCTTGCCGTCCTTATCGGGCTGGGTCCTCTTTTCGAGTGTACGGTCCTGGCCGGGCGATGCGGAGACTCCGCCCCCCAGGCCGCGCCGCAAAGGCGCAAGGGCG
>CAYPFP010000021.1:29980-54191 GCA_964409935.1 uncultured Planctomycetota bacterium | reverse complement strand
CCCGGCTGCGGCTGGCCCTGCTGAGCCTGCTTCTCCTGCCCCGGCTGCGGCTGGCGCTGGTCGCCCTGGGGCGCCATGGCCAGTTGCTCGGTCTCCTTGCCGATCTGTCGTTGGTTCTCGGCCAGTTCCCGCGCCTGGTTTGCCGCGTCGCGGAGTTGATCGGTCACAGACCGCTCAAGCGCGCGCTGCACCTGCTTTCGCGCCCTGGCCAGTTCTTTTTCCGCCTTGACGCCGTGATCGCGCGCGTCGGCCATCTTCTGGTCCTGCATGGCCTTCTGCGCCTCCTGCATCTCGCCGGCGGCCTTGGCGGTGTCCTTGGCGGCCTGGTAGGACTGGTTCGGATTGTTGAAGTCCATCTGCCGCAGTTCGTTGGCCGTCTCCTGGGCCTTCTGCGCGAGACGCTCCTCCTTCTTGGCCATGTCCTCGCGCTGTTGCTGCTGCTGTTGCGAAGGCTGCTCCTTGCCCGACTGCGACTGCGCCTGGGCCTGTTGCGCGGCCTGCTCGTGGAGTTGCTTGTTGAGGCCCTTCTGCTCCTCCTGCATCTGCGCCAGGTCCTCGTCCTTCTTCTGAAGCTCCTTCATCTTCTCCTGGCGTTCCTGCTGTTCGTCCTGCTGCTGGTTCTTGGCGGCCATGTCCAGGGCCTGGCGGAGCTGTTTGGCCAGCTCCTTGTTGCCCTGGTGCTTGGCGATCAGGTTCAGGATGTCGCGCTTGGCGCGGTAGAGGTGGTACAGCGCATCGTTCTCATAGGGGAGGGCCGTGGCGGTGTCGAGTCCATCCAGCGTGAGGCTGGCCAGACCCATGCGCACCCCGGCGCGGTCGAGGTTCTCGACGCGGTCCAGATCCTCCGCCAGACCGGCCGCCATCAACTGCTCTTGCAGATTCTTCGACAGGTCGTCGGTGCGCTTGCGCAACTCGTTTTCCTGCGAGCCGAGGTCCTTGACCTGCGTCACCTGTTCCTCGGTGAATTTCTTCTTCAGCGTGAACTCCTTGTCCACGCGGAAGGTCTTGGTGATGACCTCCTTCTGCTTCTTGATGATGTCCTCCAGTTTCAGGACGACCTTCTGCTGGTCCTCCATGCCCGGCGGCATCTTGGCGCCCGCCTCGTCCATCAGCTTGTACTGCTGGCCGAAAGGCTCGATCTCGACGAAGAAGAGATCCGAGGCGCTCTCCTTCGGCCCGCTCACGGTGTCGTTGTCGCGCGCATAGGCGTAATAGGTCACGACATCGGTGTCGGCCAACGCCATGTCCTCAAGAAAGAGGGTCGAGGACGGCTTGGCCTCTTTGGCGCCCGCCTTGACGTCGGCCAGGGGCAGGCGTTTCCATTCGTCTTCCTTGATCTTGTAGGCCACGCCGACCTCGGAAAGCCCGTAATCGTCGGAGGTCTGGATCTCCAGGGGCACCTCGGCGGTCTTGATCATGGTGAGATTCTTGGCGGGCTTGGCGATCTTGATGTCCGGCGCGTTGTCGTCAACGCACTTGATGGTATAGAAGGCCGAATCGTCGTTGGTTCGCCGCTGCAGGTCGGTGACCAGCAGCCGGTACTTGCTGTGTTCGCCCACGCTGAAGACGACCGTGAACTGGTTGCCCTTGATCTCGGCCGCGGGGACCTTCGGCTCGGTCTCGGCGTCGAACTGTACGGCGGCGTTGCCGATGGTCTTGTTCACAATGCCCGTGATTCGGACCTCGGTGCCGCGCAGGGCCGTGACCGGGCCGACGGCGTCTTCGGCCGCCTTGGGCTTCATGCCCGTGTACTCGGGGTAATTCAGGAGCATCTTCAACTGCGTGATCTTCGGGACTTCGTAGACTGTGAGGAGGTAGCTCTCCGAGGCAAAGTCCCCCGCCGTGACGACGTAGCGCACGGAGTCGAGCATGCGGGGGAAGGAGAAGGTGAAGGTCTCGGCGTCCGTCTTGAGCATCTTCTCGGTGCGCCACTGCAATTCCGTGGCGGGGCCGGCGTCTTCGGGCACGACCGCGAAGGTGATCTCGGCGCTCCTGGGCAGGCGGCCGCTCATCTGGCCGGTGACCTCCACGGTCTCAAGGCGCCGGACCTCGCGGCTGCCCGGCTCGACGTCGCACCACGTCAGCGTAGGGGCGGGCAGGTTGGCCCAGGGGGCCACGAATCTCAGGAAGGTCAGTTTGGCCAGGCGCGGCATCGTCACGAAGTACGCGGCGCACAAAGCGATCACGGCAACGGTCAGCGCTCCGACCAGCAGCGGCCGGCGCCAACTGACGGCGCGGGCGAATTCGAGGCCCTTCGTGCGTTCCTGGGTGTCTTCCACAAGTTTTTCCACGACCGCCGGCGAAGACAGGCGTTCGGTTCTCTCGGCGTTCGTGCCGAACTCGACCGACGTGCTGACGGCCGATTCCAGGTGGCCCAGGCGCTGCTCCACCTCCAGCGCGGCTCGTTTGGCCCCGATGTGGGCGCGCAGGGTGCGCACCGCAAAAATGAAAAGCGCGACGCCAAAAAGGGCAAGCGCCGCCGTCGAGACGATCACGCGCGGCGCCTTGCTCAACTTGACCTGGACATCCACCGCGCTGTACACCAGATAGGCGAGGCAGAAGATGGCGACCAGCGACAGGGCCGCCAACACCTTCAGCCGTCTTACGCCCTTGCGTTCCACGGAGTCGAGACGATGGAGCAGCACGGAGAGGTTTTCTGTTGCCATGAAAGGACTCCGGTATATGACGAGACGCACTCTGCGACGTACAAGGCGCGTACGGCCCGCGAATCACGAACGACGCAACTTAGGCTCTCTTCCCCATTTCTGCACAATAAATTGATTATAGCACCGCCCCCCATTTTGCACAATCAATTGATTCTGCGCGGCGCGGCGGGGGTTGATTTCCAACCGGGGGGGTGGTATTTTGGTGGGTGCGTTGGGGGTCTGGTCGGAGAAATTGCATGATAGCGCTGAAGGCGCGGTTGAAACGCAGCGACTCGATCGTGTACCGGCAGATCGGCACGGAGACGATCCTGGTGCCGATTCGCGGGAGCGCGGAGGAACTCAAGAACATCTACACTTTGAACGAGGTAGGCCGGCGCATCTGGCAGCTTCTCGACGGCCAGAAGACCGTCGGGGCGATCTGCAAGGACATCGTGGCGGAGTTCGAGGTGGGCGACGACGTCGCGCAGAAGGACGTAAGGGATTTTCTCGAAGAGATGCTCGCCCTCAAGACGGTGGAGGAAGTGAAAGAGGCCGGAGAATAGACAGCCCCTTGCGCCGTTTGGGTGTTGACATGCCGCTTTGTTCTCATTAGGATACGGGAGTTGCCATTGGGGGCGGGGAGATGTCTCGGCGTGATTCCCAAGACAGACGAGCACTACATGGCGCTGGCCCTCAAGGAGGCGCAGGCGGCGGCGCAGGACGGCGAGGTGCCGGCGGGGGCCGTGATCGTCTTTGAGGGGCGCGTCATCGGCCGGGCGCACAACCAGCGCGAAAAACTGTGCGACCCCACGGCCCACGCCGAGATGATCGCCGTCACGCAGGCGGCCGAATACCTGCACAACTGGCGGCTCACGGGCTGCACGATATACGTGACGATCGAGCCGTGCGCGATGTGCGCCGGCGCATTGGTGCTGGCGCGGGTGGATCGGATCGTGTACGGCGTGCCGGACCCCAAGGGCGGGGCGTGCGGTTCGGTGTTCAATATTGCCGATGACGCGCGGCTGAACCACCGCATTCGGCTGACGGCGGGGGTCATGGCCGAGGAATGCGGCGGCATCCTTCGCGAGTTTTTCAAGAACCGGCGGACGGAGCAGAAGTCTGCGGGACACATGTGAAACGGGAAACGCGCGGCGGCGTTTGCGGTCTGAATGGGCGGAGAGGTGCCGGAGTGGTTGATCGGGGCGGTCTCGAAAACCGTTGTGGCCGAAAGGTCACCGGGGGTTCGAATCCCCCCCTCTCCGCCAGTTTCTTGCCGCGCTCGTCGTGAACATCCGTTCTCGATCCGCTGAACCTCGCGGCTTACCCGACGATGTTGAAAAAGATCGGTCCTGCTCTCCTCGCTCTGATTATCCTGGCGGTTTTCCTGGCGCGCAGCGAGCGTCCGGGACCCGTCCCCTCCGGCCCGGATGAATGTGTGCGGGCCATGTTCGCCGCCGCCCGCGAAGGCCGCGTCGCGGACTATCTGGATTCATTCTGCGATCCCCTGCGCGCCTCCCTGGCCGACAACGCCCGCACCATGGGCAGCGCGAAATTCCGCGAATACCTCCAGAGCGTTACGGACCCCGTCATGGGCATGGCCTTCTCCGACGTCGTCGAGCGCAATCCCGAAGAGGCCGCGCTGCGTTGCGAACTGGTTTTCAAGGACCGGAATGAAGTACAGCGTTTCTTGCTGCGCAAACTCTCCGGTCGCTGGCGCATCGCCGACATGACCCCCGCCGAACGCATCAAGCCGCCCGTGCCCTACGGGACGAAGGTCTTTGAGTGAAAGCCGCTAGTCCGCCGCCGCCGTTATCTTCCCCTCCAGGGGGCCGAACATCCCGTTGCCGCGCGTGATTTTGGCGTCCTTCAGGCCGGCGGCCAGAGAGGAATCCAGCGGGCCGGAGGCCAGTTCGCGGCCATCCTGCAACAGGCGCATGCGTCCGCCGGCCACGACGAACTGAAACGCCGTCGGCCCCTTCACCCATCGCACCTGGCCGCAGAGCTGTCCCGCCTCGCGCAAGCGATGGACCAGGCCGTATTCCCTGAGCGCGGCGTCGCTGATGAACGTATAGTCGGCGGGGCGGGGCGTTCCGCCTTTGTTGCAGGTGCCGGCGTACAGCGTATCGCCGGCGACGGCCAGGGTCGTCAATCGCTGGCCCCAGTCGTTGCTCACGTTGTTCTTTCCGTGCGCGGCGTTGTAGGCCCTGACCTCGGCCTCGAAGGGATGCACGACTTTATCCGTCGCCGGCGGCTGCGTAAACGCGCGGCCGACGGCGGTCCATTTTTGCGCGTTGGGGTCGTGACGCCATAGCTCGGCCCAGGGCCAGACACCGGCGTAGAGATCGCCGCGGTACAGGGCCATGGACTGGGCCTCGCGCGCGGATTTGGACACGCCGGGGATGCGCGGCGGCCAGTCCTCGCGAGGCTTGACCTGCTCGCCGTCGAACTCGAAAAGGCACCCGGACGGATAGTGGCCGAGCAGGAGTCGGTCGTAGTAGGTGAGCATGGAGTACACCTGGTAACTCTTGCCGTCCGGCTCGCGGAGCGTTGCCCAGCGCGCGCCATCGAAACAGTAGACGCCGCCTTTGTTGCTCACCGTGAGCACCTTCCCCTTGAGCTGGCCGAAGGCCCACGTGGTCTCGCGGAGCGTAGGAAGCGGCTGGACGACGGCGCGGCCTAGGTCCGCGCGCTCCTGTTCGGGCGTCCACGGACACGCGCAGATGCGCGTGAAGGCGCCGTCCTTGGCCTCGCCGGACCGATCGTGGAAGAAGAACAGGTGTCCGAGGGCGTAGTAAATATGGTGGAACGTCTCGTTCGCGGGCGCGACCAGGACGGGCTTGCCGTTGTACGCGATGACGCCTTGAAGGAACGTGAGCAGCCCGTCGCCCAGATGCATGCAGCCGTCGCCGCCGCGAACCGCCGTGGTGGCGGGTTCCGGCACCGGCTCCCATCGCTCTGTGCCGGCGTCCCACGCCATCACCCGGCGTTCGACGTACTTGGGTTGTGCCAGAAGGCGGCCGTTCATGTCAAAGAGGTAGACGCCCGTGTCTTCGCTGAAGCGCGGCAGACGTTCGAGGGCGGGCGGGCCGTCGGCGTGGGGCGGGCGCACGAAGAATTGCAGCGTCCGCCGGTCGCTGCGGGCGATGGTGTTGTAGAGGCCCTGGAATCCCGCGCCGGCCACGACGCGGCCCTGGGGGTCAGTCGCCTCGAAGATTGTGCCGAAGTTCTGCCCCGCGTCCTGCCCGAAGTCCACCTCAATGGTCAGGTTGAGGGCGGGCGGCGATGTGTCCTGGCCGAAGGCGATCGCGGAACCGGCGAGCGCGGCGAGCGTCATTGCGAGAACTGCGAGTATGACCGTATTCATGGCTTGCTCCTGAAAACCCCGAGACCCGTGAGGACCGGTTCGGAGTCTATCAGATTTGCCGCCGTTGTCAAATCCCTCGTGGGGGTGAGTTTGCAGCAGCCCCTCATAGCCGGGTGGACGGTCGCCGCCCGGCATCGTCATCTTTTCTGTTGAATAATCCCTGTGTCGGGCATAGAATCACTTGCTGGCGCATTGCTTCCACGGAACGCCGCGGTCTGTTTTCTTGTCGTAGAAAGGAGAACCTGGGATGAGCCGCTTATGGATTATCTTGGGGTTGACGTTGGGGCTTCTGGCCGGTTTAGCGCAGGCGCAGGACAAGGCCAAGTCGGACATGGAGCGGTTCAAGGATTTCAAGGCGGGCAGCGACACCACCTACAACTGGGTGAAAGACCTCAAAGAAGGCATGGACAAGATGAAGGAAGACAAGACCATGGGCTTGATCTACTTCTATTGTCCGGACGACAAGAAGTCCGCCTACATCTTTGAGGCGAAGATCTTCGAAAATCCGGAATTCGCCAACGTCGGAGGCAAGTTCGTCACCGTCATGCTGGATTCGACGGACGAGAAGGCGCTGGGGCCGCTCAAGGGCATGTACAAGGGGCGCACGGGCGTACTGTTCCTGACGCCCACGGGCAAGACCTTTGCCACGTTGACGACGCCCAACGTGACGCGGTTCAAGGGCATCGTGGCGGCCATGGAGAAGAAGTTTGCGGCCAAGGAGGCCAAGGAGGGCGAGAAGAAGGACGAAGAGGGCCGCAAGGAAGCCAAAGACGACAAGCAGGACGACGAAAAGAAGGACGAGGAGAAGAAGGAAGAGAAGAAAGAAGAGAAGAAAGAAGAGAAGAAAGAAGAGAAGAAAGAGGACAAGAAGGAATAGCAGGCGCGGTTAGGCGGCGCCTGGGGAGCCTTCCTCGTTGCCCCCCCAGTGCAAGATCGCGCCGGCCTCCGGCGCGAGCCTCAACCGCTCAAACTGCTTGACGAACATTCGACGGTACAGGCCCCCGGCCTTCAGCAACTCGGCGTGGGGGCCTGTTTCTTTAACCTCGCCGTGGTCCAGGACGATGGTCTTGTCGGCGTGCATGATGGTCGAGAGCCGGTGCGCGATGACGAAGGTCGTGCGGCCGGCCATCAGGTGCGCCAAGGCGTCCTGGATCGCTGCCTCGGATTCCGAGTCGAGCGAGGACGTCGCCTCGTCGAGGATGAGGATGCGGGGGTCGGCCAGCAATGCGCGGGCAATGGAGATTCGCTGCTTTTGCCCGCCGGACAGCTTCACGCCCCGCTCGCCGACCACGGCGTCGTAACCGTCTTTGAATTCCAGGATGAAGTCATGGGCGTTGGCGTCGCGGGCGGCCCGGAAGATGGCCTCGTCGCTCGCGTCCAGGCGTCCGTACCGGATGTTCTCCTTGATCGTGCCGTCGAAGAGGAAGGTCTCCTGGGGCACCATGGCGATAAGGGATCGGTAGTCGCTCAGGCGGATGTCGCGGATGTCGCGCCCGTCGAGCAGCACGCGCCCCCGCTGGGGATCGTAGAACCGCGCGGCCAGATTGGTCACGGTGGTCTTCCCGGCCCCGCTCGGTCCCACGAGCGCCGCCACCTCCCCGGGCATCACCCTGAAGCTTACGTCCCGGAGCACGTACTGCTCGTCCTCATAAGCGAACGCGACGCCGTCGAACTCGATCTCGCCGCGGGCGTCGGACACGCCGACGGCGCCCGGCCTGTCGAGCATATCGGGTTTCTCGTCGAGCAGGTCGAAGATGCGCTCGACGGAGGCCATGGCCTGCTGGACCAGGTTGTTGATGACCACGATGCCGATGATGGGGCCGAAGAGCATCCAGAGATACGAGTAGAAGGCCATCAGGCCGCCCACCGTCAGGTGGCCGGCGATCACCTGCCGTCCGCCGAACCACAAAAGCAGGATGATGCCCAGCCCCACCGAGACGCGCGCCCCGCTCTCGATGGTCATTTGCAGCACGTTGACGGCGAGGAGCTTGCGCAGGATGGCGTTGATGCTTTGCGTGAAGATCTTGTTCTCATGCCGTTCGCGGCGGTAGAGCCGCACGATCTTGATGCCGCTGATCACCTCCTGCATGCGCGAGGTGGCCGCCGCGACGTCCTCGCGGATCTCCTTGTGGCGCGGCCGCACCTTGCGCGACCACCCCAGCACCGCCGCCGCCATGAACGGCAGCGACAGGCACGAAATGATCGTCAACCGCCAGTCCAGGTAGATGAGAAGCCCCAGGATCATGGCGGCGCTCACGAGGTTGGAGATGCAGTCTATGTAGCCGGCGAACAACAGGCTTCGCACCTGGTCCACATCGCTCCAGACGCGCGAGATGATTCCGCCCGTCTTGGTCTTTTCGAAGAATCGCAGCGGCAGTATCTGAACGTGCGCGTGAAGGCGGCGGCGCACGTCGTTGACGAGCCGCTCCGACGTGGCCGTCATCAGGTAGCGCTGCGCCGCCGAGAGCAGGACGTTCACGCCCAACAGCCCCACAAGGACCATGACGATGAGGTTGAGGAAGGACCGGGCGCCGGCAAGGTCTGCGCTTCTGCCGGTCAGAATGGGCGTGAGGACGTCGTCTATGATGAGCTTGGCGCCCCACGGGATCGCCAGGGCCGTCGCGTTGCCCAGGAGCATCAGCGAAAGCACAAGGGCGATCTTCCCGCGGTACGGCCTGATCAGGCCGAGAAACTTCCGCAGGTATTTCCACGTGACCCTCTTGCGTTCGACCTCGTCGGGCGGCGGGCCGTGATGATGGTGGTGAGGAGGGCCGCCCCGGCCGATCATCATTCGCATGGCGGAACCTCTCTGAAATCTCGGTTCATGGCGACCCCCGCCCGATTCGCTGTCCCGCCGTTTCCAACAGCAGAATGATGGCGACGACGCTCAACACCTGGACAAACACGATGACGGCCCCCGTCGTGTTGGTCTGATACAGGAGCGTAGCCGCGATGCCGGTGCAGAACGTCATGAGGTAGTTGGTGAAAAGGGCCTTGCGGGGGGTCATGCCCAGGGCCACCAGTCGGTGCGAGAAGTGGCTCTTGTCGGCGGAGAAGGCGGGCCTGCCCTTGAGCTTGCGGACCGCGATGACCGAGATGGTGTCAAAGAGCGGCACGGCAAATACCAGGGCCGGCACCGCCACCGAATAGAGCGGGTAGCTCGGCGGGTACATGCTGAAGATCACGGCCGATACCGCCAGCAGGTAGCCGATGAACAGGCTTCCGGCGTCGCCCATGAAGATCGAGGCCGGCGGGAAATTGAAGACCAGGAACCCGCCCGTCGCGCCGATGACGGTGAGCAGGAACGCCGCGACGAAGAACTGCTTGGCCTGCACGGCGATCACGAGAAAGATCAACGAGATGATGAAGGCGACCCCCGCGCTCAGGCCGTCCATGTTGTCCAGAAGGTTGAAGGCATTGGTGATCCCGACGATCCACAGGACCGTGATGAGCGACGCCAACACGGGATAATCGGGCAGGAACCCCGCGCGAATCCCTGCCAGCGTCAGCGCGGCGGCCACCGCGAATTCGACCGCGAGCTTGCTGGCGGCGCCCAGGTCGCGGAAATCGTCCACGAGTCCCACCGCCGCAACGATCACGCCGCCGGCCAGGATGGCCGCTGCGGTGGGCAGTTTCTCCCAGATGAGAGGCATCTCGGAGTACAATTCCCGCGGGAGCCAGCCTATGGGCGCCATGCGGCTCAGGAGGAACTCGACCAACACGCCCAGGGCGACCGTGATCAGGACCGCCGCCGACATGGCCAGCCCGCCGCCCAGGGGCATCACGCGGGCGTGATCCTTGCGCCCGGCGTTCGGCTCGTCCACAAGCCCCAGGCGCGGGGCCCACACCTTCATCCACGCCGTCAAAGCGACGGAGAGGATGAAGGAGGTCAGAACGATGACGATGGCCGCCAGTCCCATGGAAGTTTCCTGCCTCGAATCAACGGCGTAAAGCGCGGTCTTTCTTGTGTTTTCCGCAGAGCCGCCGCTCACGGGCAACGTACCCATTATGTCAGAAAGCGATTGACATTTCGAGGGCGCGGTGGTATGTTTTTTGATGGCATACGACGCGCGGTGAACGCCCGGGTGGTGGAATTGGCAGACACGTACGTTTGAGGTGCGTATGGCTTACGCCTTGCGGGTTCGAATCCCGCCCCGGGCACCAACCCATTTCCGCGCGTAATGTTCTCCATCCCGCCCCGGTCCCGGTCAAACTCCGGGGGAAGGCTTGACCGGCTGGCTCGCCGGAGTTAGACGAGGTAAGAGTGACGGTGACCGAACAGGTTGCGCAGGAGATTCGGGTTACCGAGGCCTCCACGGAGCTTGAACTTTACGAGTGCATGCTCACGATCCGCCGGTTCGAGGAGAAGGTCAAGGAACTGGCGATGGCGGCGCAGCTTGAGGGGGCGGTGCATGTCTGCATCGGGCAGGAGGCGGTGGCGGCGGGGGCGTGCGCCGCGCTGAGGGCCGACGACCTGATCATCGCCACCCACCGCGGCCACGGGCACTGCATCGCGAAGGGTCAGCGCGCCGACCTCATGATGGCCGAACTGATGGGCCGCGCCTCCGGCTACTGCAAGGGCAAGGGCGGCTCCATGCATCTGGCCGCGTTCGAGCTGGGCGTCCTGGGCGCCAACGGCATTGTGGGCGGCGGGCTGCCCATTTCTGTGGGGGTTGGTCTGGCGCTCAAGCTGCAGAAGTCCGACAAGGTTCTGCTCTGCTTCTTCGGCGACGGCGCGCTCAACCAGGGCGCGTTCCACGAGGCCCTGAACCTGGCGACCCTCTGGAATCTGCCCGTGGTGTACCTCTGCGAGAACAACCAGTACGCCATCTCCATGCACGTCAGCCGGGGTACGTGCGTCCCCCGCCTGGGTCTGCGGGCGCTGGGGTACGGCATTCCCCACTGGACCGTGGACGGCAACGATGTGCTGGCTGTGCGGGGCGTCGTGGCCCAGGCCGTGGCCAGGAGCCGCAGCGGCGGCGGCCCCGCCTTCGTCGTCGCAAACACCTACCGCCTCGAAGGCCATTTCATCGGCGATCCGTGCGTCTATCGGTCAAAGGAAGAGACGGCCCAGTGGCGCGAACGCGACCCCATCCCCGCGTGCGGCAGATTTCTGTCTGCCCGAAAGATGGCGGATAAGGAGCGGCTTGACGAGTGCGAGCGCCGCATTCAGGTGCGCGTCGCCGAGGCCGTGGCGTTCGCCCGGCAGAGCCCGCCGCCTCCCCTCGCCGAGGCCGCGAGCGACATCTACGCCCTAGACATCGCCCTGCCGCCGGAGCCTGCGCCTCGCGCGCGCGCGGGGCGCGAGATAACGATGCGCGAGGCCATCGGCGAGGCCCTCGCGGAAGAGATGGCCCGCGACGAACGCGTGATCCTCTTCGGCGAGGACGTCGGCAAGCACGGCGGGGCGTTCCAGGTCTCGAAGGGGTTGTGGGATCGCTTCGGGCCGGACCGCGTGCGCGACACGCCCATCTCGGAGGCGGCTATCGTGGGCGCGGCGGTCGGCGCCTCCCTGACCGGTCTTCGTCCCGTCGCCGAGATTCAGTACTCCGACTTCTCGACCATCGCGATGGACCAAATCTGCAACCAGGCCGCCAAGATACGCTACATGTTCGGCGGCAAAGCCACGTTGCCGATGGTGGTGCGCATGCCGGGCGGGAGCGGCGGACGCGGCAATGCGGCCCAGCACTCCCAGAGCCTCGAGGCCTGGTTCATGCACGTGCCGGGACTCAAGGTCGTGTTGCCCGGAACGCCCTACGACGCCAAAGGCCTGCTCAAGTCGGCCATACGCGACAACAACCCCGTCATCTTCATCGAGCACAAGGCCATCTACAACCTCAAGGGTTGTGTGCCCGACGGCGAGTACTTCGTCCCGCTCGGCAAGGCCGACGTGAAGCGCGAGGGGAAGGATGTCACCTTGATCACGTACTCGCGCATGGTGACGGTGTGCCTGGCCGCTGCCGAGACGTTGTCGAAAGACGGCATCCAGGCGGAGGTCGTTGACGCGCGCACGCTGTCGCCGCTCGACGAGAAAACGCTCTTCGCGTCGGTGCGCAAGACGGGGCGCGTCGTCATCGTGGAGGAGGACTGCCGCACGGCGGGCGCGGGGGCGGAGATACTCTCGCGCATCGTGGAGGGGTGTTTCGACGATCTCGACGCGCCCGTCGTCCGTGTGGCGGGGTTGGACACGCCGATCGCGTACAATCGTGCCCTCGAAAGGGCATCGGTGCCCTGCGAGACCGACGTAGTGGCGGCCGTCAAGAGGCTGCTGAACTTCCGCTAGCAGGGCGCAGAGCCTGGCGCTGTACACGCATGAAAAGCATACCCTTTCAGAGCGGAAAAACATGATTGGTACGGAAATTGCACATGTGCACAGCAGCTATCACGTACTCGTCGCTTCTCTCGGAGGTCCTGACATGAACCACATCATAAATAGCATACAGAGCCTCTTCCAGGGAATGTCGCACTGGGAGTGGGCAGTCGTGATCTCCGTTTGTGTCTTTTGTGCGATTGTGAACCGGATTGGGCTTTTCTTCGGGTTGGCCTTTGTGGCCTTGTTTGCTTGGGTTATACGGGATCTTTCGCTTCGGGCATCCCTGGATGCATCGCACCAAATGGCAGTTGTATACGTTGCAATTGCCGGCGTGGGATATGGCATCTACGTCGTGTACCATAGTGTGCGGGGTGCTTGACGCTATGGCCGTTTGCGGCTGTGTAGCATGTAGAGACTGTAAAGCGGAGGTGTAAAGAGACTTTTCAGTGTGGGCCGCCAGGAGGTGGCCCGGTCTGCCGAGCAGAGTCGTGACGCGGCGCTGCGTCTTATTCTGAGGAATAGTGTCTCAGAATGATACGGAGCGCCGCGTCTTTTCGTAGCAGAAAGCAACGAACCTGCTGCTCTGCGCAGCTTTCCGCACGGGGTTCTATCTTCCGGGCCGAGACCCGGACTGGAGCTTGTTACCGTCGCCGGTTTCTGGCAGAATAATCCACGGTTCCGGGTCTGTATCGCTTGTCTTGAAGAGAGGGCGGGCCAATGAAAGGAGTATGTCTTCTCCCGGTTGTGTTGTGTCTCGTGATGAGTGCAGGGGCATCCGCGGCGCGCGCCGAAGAGCCGGCCCGGTGGACAAAGGAGGACTGCGACGCCTTCATGCGGGAGCTGGCGCAGTATATCTACGACCACCATCTCAAGAAAGACGAGCGGTCCGAACAGAAGGGCATGATCTACGAGTACTTCTACGTCAAACAGGCCGGCAAGGTGGATCAGTACATCCAGGGCGAAGGCCTCGACACCATGCACGACGGGGCGTGGTTTGCCAGCGCTCTGGCGCACGCTTATCGCGCCACGGCCGACGCGTGGTATCTGGACTTCCTGAAGAAGTATCAGATGCCTTTCTATGCCAAAATACTGAACAACAGCGACGTGCTCTTCACTGATCTGGCCGGGGCGTGGTCCGACGGCAAAGCGTGGCCGCAGCCGGCGAAGCCCGAAAGAGGTTTCTGCCCTTACTGGTGGGACGACGGCGGATCGGTGAGCCTGGACCGCCGGATGAGAACCAGCGGATTCCCCAAGACGGATCGGCTGCTCGGCAAGGACAATCCGGATCACAAGCTGGATGGGTACAGTCACGGCACCAGCAACCACATGGCGCAGGACCTTGCGGTGATGCTCCTGCAGGGATGGCTCATGACGCGCGATCCGCAGCTTGCCGAGGCGGCCAAGAATCTCTACGATAGCCGTTGGCGGCATTTTCCGGGTCACATCCCCGTCGTGACTGCCGCAGCGGGTCTGACCAATAACGACGAGGCGATCCTGAAGCACGTCCCCGCCCCCAAACCCTTCGAGCCGTTCGGCTGGTCCTATCGAATCATCTATAATTTCAAACCGGGGGAACGCTATACGACGCAGGGCTTCACCGACGATGACGAGTACATCTATTTCTACACGCTGGCCAGGAACCGCACCATTGACCGCGAGACGGCCAGACGGCTGATCTATCTCGCCGTCACAAACCCCTTGTGCATCTACTATTGGCACGATGTCACGCCGTATCGGGCCGGTATCAACCGCCTCGACCTGCAATCGCTTTATGCAAAGGACGGGAAGCTCGAGCAGTACGAGTCGGGCGGGAAGCCGCTGGCGATGGGGTCTCGCATGGGGCCGCAAAGCATGGTGACCGCGGCCTGGGCGCTGCAACTCCTGAAGACGTATCCGGCTTGCTGGCTGGAGCGGTTCCCCAATGAGGCCGTCGCCGACGTCCTGGCGCCCATGACCGAAATGACTCCCGCCGTGGACGAGACGCGGGACCCCGTGTACGGCAAGGCCGTGGAGTTCCCCGAAGGAAAACTGTCCTTCGCGAGCGACCTGCGCAATCTCTTCATCTACGGCGAAGTGCCCCAGGGCGAGGCGGCGACGTTGACGCTCTTTGCCGGGCCGGCAGGGCAGGGGACCTCGGCCACGGTGGCCGTGACGCGCAGGGCGAACATGACGGCGCTCAACGATCAAGGGCGAGAACTTGTCTTTGAAGGGAAGATCAATCCCTCGCTGCAGGGGTTCACTTTCGAGGTCAAGATTCCGTATACCATCGTCAAGGTCCAGGAACGGTGGGCCAACGGCATCGAGCACGGGCGGCTGTCCGTGAAGGTCGGCGACACGGTAAAGAATCTGTATCTGTTGTCCACGGAGCAGGCCGTCGTGGCGCGGCTGGAACGCGAGCTGGATGAGGGGCTTGCCAACTGGCGCGCCATCTTCCGCGAGAAGGGCTACATCCCCACCGGCATGGGGCCGACGCACTGGTGGGCGCAAAGCAAGTGGGAGGACTTTTCGGACTCCGGCGGTTACGCGCACCTCATCTCGGCCGCCGCGATGTACCGGATGTACCTGGACGGGCGGAAAGACTGGGAAGAGGCGCTCAAGTGACACTCGGAAGAAAGCAAAGGCGGCATCGAGGAGGAATTCTGTGAATCGAATCAAGACGCTGTTGCTCACCGGCGCGAACAACCACGACTGGCGGCGTTCGTCGCCTTTCATAAAGGCCCTGCTGGAGAAGACGGGAAAGTTCGAAGTGGACCTCACGGAGACGCCGGCCGTCGCGCTGGCGGATGCCGGGACGCTGGGCAAGTACCGGCTCATCCTCACGGATTACAACGGTCCGGACTGGGGCGAGCCGGCGAAGTCCAACTTCGAGGCCGCCGTGCGCGGTGGAACGGGCCTCGTTGTCGTGCACGCCGCCGACAACGCCTTTCCCGGCTGGCCGCAATACGAGAAGATGGTCGGCCTGCTGTGGCGGCAGGGCACGGGACACGGCGCGTACCACGAGTTCGAGGTGAAGATCGTTGACCGAGAACACCCCATCACGCGGGGACTGTCGAATTTCCGATTGTGGGACGAGCTTTACCACAAGCTCGCGCACATGCACAACGCGCCGTGTCGCGTGCTGGCTACGGCGCACTCCGATCCGGCCACCAAGGGCACGGGCAACGACGAGCCGGTCATGGTCGTTACGCAGTACGGCAAGGGACGCATATATCACCACGTGTTGGGGCACGTCTGGCCGGGCGACCCGGCAAAGGGCAAGGGCATGAGTATGGCCACGTTCGAGAACGAGGGCTTCCAGAAGACGCTCATCCGCGGGTGCGAATGGGCGGCCACTGGAAGCGCCCCGGAGTAGCGCGGCGATGCACGCGGAAGGGCTTCTCGCCCTGTTGACGGGGGCGCCGGGGGAGGGACACATCGCGCAGGCCAGGGCAATCTACGAGTCGCTGCGCTCTCGGGGGCGCACGTGGGATTGAGGTCCATGATCAAGTGCGTTGTGTTCGACCTGGATGGCACACTGGTGGACGTCGGAGACCTTTTTTGCCGGGTGTTTACGGCCTTTCTCTCGCAGCTCCGTCTGCCCCCTGTGGGGTTCGACCAGAAAGGCGACCCGTGGGTCAGCGCCTACGACGCCGTGGTGAGCCGGTTCCCGTGGCTGGCGAAACTCCTGGGCGGCAACGTGTTCGGCGACTCGTGGGAGAAGACCCTCCGCGAGAGGCTCCGCGACGGCGGCGTGCGGCTCTATCCCGACGCCATCGAGACGTTGACGCAGCTTCAATCGTCGGGCCGCGCCCTGTGCCTTGCGACCAATACCCCCAGGCGTTTTGTCGAGATCAAGCTCGCCGCCTTTGACTTGAGGCGGTTCTTTGAATGCGTGTTCACTCCGCAGGACCCCTGGGGCGCCAAGCCAAGCCCGAAATCGCTGTTCCACGCGATGGGAAAGCTCGGCCTGAAGCCCGGCGAGGTCCTCATGGTGGGCGACCACGCGCAGGATGTGCTGTACGGCAAGAATGCCGGCGTCCGCACGGCGGGGTTGCTCAGCGGTTACGGCAGCCCGGAGGAACTGAAGGCGGCCGCGCCGGACCTGCTGTTGACCGAGCTCAGGGAGGTCCTCAATCATGTTCATTAATCACTGCCACGTCAGCGTCAAGGGTTTTGGGATCGAACGGGACAAGCCGGAGATGGGGACCCTCCCCGTTCTCGAGCGGATACTGAGGGACAACGGCGTCGAAGGCGCGGTGCTCTTCGCGCCGTTCGGCTGGGAGGGCGGGCCGTGGGACCAGATCGGGGGAGGCCTGGGCCGCAATGAATGGCTCGTTCAGGAGTTGGAACAGCGCCCGCACCTGCGGGGCTTCGCCAACGTCTACCCGCAGGACCACGATGCCGCGCGCCAACTCAAGAGGGCGGTCGAAATGGGGCTGGTGGGCGCGAAGGTGCACCCGCCCGTCATGCGCGCGCGGCTCGATGATCCGTCGCTGGCGCCCTTCTGGCAGGCGGCCGAAGAATTGCGCATCCCCGTGAGCGTCCACACCGGCGCGCACGGCTGGAACCTGAAACACTACATGCCGCTGCTGCTTGACGATATCGCGCAGAGACATCCGAAGCTCCCGCTGATCCTTGAGCACGTCGGCGGCATCGCGTTCTTCGACCAGGCTTTGGCGGTCCTGCACAACAACAAGAACTGTTACGCGGGCCTTACGCAGTGTTCCGGGCGCGATCCCCTCTATGCTTTGGGCGAACGGCGCAGACTGCTGCTCGAAACAGTGGGCGCGGACCGGATCGTCTACGGCTTCGACCACCCCTGGAACACCGATAACGCCTCGGCGTTGAAGAACGACATCGCCTGGGTCCGCGGATGGGACATTTCCGAGGCCGACAAGGAGAAGATTCTCGGCGGCAACCTGCTCAGACTTATCGCGAGGTAGCCGCCGCGTTTCAAGAAGGAGGATTTCATGCGCGGAGAATGGGAGTTGGTTTTCGTCATGGCGGCCGTCGCGGCGATGGTTCTGCTCGCCCCTCTGGCCGCAAGCACGACATCGGAGGCCGCCGAGCCGCCGGCGATATTCTGGGTCTCGGAACCCGTGCAGCCGGGAGAGGCGGCGCTCGTGACCGGCGCCTTTCTCGACGACGTGAAGAAGATCGAGATCGTGCTGATCCCCGGCGGCGCGGAGGGCGTCCCCGCCGACAAACCTTTCGAGTGGCCCGGCGGCGGGCGCGAGGCGGCGCCCATTCAGGCCTGCGCGACGTCCGTCAAATTCCTCGTGCCGGAGGACCTCGGCGCGGGGCTGTATGCCGTGCGGATCGCCAACGGCGCGGGCTGGTCGCGCGCGGTCCTGCTGAACCGGGCCTCGCCGTGGTGGCTGCAGGGGAACCTGGGCGAGACGGCAAGCCCCGGCGGATGGGTGCGAATCCTGGGCAACTGCCTCGCGGGAAAAGACCCGTCCTCCGTCAAGGTCTTCCTGGAAGGCAAAGGAACGTTCCCCGTCAAGGATGCCGGTCCGCATTCGCTCCTGTGTGAACTGCCCAAGGACCTGGCCGAGGGCGAGTACAAGGTGCGCGTGCACGCGGGCGCCGGCGGGAGCGCCGGCTGGAGCGTTCCGTTGAAGCTTGCGGTGCGCGCGGAAAAATCGTGGCCCTCGACGATCTTCAACGTCGTGGATTTCGGGGCCGACAGCACCGGCGTCAAGGACAGCACCGCCGCCGTCAAGGCCGCGTTGGAAAAGGCCGCGCAAGGCGGCGTCGTTTACTTTCCGCGGGGGCGTTACGGCGTCACGGAGGCCCTGCACCTGCCCCGCTTCACGACGCTCCGGGGAGAGGGGCGGGCGCTTACGTGCGTGTTCTGGCCGGACATGGAACAGCCCCTCAAGGAACTCATCAAGGGCACAAACTCCTTCGCCGTCGAGGACATGACGCTGTACTGCAGCAACTACATCCACTTCATCGCGGCGGACCAGAATGTCCCCGACGCCGGGGACGTGCGCATCCGCCGCCTCTGCATCCGAGCCGACATGTATCGCGGCCACCTGAAACCGGAAGAAGTGGACCGGCGTTTCAGGGCCGCGCTCAAGAACTCGTCAGGCGGCGGCGATCTGCTCCGCCTGGGCGGGCGCAACGTGGAGGTCCTCGACTGCGACCTCTACGCCTCCGGCCGCTCCATCTTTCTGGATCGCGTGAAGTGCGCCCGCATCGCCAACAACACCATCTACAACGGCCGATGGGGATGGTATTGCTTCATGGGCAGCGACGGCCTCATCTTCGAGAACAATGTCATGGCCGGCGCGGACCTGATGTCCACCGGCGGCGGGCTGGCCAATTATGTAACGGCCTATTCCCGCTGCATCTACTTCGGCCGCAACACGTTCAAGAACATGCTCGGATGGGACCGCGAGGCGATCACGTCGGACGCGGGCGGGGGGGCATACTACGGGCGCGTCGCGTCGGCCGACGCCGCCGGCCTCGTGCTGGCGCAGGAGCCGACGTGGGGCAAGCGCGACTGGACGGGCGCGGGCGTGTTCGTCGTCTCCGGCCGGGGGCAGGGACAATGGCGCGACGTCGCGCGTTACGAAAAGACCCGCGTGGACGTGGACCGGCCCTGGGACGTGGCGCCCGACGCGACCTCGCTGGTCGAGATCACGATGCAGCATCGCCATTACCTGATGGCGGGCAACGAGTTTTTCGACGCGGGGATCGGCGTGCAGTTCTACGGGACGGCCGTGGAGCACATCGTCGCGGGGTGCAAGACCACGCGCGCCGGCGGGTTCAACAACATCGGGAAGCCTTACGGCGGCTATCATCTGCCGCCGGACCAGAACCCGTGCCATCAGCCGTCGTGGCGCGTGCAGTACTTCGACAACGAGATCCTCGAAGGGAACATGTACCGGGGCCACGCCAACAACGCCGTGGCCGCCGGCGATTCGCACCTGGGGGTCTTCGGCTGGCCGATCAAGCCGGACTGGCCGTGGCCCTACAATGTGGGCACGATCGTGCGCCGGAGCGTCCTGCACAACAACGCGAAGATTCACGCGGGCACGGGACAGAAGGCGGAGTTCCCCAGCGTTGCCGACTGCATCATCGAGAACAACGTCGTGCGGGACTCCAACATCGGGATTCAACTGGACGCCGGCACGACGGGCATCCTTCTTCGCGGCAACCGGTTCGAACAGGTGAAGAATCCCATGACGGGCGGCGGTGTCGCGAGGGCGCACGTCCATCCGGCGGAGTTGGCCCTCGCGCGGCTGCGGGGAATCTTGTGCTATCTGCCGGGGACCGGCCCGCGCACGGTGTCGCCCAAGTGGGCGCAGGCGGAGAAGAAGCTGCACGAGCTCTGCGCGCGGCCTGCGCAGGATCCCGCCCTGGCGGGCGAGATTAAGGCGGCGAGCGCCGCGGCGATGTCGGCCCTGGCGCGCGCGTTTCCGTCCGGCTACTCGCCGGAGTTCCTCGAAAACGTGCTCGGCCTGAAGGTGGAGCCTGCCAAAGACGACAAGCTCGGTCCGCTGTTGGAGAGCGGCACGGGGGGAGGCGCGGCCCTCGGCCTGAGCGTCTCGCTGGCGGAAGGTTTCGCGGATACGACGGTGCGGCTGAAGATGGCCGTTCCTCCTGGATGGGTGTGCGATAACCCGATCTCGACGCCCGTCGTCCTGAACGCGGCCGAAAAGGTCAAGACGGCGAGCTTTCCCGTGAAGGTGCCCGCAGGGGCGTGGGGCGCGCAGGCGCTGAAGGTGGAACTGGAAGCGGCGGCGGGAGAGGCGAGGTTTCAGGGTGTTCTGAAGATACCCGTGGGCGGGGCGTTTGTGAGGGAATGGCTCATCATCGGTCCGTTTGCGAATCAGGCCAAGCAGGCCCTCGATCCCGCGGCCCATCCGCCGGAGAACGAGCTGGACTTGACGGCGTCCCATCCCGGTCTTCCGGGGCCGGTGAAGTGGCAACCCGCCTCAATCGGGGGGAACTGCCTGGACTTTGGCCGCCTTTTCAACACGAACCAGCCCGCCACGGCGTATGCCCTGGCATGTCTTGTGGCCGAGGAGGACCAACGCGTGACGTTCGGCCTGGGATGCGACGATGGCGCGCGGGTGTGGGTGAACGGGGAAGAGGTCTTTTCCCGCGCGCAAGGCGGGCGCGCCCAGGCGCGCCAGGAGAAAGCCCCGGCGCAACTGGTGAAGGGGGAGAACGTCGTCTTCTGCAAGTCCTCGAACGTCTCGGCGTCGTGGCAGGTCTTTCTCTCGCTTGAAGACGGCTCGGAGGCGCTGAAGAAGGTCCGCCTCGTGCCGGCGGACAGACTGGCGGCGCTCAAGGTGTTCGCGGCGGCGAAGCGGGACAAGGGGGTCTCGGCGACCGTTCCGGGCGGGCCGTTCGCGTATGAAGGCGAGATCGAGTGGACGCCGGTCTTTGAGGACGATTTCTCGCGCCTGACGCTGGGCGGGAACTGGAAGGCGGTGCGCGGGAACTGGGCGATATCCAACGGGAAGCTGATCACCAGGGAGACCGGCATCATCGCGATCCTGAAGACCGTGAAGCCGCCGTTGCGGATCGAGTTCGACGCGCGCAGCGAGAATCCCGGCGATCTGACCGCCTTTTGGGGCACGGCGGAGAAAGGCTACGAAGGGGGGTACTTCATGGGCTTCGGCTCCAACGGGAATACGTTGAACAAGATTCTGCGGTACGGCGCGCAGGTGGCGGAGTCTTCGAGTGTTCTGGCGCAGAAGGGCAAGTGGCACCATGTAGCGGCGCAGGTGGTGGCGTTGCCGGAGGGGGCGGCTGCCGTCGAACTGATTGTGGACGGCCGGCTGGCCTTGCGTTACAAGGACCCCAAAGGCGTGACGGACGCCGAGACGCCGGGGCTGATTGCGTGGTCGGAGGGGGAGTTCGCGCGCGTGAAGGTCTACCAGGGGAAGACGCGCGCCGACGGCGCGGCTAAGAAGTAGCCCGTTGTCGGGGTCAGTTTCTGGGATGCAGGGCGGTGCACAGCACGGTGGTGACCGGGCGGACCTTGCTGGTTCCGGCGCGCCGCAGTTCGCCGCGTACGCCGGGCGTGGACTGGACGGCGAGGGTGACGCGCACGGAGGCCGGCTCGATGACGGTGCCGGCCACGGAGTTCGAGGCCGACGTGCTGAAGTCGGCGTCCACCACGTGCGTCCCGATGGTTGTCTGTTGCCGGTTAAAGGTGAAGGTCTTCGCGGCGCCGTTGTTGACCATCGGGTGGCGGGTGTAGATGTAGGCGTTGGTCGTGTAGAAGGAGCCGATGCGGACGTAGAAATAGGTCTGCTTGGTGCCGTCGGAGGACATGCGGTGCAGATACGCGTAGGTGTAGTAAGGGCCGTTGGCCGATTCCCTGCCGCCGACGAGGGACAGGTGCTGGTGTGAGTTGCCCTCGGTGAAGGTCAGGAGGTCTCCGAAACTGCGGGTGGGCGAGGGGTCAATGTCGCTCAGGTACAGTTGGGCGCGGCGAAGCTCGGACCGTTGCGAGCGCACGTCGTAGTAGATGAAATAGAAGATGAGGGAACGCCAGACGGGCGCGCCCTGGTCGTCGAGGTGCAGGAAGTTCCTGCCCAGGTCCGGATTGTCGCGGGCCGAGTAGATGACGAGGGCGTCGGTGTAGACGCTGAGCGAGGACCCGGAGCCGCAGATGGGGCAGAGCGTATCGCCCATGGTCCACTTGTAGTACCACAGGTATCTGTTGGGATACAGGTAGGCGAAGGGGGGACTGGTCTTGTAGGTCCAGGGGCAGGAGGCGCTGACGCACCGGCGGTAGCCGACGTCGTAGAGGGTGGCGCGGGGGTTGCCGCCGGCCCAGTAGTCGGTGAAAACGTAGGGGAACGACGCCTCCTGGAGGTCGGCCTTGATGGCCTCCATGCAGCGGCGGGCCTCCTCTTGATCCTTGTTGTTGGCGTCCTGGATGAAGTAGACGTCCTGATAGGTGTTGAGGGCGACGAGCACGCCGGCCAGGATCATGACGAAGAGGGTCATGACGACCATGATCTCGATCAGGGTGAAGCCTGGCTGGGGGTTGGGGCGCGTCATCGGTTAAGGACCTCCCAGGAGACGGGTTGAACGTTGACGGTCAGCCCCGTGCCCATGGAGTAGCTCAGGTCTGGGTTGTAGTAGACGTCGGGCGTGCCGCCGACGGCGAAGCCGTTCATGGCCACGACGGCGCCGTAGACGATGCAGTTGCCGCCGCTGTCGAACTGTCCGGCGGCGTAGATGACGCCGGCGATATGGACGTTGATGGTGCCGCCCAGGTTGTAGAAGGGGCCGAAACGGGCGTTGGTGGTCTGAGTGAAGTTCAACTGGTCGTCGGGGCGTCCATTGATGATGATGTCGTCCACGTACTCCTCGACGTCGCACACGCCGTTGCCGTTGTAGTCCCGGAACCATTCGCCGAAGTCATAGATGCCGTTGCCGTTGGCGTCGTAGTAGGCCTCCATGCCTCTGGCGCGGTGGACCGTGAAACCTCGCTGGTCCAGGATGGCGGGGAGCTCGCCGTTGGGGGCGTCGAAGGAGCCGTTTGAGTTGGCGTCGCTGCGCAGTTCGCCCGGATTCTTGGCCCGCAGGGCGGTGCCGGTGCCGAGGCCGCGGAAGGAGACGTTGCCGGCCACGTAGAGGCTGGCGCGGGTGAAGAAGTTGCCGTTGAAGTTGAGGCTGGTCAGGTTGCCTGGGTCTGTGCCCCTGGGGTAGCGGGGGGTCGTGCGGTCTCTGGTGTCCACGAAATAGAATCCGGTCTTGTCGCGCCAGGCATCCTGGAAGTTGACGACGGTTCCCTGGGCGTTGCGGATGTTGCCGGACGAGTCGCTGTAGTAATAGGTGCCGACCTTCATGGCGAAGGCCTTGAGGGCGTCATAGTCGGCGACGGGGAAGGGGAGGGGGAAGTCGGCGCGGTAGTTGCGGTTCTTGTCGAACATCGGCTCGCCGTCGAGCAGGCCGTTGCCGTTGGTGTCAACCCAGGGGTCGCCGTCGCATCGGCCGTTTCCGGCCCATTGCGTGGCGGTGCCGAAGTTGCGCGAGGGGGTTGTGCCGACGCCGGCGCCCAGGCCGTCCACGCCGTCGTCGAGGAAAGGCTCCCGGTCGTAGACGCCGTTGTTCTCGCCGTAGTCGTTGGTGCCGGCGATGCCGTCGAGGCCCACGTCCTGGAAAATCTCGCCCAGGACGGCGTCGTACTTGCCGTTGCCGTTCACGTCGGTGTAAGGCTCGGGGATTCCCGTCGCGTCGTAGACGCCGTTCCCGTTGGTGTCCGTGAAAGGCTCCGGGGTCGTGGCGTCCCAACGGCCGTTCCTGTTGACGTCGGTGAAAGGTTCTGCCGGGTCCCAGCGGCCGTTACCATTCACGTCCACGAACGGCTCCGCCGGTTGCCATTTTCCCTTGACCTTCGTGGCCGGGTCCCATTTGCCGTTCCCGTTTGTGTCGGTGAACGGTTCGGCAGGGTCCCACACGCCGTTGGTGTTGGTGTCCGTGAACGGTTCGGAAGGCCCGCCGTTGGCGT
Organism: uncultured Planctomycetota bacterium; assembly: GCA_964409935.1. Taxonomy (GTDB): domain Bacteria; phylum Planctomycetota; class Brocadiia; order JAADGH01; family CAYPFP01; genus CAYPFP01. The sequence goes on along the minus strand of CAYPFP010000021.1, from coordinate 30,399 downwards.
CCCACTTGCCGTTGCCGTTCAAGTCGGTGAACGGCTCGCCGGCGCCGCCGGCGTCCCATCGGCCGTTCCCGTTACTATCCACGAAAGGCTCGCCTCTGGGGTTGAAGACGTCGTACCTGCCGTTGCCGTTGGAATCCGTGAACGGCTCGATGTCATAGCGCAGATTGCTGTTCACGTCCACGAACCGTTCGCCGCCGTTAAAGGTCTCGTTGGCGTTGCGGATGCCGTCGCCGTTGGTGTCGGTGAAGGACTCGAAGTCCTCGTAGTAGCCGTTGTTGTTGGAGTCCACGAAGGCTTCGCCGCCGGTGGATGCCCAGCGGTCGTGGTATAGCTCCGAGACGGTGGCGGTGTCGAACACGCCGTTCCCGTTGAGGTCGGTGAAGGGTTCGCCCGTGTCCCACTTGCCGTTGCCGTTGGTG
>CAYPFP010000021.1:0-29970 GCA_964409935.1 uncultured Planctomycetota bacterium | reverse complement strand
CCACGTAAGGTTCGGCGCCGTAGTCCTCGGTGTCGCGGGTGCCGTTGGCGTTGAGGTCATAGAAGGCCTCGCCGGTGCCATCGTGTCGGCCGTCGAGGTTGCGGTCCCAGTACGGTTCGGTGACGTGGCCCCAGAGGCGGTTGCCGTTGAGGTCCTCAAAAGGCTCGCCGTAGTCGTAGCGGCCGTTGGCGTTTGAATCAGTGTAAGGCTCGAACGAGCCGGTAAAACCGGTGGCTGCGCAGAAGATGAACTGGTCGTAGAGGCCGTTGGTGTTGGCGTCGTCGAAGGGTTCGCCCGGGTCGTACTGGCTGTTGCCGTTGAGGTCGCGGTAGCCTTCGCCGAAGCAGAAATATTGGTTGTTGTTGCGGTCGCGATAGAGGGCGTTGTAGACGCCGTCGGGGGGGATGAAGGTCCATGAACTTGCCGCGGGGATCCACGAGGCGCCGTTCCAGGTGACCGGGTTGCGCCGTCCGGACTCCCAGTAAGGCTCGAATTCGCTGTCGCGATGTCCGCTCATGTTGGCGTCAACGTAAGGTTCGGAGCTGAAGCCCCAGATTCCGTTGCCGTTGACGTCGGTGAACGGCTCGCCGGCGTTCCACGTGTTGTTGCCGTTCAGGTCAATGAAGGGTTCCCTCGTTCCCGTGTAGACGCCGTTGAGGTCGGCGTCGTCGAAGGGTTCGCCCGGGTCATACTGGCCGTTGCCGTTGGTGTCGCGGAAGCCCTCGCCCTTGCCGTTGTAACGCCCGTTGCCGTTCACGTCGGTAAACGTCTCGCCGGCGGCGGTATAGTCGTGAACGCCGTTGGCGTTGGCGTCCACGATAGGCTCGGCGTCGAAGATGCCGTTGCCCTCGCCGCGGTCGTTGGTGATGTTGCGCCCGTCCAGTCCGCGGTCCCAGGTGACGCCGGGGTTCCAGCCGCCGGAGTCCCACTTGCCGTTTTTGTTGGCGTCGTTGTAGACGTCCAGCGTCCAGCGGTGGAGATGATAGAACTGATTGCCGTCGGGCATCGGGGTGTAGCTCTTGATGATGGGGTACGTTTCGGCTTGGGAGTTATCGGGGGCGCCCAACGTCCTGAAGTTGCCGGCGGTGAAGGGGCGGTTGGTGAGCAGGCCTCGCTCGGCGTAATAGTTGGCCCAGGGGTCGCGGGAGTAGGTGTCAATCTTCTTGGCGATGTTGAGGGTGCCGAAATCAATGTGCCCGCCCACGCCCTGGCTGTCGAACTGGCCGTTCCCGTTGGTGTCCACGTAACTGTCGCCGGCGTCGTACTTGCCGTTCCTGTTGTTGTCCAGGTAGGGTTCGCCGTCCAGGACGTACACGTCGCCCCAGTGCATGTTGCTCTGGGCGCTGAAGGTGGTGACGCCGTGGACGCTGATGCCGCCGAAGATCATGTCCAGGGGCCGAAACTCCTTGATGACGCAGCGGAGCATGACCCGGGCCTGGGAGTCGGAGTCCCAGACGCCGTTCCCGTTGCGGTCCGTGAACGTTTCGCCCACGTCGTAGCGGCCGTTGCCGTTGGCGTCCACATAGGGTTCGTCCAGGGCGGTGTTGCCCGCGCGCGCAACGCACAGGATGGTGGCCCTGGCGCGGAGCCTGGCGTTTACGGCGGGAGGAGCGGCGTAGACGATGAGGCGCTCGATGGCGCCCTTCTCGAAAGTGGGGAAGGCCGCGCGGGGAATCTCGATATCGGGCGCCCAACTGCCGGGGTCGCTCAGGAGGCCCACGATGGTGTCATATCGGTCGTTGTTGTTGAAGTCATGCCAGGTGGGATCGTCGGTTGAATCCTTCAGATCATCGCCTTGGGAGAAGTAGCCGTTGCGGTCATGGTCGAAGTAGCCGTCTTCTCCGCGTCGTACAAAGATGTAGTTGTAGGCCCAATCGGTGCGGCCGGTCTGCTGGGCGATGGAAGCGGCACTCTTGTCGGGATTGTTGAACCAGTAGATGACCTGTTCGATGCCGGCCCGGGCGATGGCCTCGGCCCGGCTGCGTTCGGTCCGCCGGACCGCGTTGGCGTTCTCGTTGAAGGCGCTCCAGAGCGCGGCAACGCCCAGGAAGGCCAGGAACAGGGAGATGACCAGGGCAATAACCATGACATGGCCCCGCTCCTGCGCAATCTTTCGTTGACATTTCGTTGGCATGGCTGAACTCCGTTCGCGCCGGGAAGGTCGCGGTCCTGACAGATTAGTAGAACGCACGGACGGTCCTGATCTCAAACTTCGATGCGCCGCGTCCCCCGATCCAGTTGACGCGGATGATGATCTGCATGGACCGGTTGGCGTCTATGCTCCTGGAAGTGCATACCGCGTTGTTGGGACATACATAGCCGGACAGGCTGAGCAGAGGGTTGTAGACCGGGTTCGGATCGTTCCAGAATACGCGCCCCGCGTAGGCTGGGCCGGGCCGCTGCAGCGTCAAGGGGGGAACCGCCGCGTCTCTGCACGTGTACGGTTCGCCGGCGTCGCGGTATCCCACGATGGGCGCCGAGCCGGTGGCCGGATTCGTGTCGGTGAAGGCCGTGCACTGCATGTTGGCCACAAAGACCTGGACGCATCGCGCGGGGGGATCCCACACGCCGTTGGCGTTCGAGTTGGTGAAGGTCTCCCCCGTTTGGCCGGTCTGGTACACGTTGTCGCGCTGGAATTGCGGCGAGCCTGTGCTGTCGTTCCAGTCCAGCTTGCTGTTTGCGTTGGCGTCGGTGTAAGGTTCGCCCGTCTCGCTGCCGCCCAGGCCCCTCAGACTGGCGCCGACCATGGCCGAGCTGTAGGTGGGCGACGTGGCGCTATAGGTCTCCGTGAAGACCCCGCCGTGCATGGACGGCAGGGTGAGCACGTCGGTGGTCAGGACGTATTCCAGCACGGCGTTGGCGGCGGCGTTGGCTATGCTGTACTCCGAGCCGAACCGTTGGAAGAGCATCGCGTTGTTGAAATAGAGCGACACCCCCAGGAGCGATATGACCAGGATGGCGAAGGCGATGACGGTTTCGACGAGGGTGAAGGCCTTGGTCCCGCGCGCGGCGGCTTGCCGCGAGCGGCGCCCTGGCGGTCCTGTTCCCATGTGGCCGGTGTTAGAGTTCATCGGGATATTGCCCAAAAAGTCTGGAGTTCAGTTCTCCGATCTCCTCTGCGTGGGGCCGCAACAGAGCGACGTTCTTCGCGACGGTCGGGTCCACGTCGGGCGTAAGGATCGCCGGCGGCGGCCCCGGCGGCGTCGTGGCGACCAGGGGCGGATCCTCATGGACGGAATCATGCGCATCGTCGCACTGGTGCTCAGGGTGGTCGTTGGCGGCTCGTTGGGCCGTCTCCCGGTCAATCTGTTCCGCCTGTATGATCGAGTACGCAACTCCCACGGCCTTGCAGAGGGCAAGAAAACGTTCCACGCTGATCCGGTTGGCCTGGCAACTGCGGGCGACAAGGCGGCGTTCCTGGTTCATCTCTTCGGCCAGGACGCAAAAGGTGTTCGCCTGTATCTTCAGGCCGGCGCCGGCGCGGTTCGCCAAGTCCGAAGTCACCTGCCGCCAGGCCTTGTAGTCATCCTGCTGGATTAGGATGGGCGAGCGCCAGTCCTCCTCGACCGTCGGTGCGCAACCGAGCAGGATGCTTGCGGCGGCCATCCCGAAAACAACGCCGCAAACCAGCCGGCGCGCCTGTTCGACGGCGTCTCTGTGTTCCCTTGTACGACGCGACATCTCTCACCTGACGGTTACTGCGGGTTGCCTTGCGGAGTCTGCGCCTGAAAATTGTCCAGCGCCTCCTTAAGCTTGGCAAGACCGGTGGCATCAGACGGCACGAAGGAAACTCCTATCTCGGGGTGTCGGTTACACGCGAAGCGGGCCAACGTCGCGGCGATGGAAACACCGGCGAGCGGGCCTGACTGCGCCTCCAGATGGATGGTCAGGTACGTCAAAGGCAGAACGCTCTTGGGCAGGCGCAGGTTCCCGAGCAGGGCGCCCACCAGACTGATGTTCAGTATCGTGCACAGCCCTTCGTCGAAGATGTGGCCGTCCTCAAGCACGAAACGCAAACGGGCCTCGATGTTCGTCAGGCGCCGTTCGTGGCGGCGTCTGTGTATCCTGCGCAGGTTGGAGAAATCGTACCCAAGCTGTTGAGCCAAAGTCATGACTTTCTCGCGTGTTCGCTGGCTGGCGCGGTAGGACGGATCGTTGTTGAGAATCCGGGTGACCGTGGTGCGTGCGAGGTTAAGACGCGTCGCGATGGTCTGGTGCGTGACTTCAGTAGATTCTGTCTTTGCCTCCGTGCACATGTGCACCTCCTTAGCCTCATTCTACCATACCGCGAGCATAAGTCAAGACTTATGTAGGAAATATCATAAGCCCCGGAGTCTTTGTATGTTACGACCATCACTGAAGGCGCTTAGCTCCTCGAATTCCGCTTGCGTATTGACGTTGATGAGGCATAGACCAAGCGGGTCAAAATGCCGGACTTCTCGCTGTGTAATAATGGAAACCTTGACGTGCGGAAAAAAGTTGATGATCTTAAGATCGCCGCGGTCCATCTGCGCGGCCATAGGCGCAAGGCATGCCTTGGAGTAGACGGCGTGAGTCGGCTCCAGTCCTTTGGGGGATTCCGGGATGACCACGTCGTGGCAGTCGGCGCGCTGCGCCATGAAGCGAAGGAGACCTTCATTGAGAAATGGCATGTCGCAGGCGACAAAAAATGCGGCACGGCCGTCAACGGCCCGAAGTCCGGAGAAGATACCGACTATCGAACCGTGTTCGGGCCGGGCGTCTTCCACGAGAGGGAGGCCCAGGTGCGCGTACTCGCCGGGCGAGCGGGTGACGAGCAGGACGCCGTCGAACACGCGCTGCAACAGCGCGATCTGTCGGTCAATCAGAGGGCGTCCGCCTACCGGAAGAAAGGCCTTGTTGCGTCCCATGCGGCGGCTGCCGCCGCCGCAGAGGATCACGGCGTCCATGTCGTTCTCCTGGAGTCTCTCTTGTTCATCATATCCCATTTTGGGCCTGGGCGCGACGGACGAAATGAAAAAAACGCAGCCCACCGGCGTCTGGGCCGTCAAAATCTGTTTGACAACGGGGCCTCGGAAATATATTTTTAGAGTGTTGGGTCGAGCTTGTCCGAGTTGTTCGTTGTTGAGGCATGTAACCTGTTGGAGCCGGTGATGAGGCGCATTATTGCCGTTCTTCTAGCATTGATGGCCCTGTTTGTGGGACCGGGGGCCGCTAAGGCGGCCGAGAAGATGGCCGCGGCCGCGCCCGACGCCGCCCCGAAGACGACGGTATCGGACGCCGACGCGCTGGCGATCGTCAACGGCGAGCGGATTACGCGCCGCCAGGTGGCCGACGCGCTGATGCTGGCGTACGGGCGGGAAGCCCTGAATCTCCTCATTGATCGCGTCTTGATCGAGCAGGAAGCCTCAAAAAGCGGCGTGACCGCGACGGACCAGGAGGTGCAGGAGCGGATCGAGAAGGAGATTGAGAAGCAATTCGAACGGGTGATGGCCCAGTTCCGCATCAAGACCAGGGCGGAGCTTGCCGAGTTCATCAAGCGAAACGGCGGGGATATCGAGACGATACGCAAGCGGTTCGGCGCGGAGCTTACCCCGCAGGCGCGCACCGCCGTTCTAGAGGATAAGATTCTGCGCATGCGCGTGAAGGTCGCGCCCGAAGAAGTTCGGGAGCGGTACCAGAAGCTCTACGGGCCGCGTCTGGAGGCGCAGCAGATCGTGGTGGCCACCAAGAGAGAGGCCGACGAACTGGCGGCGAAGGTGCGGGCCGGCGCGGATTTCGCCATTCTCGCCCGCGAGTATTCGCTGGATGCCGCCTCCAAAGGCAGCGGCGGCAAGCTGCAGCCCCTGTCGGCGGACAGCCAACTCGGCCGCGCCATGGCGGACTTGGGCGAAGGCCAGGTGAGCGACCCCGTGCCCATGGACGGAAACTTCCATATTCTCAAGCTCAACAAACGCGTCGGCTCCGAGAGCGTCAAGTTCTCCGCGGTGGAGGCCAAGCTCAAGGCCGATCTGTACCTGGAGAAAGCGGACCAGCTTCGCAGCGGCTGGCGCGCCGCCCTGAAGGACAAGGCGGACATTCGAGTGCTTAACCCCCTGGATTAGCCAGAAACCGGAACCATGACAGCGACGACACCCGCCACGCCATCCCACAGCCACCATGCCGCCACGTCTCCGCAGGAAGGCGCAGAGATCAAGATCCCGCTCGCCAGCCGCATGAACCTGCTGCCGCCGTACATCTTCGGGCGGCTCAACGCGGCCAAGCACGCCCTGCGCCGCCAGGGGGCGGACATCATTGACCTGGGCATGGGCAACCCCAACGACCCCACCCCGCCCCTGGTCGTGGACAAGCTGTGCGAGGCCGTGCGCAACCCGCGCAACCACCGCTACTCCGCCGCCAGCGGCATCCTGAATCTGCGCAAGGAGGTCGCCAAGGACTACCAGAAACACTTCGGCGCCGTGCTCGACCCGGAAAAAGAGATCATCACCACCATCGGCTCCAAGGAAGGCATCTCGCACCTGAGCCTGGCCCTGCTGGGACCGGGCGACACCGTGCTCGTGCCGGAGCCGGCCTTCCCCATCCACGTATACAGTCCGGTGCTGGCGGGGGCCAACGTGGTCACGGTGCCGCTCGTCGAAGGCCCGGAGCTGATCAAGAGCCTCGTGGACACCACCCGCAGGCTCCATCCCAAGCCGAAGGTGCTGTTCCTGAACTACCCCCACAACCCCACGACCATGGTCGTCGAGGCGGACTTCTACCGCGAGGTGGTCTGCTACGCGCGGCAGCACAACGTGCTGGTCATCCAGGACTTCGCGTACCGAGACCTGGTCTTCGACGGCTACGTCGCGCCGAGCTTCATGCAGATCGAGGGGGCCAAGGCCGTGGGCGTCGAGTTCACCACGATGTCCAAGTCGTACAACATGGCGGGCTGGCGCGTGGGGTTCTGCGTCGGCAACCGTCACGTCGTGGAGGCCTTGTCGAGAATCAAGGGATACTATGATTACGGTCTGTTTCAGCCGGTGCAGATCGCCTCGATCATCGCCATGCGCCATTGCCGCGAACTGGCGGCGCAGCAGGCGGCCGTCTACCAGAAACGGCGCGACGTCCTGGTCGAGGGCCTGAACCGCTGCGGGTGGAACGTGCCGAAGCCGAAGGGCACCATGTTTGTGTGGGTGCCGATCCCCGACAAGTACCGGGCGATGGGCTCCGTGGATTTCGCCCTCAAGATGATGAACGAGGCCGAAGTGGCCGTGGCCCCCGGCTGCGCGTTCGGCCAGAACGGCGAGGGCTATCTGCGGCTGGCCCTGGTCGAGAACGAACTGCGGCTGAAACAGGCCGTGCGGCAGATCGCAAAGGTGTTCAAGATCTAGCCCCTCCCCGGAGGGGAGCCCTCCCCGGAGGGGCCGCCGTCCCTATTCCCGCGCGGAGGGACCGCGCCGATGGATTCCCCTGGTTGTGAAGAAACGCCATGACGGACGATACAACTCCGGAACTGCTCATCAAGGCCAAAGTCGAGGCCCTGCTCTTTGCCTCCGACCGCCCCGTGCCCGCGGCCAAGCTGGCCCAGATTGTCGGCGGCGCCGACGCGCGGATCGTGAAAAAGGCCATCGAGCTGTTGCGCAAGGAGTACGATGAACACGCGCGCGCCTTCCAGATCGAGGAGATCGCCGAAGGGTACCAGATTCTCACGCGGCCCCAGTTCCGGGAATACGTCACGAAATTGCGGCGGAGCGCTGCGGAGTCGCGCCTCTCGCAGGCCGCCCTCGAAACGCTGGCCATCATCGCCTACAAGCAGCCCGTCCTGCGCGTTCATGTGGAGGGCATCCGCGGCGTGCAGGCGGGCGAGCTGATGCGCGGCCTCATGGAGAAGAACCTCATCAAGATCGTCGGGCGCGAGAACGTGGTGGGCCGTCCCATCCTTTACGGCACGACCCGCCGGTTCCTCGAACACTTCGGGTTGCGGTCGCTCAAAGACCTGCCCAAGGCCGAGGAGGTTCTCCCGCAGCAGCGCAAGAAGGCCGACGCGCCGCCATCGTCCGAATCGCCGCCCCCGACGGAAGCCGTCAAGACTTCCGAGGAACCGGCGTGAAGAAGGGAATAGCGGCGCTCTTCTCTTAGACGGCAGGTCGTTATGCGTCATCGGGTTCGCGCCCATCGCAGGCTTTGCATCGAGGAACTTGAATCCCGCATTGCTCCCGGGGCCTTCCTTGCCGGCAACATCCAGGCCGCGCAAAGCGCCGCCGACGCGTCCGATTTCGACCCCTCCCCCATGCCGACCGACGTGCGCGTCTGGAGACGATCGGACCGCGCGGACATGGACATCGTCTACAGTCTCGGCGCGCTCGCGTCAGCCGAGGGAGGCGCCGCGTCCGCCGCAAGCCCCCCGCCGGTCGGCCTGCGCCCCTACGGCGCCACGGCGCAGGACAACGCCGAGTATATGATCGGCGACGTCTTCGTCGCCGTCGTCCTGCTGGAGTCCAATGGCGTCACGGACCCGAACACGGAAGACTGGTCCGCCGGGCGCATCGCCCAGGTGAAGAGCGAGATTCGGGAAGGGCTGGACTGGTGGGAGACCGTCTTCGCCAATCAGGGGTCCCTTCATACCCTGACCTTCACCGTGGATTGGACGTACGCCGACACGCCGTTGCCCACGCAGTACGAGCCGATCAACCGTTCCAGTTCCGATGACTGGCTCTGGGTGAACGAGTTCCTCGCCGCCGAGGGCTACGCGACCGGCTCCTCGCTCTTCGACACCTTGTCCAAGCTGGCCGCCTACAACGACGCCCAGCGCCTTGCCCGCAACACGCACTGGGCCTTCACCGTATTCGTGGCCGACAGCTACAACGACCCCAATGGCCTCTTTGCCGACAACTACTTCGCGTACGCCTGGCTGGGCGGGCCGTACACCCAGATGACCTACGACAACAACGGCTGGGGCATCAACCGAATGGGGCAGGTGCTCGCCCACGAGACGGCTCACATCTTCTACGCCCTGGACGAATACCCGGGCAGCTCCTCCTACTACAACCGCAGCGGATACTACAACACCCAGAACGGCAACGCCTACGACAGCAACCCCAACCTGGCCACCCGCGGCGACTGCATCATGGCCGAGGCCGCCAGGCAGATCCCCGCCTACGCCGCTTACACGGCGTGCCCGTACACCCGTGAAATGCTCGGGTGGAGGGACGGCGACGGCAACGGCATCTTCGACGTGCTCGACGTGCCGCTTACGCTTTCCGGCTCGGGCGGCTACAATTCAACGATGGGGCAGTTCGTCTTCACGGGGTTCAGTTCCGTTCAGGCCCTGAACAACCTCAATCCCAACAGCCTCGCCCACGACATCACGACGAACCTGGTGGACCGCATCCAGTACCGCCTCGACGGCGGGGCATGGACGGACGGCAATACGTATGGGACTTACACGGCCGCCGTCTCACAGGGCGCGCCCGTGACGACGCCGGGCCTTCACACGATCGAGTTCCGCACCATCTTCGCCCAGACCGGTCTGACCTCCAATATCTGGTCTGCTAATTTTGAGCTGGCCAACATAACGGCCGCCCCGACGCTCGTGGACCTTCTGCCTATCAGCGATACGGGCGTCAGCAACAGCGACAACATTACATATCTAAACAACAGTTCGCCTGCCGTGCGGCTCCAGTTCTCCGTTTCGGGGACGGTGGAGGGGGCCACCGTGATCCTCTATGCCGACGGCGCGACCATCGGGTCTGCCGTGGCCAACGGCATGGTGACCCTCATCGCCACTAACGGCTCGCTTGGTCTTGCCGACGGCGCGCACTCTTTCACGGCCAGGCAGACCGAGCCGGGCAAGGACGAGTCGCCGAGTTCACCGGCCCTCACGGTCGCGGTGGACACCGTTGCGCCCGCCGCGCCGCCGGCCCCCGACCTCGACCCCCTCAGCGACAGCGGCGCGTTCGACACCGACAACGTGACCAACGTCCGCACCCCCACCGTGAACATTTCGGGTTTTGGCGAGTACTACTGGCTCTTCCGCGACGGTCAGTCGCTCGCCGGCCCGTACGCAACCGCCGGCTCTTACACCGAGGCCTCGCCTCTGGCCGACAAGGCGGGATACGCCTACACCCTTCGCGCCCTCGACGCCGCGGGGAATATAGGGCCTCTGTCCCTGCCTCTGCTCGTCACCATTGACACCATCGCGCCGGGCACGCCCGACAGGCCGGCCCTGCACGTCCTGAGCGACACCGGCATCTCGGACAGCGACAATCTCACCAACGACGCCACCCCCACCCTCGTCCTCAGCGGTTTCGGACAGAACTACTACCGCGTGTTCCGCGACGGCGCGATGGTCAGCGGCGGCTACGAAACGGGCGGCCTTTACACCGAAGGGACACCGCTGTCCGACGCGCTCTACACGTACACCCTCGTCTCGGTGGACCTGGCCGGAAACACCTCCGGCTTCTCGTCCGGCCTTGTCGTGACGATTGACACGACGCCGCCCCCGCCGCCGACGGTGATGCCCGACCTGCGCTCCGACAGCGACACCGGCCTCTCGGACTCCGACAACGTCACGAGCGTCGCCGCGCCGACACTGGACCTCGGCGGCTTCTCGCCGGACTTCTATCGGCTCTTCCGGAACGGGGCGCGAATCAGCGGACTGTATGAGACCGCCGGCGTCTACGTGGAGGGGTCGGCCCTCGCCGACGGCGCGTACCAGTATCAGCTTTACACGGTGGACGCCGCCGGAAACGTGAGCACCGCAGGCTCGCCGGTCCTTGCGGTCACGATTGACACGCTCGCGCCCGACGCGCCTCCCGCTCCCGGCCTCGACGCGTCAAGCGACACGGGTCTGTCCGACACCGATAACGTCACCAGCCACACGACGCCGACGCTCAACCTGGGCGGTTTCGGCACGCACTACCGTCTCTTCCGCAACGGTGTCCGCATTACGGGCGAATACGCGGAGGCGTCGTCCTTTACCGAGACCGTTCCCCTCGCCGACGGGGCGTATGCCTACTCCCTTGTGGCCGTGGACATTGCCGGCAACGTCTCCGCTCCCTCGACGGCCTGCATCGTCACTGTGGACACCCAGCCGCCTGCGCCGCCTGACATGCCCGACCTGGCTTCTTTCAGCGACAGCGGTGTGTCCAATACCGACAACCTCACCAACGTCGCTGCGCCCACCCTCAATCTCAGCGGCTTCGCGGGGAGCTTTTACCGCCTTTTCCGCGGCGGCGTTCGCGTCAGCGGCGAATACGCGACCGCTCCGACCTATACGGAGCCGTTGTCGCTTGCCGACGGCGTATACGAGTACCGGCTCTACGCGGTGGACGTCGCCGGCAACCTGAGCACGGCGGGTTCGCCGATCCTTTCGGTCACGATTGATACGCTTGCCCCCGATGCTCCCGACCCCCCCGACCTCGACCCCGCCGCCGACAGCGGCATATCCAGCGCCGACGACCTGACCAACGTCGTCACCCCCGCGCTCAACCTGAGCGGGTACGGGGCCAACTACTATCGTCTATTCAGGGACGCCGTCCGCATCAGCGACGAGTACGCCACAAGCCCTTCTTTCATCGAGCCTGCGCCTCTCGGCGACGGCGCATACACGTACACCCTTCGGGCCGTGGACGCTGCCGGGAACGTATCGGTCCCGTCGCCCCTGCTCCGCGTCACGATAGACACCGCGCCGCCGTTCGCGCCGTATGCGCCCGACCTCGACCCCGCAAGCGACAGCGGCGTCTCGGACTCCGACAACATCACACAGGTGGCCGCGCCCCTGCTGCGTCTCAGCGGCTTCGCACCGGGCTACTACCGGCTCTACCGCGACGGCTTCTTGATCAGCGGCGAGTACGCGGTTTCGAGCGACTACGCCGAACCCGCGCCGCTCGCCGACGGGGAGTATGCGTACCACCTCTACGCGGTGGACGCCGCCGGCAACGTGGGCGCCGCCTCGCCGGTTCTCGCCGTGACCATTGACACGCAGGCGCCGCCAGCGCCCAACGCGCCCGACCTCGACCCCGCAAGCGACAGCGGCGTCTCCGACTCCGACGACATCACCAGTGTCGCCATGCCCACGCTCAATCTCTCCGGCTTCGGCGACGGAGGGTACTACCGTCTGTATCGCGACGGCGTCATGATCGGGAGCAGCTACGGCACGGGCGCGTCCTATACCGAGACCGTTGTCCTGAACGACGGCCTCCGGGAATATACCCTTCGGGCCGTGGACGCCGCCGGTAATGTGTCGGCGCCTTCGACCGTGCTGCAAATCACCATTGACACCGCGCCGCCGCCCGCGCCCTGGGCGCCCGACCTGGATGCTGCCGGCGACAGCGGCATTTCGGACTCCGACAACATTACCAATATCACCTTGCCCATGCTGAACCTGTCGGGCTATGACGCCTATTACCGCCTCTATCGCGACGGCAACGTCGTCGGTCCGGCGTATGGCGTTGCCGCCTCCTGGGCCGAGTCGGCGCCGCTCGCCGACGGCCTGCACGCCTACTCGCTGCGTTCGGTGGATGCGGCAGGGAATCTCAGCACGGCTTCCGCGTCTCTGTTCGTCACCATTGACACGCAACCGCCGCCTGCGCCCGACCCGCCCGACCTCGATCCTGCCAGCGACACCGGCGTCTCCAACAGCGATAACGTGACCAGAGACAACGCCCCCGTCCTGAATCTCAGCGGTTTCGGCGCCTATTACCGCCTGTACCGCTCCGATGTCCTGATCAGCGGCCCTTACGCGACCGTCGGATCGGTCTCGGACGGCGGTCTGCCCGATGGCGCCCATACATACACACTGAGCGCCGTGGACGCCGCCGGCAACGAATCGGTCCGGTCGCAGCCCCTCGTCGTTATCGTTGACACCGTCGGCCCCCGTGTCGCGTCCTCATCGCCTTCGGGTTATCTTGATGCGACGACTGGCCAGATTGTCTTCGACTTCACCGAGCCGATGGACTGGAGCGCCGTCAGCGGAGACGACGTCGTCCTCTTGACGCCGTCCCCCGCAGGGACGGCGTTCACGCTGGGTGCGGTGTCGGCCTCGTGTCTTGTGGTGCAGTTCGCCGAAAGCCGTCCCGGCGTCTACAGCGCGACCATCGGCCCGAACGTCGCGGATATCGCCGGCAATCTCATGGACCATAACCTCGTCTACACCGGCGGCTTCACCCTGAACCCGTACAAGGTGGCGGAACTCGCCGACGGTCAGGTCATTCTGTACGACACCGATGCCCGCAGCGCCGCCGTGTCCGATGTCGGCCCCTCGGACATCGTCATCAAGCGCAACCGCGACTTGTCCATCAGCAGCATAACGATCACGGGAAATCCTACGGGGCTTGGACTGATTATCAAGTCCGCCGGCGCCGCCGGCGTCACCATCAGCGACACGCGGAACCCGCTGTACGTCGGTCCTCTGAATACCATTTCCTTTATTGCGGCCAACGTCGGCGCCAAGACGGTCTCGTTGAAGACCGGTCTGGGCGGATGGGACATCGGACAACTGGTGTCGGGGGTGTTCTCCGGGGTCTCCGCCGACCTGGACGGTGACGGCGCGACCGACGACCGGACCTCCCTGCATCTGGCGGGGTACACAAAGACCGTCAAGATTTCAGGTCCGGTTGCCGGCGATGTCGGCGTGGGGGGATCGCTCGGCAGTTTCACCAGCGCGGCGGTGCGCGACGAGTTTGACCTAAAGGTCGCCGGCGACCTGGGTTCGTTCTCCTCAAACATCGTGGATGTCGGCTCGCGCCTGCGCGTCGAAGGAACCGTCAAGAAACTCCTGGTGAACGGCCCCGTCATGAACGGGACGTATATCAGCGCGGGCGCCGGCGGCATCGGTTCCGTGACCATAAAAGGCGACGCCGACCTGACCCTCGTCACCGCCGGCACTCTGGGCGCGTTCACCGTAAGCGGCGCGGCGCTCACGCCTCGGCAGGTGAAGGGGCGTCTGGACGTCGGGGGCCTCAAGACCCTGAAGACCTCCTGGGCCGGCCTCGTTGACTTTGCGGTCAACGCCGCCGGCTCGATCAATACGCTCACCGTGGACGGCAACCTTTCCGGTGTCTCGACGATATCGGCCCTCGCGGTCGGGAAGATCACGATCAAGGGCGACCTGGGAAGCGACGGCAATTATGGGATCAACATTCTCGGTTCACTGGGCGCAAAGTCGAAGATAGACATCGGCGGCAGCGCCGCCTACGGCGCCGGCGAGCACAAGAACCGCATCCGTATCGGCGGGCAACTGCTGGGCCGAATCTCCGTGGGAACGAAATCGGGCGTGCTGGACGGCCTCCTGGGCGACGTGGTCATCGGCCAGTCGCTGGGCAGCGCCGGCAGGCTCATCGCCGATGCCCGTAACGACGCCGCCACGGTCTTCGCCGACGCCGGCGGCGCGGTCACTTTTGTCGCCGGCAAGACCAGCGGCGCGGCCTCGGCGCTGCTGTTCGGCGCGCAGGCGTGGCCGGAGGCCTAGGTCGCCCCGATGCGGCGCGCCCGCCTAGGGCGGGCCGAAAATTTGTTTGACTGCCTTGCCGATATTAGGTAACGTAAAACGCTGCGTTTTGTCATCCAGGCCCGATTGATTGTGAAGGAGGAACTGTGGCCAAGAAGAGAATCACCATTGCCTTGCCCGTGTTGATGCCGATGGAAATCCTGCCGCTGACCTGTCTTCTCAACATGGTCATCTATATGACCAAGAAGGGCGAGTATGACGTGGAGGTTAAGTTTATCGGCCGCCTTATCATCACCCAGGCCCGCAACCTCTTCGTCGAAGACGCTATGAACACGGGCGCCGATTACATCCTTTTCATTGACACCGACCAGACCTATCCGGTGGAAACCCTCGAGCGCGTCCTCGCGCACGACAAAGAGATCTGCGGCATGCTCTACTTCATGCGCCGCCTGCCCGCCGAGCCTTGCATGCTGCGTTCCGAGCGCCACGAGAACCGCGTCGAGTACAAGCCCATCAAGGAATACCCCCGCGGCCTCCTCGAAGTGGACGGCATCGGGATGGGCTTCACCCTCATCAAGACCCACGTCTTCCGCAAGATCGAGAAGCCGTGGTTCTGGATCATCTATCCGAGCGTCACGGAGGACATCTACTTCTGCATCAAGGCGCAGCAGGCGGGGTTCAAGATTTTTGTGGACACCAACCACCCCATCGGCCACCTGTACAATCCTCCGACCATTACCGAAGAGACGTATCGTACGGGCAACCTTTTCTTCGAAGGCCAGATCACGAAGTTTTATTGAGATTTGCGCCGGCGGTGAATCGTGATGCGAAAGGCGGAAGGCGAACGAGAGGTTCGCGTTCCGCCTTCCGCTTTTCATCCTTGATTTCCAAGGGCACAGGGGGACGGCGGTATTCGCCATGCCTGACACCCGCTCATCGGGTCGTGGCCGGCTGACGACGGCCTTGCGCCGTCAAAGGCCCGATGTTGTCCCCTTCGCCCCATGCTACCTCGACCTCTATCTGCGCGAGCGCTTCTACCGGAACTATGTCGCCGCGTACCGGGCGCGTGTGGCCGAATGTTCCCCGCTCGAAATGTCCGTCGCCCTGGACAATGAGGTGCGCCTGGAGGCCCGGCTCAAGACCCAGGCGGTCTTCAAGCAGCCGCACGACTGGATGTGGCTTGGCGCAGGCCGAACCCATGCCTGGGCGGCCCAGACCGAGCTTGTGGCCGAGGACGGCAAGGCCTTCTGGCGGAACACCCGCACACGAAAGACCGAGGAACTGGCGCCGCCCCCGCCGGGATGCACCACGGACAACTGGAGTCCGGCCGTGGCGTTCGGCTCCAAGCAGGACGTGGAGGCGCTCTGTCCGGCGGCCCGCGCCGAGGACTGGTTGGCCGGCGGGGCGTTTGAGATGATGAAGCTGATGACGCAGCGCCTCGGCGGCGAAACGTTCCTGTGCGGCGCGATCGGGACGCCTTTCTGGGGCTGCTATTCGCTGCTCGGCTTCGAAAACCTCATGTGCGCCCTCATCGAGAAGCCGGCCCTTCTGGAGTACCTGCTCGAGAGGCGCACGGCATGGTGTCTGGAATACGCCCGGACGCTGGCCGCGGTCGGCGCCCCCGACGTCGGGGGCGCGCACGGCGTCTGGGTTGAGGAGTGCTACACCGGCGCGGACATCATCTCGCCGCAGCAGTTCCGCCGCTTCGTCGCCCCGTACACGAAGCGCGTCCTCGACGCCTTCAAGAGCCTCGGCGTGATCGGGATATACTATGTCTGCGGCGACGTCATGCCGCAACTCGACGCCATCCTCTCGATGGCGCCGGAGGCGCTGGCGGTTGAGGAGTCCAAAAAGGGGTTTGAGATTGACATAGCCGAGATCAAGCATCGGGTCGGCAACTCTCTGGCGCTGCTGGGCAATTTCGACGCCATCTATCTGCTGGAGCACGGCGCGGAGCAGGCGCTGGAGCGCGAGGTGCGGCGTCAGATTGACGCCTGCGCCTGCGACGGCGGTTTCGCCATGAGCATGGGCAGTCCCATGACGCTGACGACCCCGCCGGAAAGACTGGACTTGCTGGCTGCCCTGACGCGACAATGGGGCGGATCACACAGCCGGCCCTGAGGGGCCTGCGAAAGGAGCGTCTCTATGCCGAAGCGAAAAGTTCTCGTCATCGGGTTTGACGGGCTTATGTACGAGATGGTCGAGAAGTTCGTCGCTGAAGGCGTCATGCCGAACTTCAAGAAACTCATCGAGTCGGGCGTCTTCACAAAGTCGCTCTCTACGCCGCCGGTGGACACCCCTACCAACTGGACGGCCCTCGGCACCGGCGCCTACACCGGCACGCACGGCAACAACACGTTCTGCGTGCACTGGCCGGGCGAACCCTTCGAGAAGTTCCACGACTCGCGCACGAACATCTTCCCGCGCCTGGCCGCCCTCTTTCACATGCCCGAAGGCCAGGAGCCGCTCAACGCCACCTGCCAGGCCGAGTACATCTGGCAGGCCGCTAGCCGCGCCGGCCTCAAGACGCTCCTGGTCAACTGGCCCGGCGGCTGGCCGCCCAACATCAAGGACGGCTTAATCACGGTGGACGGCGCGGGGCCGTATTGCTCCGGCCTGGCGCGCCTCAACAACATGAATTGCTACGCCACCGAGGACGTCGCCGGCGCCAGGGGGCGTATCGCGCTGACCCTTCGTCCCGCCGAAAACTGGCAGGGCGCGCCCAAGTCCAAGTCGCCGGCCCTCGAAACCGCCTTCGTCGTTACCGGCGACGGCGTGGCCGTCAACCTGGAAGGGCAGTGGGTGGCTCGGTCGCCCCAGGGGAGCATCCTCGACATCGGTCTTCTCTATTACGCCCTTGTCATTGATTCTCGCGGCAAGGGCTACGACAAGGTCATCCTCACCTCGTTCACCACGGGCAAGGACGCCCGCAAACCCGTCGCCGTCCTGACTCGCGGCCAGTGGACCGGCTGGCTCCAGCAGCGGGTCCAGTTGACGCGCCGCGTCCCCCGGATGGCCTACATGTCTTTCGCCGAACACGACGTGGCCCTCGACCTCAACCCCATTTTCCGCATCAAGCTCGCGGACCTTTCGCCCGACGCCAAACGCCTCGTGCTTGTGCGTTCCTCCATGTTCAACCTCAAGGGCTGGGCGCACCCCGAACCCGTCGCGCGGGAACTCGTCGAGCAGCTCTTCCTCAAGGCCCAGAAGGAGGGGCGCGCCCCCGACGTCGGGGGCGAACTCGAACTGGGCAC
Source organism: uncultured Planctomycetota bacterium (assembly GCA_964409935.1). Lineage (GTDB taxonomy): Bacteria > Planctomycetota > Brocadiia > JAADGH01 > CAYPFP01 > CAYPFP01. Next base: position 12,309 of record CAYPFP010000021.1, on the reverse strand, counting down.
CGACGGCACGACCGGCCAGGTCCATCCGGCCACGCCCGTCTTCCAGGTCCGCGAATCGGTCCCCGACCAGGCCGCCGGTCTGGCCTTCATGAGCGAATACCTGGCTCGGAAGTACGACTGGGACCTCATGATGGTTCAGCTCCACGCCCCCGACGGCATCCTGCACGGCCTTTTGAACAAGGTCTGTCCGGGCGCGGCCCTCTACGACCCCGCCGAGGAGGCCGACGCCTGGAACCGCATCCGCGCCGAGCATAAATGTTTTGACGACATGTTGGGCCGCATTCTGGCCGCCTGCGGCGGCAAGAACGTCGTGACCGCCGTCGTCTCGGACCATGCCAGCCTGCCGACCAAGGCCATGGTCTGGCTCCCGCATTTCTTCGAGAAGGCCGGTCTGACCGCCTACGTGTACGATTCCAAGACGAACGCGATGGTCGTGGACTGGTCGAAGACCAAGGCGTTCGTGGGCAACTTCCCCCTGGGTCAGAACGTGTGGGTGAACCTCAAAGGCCGCGACCCGCAGGGCATCGTTGCGGCCGGCGAGGAGTACGAGCGCGTGCGCGACCAGTGCATCGCCGTCCTGCGCGCCGTGTGCGACCCCGAGAACGGCAAGCCCGTGTTGTCGTGTGTGCTGCGCAAGGAGGACGCGCAGATCCTCGGCCAGTGGGGCGATCGCGTGGGCGACATCGTCTTTTACTACGAACCGCCTTATTTTGACCACATGGACGCCTTCGGCGGCGGCCCCATCAAGGCCGAGATATGGCCCATCCCGCCTTTCCTGTCGGTGACGAAGGAGTTCGGGATGAAGGGATCGCACCATCACGTCCTGCCCACGGCGACCTACGGAGGGTTTTCCGTTGCCGGCATCCTGATCCTGGCCGGGCCGGGCGTCAAGAAGCTCTACAGGAGACCGCAGCCCATCTGGACGCCCGACGTCGTGCCCACCCTCTGCGCGCTGTCCAGCATCCCTCTGCCGCGACAGGCCGAAGGCAAGGTCGTGGCCGACGCGCTGACGGGGGACAGGAGATGAGCCGGGACCCCTGGCTGGATACGCACGTTCATGTGAGCGACATGGGGGCGGACGGCCGGCATCGCCCGCGCCTTCTGGAAGACCTGGTGGACGTGCTCGACCGCTGCGACGCCGATCTGGTCTGGGTGATCAGTCCCGACGCCAACTGGAACGCCCGCGTCATGAAGGACGCCGAAGGCATGGAGGCGGCCCTCGACTTCATTCACGACCTGGCGCGCCGCTCCGGCGGCAGGCTCCTCGGTAGCTGCCTCGTCAACCCCCACTTCGCGGACGCCTCGCTTCGCGTCATGGAGAAGGCCTTCGCCCAACGCGGTTTCGTGCTGCTGGGGGAGATGCTGCAGTACATGATGGACTACCGGATGGACAGCGCGCCGGTCGAAAGGATCGTGCGCGCGGCGGCGCAGGCGGATGTGCCGGTGCAGGTGCACATCTCCACGTCCAACTCGAAACAGGGCAACTTCTCCTCCGGCGTCGAGGAGCTGGAGGACCTTCTGGCCCTCGTCGAGCGTGTGCCTCAGGCCACGTATATCCTCGCGCATCTTGTGGGTATGCCCAAGGACGATCCCCCTGTCGTGGACGTGTACCTGGACGTGATCGAGAAGAGGCTCGGCAAATGGCCCGACAATTTCTGGGCCGAGATACGGGACTTCAGTTCGCCCGGTGTGCGGAGCGCGCTGGCCCGCATTCCGCACTCGCGCCTGATCGCCGGCACCGACTGGGTCACGCGCGTCGGGCCGCCTTTCCTTCCCTACGGGACCCTTTTCCCCGTGAGGTCCGTCGCCGAGAACCCCTACCCGCCTTCGGTCGCCTCGATGAAGTCCCTTATGAAAAAATGGGGGGCCGCCGACCGAACTGTCTCCGCCGTCGCCTTTGAGAATGCGGCGAGACTCCTGAAAATCCGGCGGTCCGCCTGACGCGGGGCGTTCACCCCGGCGCTTCGGGACGTCTTCGCCCCAGATACGCCGTGAAGCGCTGGACCTTCTCCCTGATGGCGGCCTTCTCGCTCGCGCTGAAAATGCGGAAGAGCAGCAGACTCGCGGCGTAGACGCCGAAGAGCAGCGCATGGAAGGCCAGGGCCGTTGCCATCCGTTCGACGTTCACCGCGAAACCGGCCGCCACCAGGACGCCCGCCGTCAGGATGGGCGTTACCACGCGCCGCCACTCGTAAGACACGCGGCAGATCCGCTGGCTGGCTGTGAAACTCAAGCCGGCCATCACAACATAGGTCGTCAGGATGGACAGCGCGGCGCCCAGAGGCCCCATTCGCAGAACACCGAGCAGCACCAGGTTCATGCCGATGTTCACGGACAGGCCGATGGCCGTGAACCACGAGAGCATGCCGGTCGCGCCCGCCACCAGAAGGCTGCCGTTGAAGACGCGCGTGCCGGCGTAGAAGAGCTGCGCGAGCACGATGAGGGGGATGAGATTGGCCGCGCCCCAGTACGACGGGGCGGCCATGGTGTGAACAATCTCCCGGATGAAGAGCGAGAACAGCAACCCCGCCGTCGTCAGGACCAGCATGAAATACGTCAGGACCCGCGCGCACACCTGCCGCCACTCCGGCCTCTTGTACAGATCGAACACATAGGCCGTCCATACGCGCTCAAACGGCATCGTGAAGAGGAAGAAAAGCGCAAGCCCGAGACGGCAGGCCAGGGCGTAAACGCCCACACTGGCGCCCGAGGCGAAATGGCCGAGCAGGAATTTGTCGGCTTCCATCATGAGCAATTCGAAGATCGTGAAGGGCGCCAGCGGGAGGCCGTATCGGAGAATATCCCGCAACTTGCTCAAATCGGGATGAAAGCCGACGCCCTTGAGCACGACGAGCTGAACTGCGATGCTGGCGGACACGGCGACGATGACCGAACTCCAGAGGACGCCCTCCGCCCCGAAGCCCATGCCGACGACGAAAAAGATGTTCAGCATCAACGCCAGGCTGAAGCGGGCGAAGGACAGTATGACGAAGGCCGTCGAACGCTGCATGGCCCTGAAAAACGACGCCGCGATGTCGCTGGTCATGCCGAAGGGAAGGTAGAGCAGCGCCAGATAGATCAGGTTGACCCGCGACCGCGAACCCAGGAGGACCTCGGCCATCGGGGCCGCCAGCAACAAGACCGTTGAAGCCACAAAAGGCACGGCCGCCCAGATGTAGACCAGGATGGTCGTGTAGACGGCCGTCTTGCCCTTCGCATCCGCTGCGTCGGCGTGGAACTTCAACAGGGCCGAGTGCATGCCGCCGCTGATGAGCAGCCCGAGCAGCGCTCCGATGAGGAGCGCCCGTATCAACACCCCGTATTCGTCCGGCGGCAGGTAGCGGGTGTAGACGGGGATCAGGAGGAAGGCGACGAGCTTCTCGGCAATGCCGCCAACGCCGTATACGGCGAAATGCCTCGCGATGGCGCCCAGATGAGCGCGCCGTTCCATCGGTGACGAGGACTCAGCTTCCACTGCGCACAGCTCCATAAGCCCCGCCCGATCAAGTCCAGCCCCTCTGACAAGCCGCCGTCAAAGTAACAGACCTACCTCTGCTTCTCAAGTCCTTTCCTTTTCAGCAGTTCGCTCCGTTTGGCGCGCCACTCCGCGTTGCCCGGCTCCAGGAAGGACGCCTGGGCATAGGCGGACAGCGCCGCGTCCGCGTCCCCTTGTTCCGCGTAAAGGCTTCCGAGAAAGCCGTACGCTTCGCCGTGGTCGGGGTTTCGTTGGACAAAATCCCGCGCCGCCAGGACGGCGTCCTTTGGCTTTCCGCCCGCCTTCAGAAGGCCGCATAGCGTTCGGGCCAGGCTGAAGTCGGACGGTGCGAGCCGGGCCGCCTTGCGCAACGAGTCCTCGGCGGCGTCGGGATGGCCCTGGGCGATCAAGGCGTCGGCCAGGACCATGTGGTTCTTCGGAGACTGCGGATCGTCGTGGACGAGCGAGCGGCCCTCGGCGACGGCCTGGGCCGCCTGGTTGCTGCGGATGAGGGCGGTCACGAGCGTTCGGCGCAGGGCGCTGTCGGTCGGGGAATCACGCAGGCACTGCCGCATCCAGTCCACGGCGGCCTGCGGCTCGCCGATTCGCAGGTACGACCAGGCCGCGCGAGCCGCGGTCTCCCGCCTGTGGCGGGCCTCTGGAAAGCCGCAGGCGGAGTCCACCAGGGCTCGGGCGTCGGCCTTCCGATCGGCCGCGATGGTGTTGGCCGCCTCCAGGTAACTCTCCGGGCGGTCAGGCAGGACGAAACGGATGTCCTCCAGCGGCGCCTTGACCGCCTCCATGGCCGTGAGGATATGGTTCAGCCGCCAGGGGCGCAGGTCGGCGGCCGCACGGAAACACGCCAGCGAAGGCTCGCGCCGGTCCAGGTTCCGGTAGAACCTTCCCAGGGCGGTCCAGTGGGAATCGTCGTTCGGGGCGAGGTAGACGGCCAGTTTCAACGCCGCCTCCCCGCGGAGGGCGCGCTGTTCGGGTCCCAGGGAAGGGTCTCTTGCCAGGAAGGCGCCGAGTACCCCGTGGTAATGGGCGTTGGTGGGTTGTGAGGCGACGGCCCGCTGGTAGTTCAGGAGGGCCTTTTCGGCCAGTTCCTTCAGGGAAGGCGGGTGGTCGTCGAACTGCCCCGCCGCAAGGGCCGGCGAGGCCGTTAACAGGTCGTAGGCCCTGGCGGTCTCGTAGGGCACGCCCGAGTAGGAGGGTTCGCGCCTCGCCCCCCTCTTGAGCAGGTCAATCTGATCGCGGAGGCTCGCCCCGGACTCCGCCGCCAGCCGTGCGGTCTGCAGGGCGCTGCCGGCGGCAAAGGCCTTCCATTTGGCGGGGAGAACCAGCCCCATGGCGACGGTAGCGCAAACGGCGATCAGAACTTCGCGCCAAGGCCCGAATCGGCCAAGACGAGAGCCGTTCCCCCCTTCGTGCCGTTGCGCGACGCAGGCCAGACCGAGTCCGGCGGCTGCCACGGCAAGGTACATGTTTGCCGGCACGCGAATGCAGATCGTGAAATACCCGTGGGCCATCGCGCCGGCCAGCCCGGAGAGAATGCCTATGGCGTACCACCATTCTCGGCCGGCGGAGGGCGTGCGAACGAACCGCAGAAGCCTCCCGAAGACGACGGCCAGGGCGATGACGACGGCCAGGGTCCCCGCGATCCCCGTCTCCATCAGGAGATGGATGTATTCATTGTGCGCGTGGTTGACCAGCCGCGAGGTGGTGGGGTTGGCTTTGTAGATGGGGAAAACGTTGGTGAAGGCGCCCAGACCGCTTCCCCAGAGTGGGAAATCGCGGGCCGCCTTGAAGCAATCGCGCCAGATGTACAGGCGGTCCTTCCTTTCGGAGGGAAGGCTGCTGAACCTGGCGATGAGGTCCTCGCCGGATATGAGGAAGGCCAGGCAAACCAGCACGACAAGCGCCAGAAGCAGTCCCGCCAGGCGCGCGCGTCCGCGCCGGGTTATGGAAAGCAGGACGGACATCACGATGACCGAGGTCGCCAGCCCCACGATTCCGCCGCGCGAATTGGCCATGAAAAGGGCCGTGACTTGCAGCGCAAGGGCCGTCGCCAGAAGGGCGCGCGAGACCGCCGTAGTCAGCGCGGTCCAGAGGCGCGGCTCGATGCCGGCCAGCCAGCCCGGCGGCGGCTTCGTGCTCCGGTCTTCCCATCCCGCAAAAAGCAGGGCCACTCCGATGGGCAGGACGATGTTCTGGTAGGCGGCGAAGTCGTTCCGGTTGGGAAAAGGGCCGAAGGGGGTCCCGCCGTATTCCGAGACCCAGAATCCGTAGATTTCCTTCGTGCCGCTGAGCCGTTGCGCGATGCCGATGAGGGCCACGAGGCCGCCCATCATGACCGCAAACCAGAGACAACGGCGCACCCATTCCGGCCGGCGGGAACAGAACAGGACCAGCAGGAAGAAGGCTGCGGCGCTGATTACTTTGGTCAACTCTATCCGCGTCATAAAGGGATAGAGTGTGAGAGTGGAGCGGCAGGCCAGGCCGCGCCAGGCCTCGGGGGGCAGGTCGCGCGTCGTCATCTCCCAGAGCTCCGCAGAGCGCGGCGAGAGCCAGGCGTGGACGGCGGCGGGCAGGTTCAGCAACTGGAAAGCGACAAGGGCCACAAACACGACCAGGGCAACGCCGACGCCGGCGGGGAGGGGGAAGGGGGCGCTGTCGGCAACCCCGGCCATCCTGTTGCGCGCGTGGGAGAGGGAGCGCACGAGCCAGAGGGCCGAAAGCGAGAGGATGAGCGTTTCGGCCAGGGCGGACGTAAACGGATGAATCGTGCCGAAAAGCAGCGGCGTGAAAAACAACAGGACGAAGATGCCCCCTGCGACGAGTTTCTCGCAGACGCTACCAAGCAAGCCCATGTAACTCTTTCATTGGAAGCGGCCAAAGGCAAAGGGCAGGAGCAAGAGCGGAGGCAGGTCCGGATGGGCGTCTGCCTCCCCCTTATCAGGTCTTGTCGCCTTCAGTGGCATCGGCGTTGGGGGCCGAGCGGCGGTGCGATTTCGAAGGCCGTTTGCCTTGCTGCAGCTTGGGCTCATCCTCGGACGAGTAGTAGCTGTAGTCGTAGTAGCCGTAGTACCGGTACGAGTAGTACTTGCCGTAAGCGTATCCGGTCTTCTGAAAATCCACGTAGTTGAGGATCACGCCGATGACCTTGGCGTTCACGTCGCGCAGGTGCTGGGTGGCCTGTTCGAGGAGGCCGCGGGCGGTGCTGTGGCTCTTGACCACCTCGACGACGCCGTCCACCATGCTGCCCAGGACGAGGGCGTCGGCGACGCTGGTGACGGGCGCGCAGTCCACGATGACGAGGTCGAAGCGTTTGCCCACTTCGGAGAGGAAGGTGCGCATGGGTTCGGACCCGAGCAGCTCGGACTGGTTGGGGGGGAGCGGGCCGGAGGTCACCAGCCACAGGTTCTCGATCTGGGTGGACTGGATGATGTCGTCGAGGGGGCACAGGCCGGCCAGGAAGTTGCTGATGCCCTTGACGTTCTCGCAGTTCATCACCTTGTGGATCATGGGCCGGCGCAGGTCGCAGTCCACCAGCAGGACGCGTTTGCCGGACTGCGCCATGACGACGGCGAGGTTAACGGAGACCAGGGTCTTGCCTTCGCGGGGCACGGCGCTGGTCACCAGCAGGACGCGCCGGTTCGCCTCCTGGGAGGAGAAGATGATGTTGGTGCGAATCTTGCGGAAATTCTCCGATGTGTTGGATTTGGGGGCGTTGATCGTCACCAGGTAGGCCGAGCCGGCCGACCCGGCGCTGCCGTCCCCCTCGTACTTGTCAATCAAACCGAGGAACGGGGCCTTGACGTGTCGCTCAATCTCGTCGCCGGTCTTGACGGAGTTGTCCACGTACTCCAACGCAAAGGCGAGCACGCAGCCGGTCACCAGCGAGAGGATGGTCCCCACGGCCAGGGAGTAGAAGCGCATGGGGCCGCTCGGCATCGTGGGTATGCGCGCCTCGGCCACGACCTGGATGCTGCTCTCCTTGATCGTGCTGGCCAGGCCGGTCTGAGAGATCTCCTGGAGAATCTGTTCGAGGAGTCTCCGGTTGCTCTCGACCTCGAGCTTTCTGCTGTTGTACTCAATGGCGCGGTCGTTGAGTTCGAATATCTGCTTCTTGTGTTCTTCGAGAGCTCTCTGGAAGTCGGCCTCGCGCGTGACCGCGAGCTGGTACTCGGCTTCGACGCGCTGGACGATGTTCCTGCCGATCTCGGCGAGTTGGGCCTCGATGGCCTTGATCTGTTCGCGCACCTGCAACATCTGAGGGTGTTTGGGGCCGTACTTCTGGTTCAGCGAAATCTCCTGGCTGCGCAGGTCTATGAGGGTGGCCTTGACCTTGGCGAAGTCGTCCGACTGCAGGGGGTTGGCCCTGGGAAACGTGTCCAGGGCCTTTCCGGCCTTGGTATGCTCTTGCAGGCTGGCGCGGGTGGCCTCCGCGTGCATGCGCGCGGTCTGGGCGTCGTGCAGGGCCTTGTTCAGGTCGGTCAGTTTGTCCTGGGTGATGTTGCGCCTTTCTTCGAGAGAGACCTCTTTCATCTGTTTCTGGTACTCGTTCAGGTCCTGCTCGGCCTTCTTGAGGGCGACTCGGCGCACCTCGGCCTGTTCCTGCAACCATTCCAGCTTCTCGGTGCTGACTCGGAACCGGCGCTTCTTCTCCTGATCCATGTGGGCGCGAATGATGGCGTTCAGGATCAGGGCGGCGCGTTCGGGGTTGGCGTCTCGGTAGCTCACGTTGATGCTCAGGCTGCCGCGCACGCGCTCCACATCCAGATTGGCCAGGATGGACTGGGCCATCTGGGTCACCAGGGGCTGCTCCGGGCCGTCCTTCTCGCGCTTCGTGCTCCAGATTAGACGGCGCACGGCCTTGTGGAAGCGTTGGAAGAGGGAGGGATCCTGTTCTTGCCTGCCGCTGTCCTGTTTGTCCAGTCCCAATGCGGTCACGACTTCTTCGGCAATTTCGAGATTCTTCAGGAGTTCCTTCTGCGTCTCCACCACGACTTCGGTCTGGAAATAGGAAGCGCCCGTGTAATCGTCGTCCGCCACGCTTCCGGGCTTGGCGGTCGTCACCAGAAGCTGGGCGGTCGCCTTGTAGACCGGACGCAGCGTCGAGACGTAGAGGAGGGTGCCGGTCATCCCCACCACAAAGACGGCTACCAGGAGCCAGAGACGTTTCTGTATCACCCAGAGGTAGTACCAGAAATCGGTGGTGCCTCTTTCAGAATCAACGGCATGGACGTGGCCCTGGGCATCGTCGCTCGGCATGATCGGGCCTCCCTTCTGTTTGTTGCGAACGGCGCGTCTTGCGTCTTCGCAGCGCGGCCGTCAATCCGCAATGCGAAGTCCCGAATCCGTTCTAGAACCAACCCTCTTTCACGACAATCGTGTCTCCCGGCTGGACTTCATAATCGGTCTGAACACGCTTGGCCTTGCCGCTGCGGCCGCCGATGTTGGGCACTACGTCAATATTCTTGGTGGTGCCGTATTCGGTCAGGCCCCCCGCCATGCTGATGGCGTTCAACACCGTAATTCCCTTTTTCCAGGGGTAGTCCTTGGGGTCCTTGACCTCCCCCAGGACGAAAAACCGGTAGTCCAGTTCCTGGTTGCGGGGCACAACGATGGTGTCGCCGTTGGCCGGCTTGAAGTCAATCTCGCCGGTCATGACGCGGCTCAGTTCGAAGCTGACGTCCGGCGTGCCGTTGGCGGGATTGGACTTGTCGGCGGCGTGGGCGGTCTTGCCGCGGCTCCGGATGATGTTGATCCGGTCGCCGGCGTCCTGCGTGATTCCTTCGGCGGCGACGATGGCCTCAAGCAAGGTCATGTTCTTGCTCAGGGGGTGGATGCCCGGCTTGCGGACGGCGCCGGTGATGTTGATGTTCTCCTTGCTGTCGAGCTTGCTCTCGAAAATGACGTAATCGTTGCCCTGCACGGGCAGGTTGCTTTCCACGTCGCCGGCCATGAGGCTGCGGTAGTTGACGCTCTTCATATCGTAAACCACCTTGCCGGCGTCGTCCTTGCGCGCCTGCATGATGTTGATCTGGCCGCTGGCCGCTTCGGTGGGGCCTTCGACCTCGGTGATCAGTTCCAGGAGCGTCATGTCGGACTTGAGCAGGAGCGTGCCGGGCCGTTTGGCCGCCCCCATGACGTGCACCTTCTTGCTCTGGTACTCCGTGATGGTGACGCGGACCTGGGGGTTGATCAGGTAGCCGGCCGCAAGTCGCCTGGCGATGTCCTGTTCCAGGTCCGTGATGGTCTTGCCGTTGGCCTCCACCTTCCCGATGAAGGGGAACTCAAAGTAGCCGGTTGGGGGGATGGTCAGGTCATGGGTGAGGTCGGGGTTGTCGAAGACATGGACGTGAACCTTGTCGCCCGGACCCAGGGTGTAGGCCGACGCGCCCGATGCGGGCCGCTCGCCTGCAAGGGCCGCCGACAGGGCCAGCATGGCCGCCATCAACATTCTTGTTCTCATGCACGTCTCCCGTATCTGCGGGGCTTGCGCGCGCGCTGAAGGACTCGATTCTGAACTTCGCCAAAGGCCTGCCGGCGAGCGCACTGCCATCGTTCCGGCCATCATGTGGCGTTGCGGCCCGGCTCCGGCAAATGGCGCTCGTCAAACTCTCGCGGAACGGGGGTTCTGCTGCCCGGCTGAGGTCTTCCGCCTGCGCGCGTACGCCATCGAGTCTTGCGCAGGGCGACGACCAATCTTTCGGGAGTGAACGTCGCTTCGCTTGTTACGTCGCTAGAGCCGCGCCGTTCTCCGCCGAGACGCGCGGCCTCGGATCGTCCGCAAACACCGCCAATCACACTACCTTCAGAATACCAGAGAAAGGTAGAGTGTCAAGAGGTTCTCGCTGTAACTATTGAGGTCGGAGGAGTTCACCCCTCCTGTCTCTCCGGTGGATTTGTTATTCTGGTGTTGGTAGGAAATCCCCACCATGACGTTTCTCGTGATCTCCCAGTCGAGGCCGGTTTCCACGCCCACCAGCACGTCCTTGCGGTTCGACTGGATCAGCCCGGCCTCGTTTAGTCTCTGCTGCTGGTCCTGGTAGGCAAAGTTGTCGGTGACCACAAACCCCTCCACATGCCAGTCAAGGTTGCGGGCCACCTTGTAGGTCACCCGTAACGAGGCGTTTGAACTCTGGAAGTTGAGGCCGTCCGTTGTGTTGGCGGCCACGGGGCTTGTCTCGGTGATGGTCTGCAGGAGGCGCAGCCCAAAGCGGAGACGGCGCGAGTAGTCGTACTCCAATTCCGCCGAGTAAAAGGGTCCGCTGGACAAGGGCAGGTCAGCGTAATCCACCCACTCGTAACCGCCCTGTATCCTGCCGCGCAACTTGGCCGTGGCATCCCAGGCGGCCCCGGTGGTTACCTGATGGCGGATATTGTCCGTGCCGAGGACTTGACCGGTGTTCATATCCACGACACTGTTGGCGTTGTCCACAAACGAGATCAGGTACTCGCCGAAAAGCCGTGTCTTGGGCAGAATGCGGTAGTAGAGGTCCAGGGTCAGGGTGTCCACCGTAAAGTTGGAGCTGGTGAACATGGTCCGATAGAAACGGACCAGGTTGTGATCATAGGTCAACTCGACGCTGGATCGCTTGCCGAACCGGTATTCGCCTTGAACGGTGGTGGTGTTGTCCACGTATTTCTTCGTGGTGTTGTCGGGGAACCCTTCCGGGTATCGCGGAGGAACGCCGCGAATACGGAACTGGTTCTGGCCGGTGAAGGTCAAGGCCCGCGTGGGATCAACGGTCAGACGGGTCGAGAGGTCGTGCTCGATGCGGTTGAATTGACGGTAGTCCGCGTGGTTGATGATGTCCGCTATGTAATCGAGTTGGAAGGTGTGCTGCTTGCCCGTCAACGAGAGCGTGATTCCCGGGCTGTTGTCAAAGATCCAGTCCGACCTGGGGTTGTACCGGTCGGAGGTAAGGAAGACGTTGTCGCTGAACGATGTGCTGAATTGGTAATACGGCAGTACGCGCAGGACGCCCAGGTCGGGGAGGGAGAGGAGGCCCTTATACTGTTCGGGTTCCAGCGTCAGGCGCGACGACGGAAAGCGGCCGGAAAGTCCCCGCTCCGCCTGTACGCGGTCAATGCCGCCCGTGGCCCTTCCCATGGCCCGGCCCTGTCCATAGGCCGCGCCGCTGGCCATGACGAGCAGGCCGTACAGGGCCGCAAACGTCAGGACGATGCGCAGACGCGGTCGTCTTTCTTGAGGTCGCTCCACGTTCCCCTCCGAACGGACGCGGCCTACTTCATTCGGTTTCCTGCTTGTCATATCTGGCACCTTTGGAGAAGGACCACGCCTTTCACCCAGTCTCCGTCTCTCCCCCGGTAAGGGTCATACCGAACGTCTGTGCCTCTTGTTTCGGCAAGGGCGCTCGTGCAACGATTCTGTCGCGCACGACTCACGCGCCATGGTGCCGGCCATCGCACCGGGCCTCTTCACGCTTCGCACTCTACCGTCAGAGCCTGAGGCGCTCGGATTGTCGGCGCCCTGTGTCCTGCGCCGTTTGTAAGCTTCGGCATGTCGGGTTTGGAGATTCGTTGCCCGGCTCCTGGGCGTGAATGGATATGCGCGACTGTCGGGCCTGGGCGAATCTCCGTCGTTGTCTTCTGCGTACGCCGCCGCATACACCCCCCGCCGGCGGCTTCCATTTCCGGACTCCGCGAGACTATGCCAGGGACTTTCATCAACCAAGAGCGGACCCTGGCCATCACGAAGCCTCCTCCGAGTTGCTTGCGGCCTTGAGCCTTGACTGACGCCGCCTTCCAACGTCGGAAAAACACCCCTGTAATTTACTGGCGATGTGGGAAAGTGTCAAGAA
>CAYPFP010000020.1:0-54437 GCA_964409935.1 uncultured Planctomycetota bacterium | reverse complement strand
CCAGAAAGCGGCGCCGGCGCGCATTCCCGTCCTGCCGGGCGTCGAACGCGTGAAGCCCAAGTCACCCAGGTCTTTTGAAATTGTGTACGCCTGGGCCGTGCACGGCCCCGTCCCCCTCGATGCGACGCGCGTCTTCGTCCATTTCACCGACGCCGAGGGGGACATCAAGTTCCAGGACGATCATGTCATCCCCAAGCCCTCCTCGCAGTGGCAGAAGGGCGGCGTGATCGCCGTCGGGCCGCGCGTCGTGGAAGTCCCCGAAAAGCTGACGGGCGTCTTCGATGTCCGCGTGGGTCTTCTGGACGGCCCTCAACGGCTGACGCTGATGGGCCGCGACGACGGCTCGCAACGCTACAAGGTCGGCGTGATCCAGGTCTCCGAGAGGGGCGCCAGTTTCCGGCCCGTTCCGCAGGCGCCGGAACTTCTTGAGACGACGTGCTTCTCCCGCAGCGACGGCGGTTGGGGCGAGGCGGCCGCCGTCAAGCCCTGCGTCACGGACGTCTTCATCCGGAACACCTACGAAATCCTCTCCCCCATCAACGAACTGACGGCCGCCCTGCCGATGACCGATCACCGTTTTCTCACGCCCGACCGCCGCGTCGAGCAGACCGTCTTCGGCGACAAGTTCATGCGCGTCGTCGTCAACGGCAGCGGGCAGGATTTCGAGGTGGACGGCGAGTCGCTGCCGCCCTTCGGTTTCCTCGTGAAGTCGCCCGTCTTTGTCGCCTTCCATGCCAACACCTGGAACGGCGTGAAGTACGCCAGGCCTGCCATGTTCGCCGTTCGCAGCCTCGACGGCCGGCCCATTCAAGAAGCCGTCCGCCTGCGCGTCTTCCACGCCTTCGGCGAGGCGCGCATCCGCTTCGCAAACCTCCACAGCCGCGGCGACGCCGCCGGCAGGAAAATCAGCGCGCAGGACGGCGTGTTCGACGTGGACGTCAAAGGGGAGGAAATCATCGAATTCCGCTGAGTTGCGCCCCAGGCCGGCCGACAGGCTATTGTCCGGCGCCCTATTGTGGTATATTCTAAATGGGGCAAAAAAGCGTTCCTCTTACAGGGAAGGGAGCAAACGTGCGAACGACATTGCGCGGACTCGTGGCGATTCCGGTCGCCTGTCTGGGCCTGATGTTCTTCAGCGGCGCCGCTTTTCCGGAGGGCGGCGACTTCGTCGGCCAGAACCCGCCCGAGATCAAGATCGCCGAGTTCCTCAACGCCCCCGCCGACATGCCCAAGACCCTCGAGGGGCTGCGCGGGCGCGTCGTGCTTGTGGAGTTCTGGGCCACATGGTGTCCGCCGTGCCGCGCCATCATCCCCCACATGAAGGAACTTGCCGACAAGTTCTCCACGCGCGGCCTGCAGGTCATCAGCATCACCAAGGAGAAAACCGACGTCGTCAAACCTTTTGCCGAACAGCACAACATGACCTATACGATCGGCATTGACGACGGCGGCCAGACCGTGCGCGCTTACGGCATCAGGAGCATCCCCAGCGCCTTCCTCGTCGGCCGCGACGGCAAGGTGTTCTGGCAGGGCCATCCGGCCGAGCTGAAGGAAAATCAGATTGAGGACGCGCTGCGGGCGGTGGAGAAAAAGTGATTCTCCGCACGTATGCGATAGGTCGTTGGCGCTCGCCCAGGGCGCTCAGTGGATTCCCGTTCCCCATGGCAGAGAAGCGGAGGATCCGTAAATGAAGAAGGCAGGAACGACGTTGCTGGCGCTGAGTCTGGTTGCCCTATGCTCGCCGCCCTTGCTTGCCCAGAGCACCAAGAACCTCAAGGGCCAGGAGCCTCCCGCGCTGACGGTGTCCGGCTGGGTGAATTCCGAGCAGCCCGTGAACCTGGCCGACCTCAAGGGCAAGAAGGTCGTGTTGCTGGAGTTCTTCATGGCCCAATGCCCCCACTGCGTCGCCGCAGTCCCGCAACTGCGGCGTCTTGAGGAGAACTACTCCGGCGACGGCCTCCTCGTCCTGTCCGTCACCAACGATCCGGCCGAAAAGGTGAAAGCCTTTCTGGAACAGAACAGCCTGAAGACCGTGGTCGCCCTCGACTCCAACTACAAGACGACGCTGACTTACGGGGTACAGGGCGTCCCCTGGTCCTTCCTCATCGGCGCTTCCGGCAAGATCGTCTGGCAGGGCGACCCCCGCGCCGTGGACGAGATTCAGCTCCAGTCGGAACTGATGGACCTGGAGAAGGAGAAGAAATGAGCCGCGCGCGGGCGCTGCCGCTTCTCCAAGCCGCTGCCTTTCCCATGGAAACCCGGCCTCCCTCGGAGGCCGGGTTTCTCCTTTTAACCTGAAGTTTCCTTGACTTGCCGCAAGCCGCACGGTTAAAATTCAGCTTTTCGTGGAGACGCCTTTCTGTAAAATGACCGGCCTTCTTTCGACAGGAGCTTGAATGGGATTTCTCATCGGGATTGACATCGGAACGTCCGGCACCAAGACGCTCATCTGCGACGAAAAGGGAACCATCCTCGCCTCCGCCACGGTCGAGTATCCTCATTCCTCCCCTCAGCCGCTCTGGTCGGAGCAAAATCCTGAAGACTGGTGGACGGCCACCGTCAAGAGCGTCAAGTCCGTGCTCAAGAAATCCAAGGTGGACGCTCGAGAGGTCAAGGGCATCGGCCTGTCCGGCCAGATGCACGGCCTGGTGCTCCTCGACGAAGCCAACCAGGTCCTGCGCCCCGCCATCCTCTGGAACGACCAGCGCACAGGCGCCGAGTGCGAAGAGATCACCTCCAAGATCGGCAAGGAACGGCTCATTGATCTGGTCTGCAACCCCGCCCTCACCGGCTTCACCGCCCCCAAGATCCTCTGGGTCCGCAACCATGAGCCGCAAATCTACGAAAAAGCCAAACACATCCTCCTCCCGAAGGACTACATCCGCTTCCGGCTCACGGGCGAGTACGCCACCGAAGTCTCCGACGCGTCCGGCATGCTGCTCCTCGATGTCAAGAACCGCAAGTGGTCCGACATCGTTCTGTCCGAACTCGGCATTGACAAGGCCCTCCTGCCCGCCTGTTACGAGTCTTCGGAAGTCAGCGGCAAGCTGACCGCCGAAGTTGCCGCGGACCTCGGCCTGCCGCCCGGTACGCCCGTCGTCGGCGGCGGCGGCGACCAGGCCGCCGGCGCCGTCGGCAACGGCATCGTGAAGACCGGCGCCATCTCCGCTACGCTCGGCACTTCCGGCGTCGTCTTCGCGTTCTCCGACTCCGTTCAGACCGACCCCCTCGGCCGCGTTCACACCTTCTGCCACGCCGTCCCCGGCAAGTGGCACGTGATGGGCGTGATGCTCTCGGCGGGTGGTTCGCTCCAGTGGTTCCGCAACAACCTGGCCGAGCTTGAACGCGACCAGGCCGACAAGGTCGGCGTGGACCCCTACGATATCCTCTGCGAAGAGGCCGAGGAGGCCGAACCCGGCTCCGAAGGCCTTCTCTTCCTGCCGTACCTTACCGGCGAGCGCACCCCCCATGCCAACCCCAACGCCCGCGGCGGCTGGATTGGTCTCACCGCCCGCCACACCAAGCCGCATCTGATCCGCTCCCTCATGGAAGGCGTCACCTACGGCATGCGCGACTCGCTCGAAATCATTCGCGGCATGGGCATTCCCATCAGCCAGATTCGCGTCTCCGGCGGCGGCGCACGCAGCGATTTCTGGCGTCAAATGCAGGCCGACATCTACGGCCACCCCGTCTGCACGATCAACGCCTCCGAAGGTCCCGCCTTTGGCGTGGCGCTTCTGGCCGGCGTCGGCGCCGGCGTATGGGCTTCGGTCGAGCAGGCGTGCGAAGCCGCCATCCGCGTCGAGGAGGAGCTGCCGCCCGATGCCGCACGCGCCGCTTTGTACGCCAGGTACTACCCCGTCTACCAGCAGCTCTACCAGTGCCTCAAGGCCGAGTTTGACAAGATCACCGACATTGTTCGGGGCAGATAGCGCCGCCGGCGGGAGACCGTTCCGGACCGCTGCGGCCCAAAATCGCCGGAAACGTCGGACACTCACGATCCACGACTTCCTTGCCGGGGGCGGGCCGCATGGCCCCTGTCCCTCGGACATCATGACCCCGGCATGAAATGGTTGGCGTTTGTCTTGGCTCGGCGTATCTGCGCCTTTGTTGGTTCTTGCGTGGTACAAGCATGTTCAGGTGGGTCCGCAATTTTCTCAGCGGCTTGGGGGGCATCACGGCGCTCACGGTCGGCGCTGTCTGGGCCTCGCGCCGGCCTCCCTTCTTCCTGCGCGAAACCGTGCGCCAGATGGTCATGATCGGATATCGCTGTCTCGTCCCCGTCATGGCCGTCGTCATCCCGATGGGCGGCATCGTCGCCCTCCAGGGCCTCATCATCTTCCGCATCTTCGGCGCGGAGCGCCTCCTGAGCAGCCTCCTGTTCACCGCCATCTTCCGCGAGATCGCCCCCGGCGTCGCCTCCATGATGGTCGCCTCGCAGGCCGGCAGCTCGATGGCCGCCGAACTCGGCACCATGCGCGTCAAAGACGAAGTAGACGCCCAGGAGGTCATGGCCGTCAACCCCCTCAAGTACCTCATCATGCCGCGCCTTATCGCCGGCACGATCATGAACCCCCTCTTGACCGTCATTGGCTGCGTCCTTGGCGTCGTCGGCGGCTGGATCGTCGCCGTCCCCCTCAAGGGCGTCAACCACGGCGCCTTCATGGCCAACCTGTACTCCCTCGTCACCATGGCCGACATCTACCAGGGCCTCGTCAAGGCCACCATCTTCGGCGCCATCATCTCCGGCGTCAGTTGCTATCACGGATTTTACGCCACCGGCGGCGCCGCCGGCGTTGGCCGCGCCGCCAACCGCGCCGTCGTGCAGATCGTCATGGCTCTGTCTATCGTCAATTACTTCGTAAGCTCGGCGTTTTTCGCCCTGGTCGGACCCCATTGAAGATGAAAACATCCGTCATGCCCTCGATCGTAAACGCCGCCGACGTCCTGAACCGCCGGGCGCTCGACGCCCTCGCCGGCCTCGGCTCGGCCGCCCGCTTCGTCGGCCGCACCGTCAGGGTCTTCCTGACCACACTGCCCAACGGCCGCGTCGTCTTCGAGGAACTGGCCTCCATCGGGTTCGGCTCTCTCGCCGTCGTCACCTGCATCTCCATCTTCGTCGGCATGAACATCGCCCTTCAGGGATACTACACCTTCAAGGAATTCGGCGCTCAGGACATGGTGGGCGTCTTCGTCGGCCTCTCCTGCGTGCGCGAGATGGGCCCGATGGGCGCCTCCGCCATGCTCGCCGCCAAGTGCGGCACCGACATGGCCGCCCGCATCGGCACCATGCGCGTCAAGCAGCAGATTGACGCCCTGGAGGTCATGGCCGTCAACCCCTTCCGGCTTCTCGTCGTCCCCAAGATTATCGCCACCGTCATCGCTCTGCCGCTCCTGGTCGTTCTGACCGACTTCTTCTCTCTCGTCTCCGGATACGTCGTCACCGTCGTCCAGCTCAAGGTCACCGCCGGCGCCTATTGGTCCGGCGTTGCTTCCTATCTCACGCTCATGGACGTCTGGAAGGGCATGATCAAGGGCGTCGTCCTCGGCGCGATCACCAGCTTCGTCTCCTGCTACTGCGGCTACACCGCCTCCGGCGGCGCTGAGGGCGTCGGCCGCGCCACCAACCGCGCCGTCGTGGTCTCGTGCGTGCTCGGCATTGTCGCCAATTATTTCATGAGCGAGGTGATGTTCTCATGATCCGAATCAAGGGCCTCTCCAAGTCCCTCGGCGGCAGAAAAATCCTCGACGGCATCACTTGCGTGATCGAGCAGCGCAAGACCACCGTCTTCATCGGCCCCAGCGGCGTCGGCAAGACCGTCCTCATCAAGCACATCGTCGGCCTCATCGAGCCTGACGAGGGCGAAATCTGGGTGGACGACGTCAATATCACCGAGCTGAGCGAGGACGAGCTTTACGAGGTCCGCAAAAAATTCGGCATGCTCTTCCAGGACGCCGCCCTGTTCGACTCCATGACCGTCTTCGAGAATGTCGCCTTCCCGCTTCGACACCACACCAGGAAAAAGGACAAGGAGATCGCCGACATCGTCGAGCGCAAGCTGCGCCAGGTCGGCCTCCCCGGCATCGGCGCCAAGCTGCCCTCCGAGCTGAGCGGCGGCATGCGCAAGCGCGTCGGCCTCGCCCGCGCCCTTGCCCTCGACCCCGAAATCGTCCTCTTCGACGAGCCGACCTCCGGCCTCGACCCCGTCATGGCCGACACCGTGGACAAGCTCATCAAGCGCACTCAGGACGAGCTGGGCATCACCTTCATCGTCATCAGCCACGACATTTCCAGCACGTTCCAGATCGCTCACAACATCGGCATGATCTACGAGGGCCGCCTCATCGAGTACGGCCCCAGGGAACAGGTCGAAAACTCGCAGAACCCGATCCTGCGCCAGTTCTTCGCCCGTCAAGCCGAAGGCCCCATGCAGGTCGTCTGACAAAACGCTATAATCAGGATCGCCCCGCGGCGTTCCATTCACAGGAGCAATGATCGAATGGCCCGAAAACTCTTCGTCAACGAGATCAAGCTCGGCGTCTTCGTCCTCGTCGTTCTGGTCATGCTCGCCTATCTCTCCCTGAAGATCGGCGGCGTAGGCGTCGGCGAGAGCATCCACGCCGCCGTCTACTTTGAAGACGCTTCGGGCCTTGTCAAGGACGCCGCCGTCAGCATCGCCGGTGTGCGCGTCGGCACCGTGCGCGCTCTGGCGGTCGAAGGCAAACGCGCCAGGATCGCTTTCTCCCTGCTTCCCGCCGCGGGCGTCCGAAATGACGCCGTGGCCACCATCCGCGCCAAGAGCCTCCTCGGCGAAAAATACCTCGACATCCTCCCCCAGTCCGACACCGCGCCCCTTCTGCAGTCCGGCGACGTCTTCTCCAACGTCGTCGAGACCACCGACATTGACCAGCTCATCACCAAGATGAAGCCCGTCCTCGACGCCTTGGTCGGCCCCGCCGGCAAACCGGGCATGCTGGCCGACGCCGCCGTCCTCACCCGATTGCTCCGCGAATCCGTCGCCGAGGCCCAGGCCACCATGCCCGAGACCATGCGCAACCTCCGCGACCTCTCCGGCGACCTCAAGGCCATGACCGCCCAGAACAGCCGGAAATTCTCCGAACTGCTCGATGCCCTTAATAAGCTGGCCAAGACCTCCGACGACGTCGTCGCCCAGAACAGCCGCAAGGTCTCCGAAACCCTCGACGCCGCCCACAAGCTGGCGAAGACTTCCTCCGACCTTCTCTCGCGGCACGAACAGCAGATCTCCCGCACCGTCGAAAACGCCGATAAGATCGCCGCCGGCATGGCCGCCCACTCCGGCGAGATTGCCAAGAACCTCGCCGTCATCTCGGCCAACGTCGCCGCCGTCTCCGGCAAGCTCCCCGCGCTCACCCAGAACCTCACGACGCTCTCCGCCAAGCTCGACGCCACCCTCGACGTCTCCCTGCGCCTCCTGAACATCGTCGAGCATACCGACTTCCTCTACATCGCCCGCAAAATCCTCGAAGAGGAGGGCATCACCGTCAACCTCTTCCCCCGCAAGATCATCAAAGGGCAACCGCTCGACAAGAATGAGGACAAGCCCAAAGACCCAGGGCCTCAGGCGCCCGGGAAGGACGGGAAAAAGCCTTGACCATCCTTCGGCGCACATGACAGGTAGACCCGGTCGCGCTTCGTCTTCCCCGCTCGAAATCCTCCCTGCAACTGGTATAATGAAATATCCGGAGCAGTTCGTTTCTTTCCGTCACCGACGAGGTAAGCGCATTGACCAAAGCCATTGCCCTTCTGTCCGGCGGCCTTGACAGTCGCCTTGCCGTCCATGTGATGAAGCAGCAAGGCATCCAGATCGAGGGTCTCACCGTGGTGACGCTCTTCTGCCGCTGCACGAGCGCCGGCCAGTGCCTGGAGGCCAAGCAGGCCGCCGCCGAGGCCGGCGTGCCGGTCAAGGTCATGTTTGCCGGCCAGGAATTTCTCGAAATCGTCAAGCGCCCCAAACACGGCTACGGCAGGAACATGAATCCCTGCATTGACTGCCGCATCAACCTGTTCCGCAAGGCCGCCGAATACATGCGTCAGACCGGCGCCTCTTTTCTCATCACCGGCGAGGTCCTCGGCCAGCGGCCTATGTCGCAGCGGCGCGAGGCCATGAAACTCATTGACCGCGAAGCCGGCGTCGAAGGCCTGGTGCTGCGCCCGCTGTGCGCCAAGTGGCTCGAACCCACCATCCCCGAACAGCAGGGCCTTGTGGACCGTGAAAAGCTTCTGGCCATCAAGGGCCGTTCGCGCAAGGAGCAGTACCAACTGGCCGACGTCTTCCGCCTGAAGGACTTTCCCTGTCCGGCGGGAGGCTGCCTGCTTACCGATCCCCAGTTCGCCGCGCGCATGCGAGACCTCCTGAAGCACTGCGACGCGACCATCAACGACGTCCACCTCCTGAAAATGGGCCGCCATTTCCGGCTCGACCCGCAGACCAAGGCCATTGTCGGCCGGAACGAATCGGACAACAAAAAAATTCAGACCTTCTCGCGTCCCGGAGATCTGCTTCTTGAATTGGTGGAGATTCCCGGTCCGCTTGTCCTGTTGCGCGGCAAGACCGGCGAGAAAAACGTCCGCATGGCGGCGGCCCTCGCTGCCCGTTACAGCAAGGCCCAGAAACGGCCTTCTGTCGCGGTCAGGGTGCGCGCGCCCAGGCCGGCCCCGGTGGCGGTGGGGGCTGGCGTTCCGGAAAAGCCTGCTCCCGAGTCGCCCGAGCGCATCATCGAGTCGCCGCCTCTCGACCCCGACCGCGCAAAGACGCTGTCCGTCGGCTCTCAATGAAAAGGAGAATGGCATGCCTCGCTCCGGCCAACTCGGCTGGTTCGCCCAAGGCGCGCTCATGGCTATCGGGGGGGTCATCCTGGGCAGTATCGCAGTGCAGCGGCTGCCTTTTGGCTCCTTGGTGGACTTCGTCTATTGGGCTTGCGTGGTTGCCCTGATCTTCCTCTACGGCCAGGCGTCGGCTACGGCCGCCTACTATAATTTCCGCGAAGGTCCTGATGCCGCCGCCTTCAAGACCGACCAGGATCAGGACTCCGAAGGCCGCCGTCGCGCCAGCGCCGCCTTCGAAAAGGGAGCAAAGCGGGGACTGTTCGTGGTTCTGCCCGCGAGCCTTGTCGCATGGCTCCTGGCGCATCTTCTGTTCTAGCCAAACTGCAACAACACGGAGGTTTGCATGTCCACCAATGTTCGCGAACTGGCGGAAAGGATCAAGCGCGAAAGCGCCTTTGTGGACGCGGTCCAGCGCGAGATGGGCAAGATCATCGTCGGCCAGCGTTACCTGCTGGACCGTTTGCTCATCGGCATGCTCGCAAACGGCCATGTGCTCCTGGAGGGCGTGCCGGGTCTGGCCAAGACACTGGCCGTCAAGACCCTGGCTCGGACGCTTGACGTGAAGTTCCAGCGCATCCAGTTCACGCCCGACCTGCTTCCCGCCGACCTCGTCGGGACGCTCATCTACAACCCCAAGGAAGGCAACTTCACCACCAAGAAAGGCCCGATCTTCGCCAACATCATCCTGGCCGACGAAATCAACCGCGCCCCCGCAAAAGTGCAGAGCGCCTTGCTCGAAGCCATGCAGGAGAAACAGGTTACAATCAGCGACCAGACCTTCGGACTTGATGAGCCTTTCCTTGTCCTGGCCACTCAGAATCCCATCGAGCAGGAGGGCACCTATCCTCTTCCCGAAGCCCAGGTGGATCGTTTCATGCTCAAGCTGAAGATCACGTACCCCAACAAGAAGGAGGAGCGCGAGATCATGGACCGCATGGCCGTCACCTCGCGCGTCTTCGACATCAAGTCCGTCGTCGGCCCGAAGGACATCCTCCGCGCCCGCGCCGCCGTGGACGACGTGTACATGGATGAGAAGGTGAAGGACTACATCGTGGACCTCGTTTTCGCCACGCGCGACCCGAAGGCGTACAAACTCGACCTGGAACAGTTCATCCAGTACGGCGCTTCGCCCCGCGCCACCATCTACCTCACCATCGCCGCGAAGGCCCACGCTTTTCTCCAGGGGCGCGGTTACGTCACTCCTCAGGACGTGAAGTCCATCGGCATGGATGTGCTGCGCCACCGCGTGATCATCACCTACGAGGCCGAGGCCGAGGACATGACCTCCGAGGATGTCATTCAGACCATCTTTGACCACGTGGAGGTTCCGTGACTCGTGAACGTGAGGCGCAATCCGTCTCGCGTGCCATTCAGCCGTTCTGAGGCGCCATGCTCCCGAAAGAAATCATCCGCAAAATCCAGCAGATCCAGATCCGCACCAGCCGCATCGTGAACGACCTGTTCGCCGGCGAATACGTCAGCGTCTTCAAGGGGCGCGGCATGGAGTTCGAAGAGGTCCGCGAGTACCAGCCCGGCGACGAGATCCGCGCCATTGACTGGAACGTCACGGCGCGCATGGGCCGGCCCTTCGTCAAGAAGTTCGTCGAGGAGCGCGAACTAACGGTCATGCTCCTCGTGGACGTCAGCGGCTCGCAGGAGTTCGGCTCGGCCGCCGCCTTCAAGCGCGAGATCGCCGGCGAACTGGCCGCCGTGCTGGCCTTCTCGGCCATCCGCAACAAGGACCGTGTTGGCCTGTTGGCCTTCACCGGCGAAATCGAGAAATTCGTGCCTCCCAAGAAGGGCAGTCGCCACGTCCTGCGCCTCATCCGGGAGGTGCTTTACTTCAAGCCGCGCGGCCGCCGCACCAATATCTCGACGGCTCTCGAATACCTCTCGAAAGTCACCAGGCGCCGCGCCGTCGCGTTTGTCATATCCGATTTCTCCGACTCAGGTTACGAACGCGCCCTGCGCATCGCCTCTCAGCGCCACGATATCATCGCTCTGTCAATCTCCGACCCGCGCGAATCCGTTTTCCCTTCCCTCGGCTTTGTCGAGCTGGAGGACGCCGAGTCCGGCGAGCGCATGCTCGTGGACGCGCGCGGACGGGCGTTCGCTTCGGCGTTCGGCGACCTCGCCCGCAACGCCGAGACCGCTCGCCGGTCGTTGTTCCGCTCGGCCGGCGTGGACGAAATCGCCGTCACGACCGACAAGCCGTACATCCATGATCTGCTGAAATTCTTCCGCATGCGCGAGCGGCGAATGCGGTTCTAAAGTGTTCGGAAGCGAGCAGCGCATCAGCATGTTGCGACATCATTCACGGACAATCCGGCTTTCGGTCTGCGCCGCCGTCTTGCTGGCGGCGGCGATCTCGGCGGGCGACGGCGGCGCGCCTCCGGTCTCGGTCCGTGTTGAACTGGACAAGCCCCAAATCCATATCGGCGAGCGCGTCCGCTACTCCATCGCCGTCGAATCGGACGAAGGCGTGGACGTCTCGATGCCCGTCTTCGGCGACCGTCTCGGCGCTTTTGCGATCAAGGACTTCGGCGAAAACGGCCCGCACCCCGTCGCGCCTGGTCGTGTGCGCCGCGTCCAGTGGTATCTGCTCGACACGTTTCTTCTCGGTTCCTACGCCATCCCGCCCGCGCGCGTACGCTACCGCGCCCCAGGCGCCATGGAGCGTTTCATCGAGTCGCCGGCGCTCTTCCTCACTGTCGAGAAGCTGCTCGACTCGCCCGACGCCATGAAGGACGTCCGAGACATCCAGGACGTCGTGGATGCCCCTTCCCGTTTCTGGCGCGTGATCGCGTTCATCTCAGCCGTCGTCGCCTTCATCGCGATCTCCATCGTGTTCGGCCTCTATCTGTTCAGACGACTTCGCGCCCGCGCTTCCATGGAGGTCCTGCGCCTCGCTCATGAGATTGCCTACGAACAGATCGACGACCTGCAGCGCGCCAACCTTGTCGCCGCCGGCAGGACCAGGGAGTATTACTTCCGTCTCTCGGAGGTCGTGCGCCTCTACGTGCAGAACCGCTTCAAGATCCTGGCGCCCGACATGACCACGGAGGAATTCCTTGACGTGGTCGCCCGCACCCGCGTTCTCCAAGACGCCCACCGCGACCTGGTCCGCGTCTTTCTTCAGCACTGCGACCTGGTGAAGTTCGCAAAGTACCAGCCGCGTCCCTACGAAATCCAGGAGGCGTATCTGTCGGCCCGTCGTCTGGTGGATGAGACCAAAGAGGTGATCGGCGAAGCCGCGACTCCGCCGCGAAGCGCATCGCCTGCCATGGCGAGGCCATAGTCTGTGCGCGTGTTTGTATCTAAAGGTGTACGCAATAGTTATGACTTTCAGGAATCCAGAATTTCTCCTCTTGCTGCTGCTGTTGCCCGCGACGCTCGCCTTCTACTGGCGGCGTGCGGCGACCGGCGCCTTGCGCTTTCCGAGTCTGACCGGCGTCCGTTTCATCCGTAGCGGCGGCGGCATGGGGCGGCGCGTCCTGCCTGTCCTGCGGGCGGGGGCGTTCTGTCTGCTTGTCTTCGGCCTGGCCCGTCCGCAACGGGGCATCGAAGAGTACGAAATCACGAGCGAGGGCGTGGACATCATTCTTACCCTTGACGTCTCGGGCTCCATGAGGGCCGAGGACTTCACCGTCGAGGGCAAGCGCCGCAATCGTCTCCACGTCGTCAAGGACGTCGTCAAGGACTTCATCAAGGCGTGCGAGAGCGACCGCATCGGCATGGTGGTCTTCGCCGCGTATGCCTACCTCCAATGTCCGCTGACGCTCGACTACGGCGTTCTTCTGCAACTGCTCGACAAAGTTCGCCTCGGCATGATTGACGCGGACTCGACGGCCATCGGCTCTGCCATCGCGGCCTCGGTCAATCGCCTGCGGACCAGCAAGGCGAAAAACAAGGTCGTCATCCTCCTCACCGACGGCCGCAACAACACGGGCCGCATTGACCCTCTCACTGCCGCCAAAGCCGCCGTGCCTTTCGGCATCAAGATTCACACGATCGGCGCCGGCTCGGACCGTCCTGCCCCCGTGCCGGTGGATACGCCCTTCGGCGTCCAGTACGTCGCCCAGCCGGTGGAAATTGACGAGGACACGCTGAAGAAAATCGCAGACCTCACCGGCGGCAGGTACTTCCGCGCCACGGACACCGAGGCCCTGCGCAACATCTACAAGGAAATAGACGCCCTCGAGAAGACCGAGGCCAAAGTCAAACATTACACCGACTACCACGAACTTTTTCCGTGGTTCGTCATTCCTGGCATCGGGTTGTTGCTGGTTGAAGTGTTGCTGGCCAACACCGTATTGAGGAGATTGCCGTGAGCACATTCAAGTCCGATGGGTCCGGCCGCATGCAGGCCGCCGAATTGGTCGAGCACATCCGCCGCGCCTGCGGGCTGGAGGTGGTCGAAGGCTTTGCCAAAATCCTCGATGACTCCCATGCCCTGAAAAACGCGGATCGCGTGATCTCTTTCCGCGAGGTGCGGGGTTCCGCCTGGCACGTCACCCAGGAGGGCGATCGCTGGCTCGCTTGGGAAACCGCGCCCCTGC
Source organism: uncultured Planctomycetota bacterium (assembly GCA_964409935.1). GTDB lineage: Bacteria > Planctomycetota > Brocadiia > JAADGH01 > CAYPFP01 > CAYPFP01. The sequence continues at coordinate 41,009 of CAYPFP010000020.1, read as the reverse complement.
CGGCCGACACCGGCGCTTCCGGCGCCGTTTTCGTCCTTTGCCTCGGTTTCGGCCACGGCTCGCCTCTGACGCAGCCTACGGGCCATTTCGACCTTTACCTCAACGACGAAAAGGCGCTCTCGTTCCGCGTCGTCAAGCATGCCGAACGCTGGCGCTCGGCGGCGGCTTCTTTCTGGTACACCCCGAAGTGGGTCTCGTCCAGTCCGGAGGGCGGCTCCTTTACGCTCGACTCGGTCATCGCCGGCGAGTCCATGGCCTCCTTCGGCCTGGGTCTGCTCCACGTGCCCGCGTCGCGCCTGACGCCCGGCAAGCCGCTGCGCCTGAAGGTGGTTGCCCGCAACCGCAATGTCTCGCGCCACTGGTTCAAGCTCGACGGCGTGCGCGACAACCTCATGCTGACGGATTTTGTCTCTGCGCTCGTACCCCTCACGCAGAAGGAAAAACCCGTCGAGATCGCCGGTCATCGCCTGCTCTTCGGCGACATCCACACCCACAGCGGCCACGGGCGCAAAGGTCCCGGATCGGGCTGCGGCTCCGGCGCCATTGAAGAAAATTTCCAGTACGCCCGCGACGTCGCCAACCTCGACTTCTACGCCCTCTCCGAACACGATGTGGACATCTGGGACGACGACGGCTGGGCGCTGCGCCGCGAAGCGACCGACCGATTCAACGCCCCGAACCGTTTTGTCACACTTCCCGCCTTCGAGTGGACCTCTTCGCTTCACGGGCATCGGAACGTCTACTACCTGCGCAGCGATATGCCTTTTTTCACCGCGCGCAAGGGCGGCGACCAGTGGACTCCGCAGAACGACACTCCGCGCGACCTCTGGCGCAAGCTCCGCGAACTCCAGGCCGACGCCATCACCGTCCCTCATCATCCTACAGCCGTCACGCATCCGTTCAATTGGGACTACTTTGATCCGGAATTCGACCGCCTCGTCGAAATCTACTCGAGCTGGGGCAACTCCGAGTATGCCCACAATCCCCACCTTGGCCGCGGCGCCGACCGCTGGAAGGACCTCTACGTCCAGAACGCCCTGGCCAGAGGCTATCGCTTCGGTCTCATCGCCTCTTCGGACGGCCACGACGGCAACCCGGGCTTTGCCCAGGGCCTCCCGAAGCATCCTCACCTGTACCACGACCTGGGCAGCGGGCGCGTGGCCGTGCTCGCTCGCGACTTCACGCGCGAGGGCGTCTTCGAGGCGCTCCACGACCGCCGGTGCTACGCCACCACCGGCGAGCGCATCATCCTGGACTTCCGCCTTAACGGTCTGCTCATGGGTTCCGAGATCGAGACCGACGACGACCACCTCATGCGCAAGATCGAGGTCCGCGCTGTGGGAACGTGTCCGCTCCGCGACATCGTTGTCGTAAAGAATAATGCCGACACGCTTTACCACCGCTGCTCGCGCGACCGCGAGGCCATCACCTGCAACGACGACGCCTTCATCAAGAAGACCGATTGCTACTACGTGCGCGTCACACAACAGGACGGCGAGATCGCCTGGTCCTCGCCCATCTGGGTGACGGTGAAAGGAAAGAGAGAAACGAGGCGATGAAGTTCGCGAGCGTTGACATGGCCTGGGCGTTGCTGCTGGCGCCCGCGCTGATTCTTTTCTACGCGCTGGCCTTCAAGTCGCGGCGCCGCGCCCTCGAAGCCTTTGCCGCCGGTCCGCTGCTGGCGCGCCTCCTGGAAGGCGTGAGCCTGCGCAAGCAGCGCGCCAGGGCCGCGCTCATGGTCGCCGCCGCCGGCCTGGCCGCGTTCGCTCTGCTCAAGCCGCAGTGGGGCTACCACCTCGAAAAGACCGAGCGCAAGGGCATTGACATCATGGTCGCCCTCGACGTGTCGCGCTCGATGCTCGCCGCCGACGTGCAGCCCAACCGCCTCGAGTGCGCCAAGCGAAAGATCAAGGACTTGCTCGGCGTGTTGCGCGGCGACCGCATCGGCCTGACGCTTTTTGCCGGCGACGCCTTCGTGCAGTGTCCGCTCACGCTCGATTACGCCGCCTTCAGTCTCTTCCTCGACGACGCCTCGGTAGGCTCCGTGCCGGTGGGCGGCACGGCCATCGGCCGCGCCGTCCGGAAATCTCTGGCCGCCTTCGAGTCCAAGGCCCGGAAGCACAAGGTCGTCATCCTCATCACCGACGGCGAAGACCACGAGGCCGATCCTCTCGCCGCCGCCCAGGAGGCCGTGAAAGAAAAGGTCCCCGTCTACACCATCGGCATCGGGAGCAAGGCCGGCGATTACATCTGGGTCGTCAACGAGAAGGGCGAGCGCGAGCGCCTCAAGGACAACGAGGGCAACTACGTCAAGTCGCGTCTCAACGAGGCCGCGCTCGCAAAGATTGCGCGCGAGACCGGCGCGCGCTACTCGGCCGCCGACAGCGGCGACTGGGGTCTCGAACGCAGCTACACCGACGAAATCGCCGCCATGGAGAAGCGCCTGCTCGGCAGTCTGCACGTCCGCCGCTACGAGCATCGCTTCCAGTGGCCGCTGCTCCTGGTCGTCGCTTTGCTGGCGATAGAAGGTCTCGTGGACGAGAGGAGACGCACATGAATCTCCGGGCCTGCGTGGTATCACTTGTCGTCTTGGGGGCCGGCGCGGCGGCCGCCGCCGACCCCTTGTCCGAGGCCAACGCCCTCTACCGCGCCGGCAATTACGACGCGGCCGTTGCCAGATACGGCGACGCTCAGGCCGAGAACGCCGAACCTTCCCTCGTGCAGTTCAACCTCGGCAATGCGCAATATCGCAGGAACCGTTTCGACGAGGCCGAAAAGTCCTTTGAGCGGGCCTCGGACACCCGGGACGCCCTCCTGGAGGCCAAGGCCCGCTACAACATCGGCAACTGCCGCTACCGTCAGGGCAAACTGCCCGATGCGCTGGAGGCCTACCGGAAGACCATCGAACTCCTCTCGGACGCGCACGACCTGGGTTCGGAGCAGAAGAAAGTTCTCGCCGACGCCCAGGCCAACTACGAGTTTGTCCAGAACAAGATCAAAGAGCAGTCCAAGTCCGCCCAACAGCCGCCGCAGAATAAAGACCGGGAGAAACAGCAGCAACAGCAGCAGAAACAGCAGCAATCCGGCGACAAGAAAGAGGACCAGCCGCAGTCCGATAAGGACAAGAAGGACAAGGAAAAAGACGCCGAGGACAAGCAGGAGAAGCAGGAGCCACAACAGGCCCAGGCCGCGGCGCAGAAGGACGAGAAGGAGGCGAAGTCGCCGCAGGAGCAGAAGGACGGCAAGGACAAGGCCCGGAAGGCCGAGATCGAGATGTCCAAGGAGGAGGCCGCCCGCCTTCTCGAAACCTTTGGCCGGTTCCAGGACCGCCGGAAGATTCAGGACAAGTTCAACGCCGACGCCCCGCGTCCCGCGAAAGACTGGTGATGCGGCGCATCGCGCAACTCAAACAACCTCGTTTTCCGACAGAAACCGGCATCGTCTTTTGTATAATCAAATCATCGGCTGTAAGTTGCCGTCGAAAGCGGATTTGAAAGGGCCTCATGGATTCTCTTCGCAAGACGCTCCTCGAAAAAATCCTGCCGTTCGTCGAGACGCCGGGCCAGTACATCGGGCGCGAGACGAACGTCGTGATCAAGGACCATAATACCGTTGACGTCAAGGTGCTGCTGGCGTTTCCAGACACCTACGCCCTGGGGATGTCGCACCTGGGTCTGCACATCCTGTACGCCATCCTCAACTCGCATCCCAGGACCGCCGCCGAACGCGCCTACGCCCCCTGGCCCGACATGGCCGCGAAGATGCGCGCCGAGAGGGCGCCGCTCTACTCGCTCGAAACCTTCACCCCCGCGCGCGAGTTCGACATCGTCGGATTTTCTCTTCAGTACGAGATGTGCAACACCAACGTCCTGGAGATGCTCGACCTGGCCGGCATCCCGCTGCTGGCCGCCGAACGCGGGACGTCCGATCCGCTCGTCGTCGCCGGCGGGCCTTGCGCTTTTTCGCCTGAACCGATGGCGGACTTCTTCGACCTGTTCGTCATCGGCGACGGCGAGGAGGCGTTGCTCTCGCTGGTAGAGGCGTTCCGCGAGTTGAAATCGGCAGGCGGCGCTTCGCGCGCGGACATGATCGCGGCCCTGGCCAGAAAAGTCCCAGGTCTTTATGCTCCTTCGCTTTACGAAGACCGCTACAAGGCCGACGGCGCCTTTGACTCCCTTCGTCCCAAGGACGGCGCGCCCGCCGTTGTCGAGGCTGCCCGCGTGGCCGACCTGGACCTGGCGGCGTTTCCGTCGGCGCCGCTGGTGCCGCTGGTGCAGGCCGTGCACGAGCGCATCTCCCTGGAGATCATGCGCGGCTGTACGCAGGGCTGCCGTTTCTGCCAGGCGGGCATGACGAAGCGTCCCGTGCGTCTGCGCTCGCCGAAGACGATCGTGGCCCAGGCCAGGGACACCTACGCCGCGACCGGCCACTGCGAGATCTCGCTTACATCTCTCTCCACGAGCGACTACCCGGAACTCAACGCCCTCATCGCGACTTTGTCGCGCGAGTTCTCGCCCAGGGGCGTGAACGTCTCCGTGCCGTCGCTGCGCGTGGGCGAGCAGTTGAGCGCGTTGCCGGAGATGTTGAGCGCGGTGCGGAAGTCGGGTCTCACCGTTGCGCCGGAAGCGGCGCGCCAGGATTTGCGCCGCGTCATCAACAAGAACATTTCCGACGAGGAGCTTTTCAACGGCGTGCGTGCCGCGTACGAAAACGGCTGGCAGCTCGTGAAGCTCTACTTCATGGTCGGTCTGCCGACCGAGACCGACGAGGACGTGGATGCCATCCCCGACCTGGCCTACAAGGTGGCGATGCTGCGCCGGGAGGTCTCGCGGTACCCCGCCAACGTCAACGTGGCCGTCGCGCCTTTCGTTCCGAAGCCGCATACGCCTTTCCAATGGGAGCCGATGGCGAGCATGGAGCGTCTTCGCGAGATTGACCGGCGTCTGAAGGCGCGGATGCGGCGGGGTTCGGCGCGGCTGCGGATGCACCGCATCGAGCGCAGTTTTCTCGAAGGCGTCTTCACGCGCGGCGACCGCCGCCTGGGCCGCGTGCTCCTGGCCGCCTGGCGCAAGGGCTGCCGGTTCGACGGCTGGGACGAGCACTTCCACTTTGCCCGGTGGCAGGAGGCGTTCGACGAGGCGGGCCTCGATCCGACCGCGTACGCCAACCGCCGCCGCAACGACGATGAGGCCCTGCCGTGGTCGCACATCTCCTGCGGCGTCAGTACGGCCTTTCTGCGCGACGAACGCGAACGCGCCTATCGCCGCGAACCCAGCCCCGATTGCCGTCTCCATGGCTGTCGCGCCTGCGGTCCGTTTCCGTGCGCGGCCGAACGCCCGCCCCAGCCGGTCCAGGGCCGGTAGCCGGCGGGGTCATCACGCGGGCGGGAAAGCGAAGACGTCGGGGGCCTCGATGCGCGTCTTTTCGTCGCGCATGAGATCGAGCGTGGAATGCTTGACGGGCACGCCCTGTCGGCTCACCAGGTACGTGATGTGAATCCAGCGCTGGTCGAGTTCCTTGAAAATCCTGGAGAAGAAGTCGTTGAGCTGGTCGCAGAGGCGTTGCAGGTCCGAGGCGGTCTGGAATCGGTGGTCAAGCTCGAGTATCCCCACGTCTTCCTCCGCGCCGGACTCCTGGCCGAGGGCCGTGATGAGCGTGAAAGGCGCCTGCCGCAGGCGGGACTCCGACAGGACGCGGTGGTACTCCCGGAGTGAATAATGGTGGCGTCGTGCGCCGTGCGTCAGGCCGACGTAGGCTTTGAGCGTGATGAGGTAATCCATGGAATGCCTTATCGCTGTGCAACGCGAGTTTGAGCTTCTATCCCGCCGTCTCCGGCGCTCTTGACGGCGATTTTCCTCTACGACGCGGAAATGGAGCGGCGTTTCTTTTCCAGCTTACGTGGGCGAAGCCGGACGACTTTATGGCCCGAGGTCTGCTGTACCTTCTTGAGATCTTCGCAGATGGCGCATAGATCATAGTTGTGCTTTCGCGTATGCGCCATTCGATGTTTCCGGACTTCGGCGACAATGGGGTCTTTCATTGTTCGGCCTCCAACAACTCGTCCGGGGAACAAATTTCCGGACATTGGTATCCATTGTTCTCAATAACCTGCCTGACCATCATGCGCGTAAAGGGGTTGTTGAGATGGCTGAAATTCCATGTAACGAGAATCTCCATGCCGTTGGCAGCAGCCACCGCAACATGGAGGGCATCTTCGGGGCATCTTGTCGGGATTGCTTTGGCGGCGATGATCCTGGCCGAGAGTTCTCGAATCCCGTCGTCAATGTCAAGCATGGGAAAGGGCGCGATGGCCTTCAGGCGCTCTTGTGCCTGAGCCGGGTCGCCGCGGCGGGCCTCCTCATACACCAGGGCCGAAATGTAGCTTTCGAATTCGGACAGGAGTCTGGGCCACAACTGGCGGGTGGCCTCCTGGTGGCCGGCGATAATCAAGTCTCGGCTCGGGTTGGCCGTCAGATAGCTGACGACGGTGGTCTCAATGTAGACTTTCCTCTTCATGCGTTCATGTTACAGCAAGAAGCAGGACTTCAGCAAGGGGGCTGATCTGTTCGGCCCGTAATTCACTGCTGTCATCTTTCTCCGGCGCTCTTGACGGCCACGACGGCGATGCCGGCCTTGTCGGCGGCGGCGAGGACTTCGGTCTTGTCGAGCATGAGGACCATGTCGGCCTCAAGGGCCAGGACGGCGGCGCGGGCCTGTTTGAGTGTCTCGATGGTGTTGGGTCCTACGGTGGGCACGTCGAAGCGCAGGTCCTGGCCGGGTCTGGAGACCTTGACGACCACGACCTTGCCCCGGCCCAGCCGGCCGCCGCGCAGGATCGCCTCGTCGCTGCCTTCGATGGCCTCGACGGCGATGACGGCCTGCTCCTTGACCACGACGGTCTGGCCGACTTGCAGCCGCGCCATCTCCTTGGCCAGGCGGAAGCCGAACTCGACGTCCTTCCACTCGGCGTCGGTGGGTTTGCGCTGCGTCAGGCAGCCTTCACGGGCGATATGGTCGGTCATATACGTGAGCGAATTTTGAAGTTCGATGCCGTCTCGGGCCAGTTCGTCGGCCAGGCCTTCCAGGATCGTGTAGTCCTTCTTGTCGCGGAGCGTCCGGTACCAGAAGCGTAATGTGCGCAGGTCGGGCAGGTAATAGACGAGGCGCCACGGCCTGTACATGTTGGCCTTGCGCACGCCGCCGGCCATGACGGCCTTCGTGACGCCTTCCTTGCGCAGTTTCCGAATCCACCCGCCGATGCGCGCGATGCCCGACCAGTGGAGGCGCGCGACGTATTTTATCAGCTCCGGGTCCGTCTCGCCGCGAAAGCCGACGGCGACCACCTCCATCCCCGCCGCCCGCGCGCCCTGGGCGACCAGGATGGGAAAACGGCCATTGCCGGCGATCAGACCGAGTCGCTCAGACATGTTTATGGAACCGCCGATGCGCGCCGATGGAAGCCGACAGGGGGTGAGGGCCGGCCAAGGCCCTGCCTTTCCCTTTGTGCTTTCCGGCGTTCACAGGTTGTTTCCTCGCCGTTTCTCTTCCGTTCCTGAACCCGGAACCCCGAACCCTGAACCCTACTGTTTGTCCGCCCCCAGTTTCTTCTCCAACGCGGCGACGCGCTCGAGAAGTTCCTTGATCGTGTCGCGTGTTTCGGGCAGTTTGTGGAGGAGCACGGCGCAGCGGCGGGCGAGGTCGCCGGGGATCGCGGGGGTCCAGTAGTACGTTTCGTTGGGCGGCACGTCGTTGGTGACGCCGGCCTGTGCGCCGACGATGGCGTTGTCGCCGATGTTGATGTGGCCCACCACCCCCACCTGGCCGGCCAGGGTGACGTGTTTGCCGAGCTTGGAGCTGCCGCTGACGCCCACCTGCGCCACCAGAATGCTGTTCTCGCCGACCTCGACGTTGTGGCCGATCTGCACGAGGCAGTCGAGCTTGGCGCCTTTGCGGATGATGGTCTTGCCCAGCGCGGCGCGGTTGATGGCGCAGCCGGACCCGATGCTCACGTCGTCCTCGATCACGGTGACGCCGACCTGCGGTATCTTATAGTACTTCTCGCCGTCGGGCGCCCAGCCGAAGCCGTCGCAGCCGATGGAGGCATTGGAATGTATCTCGACGCGGTTTCCGATCTGCGTGCCGTGGTAAATGGAGACGTTGGAGCGGATTATGACGTCGTCGCCGAGGACGCAATCGTCGCCGATATGCGAGAAGGGATAAATCTGCGCGCGGTCGCCGATGCGGGTCTTTGCGCCGATGACGACGTAGGGGTGGATGGTTGCATCCTGGCCGATGACGGCGCCGGGGCCGATGAGGGCGGTCGGATGAACGCCTTTGGGCTTGTAGGGCGCGTTGTCGAGCAGGAGCTTGACGATCTGCGCGAAGGCGAGATAGGGGTTGTTGCAGACGATGAGCGGTCTTGGAACGTCCTTGACCTTGGGCGACACGATGACGGCGGCGGCCCGGGTTTCGGCCAGGAGCTTTTCGTACTTCGGGTTCGACAGGAACGTGATATCGCCCGGGCCGGCCTCGGCGAGGGTCATCACGCCGCGTATCTCGGTGGCCGGGTCGCCCACCACCGTTCCGCCGACGTGTTTGGCCAGTTCCGCCAGTTTCATCGCCATTGCTCGTCATCCTCAGAATGGAACCGATTGCGCGTAAGATTCTAGCTTCTGAGGCCGCCGGGGTCAAATCCTATTCGGCGGGGCGTCCCTTCTTCCACGTGTAGATGACGGGGAGCACCAGGAGCGTGAGCACCGTCGAGGTGACAAGCCCCCCGATGACGACGGTGGCCAGCGGGCGCTGCACCTCGGCCCCGACGCCCGTGGAAAGGGCCATGGGGATGAACCCGGCGGCGTCGGTGATGGCCGTGGCCAGCACGGGCCGCAGGCGTTGTTGTGCGGCGCCCATGACGGCCTGGTGCAGCGGCGCGCCCCGCGCGCGGAACGTGCGGATTGTGGAGACCAGGAGCTGGCCGTTCAGCACGGCGATGCCGCTGAGGGCGATGAAGCCGACGGCGGCGCTTACGCTGAACGGGATGCCGCGCAGCCACAGCGAGAACACCCCGCCGACCGCCGCGAAGGGGATGCCCGTGTACACCACCAGGGCGTCGGTCAGGCTGTTCAGGCTGAAGAAAAGGAAGATGAAGATGAGGCCGAGCGTCAGGGGCACCACGATCATGAGACGGAGTTTCGAGCGTTCCAGGTGTTCGAACTGGCCGCCCCACTCAATCAGGTAACCTTCGGGAACCTGCACCTCGGCGGCGATGCGAGAGCGCGCCTCCTTGACGAAGGAGGCGACGTCGCGGCCGCGCACGTTGCACTCGACCTTGAGGAAACGCCGGCCCCATTCGCGGTTGATGGTGGCGGGGCCTTCGGTCTCCTTGACGTCGGCGAGCCACCGCAGCGGCAGCAACGGGCCGCCTTGGGTGGGGATGATGGTGTCGGCCAGGGCGTCGGCGTCGGTGCGCTGTTTTTCGGGCAGGCGCACGGCCAGGGGGAACCGGCGCTGGCCCTCCACGATATCGCCCACCCGCCGCGAGCCTACGGCCTCGATCAGGTCGAGGACGTGGCGCGCCGGGATGCCGTACCGCGCGATCTGGTCCTGCTTGACGGCGATCTGGAGCACGGGCTGGCCCGTGATCTGCTCTGCCGACAGGTCGGCGGCCCCGCGTATGTCGTACAGGACCCTCTGCACCTCGCCGCCGAGCCGGATCAATTCGTCGAAGTCGTCGCCGTAAATCTTGATGCCCACGTCGGATCGGATGCCGGAGGCCAGTTCGTTGTACCGCATCTCGATGGGCTGGGTGAAGGCGGTGCGCAGGCCCGGCAGGTCGCGCACGACGTCTTCCATCCCCCTCACCAGGTCGGCCTGGGTCTTGCCGCGTTTCCAGCGTTCGCGGGGATGCAGGGCGATGAAGATGTCGGACAACTCGGTGCCCATGGGGTCGGTGGCGACCTCGGCGGTGCCGATGCGCGTCCAGATGTGCTTGATCTCGTCGGGGAACGCTTTGAGGAGGGCCGCCTCGATGCGTCCGTTGTAGGCGACCGATTCCTCGATGGAGACGCCCGCCAGCCGCACGATGTTGATGACGATGGCTTCTTCACTGAGGCGGGGCACGAACTCGCCGCCCAGCCGCTGCGCCACGTAACCCGTCAAGACCAGGAGCGCGAGCACGGCCGCGATCAGGCCCCACCGCAGGCGCAGGGCGGCGGCCAGCACCGGCCGGTAAATCCACCCCAGCAGGCGTTCGCCGATCCCCTCCTTCTCCTTCAGGCGCGAGGGCAGGAAGTAGTACGACAGGACCGGCGTCAGCATGACGGCCGCGATCAGCGCGCCGATGAGGGCGAAGATGAACGTCCACGCCATGGGCCGGAACATCTTTCCTTCGACGCCTTCGAGGGTGAGGATGGGCAGGAACACCAGCAGGATGATGCCCATGCCGAAGAGCGTGGGCCGGGCGACCTCCTCGCTGGAGGCGATGACGCTCTGGAGCCGTTCGGCCGCCGTGAGCGGGCGGCCGGCCTCGCGCTGTTTCTCCACCAGGCGCCGCATGTTGTTGTCGGTCATGACGACGGAGCCGTCCACGAGAATGCCGAAGTCAATGGCGCCCAAACTCAGGAGCGTGGCGGCGATGGCGAACTGATACATCCCCAGCGCCGCAAACAGCATGGACAACGGAATGGCCACGGCGACCAGCAGGCCCGACCGGAAACTGCCCAGCAGCGCGAAAAGCACGAGCACGACCAGAACCGCGCCCGCGGTCAGGTTGTGCGTCACCGTCTGGATGACCTTCTTGACCAGCTCGGTCCGGTCGTACACGGTTTCCAGGACCACGTCGGGCGGCAGCGAGGCGCGCACGGCTTCCAGGCGCGCCTTGAGGGCCTCGGTCACCTGCTTGCTGTTCCCGCCCAGGAGCATGAAGCCCAGGCCGAGGACGACCTCGCCCTGTCCCCCGGCCGTGACCGCTCCCCGGCGAATCTCATGTCCGATGGCGACCTCCGCCACGTCCTTGATGCGTATGGGGACGCCGGCGTGGGCCTTCAGGACGATGTTGCCGATCTGCTCCACCGTGGCGACCCGCCCCAGCCCGTGAACCAGCAGCGCCTGGCCCGAAGCCACCACCAGCCCGCCCCCGACGTTGCGGTTGTTCTGTTCGAGGGCCTCGAAGACGTCCTGCATGGTCACGCCGTACTTGACCAGCGCGGTGGGCGAGACGATGACGTGGTACTGCCGCTCGTAGCCGCCCCAGGAGTTGACCTCCGCCACGCCCGCCACCTTGAGCAGTTCGGGTTTGACGACCCAGTCGTGAAGCGTGCGCAGTTCGTCCAGGGTGCGGTTCGGATTCTTCGAACGCACCAGGTAATGAAAGACCTCGCCCAGGCCGCTCGTGATCGGCCCCATCTGGGGCCGCTCGATCCCTTCGGGCAATTCCACCCCCGTGAGCCGCTCCATGATGAACTGCCGGGCGTCGTATACGGCGATGTCGTCGTCGAAGGTGGCGACGACCTGCGAAAGGCCGAACTTGGAGATGGACCGCACGTTGCGCAGGCCTGGCAGACCGGAGACCGAAAGCTCCACCGGCATGGTGATCTGCCGCTCGACCTCGGCTGGGTTGAGCGCCGGCGCGACGGTGTTGATCTGCACGTGGACGGGGGTCAGGTCGGGGAAGGCGTCTACCGAGATGAGGAAAAGCGCGCGCAGACCCAGGCCGGCCGCGGCCGCAAAGACCAGCACGACGGCCAGCCGGTTCTTCAGCGAGAATTCGATGATCTTGTTCAGCATGGGGCCTCCGCGCGCCGCCTACTGCGGCGCGTTGTCAGTCCGCGCAACCCGCGCCGAGGCGGGACTTCAGGAGTTCGGACCTCAGGGTAAAGCCGCCCGCCACAACGACGTCGTCCTGCGGCGAGACGCCTTCGAGGATGTCCACGCCCTTGTCGTCTTTCGGGCCTGTCTTGACGCGCCGGACCTCGTACAGGTCGCCCGCCAGCTTGACGACCACGAAGGCCCCGCCGTTGATGCGCTGCACGGCGTCGGCGGGCACATACAGCCGTTTGGCGGGATGGGCGGACACCAGCCGCACTTGGCCGAACATGCCGTTCTTCAACGCCCCATGTTCGTGGGGCGCCGCGCCACGTTCGTTGGGTACCGTGGCGCGCGCCTTGAGCGTGCGGGTCTGAGGGTCAATGCCGGTGTCAAGCCACGTTAACTGCCCTCGGACCTTCAGGCCTTCCAGTCCGTCGAAGGTCGCCTCCACGGGGTCGCCCGTCTTGAACTGCGCCAGCTGGTCCTCCGGAATGGACAGCTCCAGCCAGAAGGTGGAGAGGTCGGCCAGCGTGAAAAAGGGAACGCCGGCCGCGGCCGCCTCGCCCACAACGGCGGTCCGCTCGACGATCGTGCCGTCGAATGGGGCGCGAAGCAGCAGAACCGACGAAGTGGAGCCGGATTGCTCCACCTCCCGCACCTCTTCCTCGGTCAACCCGTAGTTCAGCAACTGTTGCCGGGCGACGAGGGAGGCCGTCTTGGCCGTCTCGTACTCGGCGGCGGCCTGCTGGTATTCCTGCTGCGGCGAGATGCGCTTGGCGGCCAGGTCTTTCTCGCGTTTGAAGACCGTTTCCTTCAGCCTCTCGTTGGCGAGGGCCGTCAGGTGATCGGCCTTGAGCCGCGCGATCTCGGTGGAGATGATCTCGGCCAGCACGTCGCCCTTCGAAACGCGCGCTCCGAGGTCGGCGTGGACCTTCTTGACCACCCCGCTGACAAGAGACGTGATGCGCGCCAGGGCGTTCTGGTTGTAGGCCAGCCGGGCCAGCACGGTCATCTCGCTGCACGTGTCACACAGACCGGGCCGCGCCGTTCCTATGCCGGCTGTTTTGGCCGCCTCGGCCGACGCCAGGCGCACCTTGAGGCCCTGTCCGGGCTTCAAGCCGGCCAGCAGCTCCGGGTGGCAGGTCCCGCATTCGTCCTCGAAGAGGTTGTGCTCGCCGCAGAACGGTCTGGCGGAGGCCGCGCGTTGGTGGTCCTTGCAGTCGTCCTTGCACGACGTCGCGTCCTTCTGGTTCTTGACGCCGTCTGCGGCGGGGGCGGCGTGCTTGTGCCCTTTATGGTCGTCTTCGGCGGCCACGGCCTGCCGGCACGGCTGGGCGCCGATGAGGCAGATCCATAGCGTGATCCAGACAAAGCGTTCGAGTTTCATGGCTTTGACTCCCTTTTCTGTCCGAGCGGTTCGGCGATAAGACGCTCGACGTCGGCTACGGCCTTGTGGTAGGAGGCGAGCGCCTCAATGTAACTGTTCTTGGTCTCGAAGAGGGTCCGCTGCGCGTCCAGGACGTCCAGGTACCCGAATTTTCCGAGGCGGAATCCCTCGTTGGCGGCGTCGAAGGCGCTCTGGGCGCCGGGGAGGACCTCGCCTTTGAGCGAGGTCGCCTCCGCATAGGCCGTCGAGAGCGACTGGTACGCCTCCGACAGCGCGATGAGCACGCGCAGTCGCGCAGCCTTGCGCTCCTCCTCGGCCTTGGACAATTTCGAGCGGGCCTCGGCTCGTCCGCCCTGGTTGCGGTCGAAGACCGGAAGCGGGATCGAGACGGCCAGCAATGCGGCGGTCTGATCGGCCTCGTTGAACTGCCGCACGCCGGCGCCGACCGTCACGTCGGGGACGCCCTTGGCGTCTTCGAGCTTCACGGCGGCGCGGCGATGCTCCATCTCGACGGCCCATCGCGCGATGTCGGGATTCTGGGAGATGGCGTCGGCCAATTCCGCGGCCGAAGGGATGGGCGCGATCTGCTCGAGCCGGCCCTCGGCCCTCTCGAAGAGCGCGGCGGCGCTGCCCCAACCGGCGGCCAGATGCCGACGAGCGGCCTCCAGGGCGCGTTTGGCGCGGTCCAGGGCGATGCGGCTGGTGGCCAGAGAGACCTGGGCCTTGGTCTCCTCCAGCGGAGAGACCTTCCCCGCCTTCACCCGTTCCGTGACGCTGGCGAACACCTCCTGCGCCAGATTCACCAATTGCGAGGCCGTCGCATGGCGTTCCTGTGCGGCAAGGACCTCGATGAAGTCCTTCGTCGCGTCGGTGAGGACATCGAGGCGTTTGGCCTCGTAATCCCATCCGGTGAGGTCGCGTTCGAGGGCGGCCAGTTTTTCGCGTTTGGCCCGTTTCTGGCCCAATTGGACCAGTTGGCTGAGCTGAACCGTCGTGGCGGTGGCGTCCACGCCTTCGAGCGACCTGTTTCCGAAGTTTTCCACCACGACGCCCAGTTCCGGGTTGGGCGCAAGACCGGCCTGAAGACGGCGGGCCTCGGCGGCGCGCGTCTCCCACGAGAAGGCGGACAGGCTCGGGTTGTGCATCAGCGTCAACGCGAGCGCTTCGCGCAGCGTGATCACGCCTTTAGGCTCTGTCATCTCCGGCGCGTCGGCGCGGGCGCCGGGTTTCTGCGGCGGCTGAAAGGTCTTGAATTCCCTGCCCAGTGGACGCGGTTCGGTGAGCGGGCCGCTCGTCGGCTGTCCGAAACACGCGCCGGCCAGCCACACCGCCGCGCCGAGCCATAGTGATTGTCTGAACCCCATGCGATTCCTCCAGGAATACCTGTGTGAAGGGGGCGGCCGGAAGAACGGGGTTGACGGTATGGAACCGGCCCGCCACTGGGGCGGCCTGTTCATACGAGAGGTAACGCGACGGTCCATGCGCCGTTCCGGCGTCCCGGAAAATGGGCAGACTAACAGCGCAGAGGAATTGAGCCAGGATGCAGGACAAGAAGGGTCGTTTGCGCCGGTCGAACCGCGTGCGAGGGCGCCGCGGCAGAAGGCAGCTCAGGCGTGACGGGCGAGAGCGCGGCCTGCGCCCAGCGCTTCAGGGAAGGCGCTTGCTTGACCGACGCCGAGAGAAGGGGGATGTCCACACAAGAAACGCACGACGCGGACGCGATGCCGGTCCCGGACGGGCCGGCCGACCAAGACCCGCTGCCAGTAGAGCGCAACACCTCGGCGGCGCCGGGAGAACACCTTCCGTCCGCGCAGCAGGCCAGGGACGAATCCTCAATGCCGACGTGCCCGTCTCCGCCGATGCAGAGAAATACCCCCGTGAACCGCAGGGCTAGCGGCTGCATGATAGTCATCATGACCAATGCAAATACCCAGAACCGCATCGTGTGCCGGGGCTTCGGAACCATCAACTTTTCCTCATTCTGTATTCTGCCGCGACGATATACATTATAGCACAGCCGCCAATCCTTGACAAGACCACATTTTTAGGAATCTGTACGCGGCCAGATTCGGGGACAAGGCGCGACTGTCTGTCCGTCGCAAGATAGACCCGAAGTCGTGATAACACGGCCAAATCGTGCCTGCAAGGGCATGATCCCATGAAGAAAGCGATCTGTGCACATGTTATCCATTTTGTGTTTTTTGTTGCTTTTCCCGCACTACCCTGTTAAACTGCCAAGACGCGTAACTATGCCGCCTGACCTCACCGCCGTGCCGTTCAACACTTGCGCGAAAAGGAGCATTCTATGGCGAGAAAGATCGGTGTCGGGATGATCGGGGCGGGCTTCATGGGAAAAACCCATAGCAACGCCTACTACAAGGTCCACAGGTTCTTCAAGATGGACGCGGAGCCGGAGATGCGCGTCCTGTGCGCTCTACCGGAAGCGGCGGTCAAGTCCTTCGCCGAGCAGTGGAGTTGGAAGGAATGGTCCACCAATTACCGCGAAGTCGTCAAGCGCGACGACCTGGAACTCATTGACGTCAACACCCCCAACAACCTGCACGCCGAAGTCTCCATCGCGGCGCTGGAGGCCGGCAAGCACGTCATCTGCGAGAAACCGCTGGCCATGGATGTGAAAGAGGCCAAGGCCATGGTCGCGGCGGCCAAGAAGTCCGGCAAGAAGAACATGGTGTCGTTCAACTACCGGCGGGTGCCGGCCGTCTCGCTGGCCCGCAAGATGATCGAGGACGGCAAGGTCGGCAAGATTTACCATATCCGCGCGTCGTACCTGCAAGACTGGATCATGGACCCGAACTTCCCGCGCGTGTGGCGGCTTGTGAAGGCGATCACGGGCTCCGGCGCGCACGGCGACCTGAACGCCCACATCATTGACCTGGCCCGCTACCTGGTGGGCGACTTCGAAGAGGTCGTCGGCCACGCCGAGACGTTCATCAAGGAGCGCCCGCTCATGGAAGAGTCGGTCGGTCTGACGGGCAAGGCCGGCAAGAAGAAGGGCAAGGTGGACGTGGACGACGCCGCTGTGTTCATCGCCCGGATGAAGGGCGGGGTGCTCGGAACCTTCGAGGCCACGCGTTTCGCGGGAGGCCGCCGCAACCAGAACCAGTTCGAGATCAACGGGGACAAAGGCTCTCTGGTGTGGCAACTCGAGCGCATGAACGAACTGCAATATTTCGACCGCACCGAATCCTCGGAGACCCAGGGCTTCCGCACGATCATCGTGACCCAGCCCGAACATCCGTACCTGCAGGCCTGGTGGCCGCCGGGACACATCGTCGGCTACGAACACTCGTTCATCAACGAGATTTACGACTTGATCCAGGCCGTCGCCAACAACAAGCCGATCACGCCCACATTCGAGGACGGTCTGCGCTGCCAGGAAGTGCTGGAGGCCGTCATGAAGAGCGCCGACGAGCACCGGTGGGTGAAGATCAGCGAGGTAAGATAACGGGAGCATTCGCGTTTCGGGTTTGATCTCGAAACCAGGGGAAAGAAAGGAGACCTGGCCATGAAGGTCGGTATCATGATGGCGTTGTTCGGGAAGCAGACGCTGGACCAAGCGCTGGAGATCGTGGCCAAGGCCGGCGTGGAGGCCGTGGAGATCGGCACGGGCAACTATCCGGGCAGCCCGCATTGCCCCGTGGAAGAACTGTTGGCAAGCCAGGTGGCCCTCAACAACTGGAAGGCCAAGATTCGCGATAAAGGGCTGGAGATCAGCGCGCTGTCGTGCCACGGCAACCCGCTGCATCCGGACAAGAAGTACGCCGAGGCCAATCACGAAGTGCACCGCAAGACGGTCAAGCTGGCGCGCAAACTCGGCGTCGAGGTCGTCATCAATTTCTCCGGCTGTCCGGGCGATTCGGAGAAGGCCGTCGCCCCGAACTGGGTCACGTGTCCGTGGCCGCCGGACTTCGCCAACGTCGTGAAGTGGCAGTGGGAAAAGAAGGCCATCCCCTACTGGCGGCGCGAGGCCAAGTTCGCCAAGGACAACGGCATCAAGATCGCCTTCGAGATGCATCCGGGCTTCGTCGTCTACAACACCGAGACCCTCCTGCGCCTGCGCGAGGCCTGCGGCGAGAACCTCGGCGCCAACTTCGACCCCAGCCACCTGTGGTGGCAGGGCATGGACCCCGCGGCCTGCCTGCGCAAGCTCGGCCCGGCCGTCTTCCACTTCCACGCCAAGGACTGCAAGGTGGACCCCTTCAACGCCGCCGTCAACGGCGTGCTGGACACCAAGCACTACGGCGACGAAATCCGCCGTTCCTGGATCTTCCGCACGATCGGCTACGGCCACGGCGAGGAAGTCTGGCGCGACATCATCTCCACGCTCCGCCTCATCGGCTACGACGGCGTTCTGTCCATCGAGCACGAGGACTCGCTCATGAGCACGGGCGAGGGATTCACGAAGGGCGTGGAGTTCCTCAAGAGTCTGATCATCAAGGAGAAGACCGGGGCGATGTGGTGGGCGTAAGTCAGCGACACCGGGCGTCGGCGTGTCCGCGGTTCCTTCGTCGTTTGTGGAGGTAGCACACCATGCGTCAGGGCCATCGCGTCGAGAGGCGTCTGCGGCTCGAGGAGCTGGAACCAAGGGTGGCGCCCGTGCTTCTGGAGATCGGCGGGCAGACCACGTATCAGTTCCTGGACGCCAATCGCGACACGGTGGGCATCACGCTGGGCGGGGCGGTCGGACGGGTCCAGATCCTGGACTCGCGGGGGCGCGATCCCGTGGGCAAGGACATTGACTCCATCACGTTCCTGCAGGCCAACACGACCACTTCGTTGACGATCTCGGTCTTGGGCAGCGCCGGCAACGGCATCAGCCCCGGCGGGCGCATCCTGGCGCCGGCGCAAACGGTGGGAACCCTCGTCGTTCCCGGCCCCATCAGCGGAATGACGGCGGGCCGTGTGAACTTCGCGCGCTTTGACGGCGGGGTGACCGGCCCCATCGAACTGGACACATTCGGCCTCGGCGACGTGATCGCCGCGTCGGGCAGCATCCGGAACGTCACCGTCCGCGGCGACATGGCCGGAGCCCTCATCGCCCAGAACGACGACTTCCGCGCGCGCCTTCTGGCCGCCGGCGCGGGCGTGCAGCAGTTCTCGGTCAAAAGCCCCACGCCGCTCATCATCTCCGGCAACATCACCACGGCCGCCGAGCGCGACGTGTTCCAGTTCACCGCCAAGGCCGGCGACCGGCTCTACTTCGACCTGGACGCCCAGGACATCGGCAGCGCCCTGGACGCCGAACTGAACCTCTACCTCCTCAACGGCGCCGTCTCGCAGATCCTCTTCTCCAGCAACGATTTCCACGGCCTCGACCCCTACATTGACCACACGTTCACGACGACGGGCACCTACCGGATCGAAGTCCTCAGTTACAACGGCGCCTCCTTCGGCAGTTACGATCTGATGGTCTCGCGCGACCGGCTCAAGGTGGACGCCCGCGAGGCCGGCGACTCGATGGACAAGGCGCAGGTCGTCGCCGTTCTGCCCGCCGTGATCACCGGCTCGATGGACAACCAGTGGGACCGGGACTTCTTCAAATTCACCGTCGCCGCCGGAGCCACACTCACCTTCGACCTTGACGCGCAACTCATCAAGAGCAACCTGTCGGGCGAACTGATCCTCTACAACACCGCCGGCGTCGTCATCGGCAGCGGAACGACCGGCGGCGACCCCAACGCCCCCCTGGACCCCATCATATCCGGCTTCACGTTCCCCCTCGCCGGCGACTACTACGTCGAGGTCAGGGGACAGGACTTCCACTCGAAGGGCTACTACAAGCTCTTCATCTCCAGCAGCCAGTTCGTCACGCGCGATCTGGAGCTTAACGACAAGCCCGAACTGGCCCCCATGATCACGCTGAACCTCCCGGTCATCGTCAACGGGGCAGTGGACTACGCGGCCGATAAGGATTTCTTCGGCTTCAACGCCGCCGCGGGGCAACGCCTGTTCTTCGAGGTGGACACCGAGGCGCTCGGCGGCAGCCTGAACGCCCAACTGGCCCTGCACGACACCCAGGGCCGCATCGTCGCTTCCAGCGGCGCCGGCGTAGGCTCCGACGTGATTCTGGACTACACGTTCACGACTTCCGGCTATTACACGATCAAGGTCCAGAGCCAGAACGCCGCCTCCGTCGGCCCGTACCTGCTGTACGTGTCGCAGGGGCCGTTCAAGGTCAAGGAGATCGAGCCGAACGACTTCCTGGCGCAGCCGCAGGTCCTGACCTACGTGCCGGCAGGCGTGAGCGGACTCACGTGGTCCTCGGGCAGCTTCGTGGACTACGATTTTTACGCCTTCTACGCCAACGCCGGCCAGACGCTGAACCTGGACGTGGACTCGCTCACGCTCAGCGTCGGGTCCGTGCGCTCGCCCAACCTCGACCTCTACGACGGGGGCGGAAACCTCCTGGCCAACGTTGCGGGCAGCGGCACCGCCGACCCCCTGTTGACGTGGACGTTCGCCGCCAGCGCCACGTACTACGCGCGCCTGAGCGTGCCGCTGGGCGGGTGGAGCAGCAACTACAAGCTCTACATTGCCGAGAACCTGACGCGGGTCCAGGAGGGCCGCCTCCTCAACGACACCCTCGTCACCGCGCAGGCCGGCAGCGTCCTGCCCACCCTCATCGAGGGCGCCATCGAGCCGGCCGTGGACAAGGACTTCTATGCGTTCGCCGTGGTCGCGGGCCAGAAGTGGATCTTCGACATCGAGGCGCAGGAGATGGGGTCGCCGCTGGACGCCGAACTCGTGATCCTGGACCCCGCCGGCAGCCTCCTCGCCCAGAGCGACAACGTGGCCGGCGCCACCTTCCCTCTCGACCCGCGCCTCGAATACACCTTCGGCACCACCGGCACCTATTACGCCACCGTCCAGAGCAAAGGCGGCAGCACGATGGGGCCGTACCGCCTCTGGATCATCGCGCAGGACCTGAGCAACCCCGAATACCACCCCAACGGCGCCGCCAGCTCCGCCATTCCCGTCGGCAACGTCGCCTCGCAACCCTCCGTCATCGTCGGAAGCATCGGCGACTCGGCCCAGGAAGACTGGTACCGCTTTGACGCTCGCTCCGGCCAGCGCTTCGTCCTGGACGTGGACGCCGCCGAAAACGGCAGCACATTGAGATCCACCATGAGCCTCTGGTTCGGCACGCGCTTCGGCGTGCTGGAGGTGGCCTCCAACAGCGGCGAGGAAACCGGACAACCCGACCCCTTCCTCGTCTACACCATCCCCGCGACGCAGGAATACACCGTTAACGGCTCCACCGCCTCCGAGCCGGGCAGCGGCGCCTACTTCATCCGCATGAAGAGCGCCCCCGCCGCCGACGGCAGCGGCATCGGCGGTGACTACCGCATCACGCTCAACCGCGTCGGCGCCTCCGCCGACGTCGAAAGGATCGTGGACGTCAACAAGCCCGTCGGCTTGGAAAAGTCCATGAAAGGACTTTCGGGCGTCTACGTGACCGGGGCGCTCTCGTCGGCCGGCGACGTGGACCGCTTCGTGTTCCCCGGCTCCGCCGGACAGGTGTGGGACATCAACGTCAACGACATCGTCGGCGCGACGGCGGGCGAACCGATTCTTCTGACCGTGCGCGGCCCCAACAACACCCTCGTCGTCAAGAAGACGGCCACCAACGTGGCGGACTTCATCCCGTCGGCGACCTTCACACTCCCGTACAGCGGCAACTACGTCATCGTGCTGGAAAGCCCGACCGGCTACACCGGCGACTACTCGTTCACGCTCACCCGGCAGACCTGGAAAGAGGTCCGCCTGCTCGACGGGCAGCCCATCAGCCTCAAGAGCTATCCCTCCCTGCTGTCGGGCAACATCTCCGCCTCCAATGAACTGGACACCTATCTGTTCAAGGCCTCCGAAGGAAGCGTGTTGAGCTTCCAGATCATGCGCCCGGCCGCCGGCACGCTCGACGCCCAGCTCCGCATCGTGGACTCCGCCGGCCGCGTCATGGTCAGCAACGAAGATTTCGGCGGCAGCCAGGACCCCCTCCTCACCTATCGTTTCGCCAAGAGCGGCACGTACGGCGTCATCGTCGGCGGCAACATCGCCTCAACCGTCGGCGCCGCCACCGGCCCGTACTCCCTCCTGATCACCAAGACGCCCAGCAGCCTGGGCGGGCTTAACATCGTGGGCGACCTGCAGGAAGGCGGACTCGTCTCGGCGCCCGGCTCGCTGATCGGCGCCGCGCAGATCATGAACAGCCTGAGCGGACGCTTCGAACTGGGCCTGGACCTGGCGGCCCTGATGAGCATCGGCGCCGGCATCGGGACGGCGGGCGACCTCTGGATCGGCAATCGGATCGCCTCCAACGGCCGCATCCGCGTGACCGGCGACATCGAGAGCGGCGGCATGATCTATACCCGCGGCGTCGCGTCCCACGACAAAGGCAACAACGCCCCGCTCCAGGTGGACGGCTTTATTCGCGGCGATCTGGTCGTGGCCCAGCCCGGCACCGTCACGGGCAGGGCCATGGTCTTCCCGATTGACAACGGCTTCACGCCCGCGCCGGGCGGCCTCATCGAGGTCGTGCTCTACAACCTCGACGGCACCGGCCGGCTCACCGGCCCGTTCGCCGACGCCAAGTATCACACCGGCGACCACGCCATCCGCCCCGAACGCGACAACTACGATTTCCGCGACATCATGCCCACCGTCGGCGCCACGCTGGGCACGCCGCTGGGCGCTTTCTCGCAGGTCGAGGCCTACTGGCAAGTGGACCGCTACCACAGCTACATGGCCCTGCTGGGCTTCGGAAACATCGTGAACCGCAGCATCGAGCTTTTCGTGGACCATCCGCCCACCGACCCGGCACTCGAAAACAACGCCTACTACGACACCAACAACCGATGGATCCGTTTCGGCGCCGACACCAACGGCGACCCCGTCCGCCTGGGCGAAAGCGGCAGCGTCATCCTGCACGAGTACAACCACGCCGTGACCGACGAACTCGTGCGCGTCGAGACCAACTACATCAGCAGCCCCTTCGACCAGACCGGCGCCATGAGCGAGGGCCTGAGCGACTACCGGCAGGCGTCCTTCCTCAACCAGCCGGCCTACTCCTGGGACCTGCTCGCCGACCGCAGCAGCGACAACTTCTACCGCTACGACCCCGTCAACGTCAGCCCCGGCATCTACCAGACCGGCAGCATCCTGAGCGGAGCGCTCTGGGACCTGCGCCACCTGCTCGGCCCGACCGTGGTGGACACGCTCTCCATGGCCGCCATGCCCGGCATCGGGCGCATTGTGTCGAAGGCGCACCCCGACCCCACGCTGCCCGAAATGCTCGACGAGATCATCCGCGTGGACAACCGCCTCTTCAACGGCGCGCATGTGGACACGATCCGCCGGGCGTTCGCCATTCACCGCGTGGGCGCGTACAACTTCAACGCCGTCGCCAACTACCCGTTCCACATCGTGAACCCAACCGTCCCAGCCGGAACGGCCATCGTGCAAGTGCTGAACCTCGGCGTAGTCCGCGACTGGGACGTCACGTTCAACGACCTGATCACCAAGATCGCGCCGGGCGACCGCCTGTTCGTCAACGGGGTCGAGTACCCGGCGCCCGATGGCTTCTACACCGGGACGCCCAGCGGGCGCGGCCAGCATACGGTCAAGATCCTCAGCACCGACGAACTGCGGCTGGAACTCCTCATCGGGACCCATACGGAAGGCAATCCGCAGGTCTCGTTCGGCTTCCAGGTCACGAACATCACGCCGGCGTAAGACCGTTGCATGGTCGTGTCGGGCGGCTCGAAGAACCGGGAATGCGTCTGCGGCGCGGGCGAAATCCCGCGTCAACAGACGCGTTTCCTTTCCCTGCGACCGCGATCAATGAAGCTGTTGCAAGGCAACCTCCCGAAGACCCGTTTCGATGCCAGCCAAACAAGTGGAAAATCATGGGTTTTTCGCTTGACAGTATTTGCGGCTAAGGTAGACTGAAGTATAATTTTATGCCGTTTATGACGGTCTCAGGCGGGAAAGCGTATGTCCGAGGGCGGGACGGGGTGATGGGTTTCTCACTGTCGCTCCATCGGGACCAGGCTTCGGGGCGGCGGCTGCCGCCGAAGAGCGCTGGTTTTTTTTGGTCTTGATTAAGGTCAGCTCCTCAGGGATTACTAGTGCGTAAGGGAGAAACCATGCCGAGCCTGCGTCGTATTGACCGCCACTTGAGCATCGAAGAACTTGAGCCTCGCATCGCCCCCGCGCCTCTGGTGCTGTCGGGCACGGGCCAGAGAACGGCCATCATCACCGATGCGGATGGCGATAGGATATTCATCAGCTTGTCAGGCTCGCGGGCCAGCCGGGTGGAAATCGCCGACCTGTTCGGCAACACCCCCAGCAGCGCCGATATCGCCTCGGTTACCTTCACCCAGGCCAACCGCCAGACGGCCCTCACCTTCTCCTTTGCCCCCGGCGGCTCCGGGCGCAACACCCTGTCCCTGGGCACGGTGGACGCCAACGGCTTCACGTTGGGCAGCTTCATCGCGCCGGGCAACGTGAGCAGTTTCGTGGCCGACGAAGTGCGGCTGCTGCGACTGAGCGGCGCGGGCGGCGACATCAACGGCCCCATCACGCTGGACCGTTTCGTCGCCGGCGAACGTGTCGAGGCCGATGACCTGGCCGCCGCCGGCAGCTTCACCGTCACCAGTTGGACCGGCGGCACGCTGGTCCTTACGGGCAATCTCTCCGGCCTTGTGGACGGCAGCAACGCCATCCCCGGCCGCGTCAGCGTCGGCGGCAACATGACCGGCACCGGGCTGATCACCTCGGCGGGCATAATCTCCAACGTGGCCATCGGCGGCAACGTCAACGCCGGCGCTATCTTCAGCTCCTTTGCCGGTTTCGGCGCCGTGTCGGTCGGCGGGGCCGCCGGTTTCGGCGGCACGATGGTGGCCGGCCCGGCGGGCATCGCTTCGCTGGCCGTCAACGCCGGACCGCTGTGGGGCATGGTCGCTTCCACCGGCCCGCTGCGAACGCTCACGGTGGCCCAGGACCTGACCTCCGCCCTCGTGACGTCGGTCGGCACGACCACCACCTTGCGCGCGGCGGGCATTGACGCGGCGTCGGTCGTCAACGTGACCGGCGACATCCTCTCCACGGCGATCACGGGCGGGACCGGCATTCGCGGCTCCATCACCGCCAGCGGCGCCATGGGCCCCGTACGGGTCACGGGCGGCAGCGTCGGACCCAACCCGGCGCCCTTTCAGCCCAACCTGTTGGCGGGCGGGGGGTTCACGGGCGGCGTGAGCATCCTGGGCAACCTCGACGGCACCATCGCGGCGACGAGCGGCGCGATCACGGGCGTCACCCTGGGCGGTTCGCTCAACGCCTCAGGACAACTTCAGAACACGGCCACGGCGGGGCCCGGCATCGGGACGGTCGTGGTCGACGGCCCGACATTCGCGGGCGGCATCACGTCGGGCACGGACATCGGCTCGGTGAGGGCCACGGCCGCCGTCCTTGGCGCAGCCTCGGTCATCACGGCGGGCAGGGCGATCGGCGGCGTCAACGCCCTGGGCGTCGCCGCGGGAGCGCAGATATTGACGGGCAGCGGAGGCTTCGGCGCGCTGAACGTGGCGGGCAACTTCGACGGCGGCCTGACGGTGGGCGGCGCAACGGGCATCACCGGCGGCGTCACCCTGGGCGGCAATCTGTCCGGCAGCATCTTCTCCGTCGGGCCGGTCTCGGCGCCGGTGAACATCGGCCGCAACCTGTCGGCCACCGGTTCGCTGCAGGCCGGCTCCGCCGGCACGGCCATCACCGCGCCGCTGACCATCGGCGGCGACCTGGCCGGGCGGCTCACCGTATCGGGGGGGCATCGGCAGGGGCAGATCACCATCGGCGGCAACGTCACGGCGACGAGCGTCATCCGGAGCGTCGGCGACCTGAGCCGGAACCTCTCGGTGGGCGGTAACTTCAACGGACGGCTCGACGTCCTGAACAGCACGGCCGGCGCGATCGTGCTGGCGGGCCAGACCGGCCACGCAACGCCGAACACGGCGCAGTACCTCTCGCTCTTCCCCCTGGGCTTCCCGTTGGATGTAGCCAATCGCATCACGGAGAGCGAGCCGAACAACTCGACGGCCTCGCCGCAGGTCCTGGCGAGCGTGCCCGTGGCGATCAGCGGCACGATCACCGGCCGGACGGCCACGGACGGCGATTTCTTCCAGTTCACGGCCAACGTCGGACAGGCCTTGCGCTTCGACGTGGACGCCATCGCCCTGGGCAGCCCCCTGGTGGCGGGCATCTCGCTGCGCGACGCCAACGGCCTGCTCCTGCGGTCGGTGGACACCGGCAGCGCCGCGCTCGATCCGGAGTTCCAGTATGTCTTCGTCTCGACCGGGACGTACATCGCCGAGATCCACTCCTCCACCACCGGCGCGGGCGCAGGCTCCGGCGCGTACAAATTCTATCTCCAGGGCATTCACCTGCCGTTCACGATGGGCGTGGACAACGACGTGGTGTACATCGCCGGCTCGATTGATACGACGGCCGAGAGCGACTGGTACTCCCTATGGATTGACCAACCCACGCCGCTGGCCGTTGACCTGGATGCGGGCATCTTCGGAAGCCCCTTGCGCGCCCAGATTGAGGTGTACAACAGCGCCGGCGCGCTCATCGCCATGAGCAACGACGGCCCGCAGGCCGACCCCGCCGAGCGAAGCCCCGACCCGATCCTCAGCTTCACAGGGCCGAACGCCGACCCCGACATGAACATCACCGTGCCCGGCCTGTACTATGTCCGCGTATTGAGCAACCCCAGCATCCCAACGACCGGCCCCTATAAACTCTACCTCTCGACCGGCTCCCCCCAGGGCTACAAGACCGAGGAGTGGGGCAACAACGACCTGCGCACGACCGCAAACATCGTGACCGTGGGGCAGGGCACCTCGGGAACCGGCGTGCCGGCCGGCATGAGCACCGTGGCCCCCGTCGCGACGACGATCAGCGGCGTCCTGCGCATCACGCCCACCACCCAGGACGAGGACTGGTTCCAGATGTTCCTGGACACGCCCGCCGCCGGGCAGAACGTGACGTACGTGTTCGACATAGACACCTACACCTACGGGCCGAACGTCGGCGAACCGTTCGCCTTCCCGAACGCGAACCTGCGTCTGGCCGTCTTTACGGCCGCCGGCGCGCCCGTGTTCGACACCGCCACCGTGCTGATGGACAACCAGTCCGAGGAAGTGGGCGAGATTGACCCGCTGATTCAGTGGACGCCGCGACTCGATTTCGGCGACGGCAACTACGTCGTCCGGGTGAGCTTCGACGTCTTGAACCCCGCGCAGCGGGTGCCGTCGAACACCTATTATGACCTGCGCATCACGCGCGTATTCTGGGGCATCACGCGCGCCGGCGCGCCGGCAGGCATGCTGCCGGAGGTGGAGCAGAACCGCTTCCTGGCGACCGCCCAGGACATCACGTTCGGCACCATGGCCTCCTTCGTCATCAGGGACCTGAACGGCACCGTCGGATACCCGTTGGGCGGCCTGGCGCTTCAGGGCGTGCTGGCCACGCCGGGCACCACGACCGACCCCTTCCCCTTGGGCGACCTGGACATCTACCGCTTCACCGCCTTCGCCGGGCAGGAACTGAACTTCAACCTGAAGCCCACCGTGGCGCAGGACCCGACCGGACAGGTCAACGCCGTCGTCAAGCTGTACGATGTCGGCGGCAACCTGCTGGCGACGAACGACAACAAGAACTTCGGGCTGCTCTCAACCAGCGGCACGACGGGCACACCCGTGATCCAGGGCGTGCGCGACTTCTGGCCGTACCTTACGGTGGTGGCGCCGCAGACCGGCACGTACTTCCTGGAAGTGAGCGGCGCCCAGCCGGCGCCCGTCGTCGGCGCGTTCCCCGTCAGCACGGGCACGTACCAGATGCTTCTGACCAAGCGCGGCATTCGGGTCAATGAGTCCAGCCCGATGCTCGACCCCGTGCCCACGGCGGGGGCCGGTGCGGGTTGGATGGTCTCCGGCATTGACCTGACGAGGACGCAGCCGCAGATCGTCACCGGCTTGATTGGCTTCGAGAGCGAATTCGACCGGTACAATTTCGCGATCACGGCGGGCACGACGGTCGGCTTCCAGCTCATCACCACGACGCTGGAAGGGAGAATCCAGATCGTGGACGCCGGCGGGCGCGTCCTGGTGGAGAATACCGGTTTCGGCCCCAGTGGCAATCCCACCCTCACCCATCAGTTCACCACCGGCGGCAACTACCAGATCGTGGTCTCCTCAAACCCGAGCGGGACCACGCGGACCGGCCCCTACAGCCTTCTGGTGACCAAGGACATTGCGGACGTCTCGGGCAACATCGCCATCGCGGGCGACCTGGCCGGCGCCGGCCTCACTTTCGGGCAGGGCCTGATCTCTCTGCCGGGGTCGCTGTTCGGCTCGCTCTCCGCGCGCGACGTGATCGGCAACGCCCGAATCGAGGTCGGGCAGGACGCCTGGAACGTCATCGGCATGAGGAACCTGGGCCAGGCCAGCGCCGCCGGGCCGGCCACCGGCTCGGTCTGGGTGGGCGGCCACATCCGGCCCACCGGCCAGGTGCGCCTCAGCGGGAACCTCGGCGACACGGCCAACGTCTTCACGCGCTTCGCCGACGGCCTGCCGGGCCCCAGTTCGGCGTCTCTGCGCGTGGACGGCGCGATCTCGCCGCGCAGCCAGCTTGTCGTGGCGCCGCCTGGCGGCCTGACCGGCCGCGGCAACGTCTTCCTGGACAGCGCCAGCGCAGACGTCAACATCTTCACCCCCGTCACGTTGTACAATCTGGACAGCAGCGGGACGTTGACGGGTCTCTTTGCCGAGGTCACGCGATACGCCGGCAACTTCCCGGACTTCGGCGACACCAAGACCTACGCCCTCAACCGCGACTACGTCGCCGCCGGGTTCAACCCGTCCACGGGAGCAGGTACGCCGGGCATCCAGGTGCAGATCTATTATGCCATGGATCGCTACCACAGCTTCATGAGCCTGATGGGCTACGGCAGCCTGCTGAACCGCGTGATCTACGCGAGCGAAAACGAGACCGTGCCGACGGGCTACCCGGCGATCTCGGCGGACATTGACTATAATCCCTCCATCTGGGGCATCCGCATCCCCAACACCAACGGGCAGTCGCTGGGCTCCATGGGCGACCTGATGCTGCACCTGTACAACCGCGCCTTGAACGAAGACCTCGTCCAGCTCCACGCCTATCTGAGCGCCGGGCCGGTGCCTCTGGCCAACAACCAGGAAGCGCCCGCCATTGACTCGGGCCTGGCCGACTACCGCGCGGCCTCGCTGACCCACAACCCGTGGATAGGCGAGTCGCGCACCGACTTCCCCGTCGCCACGCTCATCAGCGCCGGCTACATGCGCCTTGCGGACAACGTGTACCGTCTCGACCCTTCGCAGTACTCGGCCTGGGGCACGAGCGGCCCGCGACTGGGCGGCCGCGTCCTGACCGGCATTCTCTGGGATCTGCGGAACGTCCTCGGCCAGGACGTGGTGGACACACTGGCCATGGCCGGACTGGATCAACTCGACAAGGCCTCGACACAGGCGCTGGGCACGCCGTTGCAGGCGACCTTCGGCCCCGTTACAAGCCCCTTTCCAGGGGCCCCCAATTTCCTGGACGCCATCATCGCGGCGGACGGACGTTTGTATCCCGCCGATCGTGTAATGCATGCGGATCGAATCCGCCAGGCCTTCGCCATCCACGGCGTCGGCACGTACGACTTCACCTCGACGTCAACGACGTCGGGCGCGCCGGTCGGCACCGACGCCACGCTCTTCGGACAGCCCATGCTGCCCGGCGAAGTGGTGACACGGACCTTCTACAAGGCCGGCGCCACCGTCATGACGGTGACCTTCGACAACATCGTCACCAAGCTCGAATACGGCGAGACCATCACGTTGAGGGACGGCACGGGCGGCATACCCGTGGGATGGGTGGACTACACGCCGCCGGTGGACATCCTGCCGCCGAACCAGGCGGGCGTGGACTTCGGCCGCGGACTGCAAGGGCGCACGTTCACCGTGCCCGGCAACACCGTGATCATCACGCTCTACACGGATCTGGACGCCGACCTGTCGCTGGGCTTCAGGGCCTTTATTGACCCCCCTGTGGGCGCGCTCTCGTTTGTGCCTTCCGGCGCAAGCTTCCTGAGGATCCCGGGCGCTCCGGCCTCTTCAGCGACCGGCGGGTCCAGCGCGCTGCTCCAGAGCCTGCTCGGCATCGTGTCCACCTCCAGCCTGGCTCCTACGTTCACGGGGACTTCGACGTCGAGCGCCGCCTCAACCACGCCGACGGTCAGCGACATTGGGCGCGAGAGCGTGTCGTTGAGTCTGCCGGCAGCGGCCCCGGCGGGCACGGCGTCCGAGGTCTTCACACTGAAGGTGTACAGCAGCGTGGGCGAAGCGGGGAGCGCCGCACAGCCTGAAGGCGATGGACTGACCTTCCAGCCTGCGACGCAGATACTCTAGCGGGGCAGCCCGCGGCGGTTCGCGCGGCGTAAACCGCGCGTCGCAGCCGGTCCAGTTTGTCCGCGCCCCTAAAGCGATCTTCAAGCGAGGGTAGTGAGCTATGTCCATGTCGCACCGTGTACATCGAAGGTTGGCCATCGAGGAGCTCGAGCCGCGCTTTGCGCCGGCTCCCTTTGTGTTATCCCTCACCGGGACGACCACCTATCCCTTCACGGATGCGGACGGCGACGACGTGCTGGTCACGCTGACCGGCGGCAAGAAAGGCGTGGTCGAGATCGCCGATGCGGCCAACAATCCTCCCGTGGGCGCAGACATCGCCTCGGTGCTCTTCATAAACGCCGACGCCAAAACGAGCCTGGTGTTCTCGATCGTGAATCCGCGCGGCGGCAACAGCACCCCCGCCGGCAACGTCGAGGCGGGCAACCTCATCGTGGGCGGCTTCGTCGTGCCCGGATCGGTCACGAGCATCAGCGGCGGGCAGTTCAAGAACCTGCGTCTGGCCGGCGACGTCACGGGGCCGGTAAGCCTGGACCGGATCGCAAATTCGGACGTCTTCCAGGCGCGCTCGGTTCTCGGCGCCGTGAGCGTCCAGAACTGGTCCGGCGGAACGTTCTCGCTTACAGGAAACCTGGCCGGAATCCTCAACAGCGACAAGGGCATCGGCGGCGCGATCAACATCGCCGGAGACATGCTGGCCGGCTCGGCCATCAACGCGGACGGCAAGATCAACAGCATCACCGTCGGCGGCAACGTGGCCGCCGGCGCGTCCATCCAGAGCGTCGCCGACGTGACGTCGGTGCGCGTCAACGGGAGCGGAGGCTTCCTGGGCATCCTCGACGCGGCGGGCAGCAAGGGCATCGCGTCGCTGGTCGTCGCCACGGGAGACCTGGGCGGCTCGGTCACCACCAACGGGCCGATCAAGGGTCTCACCGTCGGCGGCAATATTCTGCCGGCCACCACGGTTCAATCCGCCAGAGACATCGGGACGGTGGCGGTCGGCGGGAGCATGCTTTTCAACGCCAGCATCGCGACGCCCCGGAAGATCACGTCGCTCAGTTTCGGCGGCGTGCAGGGCGTGCAGGGCGCCGTCAGCGCGGGTACGACGCTGGGCAACCTGAGCCTCCTCAACGGCCCGCTGTCCGGGAGCGTAACGGCCAACTCCGTGACGGGGCAGGTCATCATCGGAGGCGACCTGGCGGCCCTCGGCGCGCTTCGCGATGCCACAGGCAAGACGCTCTCGGTGAATATCGGCGGTTCGCTCATGGGCGAACTGGACCTGGAAGGCGGGATCGGATCGCTGGTCATCGGCCGGTCGGTCATGTCGGCGATGGACATGACGGGCGACATCGGGCTGTTCAGCGTCGCGGCCGGCCGTGTGGGCGAGAGCTTCAACAACTCCCAGGTGACGATCCGGGGTTCGGTGGGCAGGATGGAAGGCCGGGCCGACCTTCTGATGGCGGCCAACATCCACGTCACGCGAAACCTCGGTCCCCTGTCGCTGGGCGCCGTCGCCGGGAGGGTATTTGTCGAAGGCGCCATCACAGGGGCCATCACCGTCAACGGCGACTTCTCCGGCACAATCCAGGCCATACGCGGCCCCATCGGCGGGCCGCTCCGGGTGAGGGGCGATTTCGAGCAGACGGCCGCCATCTTCTCCGACCTGCCGCAGCCGCAGGGCGGCGTCACGAACAGCATCACCATTGACGGCAACCTCGAAGGCCTGCTGGGCGTCACCCAGGGCAACACGGGCGGGGCCATCGTCATCGGCGGGGATATCACCCCCACCGGCCAGATCGTCAGCAACGGTACGCTGCGGCGCCCCATCGCGGTGGGCGGCAACCTGCTGGGCCGCATCGAGGTCCTCAACGCGCAGGGCACGCGGGACATCCCGGAGTCGCCCAACAGCTCGCCGGCCAGCCCGATCAGAATCCCCATCTCCACGACCGCCGGCAACGCCGTCGCCGGCGACATCTCCGTTCCCACCGAAGCGGATTACTTCACCTTTGTGGTGGGCAAGCCGCGTACCGGCACGCGCCTGAACTTCGCCGTGGAGACGCTGGAGATCAACAGCCTCCTTCAGCCGCAGTTGACGCTCTTCAGGTCCGACGGGGTCACCGTCATCGCGCAGGACGCCTACGCCGCCGGCCACCACGTCTTCCTGGACCAGGTGCTGATGCCGGGCCAGTACTACCTGCGGGTGCAGGCCGCCCCCGGCAGCGGCACGTTCGGGAAGTACAGCCTGTATGCCGGCCCGAACGGCATTCGCGCCTACGAGACCGAAGGACCCGACACCAGCCAGGGCTTCGCCAGCCCTGGACAAGGCACGATCAACCCCCTGTTCCTGGGGACCGCCGGGCAGTATCTGGCCGTGATGGACACCATTCCCACGACGGTTCGCGGCGTCCTGGGCGTGAACAACGACGTGGATGTGTACAGCTTCTACGTGCAGGTGCCGCCGACCTCGGTGACCGACACACGGGGAACCGCGACGGGCATGAACTTCGTGCTGACCACGCCGTTCAATCAGCAACACCAGAAACTGCTCAACCCGACCCTCGGCATTTACGACAAGTCGGGCGTTCTCGTCAGCACGACGATCGCCTACAACCCCATCGCGTTCAACGACAACGCCGAGTTCGGCAACGTGGACTCCTTCGCTCGGGCGGATTTCCAACGCAGCGACTACTATTATGCCGTCGTCATGAGCAGCGGCCTGGCCTCCAACGGGCCGTATTCGCTCACGCTTTTCAAGTCCAGCTTCCAGCAGTTGAACCTGGCGACGTGGGCCACGGACTTCGGCGCTCCCACGGAGGTCGAGCCGAATCACGGGATCAAGAACGCCCTGGGCCTCAACGGCCTGTATTATGCCGGCGACCTGTTCAAGAACACCGGCGGCGTGCGGGTGCGGGCCATCGGCGCCTCGCTGGGCGGCATCAACCTCGGTCTGTTCATGAATGCCGCCATCGGCGCCGCGCCGCCGGACGGCGACCGCGACTTCTATGCCTTCCGCGCCTACGAGGGGCAGGAACTGACGATCAAGGTCAGCCAGACGGGCACCACGCTGCGCAACTCCATGCTGAACCTGTACGACGCCAACGGCACGCGCATCGCGACCAACAACGATCTCGACTTCGGCAACGGCGAACCTGCGGGACTGACGCCGACGGCGGACACAATGTCGGCCATCACCTTCCGTTTCCCGAAGACCGGGACGTATGTGGCCGAGGTCCGCACCACCGTGCCGGGCAGCTTGTTCGGCGGCGGCGTCGGCGGCAGCTTCATCTCGGGCTTCAACAACCAGACCTATGAACTCCTCATCATCGAGGGGGCGGTGTGGCAGTTCGACGCCCAGGACATAGACATCAAGCCCGGCGCAGGGCTGGGCAAGGAGCCGGTGCGCATCGCCGGCGCGATCGCCAGCCCCAACGAGGCCGATTACTTCACGTTCACGGCCGCGACGGGAGAGACCCTCTCCTTCGACCTGACGTCCATCGCGGTCCCCAGCGCGCTCAACGGGAAGCTCCAGCTCCTCGACTCCAACGGCGAAGTGGTGATGGAGTCGAACGAGCTTTTCGGCCTGGCGCAGAATCCGGGCCATCCGGTCCTGACGTATCGGTTGCCCTTTGCCGGGCGGTTCGTCATCAAGGTGCTCGGCGCCGACGCCGCGACGACCGGCGCCTACTCGCTGTTCATCACCAAGTCGCCGGCGCACATCGCGGCGCCCATCACGATCAACGGCAACCTCGACGGCGCCGGCGGACCGGGAACGGGCGTCATCGCCGCGCCGGGGTCCCTGCTGTCGGCCTTGACCATCGGCGGAAACATCCAGAACCGCGGTCTGGCCCAGATCGGGCTGGACATCAGCGCGCCGCTGCAAATCGGCGGAAGCCTGGGCAACGGCGTCGGCGGGTCCGTCTGGACGGGCGGCTTCATCCGTTCCAACGGTTTTGTGGGCGTCGGGGCGATGGACGGCGTCCAGGGGACGCTTTTTGCGCGCGGCGTGGTCGGATCGCCGGGGGCCAACGCCCCGCTGAGGTTCCGGGGGTTCCTCAACCCCCTGGCCGAACTGGTCGTCGCGCGGCCGGGCACGCTGACGGGGCGCGCCAAAGTCATGTCCAACAACGAGATCCTCACCCCCGGCCTGCTGGATGTGACGCTCTACAACCTGGACGGCAGCGGAAATCTGTCCGGCCCGATCACGTCCGTCTTCTACAACCCCACCGTGACCTTCCAGAGCGGGCAGATGGTCTACCGCGCCAATCGCGATTACTCGGACATCCTCCCGCACACCCCGACCGACGTGGACGGCGCGTTCAGCCAGGTCAACGTCTTCTGGCAGATCAACCGGTATTACAGTTACCTGTCCTTCCTGGGATACCCGGAGGCCCTGGCGCGGTCCAATTCGGCCATCGTGGACGTCACGACGCTTCCCAACAACGCCTTCTACGACCCGTACAGCCAGGGGATGGAGTTCGGCATCTTCTCCATCGCGCAGAACGACCCGGCCGGGCACATGGCCGACGTCGTCCTCCATGAGCTGAATCACGGCCTGAACGACGCCCTCATCAAGGATCACTACTGGCTGGCCTATCCATTCGCCCTCACGATTGAGTCCGGCTCGGCGGAGGAAGGCCTGGCCGATTACCGCGCCACGTCCTTCCTGAACGAGCCGCGTATCGGCGTGGCGGCGGCCGGCATCCTCAACGACCGCATCACGGACAACTTCTACCGGTTCGATCCCAGAAACATCCCGTCGAACGTGTCGGGGAACCAGTATAGTCTCGCGCGCGTTCTCAGCGGCGCGTTCTGGGACATGCGCAGCGTCATCGGCCAGCAGGCGGCCGACTCGATCTCCATGCGGTTCCTGGAGGTCCTGGACCGCCGGCTCGACAGCCGGTGGCCCATCGGCAACACGATTGACGTCACCTTCCGCAAGGACGGCGTTGTGGGCACCAACATCCAGGTGGCGGACCTGCCCGGCCTGATCTACGCGGCCGACCAGGAGCTGTACGGCGGCGCCAACCGCGACGCCATCAACAGGGCCCTGGCCCTGCACGGGATGGACACCTACAATTTTGCGTCGCCGTTCCCGTACTACATCACGACGCCCTCCGACGTGAACGCCCGCATCGTGCGCACCTACACCCTGCCCCTGCCCGGCGCGGCCAGCCTGAACGTGACGTTCGACAACATGGTCACCAAGATCGAGCAGGGCGAACGCCTCATCATCTACAGCGGTACCAGCCCCGACCCGGCCAACATCGTCCTGAATTACACGCCGGACTTCCCGCCGCCGGGCTTCGGCACGCCCGATTACGGCCGCGCCCTTCAGGGGCGCACTGTGGTGGTTCCGGGCAATTCGGTGACGATCGAACTGCAGACCGACTTCGACGTGAACCCGCTGAACGAGCAGAGCATCTCGTTCGGGTTCCTGGTCACCAGCATCACCGACCCCGGCCCCGCGCCCGTCATCCGGTCTTCGCCCGTGCAGCAGCAGATTCAGTACATCACGTGGCAGACGGGTTATACGGGCGGATCGCAGGCGCCGTTCATGGGCGCCGCCGCGCCGCAGAGTTTTGTCGGCGCTTCGGCGGCCGAGCCGGTGTTCGCAATCGCGATCCAGGCCCCGACCGAGAGCGCGCCGGCTCCTGCGAGCGCCGTTCGGCGCGCGACGGTTCAGGCCCGGACGGAATACGGTCCCGCCCCAGCGGTCTCCCCGGCCGGCGTCGTCCCGTCG
Organism: uncultured Planctomycetota bacterium; assembly: GCA_964409935.1. Classification (GTDB taxonomy): domain Bacteria; phylum Planctomycetota; class Brocadiia; order JAADGH01; family CAYPFP01; genus CAYPFP01. Next base: position 5,572 of record CAYPFP010000020.1, on the reverse strand, counting down.
AATCCCGCGTTCCTGAGGGAGGCCGAGTTGCTGCGCCGCGTCGCGGAAGGCGGCGGGATGAGGAGTATCTTCTCCCCCGCGCCGGTGACGGCTACGACGCTCGAGCTGCTCGACATCCAGGGCGCTTCGCCCGGCGCGAAGGCGCGAGCGGCCCTTCTGCCCGATGTTCTCGGTAACATCCGAGTTGTGTCCGGCCTGCGGGTAAACGCGGCGCCGTCGGGGAACGGCCTTGCGGCGGAGAACGTCGTGAGCGGCGAGGCGGTTGACGCGGGCGGCGAGGTCCTTGTACTGGACCGTTTGCCGACGGACTGGCAACCGTCCGACGCCGTGAAGTAAACGATTTTTCCTGACCGTGCGCGACCAGAAACCCGTCTTCGCAGGCCCCGGTGCCGGGGCCGAAGACGGGTTTCTCGTTTTTCCGGCTGTGGAACGACATGCCCAGCGAGCGGTTTTTCTTCGCCACAACGGCGCGAGGCGTGGAGTCCGTCGCCGCCGACGAGCTTCGAGAGATCGGGGCGTCGGACGTCGAGCCGATGCGCGGCGGCGTTCGCTTCCGGGGCGACATGGCGATGTGCTGCCACGCCAACCTGTGGCTGCGCACCGCGATCCGGGTCCTGGCGCCCCTGGCCGAGTTCACGGCGTACACGCCTGAAGAGCTATACGACAAGGCGCGCCAGACCGACTGGGGCGAGTATCTGACCCCCGATCACACCTTCGCGGTGGACTGCAACGCGCGCGATTCGGCCATCACGCACTCCAAGTACGCCGCCCTCAAGCTGAAGGACGCCGTCGCCGACCAGTTCCGCGAGCGCGGCGGGCGGCGGCCCAGCGTGAACACCGAAGCCCCGGACGTTCGCATCAACCTGCACATCTCGAAGAACCGCTGCACGATCAGCCTGGACAGTTCGGGCGAGAGCCTCCACAAGCGCGGGGGCCGCGTCGCGCAGACGGAGGCGCCGCTGAACGAGACCCTCGCGGCGGCGATCGTCCGCCTTTCGGGCTGGGACCGGCGCTCAACGCTGGCGGACCCCATGTGCGGCTCGGGCACGATCCCCATCGAGGCGGCGCTCCTGGCCGCCAACGTCGCGCCGGGACTCCTGCGCCGCAGGTTCGGTTTCCAGACGTGGCCCGGTTTCGACAAGGAGCAATGGGTCGAACTCCTGGAAGAGGCCAGGCGAAGAGCCATCCCGAAGCCCTGCGCCAGGATACTCGGCTCCGACGTCTCGCCCGGCGCCGTCGCGGCGGCAAGGAAAAACTGCGAAGCGTCGGGCATGACGGCGTGGGTCAGGCTGGAGGTCAAGGACATCGCCGACGTGCAGGCCGCAGGACCGGGCGTGCTGCTGTGCAACCCCCCGTACGGCGAGCGGCTCGGCGAAGCGGAGGCGTTGAGGCCGCTCTACGCGCGGATGGGCGAGGTCTTCCGGGAGCGGTTTCGGGGCTTCAGGGCGTTTGTGCTCGCCGGCAATCCGCGCCTGGCGCGCCACATCGGGCTGAAACCCGCCGCGCGCACCCCGCTTTTCAACGGCCCCATCGAATGCCAGTTGCTGAGGTTCGACCTGTGAGGCGTCAGGACCGTGTGACGGCGACCTCGAAAATCTTCCCCCGGCGAACGCGGCGAATGGTGAACTCCATGCCCGCCTCGCGGTGGGTTTGGCCGGCGCGAGGCATGCCCTGAAGCCGCCGGGACAGCCAGGCGGAGATCGTTCCTTCGGCGTCGCTCAGCGCCATTCCCAGCCGGCGGGCCAGATCGGCCACGAGCATGCCGCCGCCGACCATCCACGTGCCCCCCTGGAGTTCGTGGAACATGCGGGGCAGGCGGTCGAACTCATCCTCCAGGTCGCCGACCATCTCCTCCACGATGTCCTCGAAGGTGATCATGCCGAGCGTCCGCTGGTTTTCGTCGCGCACGATGGCCATGTGAATGTGCTGCTCGATGAAGAGCTTCAACAGCGTCGCAGCCGATTCATAGGGGTTGACGAAGTGCACGGGCCGTATGACCCCCTGAAGGTTCGGGGCCTTGGGGTTGGTGCGCATGTAGTAGATCATCTCCTTGAAGTTCACGTAACCGGCGACGCGGTTAGGGTCGTTGTCCTCGCACATGGGATAGCGGGTGTGGGCCTCCAGGTGCGCGGCGGCGATGGCTTCCGAGAGGGGCTGCGAGGTCGAGAGAAAGGAGATCTGCTCGACGGGGATCATCACGTCCTGCACCAGCAACTGGCCGAGCCGCGAGGCCGCCCGGATGATGCGCTCCTGATAGGCGCTGATCTGCTTCGAGATGCGCGCCAGACCGGCCAGGGCCGCGATCTCGCCGACGGTCTGGCCGGCGGCGCTCTTGTCCGGCTCCGGCTCGAACGGCCGGTTGATCCAGTTGAGGGCATGCAGGACCGGCTTCAGGAGGACGATGCCCAGTTGCAGCGGGCGGGCTATGACGCGGCTCAACTGCAGGTTGAAGCGCACGCCGAGGGTCTTGGGCAGTATCTCGGTGAATTGAAGCATCAGCACGGTGAAGGCCAGGGAGAACAGCCATATCCAGTCGCCGCCGAACAGCTTTTCGAACTCGGCGCCGGCGATGGTGGCGCCGAAGGTGTGAGCGGCGGTGTTCAGGACCAGGATGACCGAGATGGGGCGCTCGATGTTGGCCTTGAACGACTGCCAGAGCGCTCCCAGCTTGGGGTGCCGCGCGGAAAACTCGGCGACCTGGCTGGGGGTCAGGCTCAGGAGCGTCGCTTCCATGAGCGAGCAGAGGAAGGAAATGGACAGAGCTACGAAAACGCTGGCGAGAAGAATGACCATGTTCGCCTCCCGTGTGGCGCGCGCAAAGGTTACGGGCCGTCTCTGCGGCAGTCCGTGCGCCGCGCTGCGCCCATCATCTCTAATCTACCATTGCATAGGCGGGGGTTGAAGTCTAGAATCGTCCCAAAGGCGGCCTCCGCGAATGCGCGAGCGATGCCGCAGAGCGGAAGGGCACAGGCTTCTTCGGAGGCGGCGCACGATGAAGGCGATATTCACCAACGACGACGCCGGGACGTCCGGCAACGCCCGCATGGTCGAGTGGTTCCAGACCGTCGCGGAGTGGCTCAACGCGCAAGGCCTTCGGGCGACCTTTTTTTGGGTTCCCAAGCCGGCGGACTTCAGGAAGGCCCACGAGCTTTGGCGGCCCGCCTTGATGGCGGCGCGCGACCAGGGGCATGACTTCCAATTGCACGGCCTGACGCACGGAACGTGCCTGGAGTTCGGCGTGCCGCAGGAGAGCACGCGGCGGTCCAACCCGAAGAATTTTCAGGAGTACGAATCGGACCTGCCGCGCTGGCGGGCCGAGCATTCGACGCCAAGCCTCACGGCCAAGGCGGCCGAAGGCGCAGCCCTGTTTGAGGGCTTCTTCGGCGAGCGGCCGAAGATTTTCCGCGCGCCGTGCTTCGGCGTTTGCCCGGCCATGTATGAGGCGCTGGCGGCCGCCGGCATCCGGCATTCGTCGAGCCGCGGCGTCAACCCGACCGCCACGGCCTACACCGCGCTGGGCGACCCTTCGCTCCGCCGCTGGTCGCCCGACTTTCCGTGTACGCCGTGGACCGAGCCGCCGGGCGTGACGGAGTACCCCTGCATGGAAGACCTGTGCATCCGGGGCGTGACCGCCGAGCAGTTCGACGACCGGCTCGATCTGTTTCAGAGCGAACTCGACCACTTCATCGCCGAGGCCGGCGACGGCGGCGCGCTGGTCTTCGGCAGCCACTACCACTCCATGATGAAGACCTGGGACCAGACGCGGCCGCTGCTGGAGAGCGTCCTGAACTGGCTGGCGCGAAGGGGCATAACGGAGTGGACCACGTTCAAGGACTTCATCGGCTGAGCCGGTTCACGCGCGGCGCAGCCAGGCCTGAATCTGTTCGGCCGTCGGGTCCACCGGGTCGGGGCAGAGGCCGGGCAGGTAGCGGCAGGCCTCGTACAGCGCAGGCGCCACGTGGCCGTGCACGCCGACGACGTGGTGGATGTACGGCCCGCGAATGATCTTCTCCTCCCACAGGGGCCAATCGTTCACCTCCACCCAGACGTAGGTGCCGCGGGTGTGCGGGCCTTCCGTGCCGCGCGCCTGGCCGATGAAGATAGAGTATTGGCCGTGGTCGCCGTCGAAGCGCGCGATCGTGATCGGCCCGCTCTTGACGCGCCACTCGGCCACGCCCGGCATCTGGCCCGGCAGGATGAAGTGGTGGCCGACGCTGCGCTTGGCGCCTTCCACGGCCAGCAGCAGCGGGAACGGGCCGCAATGCCAGAGCAATTCCGAGTTGTCGTTCTTCGGATGGCGGACGGTGAGGTCGGCAAAAAAGGTGGGCGACGCGCCGAGCCGCGCCGCCTGAAGCATCACGGCCGTGATCGCGCCGTGGATGTCCGTCTCGCACGCCACCGGCAGACCCATGCCCGTCAGCTCGCTGTCCACGAAACACGGCATGATGCCCAGGGCGTCCTGCAGGGCCGTCCAGCACTGGAGCGCCACGCCCGACAGGCGCTCGTTCTCGCACCAGTCCAGCAACGTCAGTTTCAGGGCGGCGATGAGGCGCGCCTTGTCCTCCGGGATCGCCGACAGGTCCACGCGGCGCTTGAAGTCCTCGACGGTGGCCGTCACTTCGGCGTTGCGCTCGCGGGCGGCGCGTTGCGTGTCGTTCACGATCTCGACCAGGCTGCGGGGGATGACCTTGATGTTGAATCTTTCGAGGAGTTCGCCCTCGTTGCAGATGACGGTCCAAAAGGCCTTGGGGCGGGTGTCCACCTGGCCGATGCGCATGGTGCGGAAGGCCTTGACCACGGACGCCGCGCCGAGGAAGTTCTTGAGTCCGCGCTCGAAGACCGGGTCGTCCACGGCGGAGTTGGTGATGTAGGTGAAGGGGACGTTGAAGCGGCGCAGGACCTTGCTGGTGGCGAACAGCCCGCACTGGGTGTCGCGCAGGCGCATGCCGTCGGGGAGGGGCGACTCGTCGCGCGGCCCCCACAGGAGCAGCGGCACGCCCAACCTCCGGCCCAGCTCCGCGACAGCGTCTTCGGTGCCGAAATTGCAGTGGGGGCAGAAGAGGGCGGCGACGTTCTCGCGCCGGAAGTATTCGAGGACCTTGGGGGCCTCGGTGTCGTCGAAGAGAAGCCCTTCGCGGTTGAGCCAGTCAATGTTGACGAAGTCCACGCTCCAGCTTTGCAGCTTCTTCTCGATGAGGCCCTTGAACTTCAGGGCGTCCTCGCGGCTGAACACATTCCGGCGCGTGGGGGCTAGACCGAGTCTCACAGCGTGCCGTTGGGCCATCGGGTTCGTCATGGAGTCCTCCTCCGCATAGGTGAAGCGACATCTCTTCGTCGGCCGGGCCGATTCCGGGCCATCGCCGCACGTCAAGGATTGGTTTTCTTCTCGGTCGTTCCCTCGTTCGGCGCGGTGTCGGAAGTCTGGCTCTTGGCGCGCGCGGGCAGAGGGATGGTCTTCTTCGGGGGCGGAGGAGAAGATGTGGAGGCCGCCGGCTGCTTCTGCTCCGTGGTGTTGGACGCCGGGGTCGCGGGTTGATCCTTCTTCTCCGCCGGCTTGGGGGCTTCCGTCTTG
>CAYPFP010000019.1:0-56044 GCA_964409935.1 uncultured Planctomycetota bacterium | reverse complement strand
CTCCGCTCGTATCTCTCATGCTCTCAACACTTCACGCCTTTTCGCAATAGGCTTTGGCGCGGTAGGTTCTTGACTTCCGGCGCGCGGGACATTACCATCGGACGCGGAAACACTTATGCACGCGCATGGTGGTCAATGCCTGCCTCTTTCGCATACAAATTTGTCCGCATCTGGATGCTCGCGCTTCTTCTCATCGCGGCGGCGACATACTTGGCGTACCACTTCCAACGCCGCTTCGCCGACTCCATCGTTCAGCAGTTCCTGCAGGAAGAGATGACCACCGTGCGCGACGCCGCGCGCGGCATCGAGTCGCGCCTGCAGATCGTCACGGAGGACCTCGCCTTTCTGAGCGACATCCCCGAACTGCGGGAACTGGTCGTCGCCGAGGAAGAGGTCGAGCGGCATCTGGCCAATGTGCGCTACGCCTTTCTGTCCTTCGTCTTCAATCGAAAGATGTATTTCCAGGCCCTCTACGCGAACAAAGACGGCAAGGAACTGGTGCGAATCGAGCATCGGGGGGACCGGCTACTGGTCGTGCCGGAAGAAGAACTGGGGAACGTCTCCGGCCAGGAGTTCTTTAAGGCCGCCGCGCTGCCACGGGGCGGCATCTTCGTGCTGCCCCTCGAATTGGACGTGAAGTCCGCCCATTGGCCCGAGGGGGCCGAGGCGCCCCTGCGGCCGGTGGTCCGGTTCTCCACGCCCATCTACGACGACCTCGACAACAAGCGCGGGGTGCTCCTTTTCACCGTGGACGCCAACTACTTCCTGCGCCAACTGGCGGCGGGACGCCTGTGGCTCATCAACGAGCGCGGCGAATACTTCGCCCACCCCGACGCGGACCTGTTGTACAAGAAGAGCCGCGGGCAGTTCCCGGAAACGGAGTGGGAAGGCGTTGTGATCAACGATTCGGGCGAACGCGAGCTGGTCGCCTACGCCGACGTCAACGTCGGCCCCCGGCACACGTGGAAGATCGGCAAGACGTCGCCCTACTCGGACATCAGCCAGCCCATCCGCAAGATCGCCCTGTACACATGGGGCATCTACGCGAGCGTGGTGCTGATCATCAGCGGGTTCGGGTTCCAGCTTCGACGCGCCGAGAAGCAACGCATCCTCATGGAAGAGGAGATGAAGTACATTACCGGGCGCCTGGAACTGGAGCGCCGCATCCGCGAGGCCGACGCCCGCTACCGCGACCTGGTCGAGAACGCCCCGGAGATGATCTACCAGCTCGACAAGGAGCGCAGGTTCACGGCCATCAACAGCACGGGCCTCGACCGGCTGGGGTACAGCCTGGAGGAGATGAAGGCGAAGAAGCTCGAAGACCTCGTGCCGGAGCGGCTCAAACCAGACGCCGTGCGCCATGCCCGGCGCGTGATGGAGACCGGCCACAGCCGCCTGGAAACCGTGTTCCTCACCAAGAACGGCGAGGAGATTCAGGTGGACATTGACGCCACGGCCATGCACGACGTGCTGAGCGGCGAGTTCGTCAGCACGCGCGGGTTCGTGCGCGACGTTACGGAGAAACAGAGGCTGGAGCGGCAGCTTCTGCAATCGGAGAAGCTGGCGACCGTCGGGCAGTTGGCCGCCGGCATCGCGCACGAGATCGGCAACCCCCTCAACGTCATCCTCGGAAACGCCGAATACCTCCTGATGCAGTTGCCGCTGGACGACCCGGCCCGCAAGGAGCTGGGCGTGATGGTATCGGAGACGGAGCGCGTCAGCCGCCTGATTCGCCAACTGCTGGAGTTCTCGCGCCCCTCGCCTCTCGACCTGAAGCCGGTCAACGTCGGCGAGGTCGTGGAGGAGACCCTCGCGCTGGCGGCGACGCAGGTGGAGAAGGCCGGCATCGCCGTGGAGCGCCGCTTCGAGGCCGGCCTGCCGCCGGCGAAGGGCGACCGCAACCAGTTGCACCAGCTTTTCCTCAACATCGTCATGAACGCGATACAGGCCATGCCCGAAGGCGGCAAGCTCACCGTGACCATCGGCCTGACGCGCGTGTCCGATGACTACGAGACCGAGCCGCAGGACTACCTCGACGTCGAGTTCCGCGACACCGGTTGCGGCATCCCGCCGGAAAACCTGGGCAAGATATTCGAACCTTTCTTCTCCACCAAGGACCCCGGCCGGGGAACCGGCCTGGGCCTGGCCGTATGCGCTCGCATCGTTCAACTGCATAATGGTACGATTGATGTGCGAAGCGACGTGGGCAAGGGGAGCGTGTTTTCGGTGAAACTGCCGGTGGGGGACAGGAAGACCCTATGACGGAAAAGCCCAGAATTCTCGTGGTGGACGATGAGCCGGAGATGCTCAACATCATCGAGAAAGTCCTGCGCCGCAAGAACTACGACGTGACCACCTGCCGCAACGCGGCGGAGGCCATGAAGGCCGCCAAGGCCGCCTCGTACCACGTCGTCGTCACCGACGTGCGGATGCCGGGGCTGAGCGGCATGGACCTGCTCCCGCAACTCAAGCAGATTGACCCCGCCCTGGTCGTGATCGTGATGACGGCGTTCGGCTCCATTGACTCCGCCGTGACGGCCATGAAGCGCGGGGCGTTCGACTACATCACCAAACCCTTCAAGATGGATGAGTTTCTGGTGGTCGTCGAGAAGGCGGCGCAGGAGCGCAGCCTGCGCGACGAGGTCGCCACGCTCCGCCGGGAGGTGCGCGCCAAGTACGAGTTCTCCAACATCATCGGCAAGTCCAAGCCGATGGAGGAGGTCTTCGCGCTGGTCAAACGCATCGCCGACACCGACACGACAGTCCTCATCCGCGGCAAGACCGGAACGGGCAAGGAGATGGTCGCGCGCGCCATTCATCATCACAGTTCGCGGCGAAACCGCCCCTTTGTGGCCGTCAACTGCGGCGCGATCCCGGAGACACTCCTGGAGAGCGAGCTGTTCGGCTACATGGCCGGGGCGTTCACGGGGGCGGTCGGCTCCAAGAAAGGCCTCTTCGAGGAGGCCAACGGCGGGACGCTCCTGCTCGACGAGATCGGGGAGATTCCGCCGAGCATACAGGTGAAGCTCCTGCGGGTATTGCAGGAGAAGGAGGTCAAGCGGCTGGGCGGGGTGGAGAATATCAAGGTGGACGTGCGCGTGTTGGCGGCCACGAGCCGCGACCTGGAAGCGGCCATCGTGGCGGGGACCTTCCGCGAGGAGCTTTTCTACCGCCTGAACGTGATCCCGATTCTCCTTCCGGACCTGCGGGACCGGCGCGAGGACATCCCGCTCCTGGTGGAGCATTTCATCCAGAAGTACAGCCGCCCGCCAATCCGTCGGGCGGGCGGCCGCGTGAAGGGCATCTCGCCGGAGGCGCTCGAACTTCTGATGAATTATGACTGGCCCGGCAACGTGCGCGAGTTGGAGAACATCATCGAGCGGGCCGTCATCCTGTCCCGGGGCGAGGAAATCCTGCCCGGCGACGTCAAGTCCAGCCTGCCCGCGGCGCCCGCCCGCCCCGACGGATTGGCGGGCGCCCGGCAGATGGAGGAGATGGAGAAGGAGCACATTGCGCGCGTCCTCAAGGAGGTGGGCGGCCAGCGCAGCAAGGCCGCCCAAGTCCTGGGCATTGACCGCAAGACGCTGTACCTGAAGATCAAGAAGTACGGCCTGGAGGACGTGTAGCCCCCGGCCGCGGCATGCGAAGCGAACATCGGAGGCACGAATGAAGATACTCGTGGTTGGCGGCGGGGGGCGGGAACACGCCCTGGTGTGGAAGATCGGGAAATCGCCGCGGGTGACCAGGATTTACTGCGCGCCGGGGAATCCCGGCATTGCGGAGTTGGCCGAGTGCGTCAACATCAAGGCCGAGGATATCAAGGCGTTGCGCGATTTCGCTTTGAAGGAGAAGATTGACCTGACCGTCGTCGGTCCGGAAGACCCCCTGGTGATGGGCATTGTGGACATTTTCGTGGAAGCGGGGTTGAGAATCTTCGGCCCGACGGCAAAGGCGGCGGCTCTGGAAGGAAGCAAGGTCTTTTCGAAGACCCTCATGCGAAAGTACGCCATCCCCACGGCGGAGTTCCGCTCGTTCCAGGCCGCCCGCGACGCCGTTACCTACATCAAGACCGTCGAGCCGCCGGTGGTGGTGAAGGCGGACGGCCTCGCCAAGGGGAAGGGCGCCATCGTGTGCCGGACAATGAAGGACGCGCTGGATGCCGTGGACCTCATCATGCGCAAGAAGGAGTTCGGCGAGGCCGGGGCGAGGATTGTCGTCGAGGAGTTCCTGGTGGGCGAGGAGGTCTCGGTCCTGGCCTTCACCGACGGGCAGACGATTCTTCCCATGGAGCCGGCCCAAGACCACAAGGCAATCTTCGACGACGACGAGGGTCCCAACACCGGCGGCATGGGCGCGTACTCGCCCGTTCCCGCCGTTTCCGCCGAGATGGCCAGGCGCATTGACCGCGAAGTGCTGGTGCCGACCATCCACGCCATGAACGCGATGAGGCGGCCCTACCGCGGGGTGCTTTACGCCGGGCTGATGCTGACGCCGTCCGGCCCAAAGGTGCTGGAGTACAACGTCCGGTTCGGCGATCCCGAAACGCAGGCCGTCCTGATGCGGATGAAGAGCGACCTGGTGCCGGTCTTGGAGGCCGTTACGGAGGGCAAGCTCGACACGGTGGAGGTGGACTGGGATGCGCGGTCGGCGGTGTGCGTGGTCCTGGCGTCGGGGGGGTATCCGGGGCCGTACGACAAAGAGAAGGAGATCACGGGCCTGGACGCCGTCAAGGGCAAGGCCGACACGATCGTCTTCCACGCGGGCACGTCGGTCAGGGACGGTCGGGTTGTGACGAACGGCGGCCGCGTACTTGGGGTAACGGCGCTCGGCGACGACATCGGTTGGGCGCGCGTGGCGGCGTACGAGGCCATCAAGAAGATCAAGTTCCAGGGCGTGCAGTTCCGGACCGATATCGGGGCCAAGGCGCTGAAGCGGCAGTTGGGGCAGTGAGAGGCGACGCCGCAAGATGGGCCGCCGACACTTGCCCTGAACGTAACCCGTTCATGGCGTCGGCTTCCTGACGCCCGGCGTCGGCTTCCTGACGCCCGGCGACGGGTTTCCTTACACGTGGAGAAGCGGATGACCGGGCACGGAGTCTGGGCCGCAGGCGCAGACGTAATTATCCGGCGTCATGCCGAGATCGGACGCCAGCGCAGCCCACATCTCCGGCGTCTCGCCGCAGAGCGCGATACGCGTGGCCGGCGAGCGCTTGCGTATCTGTTCGATGAAGAAGCGGTACGCGCGCGCCCGCAGTTCGTCGGAGAAGAGCTGTTTGCCGTTGGGCAGGATGGGGCGGGGCCGGGCCTTCGGCTCCAGGGCCGCCATACGGTCCACCCATCCGGCGAAGTCTTCATCCCAAAGCGACAGGTCGAACATGTCGCGCGCCCTGGCCGGCTCGATCCATTTGAACATGTCCAGGGTAAGAACGTCGGGTTGGACGGCGCCCAGGTATTCGGCAATGAGGCGCTCGTTTTCGACCCGCCAACCCTTGATCGGGATGATGGGCGAAAACCTGGCCCGCACAGGGTATCCGGCGCGCCAGCACTTGCGCGCCGCCTCGATGCGTTCGCGCATGGAAGGCGCGCCGTGCTCGATAAGCCGGCTGACGCGGTCGCAGGAGAGCGTCCAGCACACGATGGTCCTGCCCCGATGGTCGAGATCCAGGAGGAAGTCCACGTTGTGGCTCTTGGTGTAGAGCATCAGGAAGGCGTCTTGCCCGGCGAAGAACCCAACGAGACCCTCGCACCAGCCGTATTCCGGCTCAAAGGCCGGGATGTCGGTGTGGTTGTCGTATTTGTACAGTTTCAGCCAGGCGTTCTCGCGCACGAGCCGAGCGAGTCGTTCGAGGTAGTCTTCGAGGTTGAGGGCGATGTTGACGAATTCGCCGATGTTGCAGTAGGCGCAGGTGTGCAGGCAGCCCCAGGCCGAGTGAAGCTCGTAGGCGTTCTGGCAGACGCCGAGCTGCGACTGGCGCGTGGCGCGCCCGTCGCGATACGTCCACGCGCCGTCTCCGAGCATGTACCATGATTTCAGGTGTGGATAGAGCGTTCGCCGTCGGCGCAATTCAGCCTCGGAGGGCCAGCGGAAAGTATTGAAGACAAAGACCCGCTCATCGCCGAGCCTCATCTGGCCGGTGCGCTGCGAGCCGATGCGTTCCCAACCGCGCTCGGCGCTGATTTGGCAGAGGCGGGCGTCGTCCACGACGCTCGGCGGGGTGTCACAGGCGATAAAGGGCAGCATGCGTTCGAGCCGCACGACGCATCGGGCGTCCTGGGAGACGCTTTCGTGGACATAAATCGCTTTGGCCTTGGCGCGGTACATCGGGCGCGCTCCGTGCAGGACATGGACGGCGTCTAGAGATAGCCCGCCTGCTGCCTTGCGGCAGACAGGATCCTTGACAGGTAGTTCATCTCCGCGACGGGGTCTTTGTGCGGCGGCTCGCGCAAGGCCTTGTGGAGGGCCTGCTCAAGGATATCGTTCAGGCGTTTGCTGCCGGGGCGGTTCATGAAGCGCACCTTGCCCCTGGACCGGAAGAACTGAAAGAGCGTGATCACCGAGGGGTTCGTGCGCTGAAGGTTGGCCAGCACGCGTTCCGGCAGCCGGATTTCGCGCGAGGGGACGTAGCCGAAGTACTCGGCCAGCCACTCCTGCGCCTGTTCGCTCGTGAGGTCGTGCAGGAACCGCGCCACGGCCTTGCGCGCCAAGGCGCTGCCCGCCAATCCGTCGGGCGGGCCGTCGGGGCGGCTCACGGTCTGGCCGTTGACCACCCATCCCCAGGACCCGATGTTCGACGCGCTCTCGCAATCGGGCATGTGCGGGATGGGGCAAACGGCTATGCTCTCGATCTGGATCGCGCGCTTGTCGTAGCGGAGCATTCGGTCGAGACGGTTGTCCCAGTTGATCATGAAGAGGGCCTCGCCTTCCGCGAACGGCTCGAGCGGGTCGAACTGGGCCCGCCCATCCGTCGGGCGGGGGCCGAGGAAGGCGGAGAGAGGCGGCGCCATGCGGATCGGGTAGGCGGTGTCGTCGTAGAACATGGCCTTGATGTCGCGCAGGGCCTGGACGGCGCGTTGCTGGCGGGTCTCGTCGTTGGTGAAGATGTCGCCGCCGTAGCCCCAGACGATGGGGTAGAAATCGTTGTGGAGATTGCGCGAATGGAGCAGGAGGCCGTAACGAAGGCGCTTGAAGCGCTCCTTCCACCTCTCGACCTCGAGGGTGAGGCGGGCGCGGTTGGCCTTCAACTCAGGATACTGATGGGTGAGCAGGGCCTCCACGTTGGCCGGGTAGTTGGGTGAGCCGACGGTCTCGCGCACGGTCTGGACGGCGTAGCGCAGGGCGTCCCAGGTCTCGGGCGGTTGAAGACCGAAGAGTTCCAGGAAGTCCTTGCGGTAAAAGAGCATGTTGCCCTTGGCGCTGAAAGGGATCGCGTAGACCCTTCGCCGTCCGTCGGGACCCGTAAGCTGACACGCTTCCATGAAGTCGTGCTTGAAGTGCGATGGCGCCCATTCGGGACCCTCGAAAGGCATCAGCCAGGAGGCGTTGAAGGTCTGGAACCAGTACAGGTCCACGAAGAACAGGTCAATAGCCGGGGTGCTGTCGCGCGTCTGGGTCGAGAGGGCGAGCATGAAGATGTCGTCCGCGCCCGGGTACTGGGGGAAGGCCACGGGCCGGAACTCGACGAGAGCGCCGTTGACGCGGCAGAACTTACTGCCCCATTTGGCCCGCAAGTTCTCCGCCCGCCCGACGGATTGGCGGGCGCGCCCGCCCGACGGATTGGCGGGCGCCGTCACAGCGCCGTGAGAGAACCGATACACCGGTTCCCCCTTCTCGTCCACCACCGCGGCCAGCCGGGCGTTGATGACTTCCTCCATGTCCTCCTTGACGCCCGTGTACTTGAGCACGAAAGCTTCGGAAGCGGGACCGGAGGATGGCTGCCGGCACCCAGCGGCGGCGGCCGCGAGCGCGACGCACACGACGAGGGTTCTGATAGACAGGATGTTCTTCACCTTTTGGGTTCCCGCTGGGCGTTCTGAACGCCGATCTGATACAGGACGGTCTTCACCTCAAAGGGCTTGAGGGCCGGGTGTTTCGAGAGGATGCGGGCCACCAGGCCGGACACATGGGGGGCGGCGAAGCTCGAACCGGTATGCAGGATGGTACGGCCGCCGGTGGTGGGCGCCTCGATCATCACGCCGGGCGCGACGAACTCGATGCGTCCGTTGGGGCGGTAGAGTATCCTGAACCTGTCCGTGATGTGGTCGAAGTCCACCGAAATCACCGAGGAGAAACTGGAAGGATAGCTTTCCTGTCCGCTGTTGTCGGCCGCCGCGACGATGACGGCGTTGCGGAAATAGGCGCGGTCCATGAGGCGGTGGATGGCGGCCAGATACTCGCGATTCATCGTGCCGAGGCTCAGGTTGATCACCCGGCAGTCGGCCTCGATGGCCCATCGGATGCCGGCGATGAGCGCCCGCACGCTGCCGGTGCCGCCTTCGCCCAGCACGCGCACGCTGTACAGATCGGCCTGGGGGGCCATCTGGGCGATGATGCCCCCGCAGGCCGTGCCGTGGCCTGACACGTCCACGCCGTCGTAGGGCAGAAAGCGTATCTCGGTCCCTTCTTCGCGCACCACCGTGCCGCCCTTGACGCGCCGGGCGAGGGCAACGTGCGTCTTCTCGATCCCGCTGTCCACGACGGCTATGGCCACCCCGGCGCCGGTGCTGTCGCCCCAGGCCATCTGCGGCGTGATTCTGCTGAACAACTTTTGTGGGGGTGTAGAGATCGGCATTCTTCTATATCACGCTTCACGCATGGTCTTGAGCAGGTCGCGGAAATCGGTCATGGCCTTCGTGACGAACTCAAGGGCGCGGGGGCCGTATTCGCCGATGTCTCGGATGAGCGCGGCAAGGGCGACGGCGCGCTCCTTGTCTCCGAGAAGGTCGAGATGAGCCGCCGCCCGGCCGACGGATTCCACGGCCCGCGACAGCGCCTCGGCCTGGGCGGGCGCGGCCTCGTGTTCGACGGCCAGCTTCAGCGCCCGCAGGAGGAGTTCGTTGGTCTGTTCGTCGGCTTGGTTTTCGGCGATCGCGATGGCCGCCAGGCCGGCCAGCAGCGCCGCGGTCTCCAGATCGCTCTTGTCAAAGGGCGCGCCGCCCTGCTTGTCGAAGACCTCCAGGACGCCAATGACGCCGCCGCGCTCCGCGCCGTCGCGGCTGCCACCGGCAGTTTGGAGAGGCACGGCCAGCACCGAGTGTTTGCCGGTCTCGACGCCCGCGCCGACGTTGCCGATGGTCTTCTCGCCCGGTGCGGGGGCCGCGCAGATGGCCTGCCCGCTGGCGGCCACCTTGCCGGCGATACCGGCCCCGAAGGAGATAGGCCCCACCTCGTCCGGCGGCCCGCTGTGAGAGCCGGGCACAAGAGCCTTGCGCGCGCTGTCGGCCAGGAAGAGCGCGCCCGACGTCGCCTTTGCGGCCTTGACGGCCACGGCCAGGATCTTGCCGTAAAGCTCCTGCGGCTGTACGGGGGCGGCCAACTTGGCCGTGGAGCTGACCAGGGCCATGATCTCCTGGAGGCGGCTCCGGAACTGTTCCAGCGCCCGGCGCATGCCCTCGGATTCCTTCTGGAGGCGGGCGATGCTCAGTAGGTTCTCGGCGGAATTGACGAGTTCGGAGGGGTCGAAGGGTTTCTTGATGTAATCGCGCACGCCGAGCTTGAGCGCCCGTATGGCGGAGCTTTCCATGGCAAAGCCGGTGATGATGATGCAGGGGACATCGGGCAGGAACTGCGAGATTTCCTGGATGGTCTCGATGCCGTCCTTGCCGGGCATCACGATGTCGGTGATGACGAGGTCGGGGCGTATCTTCCTGGCCAGTTCGACGGCTTGGGCGCCGTCGGAGGCGGTATGCACCTCGTACTTGGTGCGGCGCTCGAAGTAGGTCTTGAGCGCCTCCTTGATCTTCTCTTCGTCCTCGACGATCAGGATTTTCTCGGCCATTGGCAGAATCCTCCGGCAGGGTGGCGGACGGAAGAGGGCAGGGCCCTCCAGCCGTTTGCTTGATTATATCCCATGCCGGGGCGAAGCCGAATGAAAAATGTGGGCGCAGGGGAGCGGGCTGTGCGTACCTAGCGGTTCAGTGTCTCCCAGGTTGCGGGAACGACGTTGGGCAGGCCGGTATCCGTGAAGAAGCCGAGGCTGACATTGCCGTCGGCCGGGCAAACTCGCGCCTTGTGAAACGCGCGCGCCTGGTGTATAGTATCTCTGTAAGGGGTTGACGGGGAATCGGGCGGGCTTGCGTTGAGGACTGACGAGGCAATATGAAGGGCGTGGCGCGTCGGGTTAATGGGAAAGGGCTGTGGCTGCTCGTTCTGGCGGTCGCGGCATCGGGTTGCGGGAAGACCGAGGTCGGCGAGGTGCGTCCCCAGCCCGTCACCGTGCAGATCGTGTCGGAGCCTGCGGGCGCCATGGTGTTCATTGACAACAAGTATGCGGGTCTGACACCGTACACGGCGCGCGACCTGTCCGCCGGCGCGCATGCGCTCAAGGTTCAGAAGAGCGGATACAAACCCCACGCCGAGGTGCTGGACACCGCGCAGACGGGACGCCAGGTGAAGATCGTGCTTGCCTCGCTGGCCAGCGGGAAGATCATTGTCGCTTCACTGCCCAGCGATGCGCGGGTTTCGATAGACGGACGCTATGTCGGATACGCGCCGGTGACGGTCGCCAACCTCGCCCCGCGCGAATACCAGGTCCGCGTGGTCGCCGAGGACTACGAGGCGTGGATCAGCGCCGTGGTCGTCAAAGACGCGACCCCCGTCGAGGTCAAGGCCGTGCTGACCTCGAAATACGAGAAGTACTTCCAGGGCGCGATCGCGACGGCCCCCGACGACATCTTCAACTATACCGAGCTGGCCCGCCACTACCTCGTGAAGAAGGACTTCGACGCGGCGATGGATATGTACAAGAAGGCCCTCGCGCTGTCGGTCGCGGCCGGCGCGGACCAGCGCGCCTCTCAGCGGCTGCTGTCGGAAGTGGCCAAGGCCTATGTCGGCTGGTTCACCGACAGCACCGAGGAGGACCTCCAGAAACTGCGCCCCAAGATCATTGCCGTGTTCAGCGCCCAGGGCGACGTGACCAACTTCTTCCGGCAGGTTCGCGCGTGGGACAGGCAGGCCAAGGGACAGGACTTCATGCGCGGCGAAAAGCCGAACGTGGATACCATCAAGTTTCTCGAGACCGCCATCCGGAACGACCCCGCCAACGTGGACATGCGGCTGGCCCTGGGCCAGCTCTACATGGCCGAACGCGATTACACCAAGGCGCAGCAAGTCTACGACGAGGTCCTGAAGGCGAATCCCAAGAACTTCGCCGCGCACCGCCAACTCAGCGATCTGTACCGCCGCCTGGGGCGGTACGACGATTCACAGCGGGAACTGGAGCTTGCCGCCGACTGCTGCAACGATCCTGTCTGGAAGCCGGAACTGCACGAAAAGCTGGCCTCGGTCTACCAGGCCCGCCAGCGCCAGCCGGAGGCCGTCGCGCAATGGGAGAAGGCCATCGCTTCGACCCAGGACCCGGAGGACGCCTGTCGGCGCCGCCTGCGCCTCGCACTCCTTTTCCAGAAGATGGACGAAAAGGAGAAGGCGCTGAAGCTCTACCAGGAGATCGTGGACATGTCAAAGAACCCCGGTTTGCGCAACTACGCCCAGTATTTCCTCAAGCGCGCCCAGAAGTGACCGATGTGGGAGGGGGCCGACAGGGCCGGTCAGCGCGTCTCGTGTTCCAGCAGCGCCAGGTTGTCGCGGTGGATGACCTCGTCATAGGGCTTGTGGCCGAGCGCCTTGACGATGGCTGTCGTCTTGAGGCCCTTGATGCGCTCCACGTCCTCCGATGAGTAGTTGACGAGTCCGCGCGCGATCTCGCGGCCTTGGGCGTCCCTCACGCTGACGACGTCTCCGCCCTCGAAGACCCCCTCCACGGAGCAGATGCCGGAGGCGAGGAGACTTCGCCCCTTGGTGGCCAGCGCCGCCGCGGCGCCGGCGTCAACGTGCAGCGAGCCTTTGGGTCTGCTCGAGAACCCGATCCATCGCTTCCGGCCGGCCATTTTCATCTTTATGGGCAGGAAGAGCGTGCCCACCTTTTCGCCCCGCACGATCCGCGCGAGGACGTTATCGGTTCGGCCGTTGGCGACCACGGCCGCCTCTCCGGCGTGGGTGGCGATGCTGGCCGCTTCCAGTTTCGAATCCATTCCGCCCTTGCCCCGCGCCGAGACCGCGCCGCTGGCCAGGGATTTCACCTGGGCGTCCACGTGCGCAACGACGTCGAGGACCTCGGCCTTGTCCGCCGGCGATGCCGCGTTGCGCAGCACGCCGTCCACCACCGAGAGAATGATGAGCGCGTCGGCCTGAAGAAGGTTCGTGACCAGGGCCGACAGAATGTCGTTGTCGCTGAACGTGATCTCTTCCACGCTGATGGTGTCGTTCTCGTTGACAATGGGCACCGCGCCGAGGCGCCACAGGGCGTGAATGGTGTTGCGTGCGTTCAGGTATCGCGGGCGGTTCTCAAAGTCGTCGCGGGTCAGGAGGATTTGCGCGGCGCTGCAGCCGAACTTCTTGAAGCATTCATCATAGAGGCCCATGAGCTTCGACTGCCCGACGGCGGCCGCCGCCTGCAGATCGGGCAGAAGCGCGGGGCGCCTGGACATCCGCAGCTCCGCCATCCCCGCCCCTATGGCCCCCGAACTGACCAGGACGATGCGGTAACCCATCGCCCGCACCTCGACGATCTGCTCGGCCAGCTTCCGGATGCGCTCGTGGTCCAAGCCGCCCTCGGGCAGCGTGAGCACCCCCGTGCCCACCTTGACCACCAATCTGCGCGCTCGCGAGAAGATGGCTTTCCGAATGCTCTCGGACATAACAGATCGCGCTCCCGTAGGGTTAACAACGCAAATGCGGGCGTTCCCCGGCGTCAAGCAACAGGGAAAGGCCCGGCCTGGCTTGTTCGGCGGGGTTGCCTGAGGGTCCCTGCAAGAACAGGCAGGTCCTTCACAGGGGTCACGGCTGGGAACCGGCGGCGAAGACTTTCATGGCGGCGTCCACGTCCTTGCAGATATTGACGACAGGCAGGAGTCCGAAGAAGTCCATGACCTCGCGGTTCAGGTAATTGACGTGCGCCAGGCAAAGCCCGCCGCCTTTTTCGCGCAAGTCCTTGGCCGCCTGTGAGATAGCGCCAAGACCGCTGCTGGAGATGTAGCTGGTGTCGCCGAGATCGAGGATGAGTTTGGTCTCGCCGGAGTTGACGATGCCGGCCAGCTTGCGTTGAAAGACGGGGGCGCTTACGATGCCCACCTCGCCGGCGACGGCAAGGATCAACACGCCTCCTCTTCGCGTCTCGGCAAAACGCAACTCGCTCACGGCGCACCTCGCTGAGAATCAGGCGTCCGACCGCGTCGCAGTGCCGCGAAGAAAGCGGCCTTTTCAGGTCTGCAAAGCATTATGTTGCATGGCCCGAGTCCTGTCAAGGAAAAAGGGCGAATCGGCCCGAAGAGGTGTTCCGCGGCGTTCGAGGGGATGGGGGCGCCCGCTTTTTTCGCTTGACTTGGAATTTTTTGCGCGATATATTGCAGTTTTGGCATTATTGGCGTCATACATCCCCTGGGCCGTTGTCAACAGCATGTGGTTTGTTTTAGCAGGTGAGACATGGCAGAAAAGATGGATGGCTACGTGAAGCTGATGCCCAGCCCTGCCGGCAGGGCGCAGGTCAATCACGGCCTACTGGTTCTTGACGACGTGCGCAACGAACCCATGCGGGCGGCCATCAAGGAGGTGGTGAAGCCCGGCGATACGGTTGTGGACATCGGCACGGGGACGGGGATCCTCGCCTACTTCGCCCTGGAGTCAGGCGCCAAGAAGGTCTACGCTATCGAGTCGCAGGATACCATTTATCTGGCGCGCTATCTCTCCTACTTGAACCACTTCGAGGATAAGCTGAGCTTCATGAAGGGGATTTCGTATGAATTGACGCTGCCCGAGAAAGTGGATGTCTTGATCGGCGAGAACATCGGCCATTTCGGCATCGAGGAAAACGTCCTGGACATCTTCCAGGACGCGCGCGAGCGCTTCCTGAAGCCCGACGGCCGGATGCTGCCTCAAAGTCTGAAGCTTTACCTGGCGCCGGCGGAGATGCGGCACTTTGCCGAAACGGAGATGGACATCTGGAAAAAGAAGAGATACGATCTGGACTTCTCGTTCTTTGCAAAGGCGGCCCCCAATTCCGTCTACGTGGCCAGCGTGGAGGCTGACCAACTCCTGTCCGAACCCCAGCTCTATGCCGAGGTGGACCTTCAGAAAGACCTGCCGCGCAATGAAGTGCGGGCCATGGACTTCAAGGTCACCCGCCCGGGGCTTCTGAACGGTCTGGCCGGTTATTTCGAGGTCGCGCTGACCCCCAACATCACGATATCCACCTCGCCCAAGGCCAAGCGCACACACTGGCAGCAGGCCTATTTCCCGATGTTGCGCGGCGTGGACGTCAGGGAGGGCTGCAACGTCAGCATCCGTTTCCGCGCGCAGTCCGCACGGACCATCATGGTCTTTTTCTGGCGGATCATCGTCACAGACCCTGCGGGAATGATCATTTACAACGAATTGCACAGCAACTGGCCCGGCTTCGGCATCTCGGCCGACGTGGTGCCCAACACCATCGCGCCCACCATTCCCCTCAACGACCAGGTGTTGTGCTCCATCCTGTTCTGTCTGGACGGTCTCAGTTCGGTGGACGTCGTCGCCACCGACCTGTGCCTGAGATTTCCGCAGATATTCCCGAACAAGCAGTCCACGGCGATGGCCATTGCCCAAGCCCTGGCCCGGCCCGACGTTCAGGCCAGCATCCGCGACGGCAGCGCCACCGGCTCCCTGGACCAGGCGATCCAACACGCCCAGCTTCTGGCGCAGCAACTGGCCAAGGGCGACCCCGTTGACCCCCTTCTGCCGGTCCGGCTGCCGGCCATCTCGCAGGACCGCCGCGCGTGGGCGTTCATTTTGAGCAATTCGAACGGGCGCCACACGTACCTGGCCATCGCCACGGCGCTCGCCCAGCGCATGCCGGACGTCTTCCCCTCCGTGGACACCGCGCTGCCCATGGTGAAGAAGGTGGTCGAAGACGGCCTCGTCAATCTGTTCCAACTGAGATGAAGGTCGGAACCTGTCCGCGAGGGCAGGCGGATTCTCACGAGCGTTTTCCCCTCTGTGTGACTCGGACGGTTCAAGGTTCTCTTCTGGAAGAGCGTGACCATGGGAAAGCAAGAAGACAAGGGTAAAGCGACCGCAACGAAGATCCAGGGTTTTGCCAAGGTGTTGCCGAGCGAGGCCGGACGCCGCGTCGTGAGCCACGCCGCGCTGGTCAACGACGAGGCGCGCTGCGAACCGTACCGCAAGGCCATCCGCGAAGTCGTCAAGCAGGGCGACGTGGTCGTGGACATCGGCACGGGCAGCGGCATCCTGGCCTTCTTCGCCATCCAGGCCGGCGCTCGGCGCGTTTACGCCATCGAGGCCCTCGACACCGTCTACATGGCCCGCCACCTGGCGATCCAGAACAACATGCAGCAGAAGGTCGTCTTCATGAAGGGCCTGTCCTACACCATCAACCTGCCCGAACCGGTGGACGTCGTCGTCGGCGAAAACCTGGGGCATTTCGGCCTCGAAGAGAACATCCTCGACATCTACGAGGACGCGCGCGCCCGTTTCCTGAAGAACACCGGCGTCCTGCTGCCTCGCGGACTGCGCCTCCATCTGTTCCCCGTCGAGCTGAAGAAGTTCGAGGAGTCCGAAGTGGACGTCTGGAAGCCCAAGCGCCACAACATTGACTTCTCGCTCTTCTCACGGTTTGCCCGCAACCAGATGTACGCCTGCGCCGTCCCCCTGGACACCTTGCTGGCCGACCCCAAACTTTACGCCGAATTCGACCTGACCACCGACACCTCCAAGAACCTCGAACGCGAGATCGAGTTCAAGGTCAAACGCGGCGGCCTCTTGAACGGTCTGGGAGGCTTCTTCGAGGCCGATCTGTCGCCCAACGTCAGGGTCTCTACGTCCCCCATGCAGACGCATACCCATTGGCACCAGGTTTACTTCCCCCTCGACGGCCCCGTCCCCGTTGCGGAAGGGGATACCCTGAAGGCGCACTTCAAGGCCTACTGCACGAAGGTCGTCACCGTCTTCTTCTGGCGCGTGGATATCCACAAGAAGGACGGCGCGAAGATCATGGGGCAGGTTCAGAGCAACTGGCCGGGCTACGGCGCGCCGGCCGAGGTCATGCCGAACATGATCGCCCCCATCTACCCCGACCACCAGCGCGTCCTGATGACCATCATCTCGTGCTGCGACGGGAAGTCCAGGCTGGACACCGTCGCCGCCGACCTGTGCGCCAGGCTTCCGGAACGTTTCCCGGACAAACAGTCCACGCGCACCACGCTGGCCGAGGCCTTCGCAAAGCCCGAGCAGCTCCTCAACGGGGCACTCTCCGGCGTGCCCGGCGGCCCCACCAACATCCGGAGCGAAGTGGACCGCCTCATCATGCTCTCCAAGAACCTGTCCGAGGCCGGCTCGATTGACGCCTTTGCCAATGAACTGGTCCCCCAGGTCAATGTGGACCGCCGCGCCCGGGCGTTCATCATCTCGTGGTGCAATGGGCGGCACTCATACCTGGCCATTGCCAACGCCATCGCCCAGCGTTTCGGGGACGTGTGCCCCTCGGCGGATGCGGCGCTGCCTGTGGTCAAGCAGGTGGTTGAGAGCGCCTTCTTCGACATGTTTGGATTGAAGAAGGAAGCCCCCGCGAAGTAGCGGCCGCAGAGCTTAAAGCGCGAAGCGCCCACGACGCCGGTGAGGAGAGTGCTCCGGCGTCGTGCGCCTTGCGTTTTTTGAGGGGCGCCTAGTTCTCGCGCGAGATGAATTCACCCGACCGGGTGTCCACCTTCACCTTGTCCCCGATGACGATGAAGAGCGGCACCTTCACCTCCAACCCCGTCTCCAGCGTGGCCGGCTTGAATACGTTAGTCACCGTATTGCCGCGCGCGCCCGGGTCGGTCTGGGCCACCTTCAGAACCACCGACGGCGGCAGGTCCACGCTGAGGGGTTTGCCGTCGAAGAAGTTGATGCGGACTTGGGAATTGAGCGCCACATAGGGCATGGACTCCTCGACCAGCTCGGCCGGCAGCATCACCTGCTCGTAGCTTTCGGTGTCCATGAAGCAATAGGTGTCGCCCTGCTTGTACAGGTACTCCATGACCTTGGACTCCAGGTACACGGTCTCCACCTTGTCGCTGGACCTCAGTCGGCGCTGGACCGTGTTGCCCTGCTTGATGGATCGCAGCTTGACCTGCACGATTGCGCGCCAGTTGCCCGGCGCGATGTGTTCGTAGTCGGCCACCAGGTAAAGCTCGTTGTCCATCCGGATAACCATGCCTTTGCGGATTTCCGTCGCATTGATTGAAGCCAAACCTCCACCTCCTCACTCGACAATGTCTCCAAGACCGTATGATATCAGAAGCTGTCGGGGAAATCAAGGTATGCGGGCGGTGTGGGGCGTTGGTCGCTCGGCGCCGGCGGCGGCCGGCGAAGTGCAACGGCATGGGAGGGCCGCGCCCCTACTTCATACGCTCGATGAACTGCTGCTCCGGTATCCACTCCACCGTGCCGTCGAGCAGGAGAATGTTGCGCCCGCCGGCCGAATCCTTTCGCCGGTTCCAGGCCACGGGCGTCTTGGGCCTGTCGGCAAGGGTAAAGTTCAGGATCGTGAACTGGTAGTCGCTGTTCTCCGGGAACCCGCTGAAGTCCGCCGTGACCGTGGGATGGTAAAAGAGGCGCAGGTTGCTCGCGTAGCCGGTGGTTACCAGTTCGCTGGCCTGTCGGCCGCCGCCCGGGAAGGCGCCTTGGTGGTCGGCGGCAAATCTGCGCATGACGGCCCCGATGCGGGCCAGATTGTCGGCATCGAGCGCGCGCATCACCGCGGTCGTGGGCGCATAGTGCTTTGAAAGCCCGGTGCTGCGCTCATATTCCGTCAGCGCCAGCGTGCCCGCCAGCGAGGCGCAGGAGTAAAGGTCCAGGGTCACGCCGATCCTATCGCTCATGATGACGACGACGGCGCCGGTGAACCTCTGCGCGACGGCATCGGCCAGAGACAGCCGAGCGTAGTCAATGGGGAAGTTCTGTTCTTTGAGGAACTCCTGGCCCTGTTCGCGCGCCAGACGCTGGATGATCTCCAGATTCTGTCGGGTATTGTAGTAGGCCAGGACGCTCTCGCCGGGGGTCTGTTGCTTGAGGGCCTCCGCGAAATCCTTGTCGGCGGAGACGGACGGCCGCAGGCCGTCCATCACATCGAGGGCCAGGCGCGCCTGCTCGGGCGTTCGCGAGACCAGGACAAAGCTGCTGCCTACGGCCAGCGAGAAACTGGGGACCAGGCTCTTCTCCGGAGGGGTCAGCACCCGCAGGATGTGGTTGCGGTGCGGCACGTCGGAAAAGAAGGACGCGACCTTGACAGGGGGCAGGTCCTTTGGGGAGGGCGGCGCGGCGGTCTTCCCCGGCGCGGGGACCGTCGGCGTTTCGGGGACTGGCGGGGCCGGCCACGCATCAGCCAGGGCCTGCAGCAATTTTTCAATCGCCGTTCCCGCCGCCGCGGGTTTTCCGGCGCTGAGGACGAACACGGGACTGGGCAGGGCGCGGCCGGATTCAAACTCCGGCGCCCCGCCGTAGACAACCATCTCTCTGCCGAGCGACGGGCACAAGTCGCGTTGGATGTCCAGATCGTGGTCCTTCTCGAACTTCATCGGCGCGCCAGGCTCCCCGGTTGCCGCCAGATTCCGCACTGCCGTCCACAGAGAGGCAGGCTCCATGCCGCAACAGGCGAACCACAGGGCCGTCTGGGGCACAAAACGGAGCAATTCCCTCTTGGATGACGGCTGGCTCACCAAGGCCACCAACCCCGATCGCGCTTCCGGCGCTTCGACGTGGATGCGCTCCTTGACGCCCTTATCGGCCAGCCACGCCGTGTAGGACAGGGCTGTTGCTTTGGCCAGGCCGGCGCGCTCCAGGGAATCCATGAGGGGCGCGGTGAGACTCCCCTTGTTGGCGGCCAGCATGGCCTGGATGTTGATGAAGGCCTCCACGGCGTTCTTGGCCTCTTCCTTCTTCTGTGGGGACCTGGCGCGCACGCGCGCGAAGACGGCGTTGCCCGCCAGCGAGCCGCCCTTGCTGGTGTGAACCGATATCACGTCCTCGATCGCCTTCTTGCTCGAGGCCAGGACGTACGTGTCCCCGAACAGGGCGCTATGGAAATTGATTCCCGAGAGATTCCCCGCGGTGATCTCGACGTCCTTGAATGTGTACGTCGCGGCGCCCCCCGACGGCGGTGTGGTGTCATTGCCCCGACCGCGCGGCGTCTTGGGCTGGGCCTTGGGCGGACCCGGCCCGACCGGTATCCAGGTGGGAGAAAGGATCCATCGCTTCAGGACGTTGTCCACCAGCGCGCGCAGCCGGAGGTCGGCGGCGGACATGTCGGCCAGGAAGACGAAATCTGGCGGCTTCCCCGTCTCATCGGGCGGCAGAGCCGCCATGGCGCACTGGCCGCGCAGGTTGGCCAGAAACTCCGAGAGGTTCAAGCCGTATTGGACCTCGATCCGCGCTCGCATCTCCTCGATGGACTCCATGAAGCGCGTAAGCGCCTCCTTGACGGCGGGGTCGTATGCGATTTCATACAGGGAGGTTCGCTTGAACTGGACAACCGACGCCTTCGCGTCGGGCAGCTTGAGGAGGAAGTACGCGCTGTCCGGGAGGAGGGTTTCTGCCGCGAAGGTCTTACCCGTGGGCGCGACAGCGGGCGCTGGGGCCGCTGCGGTCCGGAGCGGCTGGGGGGCAGGCTCCTCCCCCGGCTGCTGCATCTTCTTGTAGACGAAGACGGCGGCCAAAAGCCCGATAAGCGCCGCCACCACAATGATCTGTGACTGGGCGCTGGCAATGTGGGCGGCACGGGGCTTCTTGCGGGTCACATGATCTCCTCTCATTCGTGGTCCTAACGAATGGCAGTAACGGTCACTGCACAAGAAACTTCCTTACAGCATACTTGTTGCGCCGCCAAAGTCAAGAGTTTCCCGATTTCGGGTCTAGCCCAACTTCAGGATACGGGCCGCGTTCTCGCCCATGACGCACCGTTTGAGGTCTTCGCTCAGGGCCAGGGCGTTCAAGAGATTCTTGTAGTCGTTCATCACGTCTTCCATGTCCTTGATGGCGACGTCGGTGCCGAACAGGATCTTGTGCCACGGCTCGCTCTTATCGGGGGCCTGGTAGAAGGGCTTGCCGCCGCCCCACCACAGGAGTTGTCGGAAGTAGTCCGGCGGCCGGTACTTCAGGATGGAGCCGGACAGGTCGAAGAAGAGGTTGGGGTTCCATCGGGCGCACATGGCGGCCTCGTCGCTCCAGGGGTTGCCGAAGTGCGCGCCGATCACGGTCAGGTTGGGGAAGGCGCGGGCGATGGTGTCCAGATACACGGGGCGCATCCGGTCGTTATTGACGTCCGCATATCTGTCATGGGAACCGCGCGAGACGATGCCGAGGTGGAAGAGGATCGGCAGCCCCAGCCGCTCCGCGCGGTCATAGACGGGGTAGTAGGCCTTGTCGTCGTACCTTGATCGGGGGCGAATGCACTTCAGCCCCTTGTAGCCGGCCTGGTGGAGTCGGTCCACGTCGTCGGCGTGGTCGTCGCCGAGCCGCAGATATGCGAAGGGGATAAGCAGCTTGGGGTGTTTCTTGACGGCGTCGAGGATGGTTCCCGCCAGCTTGCCTTCCTTGAAGACACCGTTGAACGCCACGACCTTGTCAATGCCCAGCCGCGCGCATTCGGCGGCCAGTTCGTCCGCGTATCCGGCCTGGTCGGAGAAATGGACATGGATATCCACGATCATTCTGTGTCCTCCAAAAAGCTCGCTCTACCTACGGCTCGCGCCTTCCAGCGAGCTGGGCCGTCAGTGTCCGCATGGTCTCTCCAGCGCCTTGAGGCGGTCCCGGCTCTTCAGAATCTCATCGGGACTGACGACATCAGGGTTGAGTTCCAGGCACAGCGATCCATCGTAACCTATCTCTGCCAGGGCGCGCCATATCTCGCCAAAATCAATGCGGCCGCTCCCGATGGCCAGGTGGTCGCGCGCCCCGTCGTAGTCGTGCATGTGCATGTGAAACACACGAGGCCCTACGCTCTCGATCAAGGCCCCAAGGGTTCCGTACTCCCGGTATCCCGCGGCGGCGTCGAACTGCATGTGGCCCGTGTCCACCGTGAGGCCCGTGTTTGAGAGCGCCGGGGCCGTAACAAGCTCGTAGGACGTCGTAAGCTCCACGCCGATCTTGACATTGCACTGGCGCGCCGGCGGGTCGGCCTTCGCCAGCGCCTCGGCCAGGCGGCGATGCCATTCGTCGCGGGTGAGGGCGGGCTGGTGTCCCCCGTGGAGCGTCAGCACCTTGACGCCGCACTGCGCGCAGCGTTCCAGCAGCCGGCGCAGCGCGTCGAAGGCGCGTTCGCGCGTGGTTGCATCGGGCGAGGTCAGGTCCGTATCCAGGCTCGCCCACGAGGCCGACGGGGCGTGTATGTCCACATCCTGGAAGTCTCGCAGCATCGCCTTCAGGCGGGCCAGTTCGGCCGCCGGCGCGGCCGCCAGGTCAAACCCCCGCCACTTGTCCTGGTGGCCCGGAAACGACCAGAAAGACACCTCCTCGAATTCGTTGCGCCGCACCCAGTCCATCTGCTCGAAGAAGTCCAGCAGCTCCCCGATGCGCCAGATCATGCACCCGACCTTCATCATGGCAGCCTCTCCGCGCTCAGAATTCCGTCTTCGTCGAGCAGTCGCAGTTCCTTCTGGATCGCGAGGATTCTGACGACCGGCGATGGGCGGCTCGTGCGCGAGAGGTCCTCGCCCTTCGGGCTGATGAGGAGCAGCGTGCCGTCGCGCAGGCCCGCGTAGAGACGATTCGTCGGGTCGGCCGCCAGCGCCAGGATCGCGGAGCCGGCCTCCAACTGCCATTTGGGTTTCCCGTCGGCGCCGAGGGCAAAAATGAAACCGGTGTCGAAGCCCGCCACAGCCTCCGCCTTGCCGTCGCCGTCCAGGTCCCGCACGAGGACGTTGCGGGCGGCGTAGCCGTAGTTGATGAAAGACCACAGGTTCTTTCGCGGATAGGCCGAGGCCGTCAGAACGCCTGTGGAGGAGCCGTTGAGGATATCCTGTTTACCTTCGCCGTCCATGTCGCCGGTATCGAAGAAGACGTCGCCCAGTTCCGAGTATACGTAGGTCCTCTTGCTTCCGTCAGCGGTGATGACGTGGACGCTGCCGTAGTGGTCGGAGACCAGAGACTCCAGCTTCCCGTCGCCGTCCAGGTCGGTGAGGGCGACGCGCCCCGCCCCGTGGCAAATGCCGCTATGCGTCCAGAGACGCTCCAGGTCGTCGGCGCGGAAGGCGCTGATGTTGGAGTTGGTCGTGCCGGCGACGATCTCCGCCTTGCCATCGCCGTCAATGTCGGCGGCCGCGATGCATCGAACATAGGGGAGGCTCGTTCCCCCCTGGCCGATGACGAGTTTCTCCGTCATCTTGTGCGAGGCCAGGAGTTTGCCTTCGTGGCTGAGGACATGGAAGGACTGGTCCATCCCGCCACAGAGCACTTCGAGCTTCTTGTCGCCGTTGACGTCGGCGACGCAGACGCAGAGGAGCGATCGTTTGGAGGGGAAGCGCCAGCGTTGGCGGCCTTGATCGTCGAGGCATACAAGTTCGGTCCCGGCGGTGACGAGGGTCTCAACGCGGCCGTCGCCGTCAATATCGGCTGCCGCGAACTCGGCAGGCTCCGGCTTCATTTTGGTGCGGAACGTCCAAAGGGCGGCGGGGGCGGGGGTCCGCCCAACGGCTTGGCGGACGGGCGGCGGGGCAGGGCGCGTTTCGGTCTGGACGGCATCCAGGGCCTTGCCAATCTCCTTCTTCCACAGTTCCAGGGCGTCGAGCTTCAAGGAAAGCCTTCCGGCCGGGACGGCGGCGGTTTGGCCTCCGGCGAGTTTGACATGCGACTCAGCGGCTGCGGCGAAGGTCACGGTTCCCGATCCGAGGTCGAGTTCCAACGAGACGGGGCGCGTCGCGGAGAGGAGTTGTTGTGTGCCCGCAAAGCGCGTGGCATCCACGAGACACACCGTGTCGGCTCCGATCTCGGCCGCGGCCGCGTCGGACGAAAGTCCGGCGGCGTCGAGCGCTCCGCAGGAGATGATGCGTCTGCCGCCCGCAAGAAGGCAAGCGGCGTGGGCCTCCAGGGGCAATGCGTCGTAGGTCTTTCTCTGCCCCTCCTTGTCGAGGTACAGGAGGTTGCGGAAGGACGCCGATTCGCCGGGGCGGAGGGTTGCGCTTTGACGCTGGAAAAGCATCTTGACCGGCCCGCTGCTCCCGCGCCGGCGCACGAGCGAAAGCCCGACGGGGTCCGCGCTGATCACGCTGAACCCGCCCGGATAGGGGCTTGGGCGCGCGGGGGCCGGCGGGGCCAGCGCGGCGGCGGTCTCGATCCCGACGGCGCCAGGCGTGAGGCCCTCGAAGAGAACCGTGTCCATGATGATGCCTGCATTCTCCCGCAACCAGAGGGTCAGGACGTGATCGCCCGTTTGCGTGATCTTGACGACGGGGGGCGGGGTATCCTTGGTATGCGTCGTAGCGCTTGGCCCGAAACGTCCGACGGGTATGTGGTGGGCCGTCGGTTCGCCGTTGTCGAGTGTCATCCAGAGAGAGTCCGACCCCGTGTCGAGCGCCCGCGCGCGCACGACAACGCGGTACTCGCCGGCGGGCAGACGCACGACGGTCTGGAACTGCGATTCCGGGGCCGCAAAAAGGGCGGCCTTGCCGACGCGGGCATCAGGCTCGATCACGTATTCGATCAGGACGTGCCCGCTCTGAGAGGCGCGCCCCCGCGCGACCCAGAACCGGCGTCCATCCGAGATCTCCTCGGGCGAGCGGTCGAGGAATTTCCAGACGCAGTCGAAGCTGTAACGGCCCGGCTTGACGGCCTTGAGGCGGTCGGTCACCAGCGTCCAATCGCCCTTTCGCCAGGCAATGTGGCGTTCCCAGTCCACGCCGTTATAGTCCTTGGCCAGCGTGACGGAGAATCCCCTGGTGGGGAGGTCCGCGTGATGTAGAAGAGCCGAGCAGACCGGAATCATCTCCTCGCAGCGTCCGTCGCGTATGACCGTGATCATATTGTGCTCGGTCGTGTTACGCACGAGATAGTCGCCGTCCACGAGCCAGTCCTCGCCGTCCTGTGTGAATTTCAGGATGGCGTTGCCGTCGTAATGCAGGTGTTTGCCGCGGGCGTAGCCGTCGAGAATGAAGTACTGGCCGAGGGGGTCGAAGTTCTCGCGGAACACAATCTTGTCGAAGGCCTGTTCATAGGGGACATTGGGCGGCGCGAGAGGTTCGCCGTAGTAGGAGCGGGTCCTGGTGTACTCGTAGACCTGCGGGTCGAGCCGGTACACACGCACGCCGGTCATGTCGTCGGGGCGGACGGGCTTGAGGTCGTGGTGGTAGGGATTGGCCCATTTACCCTCAGTGATCGAGTTCAGATACCAGAGGTAACGCCCGTCGCGGTAGTGCCAGAGCGCATACGGCACGCCGGCCAGGGGAACGCTGGGCTGCTTGAAGATGCCGGAATCGCCGAAACCGGCAGCCAGACCGCGATTGTCGCAGATGGCGATGAGGTAATCGGCGTAGGTTCGACACAACCCGCTGTCGAAGAACTCCATGCGCCCTTCGGCCAGGCAGTACTCGATGGTATGGCCGATGGTGAGTGTCAGGTAGGCGTCGGCGTCGCACTGCGGCTTCCAGGAGCGTTCCTGTCCGCCGAAGGCCCCGGCGGCCTTCTTGAGGTAGATGTCCATGTAGGGCACGTCGTAGTAGCGGCGGAAGTAGCGCCCGCCGAAGTAAAGCCCCATGAGCGGGAAGGTCGTGTGGTTCCAGATGATCGTGTCGTTGGACTCGAGCGTTCCATAACCCGAAGTCTTAGGGACCTGCGAATACAAAAAACGCAGGAGCATGTTGGTGATGCGCAGGCGGTCGGCGTCGGAGAAGACCGGCGACTCCTCGACGGCGTCCCACAGGGCAAAGATGAAGCGCGAGTTGGTCTCTTCGGGCCATGTGGGGGGGCGGTCGGGCTGGCCCTGGTAGACATCGGCCATCAGCAGCAGCACACGCCGCGCCGCCTCGGCGTAGGCGCGTTCGCCGGTAATACAATGCAGCACGGCGTACTTGAGGAACGTGAGCAACCCCTCGGCGGGTTCGCCTTCGAGGAGGGCCTTGGCGGCGGCAGGGGCGAGGGGTTGCGCGGGCAGCTTGAACGTGATGTAGGGAGAGTTCAAGAACAGGTGTTCCGAGGGGCGTTGATCCGGCGGGGGCAGACGGACTTCGAGCAGATGCCCCACGCGAAGGTCTGGACCCGCCGGAAGGCGCTCGATGAACTCCTCGACGGCCCGGCGCACGCCGCGTTGGTCGCTACCGCCGAGCACAATGACGTTGTGGCCGCTTGTCCAGGGGTAGGGGTTGTGGACCGTCTGAATGCAGTAGCCATCGCCGGCGGGCCAGGCCGAGTCCAGGAACGTGTAGCGGTTCCAGTAGAGCTTCTCGATCAGGCGGTTGTTCAGCATCTGGCCCAGGGCGATGACGTTCGTCCGTAGAGGTTCAGCGGCGGACATGTCGGTCGTGACGGTCACGCGGGCGTGCCCTCGACGTCGGGGGCGCGACCGGCGCTCGATCTCGCCGGCCAGCCTTGCGCCCAGGTCGGCGTAGGCCGCCCCTTCGGGGACGAGGATCGCGCAGCGGGCCTGCCCGCCGGCGGCGATGTCGGTCTCAAGATAGAGCGGCTTTAGCTTCGAGAAAAAGGCGGGTTGGGTTCCCATGCGAATCATCTCCTCCTGGTCTCCCGGCTCCGGCTTGCCCCAAAGCTCAAGTTCGCCGAGTGCCGGGCGCGCCCGCAATCCCCCGCTAAATCCCGCAAGGGACTTCCACTGCACCGCGGCCACGCGAACCGGCGCGAAGGCGAACTCCTGCCATTGAAGCGGCGGGGCAAGATTGTCCGTGCGCGCGAGGGAGATCGTGAAGTTGCCGGAACCGTCCGCGTCGCCGAGTATCTCGCAGGCGGTGGAGTAATAGACGTTGCTCCACTGCATGAATCGAATCCGCGAGATCTCGCGCGGGGAGGGGAAACGCAGGACGATCGTCCCCTCGCCCTTTGTCCCCGCCGCGAAAAGAAGCCCGCGTCGGGGGTCGCCGTCGGTGAGGGCGCGGAGGGCGCCTTCTTCCGTCTTCGGCTCCGCGGCGGGCTTGGCCAGCGGGGCCAGGTTCTCAAGGTCCGCTCCGCCTACGGCCGATGTCATCAACAGGCACAGAATCCAGGCGACGCGAGACGTGGGGCGAGGTCGCATTCGCAAGGCTCCCGAAAGGACTTGTGAACATTTATTTTATAGCGAAAGTCACTTCAGGTCTTCAAGAAGGGTTCCGGCGATGTGCCGGATGCCGTCGGCGACGGAGATGTAGTACGTGACGAGGACGCGGCCGTCGAGCAGGCGCGTGGCCCAGGGGTAGCCCAGGTCGAAGCCGGCGCCGTCGTCGCGAAGGACGATCTCCGGGCCGCTGAAGTCCGCGCATTCGGGGTCGAGCACGCGGGCGCGGATACCGAACGGCTTATGGCGGTAGCCGTATACCAACAGCACGCTCCCGTCCGGAAGGGCGAGGGGGTTGTACGGGTGTCCGATGACGTCCTGTTTCTTCCACGGCGACCACGAACGCCCGTTGTCGGCGGACTCGGCGGTGACGAGGTGGTCGTCGAGAGCCTCGCACCGGATGAAACACACGATCTTGCCGCTGGGGCAGCGGTGAAAGGCCGGTTCGTGCATGTGAACCTTGTTCGCCGCGTCCATGGCGACGCAAGCGCGGTATTCCCACGTGTTGCCCTGGTCGGCCGAGACGTAACAATGCGCGGCGCTGCGCGCAGCGACGTTCTTGCTGGCGTAGACGGGCAGCAGTATCTCGCCGCCGGACTCCACGGCGCGTCCGCGTATCGCGCCGCCGAAACGGGGCCTCTTGCCGGGGATGAAATCGCCGGCCTCCGGCATGGGCGGCAGGTAGTCGTGGTCGCTCCACGTGCGCCCGCCGTCGTCGCTTGCGCGCACAAAGCCGCCGAAGAAGGCGAAGTACTCGCCGTCGCGCTGAGGGCCGCCGTGCAGGCCGAACACGTGGGGCCGCACATAATCCACGAACGGCGGCGGGAATCCGTACCACGAAAAGGACCCCAGCAGGATACGGCCCTGCCGGGTCAGCAGAAGCGACGAATCCTGGTCCGCCGCCAGGGGGTTCATCGGCAGGGCTACGGCGTCGCCGGTCGGCTTGAGGGACGTCGCGTCCAGGCGTATCATCGCGTGGTGGGAGCGCTCGTGGACGTGCGAGACCCAGCCGCGCAGCGGCGCAGGGGCGTCCGGGCCGAGCAGCCAGCGCGGCTCCGGCGCGCGCCGAAACACCAGCAGCACACTCCCATCAGCCAACGTGATCGCAGACGGAAACGCAGAGTAGAAACGCTCGTCTTTATAAATCACGACGTCCTGAGCTTTGCGAAGCATGTCTAGGCCGTGTCCTTTCCCTGGGTCAGCCAGTCCAGGTCAAATCGCGCAACGGTAATGTACTTGGTGTCCCACATGACGCCGTCCACGCCGCCGCATTCGTAGGCACAGAAGACAGAACCGTCCTGGGCGACGGCCAGGTCGGAGTAGGCCGAGACGCCCGGCTCCAGCGGCTTGGAGACGGACCACGTGCGGCATTCGTCGCAACTCATCTTGATTGTAAGATTCTTGCGGTCGCGGTTGCCGTCGTAGGAGGAGCCGTGCCTGCCGGAGTACTCAAGGTTGTCGGGGTTCGCGAACAGGATACGGCTGGGGGAGTGCGAATAGCGGACGATGCTTGCCATGCAGATGGGTTCGAGCAGGGCCTGGTCGAAGGCCGGTTTCGTCCATTTGCGCGCACCGTCCGCGCTGACGGAGACGGCGCGGCGGTGTTCGCGGTCTTCGTTGCGGATGTTGAAAAGCACGGACCCGTCGGCCAGTTGCACGGCGACGGTCTCGCTCATGTTGATGAGGGTGTTGGGCACCATGTCCCCGCGTTTCCAGGAAGCGCCGCCGTCGTCGCTGTAGATGACGCCGACGGCGGAGGGGCGGTGGCGTTGGCCGCCGTTGGAGAGCCAGACGGGCACGACCAGGCGTCCGTTCTGCAACTGGATGCCGTGACCGGGGCCGGTGGCGATGACGTTCCAGAGGAACTGCGAGTGAAACTCCTCGAAGACCGGCGTGATCTCCACGGGCGTCGAGAACGACGCGCCGTCGTCGGCGCTTTTCATGTAGAAGGCGCGGGCGTAATTGATGCAATAGAGGAAATGCACGGTCCCGTCGCGGTCCGCAATCGCCGTGGCGTTGTGGGCGGGCTTTTCGCCCGCCAGTACGTCCGGGCGGGCGATGAGCTTCGGCGGCTCCCACGTCGCGCCGTTGTCGGAACTGCGACGGAGCAGGATGTCTATGTCCACCCAGTCTCCGGCGCCGCCCCGGCGGGCCTCGGCATAGGACAGAACCGCGCCGCTCCTGGTGACGACAATACCGGGTATGCGATAGGTGTGGTAGCCGGCGGTTCGGGCCTCGAAGATGTTGACTTTGCTCAGCATTATGGGTTCCTGTGGGTCCTGGTTTGCGCGGAACAGGCCATAACTGTAATCATTTCAGGGAGTGAGGTCAATCCGCAGGTTCGTAAGGCGGATGGGGCCGGCGCGGTTCCGCCCGCCCGGACGTACTGGCGGGCGTCACCGCAGCAGGCGGAGTTCTTCGGGGGCCAGTTCAAGCCTCAGATCGGCGCCTTTCCATCGCAGTGTAGCGGGTTGTTTCTGGGCCGTGGGATTCACCATCACGACCGCCTCGCTTCCGTCGGGCGCGCGAAAGGCGTCATGGAAGACAGCGGGGACGGTGTGGTTCTTGTAGGTAACGGTTGCGGATTCGAGCGGAGGGGGGTGGATCATCCTGCCGAAGAGCAGGTACGGGCGGCCCTCGCCATGAAACAGTTCGACCCACTGCTTCATGAGCTTGTGGCCGGGCGGGGTTTCGGGCCGTTTGGCGGGGACAACGGCGCCGTCGGGGAGGACCTCGTAAAGGGCCAGATCGTCCACCCAGAGCTTCGCCTTGCCGCTGATGTGGATCATGATCCGGAGAAAGGCCGCCGTTTCAGGCAGGACAAAGTCGGCAGAGGAATGTGTCCAGCCCGCCCCGACCCTGGCACCGCCAGGAGCGGGGCCGGGAACGGGGCGCGCGTCCGGCGGCGAGGCCGGAACACTTCCGCAGGAGACCCAGTTCTTGTCGGTCGTAAACGCGCCGAGGTTAATGGCGCCCCTGCCGGCAAGATGGTCGGTCTTGATCCAGGCAGTCAAACGATACTTGCGTCCCCCCGGCATACCGGCAGCCACGGGGACGTTCTGGGAAACCTGCACGATGTCGGTGTCGGCGGTGTTTTCGAGCCGCAGGCTCGCCTCGCCGCCGTGCTTCTCCTGCTCGTCGCAGTAAAACTTCCCGTTCCAGGCCACTCCCTGGTAGCTCCTGACCTGATCCCAGCCGGGGAAACTCTGGCCGCTGCGTTCCTCGAAATCGTTGTTGAGGATGGGCGAACCGGGGCCGAAGACCATCGTCGGAACCATGTGCGGCATCTGGCCGGTCACGATGCAATGGGCCATCTGGAGCAGGTCTCCCGCGTGGGGGTTGCTCTGAAACGTGGGAAGGAATTCGTGATAGAGGTAGTTGAAGACCGAGGCAGGCTCGTTGGGCGTCTCGGTGTCGCGGTAGTCCTGGATGCCGACGAGGTGGTTGAAACGCTCGTTGGGTTCCTCAAAGCCGACAACGAAGTCGGGCTGGACCTTGCGGCATTCCTCGAAGACAGAGCGCAAATGCCGCTCGAAGGCATCGGTCATCCAGAGACCGGGGCCGGGCGGGTGGCCGTGTTCGCGGCTGTAGCAGAAAGGAAACGCAGCGCCCACGACCTGGTCAATCTGGATCATCTCGGTCTCTCGGTGGACGATGGGGAGCGCGATGTCCTTGTTCCACCAGTGGAGCGTCCACGGGTCGCCGGGGCACATGCACGAGGTCGCTCCCCCCGCCAGCCAACTGCGATCGCCCTTGTAGACGTTCCCCTTGCGGTCCCGGACGGCGTGGGGGGCAGCCACCGCGTCGAAGACGTTGCGGTCGTCCCACAAGAAAGAGCCGTCGGCCTGCTTCTGATAGGTGAGCGTCCAGTGGTAGCCGGAGGGCCAGAGAAAGGCGTGGCAGC
The DNA here is from genome assembly GCA_964409935.1 of uncultured Planctomycetota bacterium. Lineage (GTDB taxonomy): Bacteria > Planctomycetota > Brocadiia > JAADGH01 > CAYPFP01 > CAYPFP01. Next base: position 25,649 of record CAYPFP010000019.1, on the reverse strand, counting down.
CGAAGCGGCGCGACATCGCGACAAGGTCCACGAACGCCTTGTCGGAGGGATAGACGGGAAAGTAATCGGGCGTCACCCAACTGCCGATCTTCTCCCAGCCCCAGTAGGCCGTGATAAGGGGAATGTTAGGGAAATGTTTGCGCCAGTACACGTTCAGCCACCCCTCGATGCGCTCGGGTTTGGCCAGCCAGGCGCGGTGGAAACGGACCATAGCGGGGCCGGCCTTCATCCAGGCGGGGATGTCTTCGCGCTGCGCGTAGGAGCGTGCACACCACGGCTGTGTGAGCGCCCAGGACTTATAGATGTCCGCCGCGTGGCGCCAGCTCACGGGGTCGGCGGAGAACGTCGTCAGGACGATGTCGAAGTCGAGGGTATACGAATCGGACGCGAAGCAGTGAGGGTTCCAGACCATCTCAACGCCCTCGGATGTGCGGCGCATCTCGAAATCCTTGGGGTAGCCTTTGGCGTCGTGGGCGGCGGTGTAGAATCCGGCGGTCTGATTGTAGTAGCAGGCGAACTGCGCGGCGAGAGTGCCCGGTTGTCTGGCCGCGACGCGGGCGCCGTTCTTGAGTTGCGACGGGTTGCGGATCAAGCCGCCCTTGGTGCGGCCGATGAGGGCCGCCTCGCCCGGACCGAGGGGGGCGCGCAGCATCACAAACGGGAATTGCACTTCCTCCAGGACGAGGTCGGCCGGAAAGGCCGCGGAGATGCGCCACCGCAGCAGAGGGTCGGACTTGTCTGCGACCGCCGTGCAGGAGACGCGGATCGCCCTTCCGCCGAGACCGTCGTAGGTGAAGGTCGCCGTCGTGCGGTCGGCGTTCTTGTCGGTGCGGGCGGTGAAGCCGGTTGCGTCGAGGCTGGAGAGCGTAAAGCGGTCCTTTTCCGGGGCGGCCTTCTCCGAGAAGGCGAGGGCGAAAAGACGCGGCTCTTTCCGGGGGGCCGCAAACTCCGTGGAGGTCGCGGCGTCCGTCAGGGAGAGGATTGCCCCCTTCTCGGCCTTGCCCAGAATCATCGTGAGCCGGTCGTTTTGCAGGACGACGCGGGCGGCTTCCTCGGCGGATGCCGCGCAAGAAAGAGCCAGGATGGCCGGAAGGACAAAGCAGCAAAGGGCGCGCATAGCGTATGGTTCCAGAAAAAGGTCTTGTGGATGCATCATCGTGCCGATTCGGGCCGCATATCCGCGCCCGAGATACGCAGGAACACGCTGTCCCCCGGCGGGATCGCGACCGAGGCACAGATACCGGCGAAAACGGGCGTGTGCGGGGGCGAAAAGACGCGAGTCTGGAGCGCCTGGTCGGAGGGGTTGTGGACTTCGAGGCGAGGCGGCTTACCCGGCGCCTGGCCGTCCACGACGAGCGTCAACCTCGCCCGCTTGTCCTCGCACACGAAGGGGTTGCCGACCCATATCTGCGCGGCGGGGAATATCGGTTCCTGGAACCAGGCCGCGCCGTTTACCACAGAGACAAATCGGAACATCTTGCGACCCGCCACGTAGACGGCGGCGCAGCCATTGTCCTCGACGCCGAGAATGCGGAAGGCCAAGTCGCAGATGAGGTCGCGGGGGCCGATGGACAAGACCGCCTCGTTGCCTTCGGCCTGAGCGGAGAAAAAGAACTCGGCGTTGAGGAACCTGCCGACCTTCACCTCGAAGGGATATCCGGACGTTCCGCCGTCGAGGTTGTAGGCGCGGACCATGTCCTCGAGAAGTTCGTTGCTCAGGCGGGGGTCATTGAGGGTCGCCATCGCAAAGCGATACGGCCACACGGCGCCGGCCTTCACCTGTTGGCCGTCGCGGCCCAGGCCGATGTAGGTTCGGCCCATGAGCGACGGCGTGTCAGGGTGCGTGGCCGTCGCGTAGCTGAACTCGCTCTTCGACGGCGCGAGGAAGGCCAGATACCCCAGGTCCGTGTTGATCGTGGCGCAGTAACCGCCCGAACGAATGACCCCTTGTCTGCGATACGGTTTGCGGCGTCCGTTTTCGAGGCGCACCACGAGGGTCCCGTCGTCGCGGTCGGCCACCATAAACTGATCGTAGGTGCGGAACTCCGCCCCGCCGGGACCCTCGGTGATGAGAAACGGGACCGGCACGGCGCCTTTCAGGGTCATGTCCTTCTTGAACCGGACCTCGCCCTCATGCCAGATAAGACTTCCGCGGTAGTCCTTGGAGCCTTCAAAGGGGCGACGGTGGTTCCATGTGACATAGTAGTCCTGCCGGCTCATGAGGGCGTACGAGGTGTGGGTGCGCTCGAAAAGCTCCAGGGGGCCGAGACGCCGCGAGACAGGACCCATCGCGGGCGTGGGGCGCGCGTCGGTGTCGTACCGCTCCGAGCGGTGCGCCATGGCGGCCGAATACATCTGCACGTTATGCGAGCCGAGGGGGACGTCGAGGATCTTGTTGACGATCTCCTCGCGGCTGGAGGGATAGTAGCCGTCGGCGGTCTGAATGGCGTCCTGCGCGAAGAGCCTGGGTTGCGTGGCGACCGCGGCGGCGCTGTCAATGCCCTGCACGGTGTGCTTGAAGCCGTCCTCGAAAATCTTCGCGAGGGAAGGCATCTCGTTGCGGTCGGGGTGCCAGCACACCTGCGCAGAGCCGAGGAGGTTCAAGTTGTCGCCGCAGCGGTAGAGGCCGGACTTGTAACAGAAGATGAAAAGATACCATGAAACGGCACGGCGGCCCCCGGTGTCAACGACTTCGAGGACGAGGTAGCGCTGTTTGTCCTGGACCATCTCGAAGTCGCGCGCGAAGGTCTTCGCGCCGGCGGCGACGAAGCGGCGCACGACGCCGAAGTTCGCGTCGTGGACCCGGACCTCGGCGAGACCGGCGTCGGACGCCGTCTCGAAACGCAGCCGCACACGCTGAGCGCCGCGCGTCTTCTGCCAGGGGTTCTCCATCTGGGTGTTGAAGCCCTCCCACTGCAGGATCCTCGGCCCTTGCGTGACGTAATGGCGCGACGCCGCCGACAGCAACGCCGAACCGCACCGGCTGTTGCACAGACGCCGCGCCGACGCCACGTCCTTGACCACGCTCGCGCAGTCCTGGGCGGCCGGCGCGACCTCCTGGGGAGACCGAATGCGCGTAAAGGCGTCCACCGACATCCACCGCAGGTCGCGCAGGGCGTAGAGATACTCGTCGAAGTTGTCGGCGATGAGGCGCCGGCCCTCGTAGGCAAAAGGCAAAACGCGAAAGAACCACCACAAGTTCGCCGGATGCGCGTTTGCGGCGCGCAGCGGCCGGTAGTCCACAATGGCATTGGGGCCAAAACGGCACATGATCTCGTAGCGGCCGGTGCACACGACACGGTTTCCGTCCCACACGGTGAATTGTTTGCCCTTGTCCTCGAAGGTCGTCTCGGGAAAGACCACGCCTTCGCCCCAGGCCGCCCATCGCACGCCGAGCGAGTCGTCGAACTCGACGCCGGGGCAGGCGTAGAAATCCTCGGCGCAGGCAGCGGCACAGTCGGCGCGCAGCTTTTCAAATTTCTCGGGCGTGAGCAGTTCCAGGGGGTCCGTAAAGACCAGAAAGGAAAGACCGGCGGCGCGAGCCGCGCGCACGTAGTCGGAGACGCTCCCCTGACCGTCGCTGTAGTTGCTGTGCGCGCCGAGGATGCCCCGAACGCCGTCGGCAGGCGGAACGAAGAAGGGGGCGTCCCAATCCACGGCGGCATCGAAGCTCACGGGCTGGATCGGCGCGAGCTTGTGAGCGCCGATGCCCTCGACCTTCATCGCCGGTTCGGCCAGCCACTTGAGCGCGTTGAGAACAAGCCGGTTGCCGAAGCTTGGCTTGGCGTTCTCGGCGTCGCCGTCGGTCTCGGTGATTTGCGGCCACATGCGGTTGCCGTAGTTGAGAAACACATGCTTGTTGTGCGGAGTGTAAACGAAGACACGGCCCTTGCCGAAATCGCGCACCGCGGCGATGGGCGGCGCGGCCTTCTGCGCGCCCTCGCGGTCGAGGTTAAGGGAGTTGTCCTGGTCCTCGACGTACGACTTCGCCGATTGCTGGCCTGCGGCGACGACGCGCCAATTCGCGTCCAAACCCAGGGCCGCGACGCCGGGCGCGGGCGCGCTGCCGAACTTGGGCAGGAAAAGGCGTTTCACGCCTTCGGTGACCGGATGCGGCTGAATGTTGGCGGTGACGAAGAATTCCATCGGGCGGAAGACGAGCGTTTGAGGTGAGCGGAAAACGGCGGCCTTGTCGAAAACGCCTTCGTGGATGAGGCGGCAGCCGAGGTTCTCGGCGAGCAAGTTGTGGAACTGCTCGTCCTGGTCGCCAGGATAGCGCACCGCCTGTAACAACAGGAAAAGCCCCCCGCCGTCCCGAACGTAACGCTCCAGGTCGGCGCGGGCCGTCAGGACGCGTTGGCGAATGTCGGCGGTGAGCTGGGGGATGCCCTCTTCGCGGGCGCACAGGACGATCACGTGAAAGGGCTTCAGGGCGTCGTAGAGCTGTCCGGGCGCAATCGGCCCACGATAAAGCGGACGGCTTTCCACAAGCGCCCCCTGCATGCCGTCTTGAACGAGCGCCCGATAGTAGCCCGTGTAGAGTCGCCATTCAGCCTCGTATTGTTCGGCTTCGTGGTGAAGGAAGCCGACCATGGGAGGCGGGGCGCCGGCTTCCTGCGCACAGACAGTCCCGAACATCGCCAGGAGGGTCACGGCAAAGACCGCATGGAAACGCAGCATAGGCCGTCTCCTTACACGTTCAGAATTTCCTTCATCTCGACCGTGCGTTTCTCCTGCGCGCTCCTGACGACGGCGAAGGTCATGGCGAGGGACTTCAGGTTGTCGCGCGCGCTGCATTCGGGTTCGCGCCGTTCCTTGACGGCGGCGAGGAACTCCAGGAGGATGGCGTCCTGGCCAGCGGCGGGGAGAGTGTCGGGCGGGACCTCGCGGCGGGCCTTCCTGTCCGGCGGGTGTTCGCGGGCGACGAAAATGCGGTCGTCGTCCCAGGAGAGCGTACCCTCCGGCCCGTCAATGCGCCACTCGCCGTTGCGCGAGGTCTGCCTGCCGGTGCAGCAGCCCAATGCGTGGTGGGTCACCATGAGGCCGCCTTCAAACTCGAACACGGCGGTGTGGGCGGCGTCGCCCTTGTGCCAGCCCCAGGGCTGGTTCCAGGTGCGCGCCCAGACGCGCACGGGGTCGCGGTCGAGCACATAGCGCATGAGGTCGAAATGGTGTACGCCCATGTCCTTGACAAACATGAACGGCAGTTCGGTGTAATGCGTGCCGGTTCTCGTGGCCCAGGACTTATAGAAGCCGATGGCGACCTGGCCCGGCGCGCCGACGACGTTCTCCTTCAGGAGGCGGCGGGCCGTGCGGGGCGTTGCGCCGAAGCGGTAGTTCTGAGTAATCATGTGGGTGCGTTTGTGATGCTCGGCGGCCGCCACGATGCGCTTGGCCGCGGCGAAATCGTCGCTGATGGGTTTCTCGCCGAGGACGTGCAGCCCCGCCTCGAAGGACTGGACGGCCACCTCCTCATGCGCGGCGGGGGGCGTCACGTCAATGATGAAATCGGCCTTGGCGGCGTTCAGGGCGTCCTTGAGGGTGATGAAAAGCTGATCGCCCGGCAATTGGTTCGCCGCGGCGAACTTGGCCCGCTGCTCCGCCACAGGTTCCACGTAGGCGACGAGGGTGACGCCGGTATTCCGCTTGCAGACGTCGAGCCAGCTCTTTGCGCGGCCGCCGCAGCCGACCAGGATTGCGTTCATGGTTCAGTCTCCTCGAAAAGTGTGGACGGGACAGGAGCACGCATTATACACAATGGCGCGCGGTTCATTCGAGAGGTTCTTGACTTGTGTGGACGAGGGTGTATATCGTATCGCGGGTCATGAACGGCGTGTTAGGAGGAAAAGCGATGAGGAGTCTGCGTTCTGCGATTGTCGGCGCTGCGGCGGTCCTGGTCTCGGCGACGGCGGCGGCGGGGCCGTTGAAGCTGCTTCCGGACGACACGCGCATCGTCGTTCCGGCGGCCGCGCACGGCGAAGAGAGAAACGCCGCCAACTTTCTCCAGGAGTGGATGCGCAAGGCGTACCGCGTCCAGAAGGGGTTCGACATCGTCGGCGAGGACAAGACGGCCGACGCCGGGGGCAGGACGCTGATTGCCGTCGGGAAGACGCGATGGGCGACGGACCCGCGCCTGGAAAAACTCCAGCGCGACGGGTTCATCATCCGGCGGCAGGCGGAGTCGGTCGTCATTGCGGGCGGGTCGCCCAAAGGAACGGTGTGCGGTGCGGCGCATTTCCTGGACCGGTTCTGCGGGGTCCGCATCTACATGCCCAACGAGCTGTTCTTTCGTCTGCCGGACAAGGGCGAGATCCTCCTGCCGGACGACATTGATGTGATGGAGGAGCCGTTCGTCAGGAATTGCATGATGACGGGTTCGAACTATATTGCAGAGGAGGGGCTGTGGTTCCGGGCGAACTCCGCTTTCCGCAAGGAGTCCTTCAACCACCAACACAGCATGTATGAGCGCTTCCCGCCGGAGCAATACGCGGGAACATATCCCGAGATATATCCGATCCTCAAGGGCAAACGCTACCTGCCGCAGTCGGCGAAAGACCAGGGATGGCAGCCATGCCTGTCGGAACCCCGTCTGGTGGATGCCGCCGCGGAGTCCGCCGCCGCGTATTTCAAGGACAGACCCGACGTGCGTTACATTTCGTTCTCGGTCATGGACTCGCACAGCCATTGCGAATGCGACCGGTGCATGGCGGCGGTGAAGGAGTGGCTGGCGAAGGACCCGCGAGAAGGCAAGTCCTGGGCGTACTCGTTGATGAACGCGGTCTTCCTGAACAACCTTGCGCAGAGACTCAAGCGGGACTATCCGGACAAGCTGATCGTCTACATCGCCTACAGCCAGGTGCGGCAGCCGCCGCCGTTCAAGCTGCACGGCAACATCGTGCCGGTCGTGGTGTTCACGATAGCGGACACGCTCATTGACCGCGTGCTCGAACCGCCGGGGAACAACCTGATAGACCGTTGGGCAAAGGTGTCGTCGAATTTCGGGCATCACGACTGGGGCGAGGGCATGGGGTATATGATCCCCCGGAGCTACATCGGCCTGACCTCGAAGGTGGCGCGCTATGTGAAGGAAAAAGGACTGACCTGGCACTACGCCCACTTCGAGGCGTACGCGAATTGGGGGCTCGACGGCCCCAAGCTGTACATCACCCCCAGAATCTGGTGGAACCCGGAAGTGGACGTGGAAAAACTCTGGGACCAGTTGTGCGACGATCTGTTCCCGGCGTCGCGAGACGCGATGCGCGAGTATTTCGCGACGCTGGAGAAGCTCTGGATCGCCATGGACGACCAGTGCGAACGCAAACTGTTCAAGTGGTCCAACCAGTTCCTGCTGGGCACGCCCGAACAGCAGGCGCTGATGCGTAAATGCCGGGAACTTCTCGACCGCGCCGCGCAGACAGCCGCAGATGATCGCGAGAAACAGCGCGTCAGGCTTTTCTCGAAGACGTTCCGCGTGAGCGAGTATCTCTGCGAATTTGCCAACGCCGAAGAGGTTGAGAAGGCCAGGATGGACGAAGCCCGAAGGTACGTCGAAGAGCACATCGCCGGCGACCCCCTGACCCTCTTTGGCGCCCGCGACAAGGCCAGGGTGAGGGCGACGTTTGAGCAGGCCCTGACGGTGTCAACGAAGGGGAAACCCGTCAGGTAGAAGCCTTGAACATCTCCACGATCTTCGGCTTGGTGACCTTGCCCATGGGGTTGCGGGGAAGGTCCGGGAGTGTGAGCATGCGGGAAGGAATCTTGTAGACGGCGACACGCTCCCTGGCCCAGGCGCGCAGAGAGTCGAGCGTAAGGGTCTGTCCCTCCTTCAGCACGACAGCGGCGCAGACGCGTTCGCCCCACTCGGCATCCGGCAGCCCCACCACGGCGCAATCGTGAACGGCCGGATGCTGTCGGAGCGTCTCCTCGATCTCGATGGCCGACACCTTGTAGCCGCCGGTCTTGATGATGTCCACGCTGCTGCGTCCGAGGATGCGGTAGTAGCCGTTCTCGACCACGGCGACGTCGCCGGTGCGGAACCAGCCGTCCCGGAACGACTTGGCGGTCGCTTCGGGCCGGTTCCAGTATTCGAGGAAGACGATGGGGCCGCGCACCTCGATCTCGCCGGGCGCACCGGGCGGCACAAGGTTGCCCTGCTCATCCACCAGGCGCACCTCGGCGCCGGGCAGGGGCGCGCCCACGAAGCCGGGGCGGCGCTCGCCGCGCAGGGGATTCGACAGGGCCATGCCGATCTCGGTCATACCGTAGCGCTCGAGAAGGACGTGGCCGGTGAGGGTCTTCCATTTCTCCAGCACCTGGACCGGCAGCGCGGCGGACCCGGAGACCATGAGGCGCATTCGGGCGCTGCCTTCGGACATGCGCTTCCGGTCGCCGGCGGATGCGGCCTCCCACGCCGCGATGAGTTTGGCGTAGACGGTCGGCACGGCCATGAAGAGGGTAAGGTCGCCGCGCATGAAACGCCGCCAGACCTCTTGCGCGTCGAAACGGGGCATCATCTCGCACGTCGCGCCGGCCCACATCGCGCAGGTCAGGATGTTGATGATGCCGTGGATGTGATGCAGCGGAAGCACGTGGAGGATGCGGTCGCGTTCGGTCCACTCCCAGGCGGCGACCAGGGAGACGGTCTGGGCCTCGATGTTGCGGTGCGTCGTCACGACGCCTTTGGGCTTGCCGGTCGTGCCGCTGGTGTAAAGCATCATCGCGCGGCGCGCGGCATCAACGTTGGGCAGGGGCTTGGCGGGGGCGCGCATCGCCTCATCGGTGAGGGCGAACCGAATCCCGCGCGCCAACGCAATAGGGCGCACCTTCTCCTGGAGGTCGGGATGAGCCAGGACAATGGAAGCGCCGCAGTCCTCGACGACATACTCCAGCTCAGGACGGGGATGCGCGTCGCAAAGCGGCACCGCGATGCCGCCTGCGCGCCAGATACCCCATTGAGCGGCGACGTAATGGAAGCCCGACGGCGCAATGAAGGTCACGCGGGCCTCGTTCAAGTCGCTTGCGCCGCCGAGAAGGCAGGAGGCGACCCTCGCCGAGGCATCGAGGAGTTGCCCGTACGTAACCGCCCCGTGCGGGTCCAGAACGGCAGTTTTCTCCGGCCAGCGGGCCGCGCGAACTATCAAAGGTAAGTCGGCCATAGGACTCCAGGGTCAGGGCGTCCCGCCGGCGGTCTCGATGAGCGCTGCCACGCGGGCGCGGTAGTCGAAAAGGGCGTTGGGGTTACGGTTGAAATAGTGCGTGTCCACGAGCAGGTCCGGCGTGATCTTCAGAAGTTCCTCGGCCTCCGCCCTGGCCTTCTGGGGCAGGCGATCCTTCGCCGCTCGGAGGGCCAGCAGGTAGCCGTAGTCCTCGGCGCCGTCGCGCAGGACCTTCAGCCGCACGCTCGGGTGCGGACCGGGATAGAGGAGATAGCCATTCCCGTTATGAATTCCGGCGTAGGGGTAGGGAGAGGGCTTGTCCTCCTGGACGACCCATTCCTCGGCGGGCCAGTTGGCGTTGAGGCCGCGAGGCCAACTGTTGCCGTTCCAGATGAAACAGCCGCGCACGTCGTACTTCCACATCAGCCAATACGCGATGCGGTGCTCGACGGCGTCGTTGTCAATCTGCATGTTGGGCGCGTCCACGAGCGGACGGGTGAAGTCAATGCGGATGGGCAGATGGCAGAAGTACCACCACAGTTCCTCGTTGCCGCGCGGACGCTGCGGAGAGCCGTAGAGCTCGAAGCCGGTGGACACGTCGGTCATGAAGATGTCCACGCCCTTGTCGAGGTTGGGGTGCCACTCAGTAGCCAGAAGCACCTTGAGTTCCGGACAGAGCCGGCGCAGGCGGGCGGTGTCGGGAATGACGATCTCGTTGAACTGCTCGATGGAAGGCTCGTCCTGCGCGCCGTAGATGAAACAACGGTCGAGCCAGCCTTTAGCCTTGATGTGGTCGTAGTAGGCCCGCATCTCGTCGTCGTTCTTGAAGCGGCGCGCCTGGAAGAACTGCATGCCGCGGTCGAGGCAATGCTGGATGTTCTTGTCGAGGGCAGCGAGGTTCTTCAGGTCCACGTAGGAGGATCCGACCGTGCAGGGGTCCACGTGGTGTTCGAGGAACATGTCGCAGTACTCCAGGAACTTCTCCGGCGGCATCTCCTTCTTCCAGTCCTGCGGTTCGCGCGTCTGCGGCCAGACGGTCATGCGGAAAGGCACGCGGTCGGGAATCTCGAAGTTCCAGACGCGGAGCCGCACCTTGACCTCCAGGGCAGGCTCCCCCTGGGGACTGACGGTGATCGCGCCCTCGTAGTCGCCGGGTTTGGCGTCCCTGGGGACTTTGACGTCGCACCACAAGAGGCCGAGGTCCGCGCCCCGAACCGAGAAGGGCGTCGGGGGCATCAAGGGGTCGGGCCAGTAGCCGGTGTGCTTGGCGGGATACTGCGCCCGCAACGTCTTGACGAACTGCACGTTGTAGAGACGGACGTTCTCCCTGGGAATCACGCCCGCGCCGCGCAGACCGGTCCACGTCGTCTTGACGTCGGAAAGCTCTTTGCCCATCTTGGGCAGGACAGCGATCTGGAAGCTCTCCACCTCGTTGCGGCAGGCCGACAAGTTTGCGGTGTCGGTGATCTGCCCCTTGAACCACCACTTGTTGCGCATGACCTTTCGCAGGGCCGTCTCGATACCCACCACATAGTTGAGCGGCGGGGCGTCCGGGCGCTTCTGCCTGAGTTTGGCCTCGAAGGCCGCGCAGCCCTTGTCGAACCTCCGCACATCATCGGCAAACGGCAGGCCCCAATGGTCAACATCATTCTTGATAGCCTCTTCGGCGGGCGGAAAGATCGGCGCATCCTTTTTCTGTCCCATTGCCGGACTCCCAATAAAGAGCGACGCGAACACGATGCACGACCAGGCCATGTTCACTTTCATGTGCAGTCTCCCGCGCCTATTGTGTGAGAAGATATTGATACAGCGACGAGCAGAGGACGACGACGCCGGTCTGGATGGCGCGTTCGTCCACGTCGAACAGTTCGTGGTGAAGAGGATAGGACTGACCCGTCTCGGCGTTGGCCACGCCGAGCTTGAGATAAAAGCCGGGCCGGTCCTGTATGTAGAGGGCGAAGTTTTCGGCAGTCATGGCGCCGATTCTCATAGGGACAACGTTGGCAGCGCCGAGCACGGCGCGCGCGGTCTGCTCGACGATGGCCGTGAGGCGTTCGTCGTTGATGACCGGCGGCATGTCGGGGCTGAAGCGGACCTCGCCCTTCGTGCCGCAGGCCAGCGAGACACCCTCGACAATGCGCCGCATCTCTGCCTTCATCCGTTCGCGCAAAGGCGGGTGCATGGTGCGCATGGTGCCGGACGCGGTAACGCTGTCGGCGACGATAGAACGGCTCTGGCCGCCGGCGATGGTCCCGATGTTGATGGCCACGGTGTCGGCGGCGGCGACGCGGCGGGAGATGAGGTGGTGAATGGACGTAATGGTCTGGCACATGGCGAGGAGGGCGTCGCGGCCGAATTCGGGGGTGCCGGCGTGGGCCTTTTCGCCGCGCATGGTGATGTCGAAACCCGTGGCGCAGGCCATGGCCGGACCGGCGTTGACGCCCACCTGGCCCGCGCGCAGTTCCGGCCAGCAATGCAGGCCAAAGATGGCGTCCACGCGGGGATTCTCCAGTCCGCCGTGTTCAATGACTTCGCGGGCGCCGTCGCGGTCCTCGATGGGAATCTCCTCGGAGGGTTGAAAAATGAGCTTGACCGTTCCGGGCAGCCGATCCTTGAACCTCGACAGCACGGCGGCCACGCCGCAGACGACGGTGACATGCACGTCGTGGCCGCAGGCATGAGCGGCGCCGGAGATGCAGGAGGCGTACTCGACCTTGGAGCGGCCGGGATCGGCCTTGCCGTCGGCGATGGCGAGGGCATCGAGGTCGGCGCGCAATGCCGCGCAGCGACCGGGTTTTGCGCCGGGAATAAGGGCGATGACGGCGGTGTCGGGAACGCCGGTCTTGACCTCAAGGCCGAGGTCTTTCATGCGCTGCGCCACAAGGGCCGAGGTCTTCCACTCGGTCCAGCGCGGCTCGGGGTGGCGGTGTATTGTGCGGCGCAGAGCGATAAGATCTTTCTCGATCCGGCGGGCCTCATCGCGGAAAGCGTCGAAAATGTCTTTGGATTGCATAGGTCCTTTTCCGATGGCTAGAGGAGTTCGGCGAGCTGAGTTGCGGGCAGAAGCCTTTCGACGTCGGCGCGATGGATGAGGCCGGCGGCAGGGGTGAGGGCGCACGCGGCGCCGCAGGCCACGGCCAGGCGGAGGCACTCGGCGGGGGACAGACGGCGCTCCAGACCGGCCAGAAAGCCGGCCACGGAGGCATCGCCGCAGCCGACGGTGCTTTGGACCTGCGCGGGCGGCAGCGGGCATTGCGCGTGCCAGGCGCCCGCCGAGCTGATGAGGACAGCGCCGTCCTTGCCGAGAGAGACCACGAGGGTCGCAATGTGGTCGAGAAGCGATCGCGCGGCGGCGGCGACCTGGCGCGGCGAGTCCAACGGCGCGGCCGCCGGAAGGAGCGTCCTGAGTTCGTCGCGATTGGGCTTGAGGAAGAAGGGGGCGGTCTGTAACGCCTGACGCAGGGCCTCGCCGCTGGCGTCGGCGGCGACGCGGCACTCCAGTGTGCGGGCCAGCCGCAAGAGCGCGGCGAAGGCCGGGGCGGTGATGCCGGGGGGCAGACTGCCGCAGAAGGCGACGAGGTCGCCGGGGCGCGCGTTCGCTTTCAGGTCAGCGCAGAGGGCGTCGTAGTGCCGGTCGGAGACTTCGTAGCCGGATTCACGGATGTGGGTGTCGGTGTGGGCGATGGGATCGAGGAGCGTCGTGTCGCAGCGGGTGCGGCCCGGAACGGGGATAAAGTGCGGCTGGGCGGGGGAGTCGGCGAGGCTTGCCGCAAACCAGGCCGATTCGTTCTGACCGACGAAGCCGGTCGCGCGCGAGGGCACGCCGAGCGTTGCGAGGCAGCGGGAGACGTTGACGCCCTTGCCGGCGGGCTGTTCGAAGATCGTTCGGCCCGTGAGGACGCCGCCGATCTGAAGGTTGGGGACCTCGATGGTTCGGTCAACGGCGGTGTTGAGCGTGACTGTGTGGATCACGGGCCATTCTTCAGAGGAAAAAAACCGGGGCGCCCAGGTCAGGGACCGGCGCCTTGAGGCTGAGCCTGTACGGCGGTCTTGGGCGCAGGCGCCGGCGGCGGGGGCTTGTCGGTTTTTGGGGTTCCCGCGAAGATGCCGGCGATGCCGCGAACGAGCTTTGTGAGGGGCAGAAGGGGGTCCACCTTCCAGTGCGGGTCGTCCAGGGTGCCGGTCAATGTCACAGGGATAACGCCGCCGACAAGGACGCCGACGAAGTCGCCGATAAGGGGGATCTTCCTGGAGTCGGGGCCGAATTCGGGGCGGAACTCCAGGGCGAGCTTGCCGTCCAGGGAGATGCGGCCGCGGCCTCGAAGGGAGAGCACGGCGCCGACGAGGTCGGCCTTGATGATTTTGGCCTGGTTGTCGCCGATCTCGTAGACCAGGTCGGCGTCGGTGAAGGCGCGCACGCTGGCAAAGGCGCCGCCCTTGGGAATGCCCAGGAGGTTGGGGAGTTCGCCCATGTTGCCTTTTCGAATCTGAAGGCTGCCCTTGGCGTTGAGTTCCTTGAGTTGAAGGCCCTTGCCGGAGGCCTGGGACTCGGCGGAGATCTTGCCCTTGACCCCCTTGACCTCCAAGCCGCTGGCGCGGATGACCTCGCCGGCGTCCACGTCGGTGGCGCGGAACTCGGCTGTGAAGCCGGAGTCCTCGAAGGGAGCGCCCTTCTTGACGCTGAAGCTGCCGAAGATTTTCCCGCCGTAGCACCATCCCTCGAAATAGGGGACGTGAACGGCGTCGGCGACGTCGTCGAACACGAGCCGGGTGATCTCGTAGGTTTTCTTGTCAATGGTGACGGCCACGGGCAGGGAGGAGGTGAGGAGTTCGCCGTGGGTCCAGTTCTGCTTGGGGTCCTTCTTGACCTGTCCGGACAGGGTGACCACGCCCTCCAGGCTGCTGACGGTGGCGTCGGCCACCTTCATGCGGCAGTCCTTGAAGTGCAGGTCGGGCACGTCGTACTCGATGAAGCGTTCGCCTTTCTCATCGGCGCGGTAGGTGAGGTTGCAGGTGAAGCTGATGTTGCCCTTGGGCTGGAGGCGGTCCCATGCCGGGACGTAGTCGGCGGGGAGGGCCTGGCGCATGTTTTCGTCCAGGGGCACGTCTTCGCCCTTGACGGTGAGGTTGACGACGCCCTCGGCGCCGGGGTCGGAGACGCCGCCGCGTATGGTGATGGCGGCTTCGCCGCGGCGGGTCTGGTTGCCGGGGGCGGCGACCTCCCAGGCGTACTTGCCGGTGACGTCCTGGATGGAGACCTTCTCGCCGTCATAGACCAACTCGCCGGACATCTTGGTCAGGGCGTAGGGGAGGGACTTGTATTTCATCTTGCAGCCGTTGAGGCGGATGGCCACATTGTATTCGTACTTGCGGTCTTTGCCGGGTTTGCGCACCTGATGCCAGTCGAGTTCGAATGCGCCTTCGGGACTGATGGTGTCCCACGTGGACTGGAACTCCTTCGGCAGGCAGGAGCGCAGCACGGAATCGAAGCGCAGGCCGCTGCCCTTGATGCTGAAGGAGACGCCCTTGGTCTGGTCGAAATAGAGCATGGAGTCGGCGAAGGATATCTTGCCGCTGCTGGGTTCGCCGCTGACGCCCTTGAGCTGAACGCCGTCCTCGGTGAAGATCATGGTGCCCTGGACGTTGCGCACGGAGTAGGGGAACGGCTGGTAGGTGAGTTCCGCGCCGTTGCACTGGATCGTGGCGGTGACCACGGGGGTCTTGCGGTTGGGGATGCAGTCAATGCGGACGTCCACGTTGATGTAGCCTTTGGGGGCGAACAGGTCCCAGAACTCCTGGGAGTGTTCGGAGAGGGCGGCCTTGAGCGTGTCGTCGAGCTTGAGGCGCTTTCCGGCGATCTCGATGGTGATCGTGTCGCGCGCGGAGGTGTCGAAGGTGCGGTCGGGCATGGTGAACGTGGTCTCGCCGCTTCGGGCGACCATGCCCTCGATGCGGACGCGGGACTCGTTGATGATGATGCGGCCCTGAATCTGGCGGACGGGATAGGGGAAACCCCGGTACCGGGCTTCACCGTTGAGGATCGTGAGTTTCATTTCGGGGGCGGACTGCCGGCCGTTTACGGGGGGCAGAATCCGGTAGTCCACGTTCACGGTTCCTTCGGGGCTGAGGTCGTTGACGATGAACCGGATGTGTTCCGGGACGAAGGACAGGAGTTCGTCGTCCACGGCCCAGTTCTTGATGACGATGTCGCCGGAGATGGGGCCGGGGTGCTTGTTGTCAATGTGAACGCCGGTGAGGGTGACGGGGCGGGCGCCGCAGAAGCCTTCGGCGCGTTCGATGACGAAGGCGCCGCTGCCGAGTCTCAGGCGTCCTTTGAGGCGTTCGAAAGGCTGTTTGAGGAGGGGATACGCGATGCGCAGGTCCTCGCAATCGGCGAGGATGTCGGTCTGGAAGTCCTTGGCCCCCGGCGGGCGCCGCAGGTGGCATACGAGGTTCAGTTTTCCGGCGAGGCGGTACTTGTTCAGGAGGTCGCGCTGCGGGGGGGGCATCGCGCCGATGAACTTGTCGTCAATGACGACGCCCGGGATGTCCACCTGGATATCCACGGGGGACTGGTCGTCCAGAAGCAGCAGGCTGTCGCGCACCTTGGCCGCCGCACCCAGGAAGCGCCCGGTAAGGTTCTTGAGGCCGATGTTCTTGCCAGCCCACTCAACGATGCCGTTCACGTCGGTGATGGCTTGAGGCGCTCCCGGCGGGGTGATGGCGCAGTTCCTGAGGGTGACGGTGAGCGAGCGTTGCGGCGGTTCGGTCGCCGGCGGCCTGCTGCGCATCGTCCATTTCAGCCCCAGCGTGCCGCTGGGCTTAAGCTGGTCCCAGAGCGGCTGGAACATGGGGCCGGCGAGTTCGCGCAGGCGGTCGCTCACCGGCAGGTTCTCGACCGAAACGGTCATATCGGTTTTTGCGCGATTGGGGTTGCGGGCCACGGTGCCCTGCATTGTGAAGGGCGCGCCGTCGAGGAGAACGCCGGAGAGGCCACGACAGTGGACGGCGTCGCGGGCGACTTCCATCTCGCCGTTGATGTTGGCGAGGGGGATGCGATGCGGGCCGACGCTTGCGTGGAGATTGCGCAGGGTGACCGTGCTCATGTAGTCAATGTCGGCGGGGGCTGCGGCGTCGTATACGAGGTCGAATTTCAGGTCCGCGACGCCCTTGTGGAGCGTGAAGGGCTTCAGGTCCGAGGGCAGGAACGGGGCAAGGGCGTCGGCGACGGAGGAATCCAGCGGCAGGGCCTGGCGCGTCGCCACGACCTCCAGGACCTTTCGCCGCAGGTCTATGGAACCGAAGATGTGGCACGGGCCGACCAGGGAGCGGTCAATGTTGCCGCGAAGCAGAAAGCGTCCCCTCTCGCCGGGGGCCGAAAAGCCCACGACGTTGAGGCCGCCCAGGCCGAGCAAATCCGTGCTGCGCGGGGCGGCGCGTTCGTCCTGGAGCTTGAGCGAGGCGTTGCGCACGGCGATGGAGGAAATGCGGAGGTTCGTGTAGGCCGACTTGCGCTTGAGCCGGAAGATATCCGCCATCTCCCATTCGCCGTTGGGTTTGCGTTTGGCGAAGACGATGGGGTCCTCGATGACAAGGTCCTCGATGACGATACGCCCGCGCAGAAGGGAAGAGAGCCGCGGCATGAGGCGGAGGGTTCCGATGTGCAGGAGAACCAACTCCGGGTGTGTTTCCGAGCGAAGCTGAAGTCCGACGACCTCTGCGCCGCTGAAGATACCGACGTTGACCTGGTCGAGGCGTATGCGTCCCTTCAACTGCTCGTGCAGGATCATCTGGACGTAGGCCCGCAGCCGTTCGGGGGAGGTGAGCAGGCAGCACGTCGCGTAAAGCGCTCCCACGATCAGGAGACATCCCACCAGGACTCGGAACCGGATTCTTCTCTTGGGCTTTGGCATCAGGCGCGACTCAAACAGGTTTCATGTCGGCAGGGACGGACCTTGAGCACGTCCCGGCCCACGGCGCTGTCAGGGCGTAGGCGGCGAGCACGATCAAGTAAGGCTCGACGGGCGTCCGGTATCGCGTCGAACCGACAAAGACCGTATGCAACACAGTATAGTAGATAAGCGGCGAAAGCAGCAGCAACACGTCGCGCCATCGGCCGCGCAACCGGACGGCCGCCACGATCGCCAGGAGCGCCACGGGGCCGAACGAGAGCAAACTTATGACATTATACAATGGAGACCGGTACTTTTCATAGTTAGGAATCAGGCTCCAGAAGCGTTTGAGCTTGATCACGGCGAGGCGCAGGAAGCGGTCCGGATTCCGGCGGATGTACTCGAGGGCCTTGTTGCGCAGAATCCGGTCGCGTTCGTATTCGGTGAGGACGGCGCCGGGAGGCGATTCGGCGGCCACGACAGCGGCCCAGTTAATGCGATGGCTCGCGGGGCCGCCGGTGGCATCGGGCGAGTTGGCTTCGTAGAGGTCATGCCCCCCCTGCAGGCTTGTGAAGACCAGATGGCCGGTCCTGAGCTTGTTCCGCACGGCCCAGGGCGTGAGCGCTGCGGTCATGCAGAGGAACATCACCACGTAGGCGACGGCGGCGCGACGCGCCGGCAGATTGCGAACCGCGAGCCACCAGACGGGCGCGAGAAAGACAAGAAAGGCCGCAAAGGAGGTTCGCGTTAGGGAGCAAAGCCCGAAGACAAGACCGGCCAGGGCAGCGGGGGCAATAGAAGGCGATGGGGACCGTGCGGCGCGGAGCAAAAAGGCCATTCCCAGGGCCAGCAGCAGAATAAAGAGCGTTTCGGTGAGCGCCAAGGCCGAGTAGAACACGAAGAACGGATAAACCGCCGTCAGCCCGGCGGCGACAAGGCCGGTCGTCTCATCGAACAGCAGGCGGGCCAGTTGGAAGACCAACAGACACGTCAAAGCCCCCAACAGCGCCTGGACCATCCCGACCACGGTGAGATTTGGCCCGAAGAGAGCGTAAAGGGAGGCAAGGAAGAGGGGATACAGAGGCGGACGAAAAACGGCGGTGTGTTCGTCCTGCACAAGGCCGTGTCCGGCGCATACGCTCTGGGCAAGCTTGTGGTAAACGACGGAGTCGGGAAACTCCAGGGGCGCATTGTGAATGAGGAAAAAGGCCGCCCGCAGTCCGAATGCGAGGACGAAGAGGATAGCGAGTAAAGACCGTTTTGAAAGCACGACGAACTCACTAAGCCATAGCGGACCAAGGACAGAGGCGAAAGGATCACTTGCCTCCGACCGCCTTGTTAAGCTGTTGCTGGCTCTCCTGCAAATGCGTGACGGCCGCCTTGAGGTCATCAACGAGTTGCTTAATCTGTTCGGCGACGCCGGTGGTCGAAGGGTGAGGCTTCTGCGCCACCGTGGCAAGGCGGCTGGCGGTATCGTCAATGAACCTGGCGGCAATGGTGACTTCCTTGGCCGCGGTGGCCAGGTTGTCGGACCGGACGTCCTTCTCCGTCGGATTGAGGAGTTTCCAGGGGTGGGACCGCAGGTCATCGCTCATGAGTTTGAAGTTCGTGGCGACGTCGCGCACATTGACCATGATCTGGCGGACCGTGTCGCGGTTTTCATCCACGATGGTGCTCAACCCGCCGACGACTTTGTTGGCCTGGGTGAAGAGGGTGGTGTTGAGTTTTTCGGAGAAATCGGCCAGTTGGGTGGCCGCGACCTTGACCTTGTCCAGGGTCTGGTCCACGTTGGCCCGATTCTTGTCCACGATCCCCTTGATGCTGACGGCGACGTCCTTGGCGTTGGCGAGGCTGGCCTTGACGTTCTCGCGGTTCTCGGCCAGCATGTCTTTGGCGCTCCGCACGGCCTCGACCAGGTCGTTGCTGGCGTCCTTGATGTTGCGGATAATCTCTTTGACCTGCTTGATCTGGTCGGGGCCGAGGAGTTCCTTGTCCACGCGCTCCACCATGAGGCCGAGGCGCTTCTGGATCTGTGTAAACGACATGACCTCCTCTTCGGGGATGACGGGACGCTTTCGGAGGTCCATGAGTTCGCCGGTGCCGGGGTTGATCTCGACGCTGGTGGCGCCGGTGATGGATTTGTCAATGGCGGCAGTGGAACCGGTGCGGACGGGATAGCTGGCCTCGATCTCCAGGGCGACCGCGACTTCGGGGGCGCGGGATTCGTCCTTGGTGCCGACCACCTTGATCTCCTTGACGCGGCCGATCTGTACGCCGGCGTATCGGACCGGGTCGTCCTTCTTCAAGCCGTAGATGTTCTTGAAGCGGACCGTGACCAGGGCGGTTTCGATCCAGATGGTCTCAAACTTGCCGACGGCGATGATGAGCGTCGCCAACATGGCCAAGGCCACCAGGATCACGATGCCTGCTTTCAGTTCCGAGCGATTATCCACTCCTGCTCCTCCCCGTCATGGTGTTCCATGCGGCACGTGGGGCGTCTTCGGGCGCCCTCAAACCTGCGTCACTGACTGAAATAATAGACCATCCAGAGCAGCCCGAGGAGAACCGGGATCAGGATGACCAAGGTGCTGATAAGGGTTCGCAGCGCCGAGGGGCGGTCCTCCTCGTCTCCTTCTCCCACAAGGTCCTCGATCAGGTCCTTCTTCCCTTCCTGGAACGATATCGGCCCATCGGGCGAGCCGGTGATGAATTGTTTGACGATGGCGTTGCCGGAGTTTTTGATCTGTTCGGGCGGCCCTTCCTCGATCATTTCGCCCGCGTACATGAGGGCGATGCGGTCCGCCGTTCGGAACGCGCACTCCCGGTCGTGGGTCACCACTACGGAGGTCACGCCGAGTTTTTTGTTCAGGTCGTAGATGAGCTGGGTGATCTCGCCGGAGGTGACGGGGTCGAGGCCGGCGGTCGGCTCGTCGTAGAAGAGGATTTCGGGGTCGAGGGCCAAGGCCCGCGCCAGCCCCGCGCGTTTCTGCATGCCGCCGCTGATCTGCGCCGGCATGTACTTCTCGAACCCCCGCAGGCGCACCAGGTCCAGCTTCATCTTCACCATGATCTCGATGATCTTCTCATCGAGGTCGGTGTGTTCCCTGAGGGGCAGGGCCACGTTGTCGCCGACCGTCATGCTGTTGTAGAGGGCGCCGAACTGGAAGACGATGCCGAACCGCTTGCGCACGCCGTTGAGTTCTTCGCGGTTCATTTTGCCGATGTCCTTGCCGAAAAGCCTGAGCTGGCCGGCGTCGGGCTTGTACACGCCCATCATAAGGCGCAGGAGCGTGGTCTTCCCGCACCCGCTGCCGCCCATTACGGCCACGGTCTCGCCCCGCCGGACGATGAGGCTGACATCCTTGAGCACCTTGCGTCCGCTGAAGAGCTTCGCAACGCCGTGAGCCTCGATGATCGGCTCGCCGCCGTTGTTGCCCGAGTTCCCTTTGGCGGGCGCGGCGGGGGCCTCCTGGGGGCGCCGGTTGCCGTTGTCTTTGTTGGGGGCGGCCATGGGCTGCCTTGCAGCTAGAGCACGTAGAAGAACAACGCCGTAAACGCACAGTCCACGGCGATGATGAGCACGATACAGTTGACGACGGCGCGCGTGGTGGCCTTGCTCACGCCTTCGGCGCCGCCGGAGGCGCCCAGGCCCTCGTAGCAGGCCGTCATCGCGATGACGATGGCGAAGGCCTCGCTCTTGATGAGGCCGGTGATGATATCCTGCAACATCATGGCGTCCACGGTGCGGCTCATGTACTTGCGGGCGCCGATGTCGAGCACGGTGCTGCTGATGAGCAGGCCGCCTGCGATGCCGACGAGGTTGGCGATCACCGTGAGGCACGGCAGCATGATCATCATGCCGAGGGCGCGCGGCATGACCAGGAACCAGCGCGGCTCCAGGGCCGAGGTTTCCAGGGCCATAATCTCTTCACTGACGTTCATGGTGCCCAACTCGGCGGCGATGGCCGCCCCGCCGAAGCCGGACATGACGATGGCCGTCAGCAGCGGCCCGAGTTCGCGCGTCATGGCCACGCCCACGA
Organism: uncultured Planctomycetota bacterium; assembly: GCA_964409935.1. GTDB lineage: Bacteria > Planctomycetota > Brocadiia > JAADGH01 > CAYPFP01 > CAYPFP01. The sequence continues at coordinate 4,562 of CAYPFP010000019.1, read as the reverse complement.
TGTCGGCCACCCAGTCCATGAAGCCCAGGGTCTCGAGGACGCGCGCCATCTGGAAGGCCAGGATCATGCCGACGAACAGAAGGACGAGGGCCGTGATGGGGATCGAGTGGAACCCGAACCGCGCCATCTGGTAGAACGTGGCCTTCCAGCGAAAGGAGTAGCCCCTCCACGGCGCGATGACGGCCCAGTAGAGGGAGTCGCGCAGCAACAGCCCCATGCCGCCCATGCGCTGCAGCACGCGGATGCCGCCTCTGCCCAGCTTTTGGATCGCATCTGCCATGGTCGCTATCGGGCTTCCTCGGTCGGGAACACGTTCTGCGTCTTGAACGGCGAATCAGCGAAACGACGGCGCCGCAATACCAGTCCTGCGGGGTCAGGCCAGCGCGTCCTGCTCCGATTTTCGGATGTCGAAGATCGTGTCGAGCCGCGCCAGCGAAAAGACGTCCTTGATATTGTCGTTCAGCCCGAACAGGCGGAGCTGCCCGCCGTACGAACGGGTCTTCTGGAGACATTCGATGAGAGTGGCCAGTCCCGAACTGTCAATGTACGTGACCTGCGACAGGTCAACGATGATCCTTCGGGTCTTCTTCTCGACGGTCAGGTCCAGAAATGCCTTTCTCGCGTCGGGCGAGGTGCTCATGTCCACTTCGCCGGACAATCCAACAATGATCGCGTCAGTAGCCGCTCGCTGCTTGATTTCCATCGTTATATCCCAAAGTCTCCAACCGTTTCTGAACGAGACCGTTCCTGGTCAGGCGCACGGCTTGTTGGGTTCGACCGGCGCCTTGTGCGCGCCGCTCTTGCCCGACTTGAGCCGCTTGATGAGACGCAGTTCCGTCCCCACCTTCTTGGTGTGGTCGTACTCCACCACGTCCATAATCTGGTGCATCAGATGGACCCCCAGCCCGCCGGGGCGAACGTCGCTGAGCTGCCGCGACCGGATCAGTTCGGGGCTGGACTTCTTGCCGAAATCCCTGAGGCGAATCTCGATATCGTCGGACGAGAGGTAACAGGAGAGCACGATCTTCTTGGTGCAATCCCCGCCGTATCCGTGCTTTATGATGTTGGTGCAGCCTTCGTCCACGGCCAGGATCATTTGCTGGGCGTCGTGTTCGTTGAGGCCCGCCATCGCGGCCACCTGGAGCAGGGCGCCGCGCATGATGCGTATGTTCTTAGGATCGCTGAGGAGCGTCAGCCTCAGGACGCAACGAGGCGCATCAGCCATCAAACCGCTCCGGAACGCAAGGGGGTCGCAGTCAAATAAACCATTAATATCCCGTCGAATCCGGCGCAAGTCAAGGAAATTCCAGGGGATGGATGTTGCGGGGGGCATGGTGTATAATGCCGCGGCGTATGCGAACGTTATTCGGTTCTCCAATTTTGGCTATTCCGGAGGAATAATCATGGCAGTTCAACGGCAGGCGAGACTGGCCTTTATCGGTTGCGGCGGATTCGCGACGGCGTCCATCTTTCCCAACATCCACCTGGTGCCGGAGATTGACCTGGTCGCCGTATGCGACATTGACCGCGTCAAGGCCGATCGCAACGCCCGCAATTTCGGCGCGCGCAAGGTGTACACGGATATGGAAGAGATGATGGACAAGGAGCAGCTCGACGGGATCTTCGTCATCGGCCCGGCCCCGCAGCAGTACAAACTGGCCCCGCACGTCCTGAAGCGCGGCATCCCCGTCTACGTCGAGAAGCCCTCGGCGAACACGTCGAAGGAGGCCATCGAGCTGGCGCAGCTTGCCGAGAAGCACAAGACTTGGGGTCAGGTCGGCTTCATGAAGCGCTTCGCCGACGTATACACCATGGCCAAGGAGATTATCGGGCGTCCCGAATTCGGCCCCCTGCACCTCATCAAGTGCAAGTTCGGGCAGGGGCCGTACCCGCAGATATGGGGCATAGACTGCGCCCGGCGGGCCATGCTTATCGGCCAGCTCTGCCACATCTTCGACCTCATCCGGTTCTTCGGCGGCGATGTCAAGTGCCTGCATGCCATGTACCACGAAGCCACGCCCACGCAGTTCGCGTATGTGGTGAGCCTCCAGTTCAAGTCCGGCGCGCTCGGACAGCTCGACGTGAACAGCCTTGAACACAAGCTGGGCTTCCGCGACATTCACGAGGTGCTGCAACTGGTGGGTCTGGAGACCAACGTGGTGTGCGAGGACATGCTGCATGTGCGGTGGCAGGCCCGCGAGGACTTCACCAAGGCCGTGCCGCGCGCCGGGCGCTATCTGCACACGTTCTGCCCGTCATGGACGGGCGTGCGCTCGAACGCCACGTACGGGTATCTGGGCGAGGTCGCCCATTTCGCCAAGCGGTGCCTGGGTCTCGTGCAGGGCGGCCCCGACCTGTGGGACAGCGTCAAGTCCCTACAGATCGGCGAGGCCGTCTACGAAAGCTCCCACGGCGCCGGGCTCGTGACGCTGCCGGAATAAAGCGAGGAGGCCCGGCGGATTGGAATGGCCGGCGGGCCTATCTCACCTGCTGCAAGAGGTCCGGGAAGTTGGTGAGGATGCCGTCCACGCCGCAGGCGATGAGGCGGCGCATTTCGGCCTCGTCGTCGGCGTAGAAGGGGTTGACCTCCATGCCGCGGCGGTGGGCGTCCTCCACGAGGGCGTTGTCCACCTGCTTGTTTCCGGGCTGCAGGATGCGGCAACCGACGGCGAGCGACCGCGAGATGTAGGTCTCCACCGGCGTGGTTGAAAGATTACACGTCTCAAGACGCGGCTCAATTTGTTTCGCCAGGGCAATGGACGCCTCATCGGAGGCGACGAAGGCGCCGCCGAAGAGGTCGCGGCGGCGCAGCTCCGCCACGACGCTCTCGACGAGTTTGGGGCGGTCGTGGTCGTACGCCTTGATGTGGATGTTGAGGCGCGTCTTACCCGCCAGTTGATCCAGGGCCTCCTGCAATGTGAGAAACCGCTGGCCTGCGAAGTCGGGCTTGAACCACGCGCCGGCGTCGAGAGCCTTGATCTCGGCCAGCGTCATCTGGTCCACGCGGCCCTTTCCGTTGGACGTTCGATTCACGGTCGCGTCGTGGATGACGATGAGCGAACCGTCCTTCGCCAGGTGCACGTCGAACTCCATCATCTCGACGTTCAGTTCGAGAGCCTTGCGGAAAGCGATGTCCGTGCTCTCCGGGTACTTGCCCGAAAAGCCGCGATGCGCAACCACCTTGACCATGGTTCTCACCACTCCAGAATAGCCTTAGCCTCAAGCCCCGCCTCGCACCGCTCAAACGCCGTCTGGGCCTGCGTGAAGGGGAAAACGCCGCTGATCAGCCGCTGCGGCTCCAGGCCGCTGCGCGCGAAAGCGAGCATGCGCGGGTACAGCGCGGGATGGCAGATCCAATTGCCCATAACCGTGAGGTTGCGCTTGATGATGAGCTTCTGGGGGTCAAGCTGCTGCTTGCCGTGGCCGACAATCACGACGACGCCCTCGGGGGCCGTAGCGTTCATGTAAAGGTCAACCGACTCCTGGCGACCGGAGGCCTCGAAGACCTTTGCGGGACCGATACCGTCGGTCAGGTCGCGCAGGGCTTGGGCGGGGTCGGGGACGGCGGTCGGGTCGAGCGTCTGCCACGCGCCGAGCTTCATGGCAAGGGCGCGCCGGGCCGGATTGGGCTCGACGGCGATAACCTTCGCGCCGAGATAGGCCTGGCACATCACCATGCCAAGACCGACAGGGCCGCAACCGATGACGCAAGTCACGTCGCCGGGCTGCACGTCGGCCTTCCAGGTGGCGCCCATGGGCACGCCCAGCCCGTCGCCGCCCAGAAGCACCGCAAGCGGAAAAGAGATGTCGGCGGGCTTCCGGACCATCGCGGCGGCGCGGGAAGTGGTGTACTGCGAATGCGTGGCCCTGGGAATCTTCACTTCCTTGCAGAAGGTATCCTTGCTTTCGCGGCACCACCGGCACTTGCCGCATCCCTGGAGGGTGAAGACAACGACCTCGTCGCCCTCGGCCCACTGCGCATGGCCGTTGGGGTCGGCGACGACGCCGGCGACCTCGTGCCCGCCATTACCGCCGCTGCCCTTTTCGGCGCGAAAGCCGTGCATCTCGCCGCCGCAGATGCCGCTGGCCTTCACCTTGAGAAGCACTTCATCGGGCGCAGGTTTCGGATCGGGCGCCTCGCCGATTTCGAGTTTCTTGTTGCCCATCAGCTTGACGGTAAGCATCGCATTCCTCCTGGTTTCGCGAGTGGTTGAAGGCTAATGAGCGGATCATGATACCATTTCGACGGCCAAACGCAAGCGACGTCCAGCGCTAGAGCGTCAGCTTCATCTGCCAGTAGGCGTTGCCGTCGCCGCCCCGAATACGGGGCGCGCCGACGCTCTCGCCGACGACGCGGCGCGTCTTACCAGCGACGCGGAAACCGCACTTGCGGTAGAGGGCTGCGGCGGCCTCGTTCTGCTTGACGTGCACAAGCGTGATGGCCTGCTTGGCGCGGGCAGGTAGTGCCTGGCTCGCGCCTGCCGTTTGGCGCGTGCCTGGCACTAGTGTCGTGTCCCGGAAATAACTTGCATAAGTGCTTCTCGCTGGGGCGGCTCGCGAGC
>CAYPFP010000018.1:0-57112 GCA_964409935.1 uncultured Planctomycetota bacterium | reverse complement strand
TAAGTCGCATTCGTCCCGTTGCATTCATTCGTCCACCTTCCGTTTCTCGCGATGCCGTCACTCTATCGGAAACGGGTGGATGATGCAAGTCGCTCTTACAGCACGCCAAAAGTGCGTTGACAACGCTGCAATCAGGCTGATATAGTTGCACGTCTTGTACGGAGCGAAATCTCGGCAACTTCTCTGAACAGGAAACTCCCGAACAATGGCAGAAGCTAGAGCGAAAGTCGGCATCGTGGGCTGCGGCAACATCAGCGGCGTCTATATCAAGAGAATGAGGATCTTCCATAACCTCGAGGTCGCGGCCTGCGCCGACCTTGTGCTGGAACGCGCCCATGCCCCTGGGCATGACCGACGGAATGGTCGAGAGATAGTCTGCGAGAAAGGCCGATGAAAGGGACTCCTCAAGTTCCGCTCAAGCCCCGCCGCATCCTGATCGTGCGCCTCAGCGCGCTCGGGGACGTCGTCTGCACCCTTCCGGCGCTCACGTCCCTGCGCAAGGGGTATCCGGATGCGCACATCGCCTGGCTCGTCGAGGACCGCTCCGGCGACCTGTTGAAAGACCATCCCTTGCTGGACGAGTTGATCGTCTTCCCCCGGTCTCGATGGCAACAGACATTTTCCCAGCGCGTCGGACACTGGCGCACCCTCGCGGACTGCTATCAATTCTTCTCCGGTCTTCGCTCCCGCCGATTCGACACGGCCATTGACTTCCAAGGCAACGCCAAGAGCGGCTTTCTCACATACGTCAGCGGCGCACGCCTGCGCGTCGGGTTCGACCGCCGCAACTCCACCGAAGGGAACTTCGTTTTCATCAACCGCCGCGTGCCTATCGCGAATCCATATATCGCTCGGACACAGAAATACCTTGAATTGGCGCACGCCGTGGGCGGCGCCCCCGGCCGCATGCCGGCGGTCCTGGCCACTTGGCGAGACGAATCGGCAAAGGCCGCCGCCTTCTTCCGGCGGGCTGCCCTTCGAAGGCCCGTCGTGGTGATCCACCCAGGCACCAGCGAATTCGGCGCCTTCAAACGCTGGCCTCCCGAACGTTTCGGAGAGCTGGCCCGACGCCTGGCGCGGCATCACAAGGCCTCCATCCTGATTACGTGGGGTCCGCGCGAACGCACACTAGCCGCGAAGGTCGCGGCCACCGCCGGTCGCGCCGCCACCTTGTCAATGCCGACCCGCAGCCTTCGCGAGCTGGCCGAGCTGTTACGCCGAGCGGACCTCTTCATCGGCGCCGACACGGGTCCCATGCATATAGCCGCCGCGGTCGGCGTGCCCGTGGTGGCCCTCTTCGGCCCCAAGGACCCCGTCCTGCACAGACCCTACACACAGCGCAGCCGCATCGTGCGCGCCGGGGTTGAGTGCAGCCCATGCACCAAGCGCACCTGCAACGACGTGCGCTGCATGACGGCCATCACTGTGGACATGGTTCTGGCCGCCGCCCGGGAGCTGCTGAAGGCCGGCAAGCGGCCGGCCCGGCGCGTCGCGACCCGCCCGAAAGGAAGCACACCCTCTCCCAAAACCTAGGAGCCGGATATCGTGAGCCAGTATACGGTCCTTCTTGTCACCTCGCCTACCGCCAAGCAAGGCGAGACCATCGCTCGTGCCCTCGTGCAGGAGAAGCTCGCCGCTTGTGTGAACATCGTCAAGCCTGTTACGTCTGTCTTCTCCTGGAAGGACAAGCTCTGCAAGGAGCAAGAGGTCCTGCTGATCATCAAGACTCGCCGCTCTCTTTTCAGGCGAGCTGAAGCCCGAATCAAGTCCCTGCACAGCTATGAGGTCCCGGAGATCATCGCCATCCCCATTGTGACCGGTTCTGGGGCTTACCTTAGGTGGCTTGTCCAGGCAACGGCGACGCGCCGCATCGGGCATTCCCAGCGGCGCGTCCGACGAGAGCCATAGAACCCCAATGACAACAGGGCCAGACTCACCCCGCTACGAACCTCTCACATTACGCGCCCTTCTGCTCGGGTTCTTCATGGTGATTGTGCTGAACATCGGGGCGCCCTACGCCGCCTTCGTCATGCACACGACCCACCTGGCCACGAACTATTTTCCATTGGGCGTGGCCTTCCCTTTCTTCTTCCTGGTGGCCATAGTCAACGTCGCGGTCAAGGCCATCAAGCCCGCCTGGGCTTTCAGGCCGCACGAACTGGCCCTCGCCTTCATCATGGGCATTGTCACGTCGGCCATCCCCACGTATGGGGTAACCGGCTATCTGATTTCCATCATGGCGTCGCCCTTCTACCGCGCGTCTCCCGAAAACCGGTGGGCCGAGCACTTCCACGAGTTTGTGCCGGAGTGGATCGCGCCGCGAGACATCGAGGCCATCCGCTGGTTCTTCGAGGGATTGCCTCCGGGACAGAGCATTCCCTGGTCGGCCTGGGCACGCCCCCTTGCGTGGTGGGCGCCGTTCATCTGCGTAGTCCTGTTCCTGTGCGTCTGCCTCATCGTCATCCTGCGCAAACAGTGGATTGAGCGCGAGAGGCTGACCTACCCGCTCGCCCAGATACCTTTGGACATGGTCGAGCAGTCCAACGACGGACGCCTGATGCCCAGATTCATGCGCACGTGGGCCTTCTGGGCAGGTTTCGCCTTTGCATTCATCATGGTCTGCTGGAACATCATGACCTATTTCTATCCGCTGTTCCCCAGCCTCGACCTCAACTTCGGATGGCTTAACCTGGGGCGGGGATTCCCCTGGCTTCGCTTGCGCATCTACCTGCCCATGATGGCGATCGCTTTCATGCTGCAACGCGACGTTTCGTTCAGCGTATGGTTCTTTGTGCTCATGGGCAACATACAGGTAGGCCTCTCCAACCGCGTCGGGTACACTTTCGGTCCCGAAGATACCTACAACGCCAGCCCCGGCTATATGGCCTGGCAGGGATTTGGGGCCTTCATCGTAATGGTCCTCCTGGGGCTTTGGATGGCGCGGCGCCACCTGGCCGACGTCTTCGGAAAGGCACTCGGCCGACGGCCCCACGTTGACGACTCAAGCGAGATACTCTCATACCGAACAGCGGTCTTTGGAGGTCTGGCCGCTCTCATCTACATCGTGGCCTGGCTGCATGCCAGCGGGATGACGTTTGGGGTCATTGCGTTGTTTCTGTTCGCCGTGCTCATTCTCTACATCGGACTCTCGCGCATCGTCGTGGAAGGCGGGTTGGTGTTCCTCCGGGGCCCTATCATCCCCCAGTCCTTCACGGTGTATGCCTTGGGATCGGCCAACCTGTCGCCGCAGTCCCTGACCGCGCTCGGGTTCTCATACGCCTGGTTCTGCGACATCATCGCCACCTTCATGCCAAACGGGGCCAACGCGGCCAAGGTCGGGCACGCCTTGCGCGTCAGCAAGCGCGCCATGTTTTGGTCCGTGGCCGCGGCCCTTTTCCTGGGCTTTGCTTTGTCGCTCTGGTTCACGCTCTACCTCGGCTACAACACCGGCGCCTACAACTTCGGAGAACACGTCTTCGGCAGAGGCGGGGACATACCCTTCGACAACGTTGTATCCAAGATGAAGAACTCCTTCACGACCGATTGGCGCCGGCTCTCCTTCCTGAGCATTGGGGCAGCCGTCATGTCGGTTCTGACCTTCTTGCGGTATCGTTTCCTCTGGTGGCCCCTGCATCCCTTCGGTTTCCCCCTTGGCGCGGTGGGCCAAGTTGTGTGGTCGTCGTTCAGCGTCTTCGCCGGCTGGCTCGCCAAAGCCATCGTGATGAAACTCGGCGGACTTGCCCTGTACCAGCGCGTGAAACCGTTCTTCATGGGGATCATCTTCGGCTACTTCAGCGGGTCGGCGATCTCGTTCGTTGTTGACTACTTCTGGTTCCCGGGGGAGGGGCACAGCTTGTACCTGTGATTCTGCGCCGAACGGCGGTGCTGCCGGCTCGGCATATTCGGTTTCCACTAACGGAGGATTAGAAAATGGCTCAGGAAGTAAAGCAAGTCCGGTTGGGATTCATCGGGTGCGGCGGGCATTCCAGTGCGACACTCATGCCCAACGCGCACCTGGTCCCCCAGATCAAGATCGCGGCCATGTGCGACCTGGACGAGGCCAAGGCGAAGAAGGCCGCCGAGCGCTGGGGCGTGAAGTCGTGGTACAAGGACTACAACGCCATGTTGACCGAGCAGCAATTGGACGCCGTTGTTGTGTGCGGCCCGCCGATGATGATGCAGCCCATCACGAAGGAGATGCTCGGCCGCGGACTCCACGTGTTCACGGAGAAGCCGCCCGCCGTGTCTTCGGCCCTCGCCAAGGAACTCGTGGACGTGTCCGAGAAGTCCGGCACGTACGGGATGGTAGCGACGCATTGGCGGCACGCCATTCCCTATGCCAAGGCGCGCGATATCATGGCCAAGCCCGAATTCGGACAGCCCAATCACTGCCAGGGCTGGTTCTTCGCGCCAGGCCCCACCGGCCCGCTCTGGGGCGGCAACGCCATAGAGGGATACCTGCTCGCGCAGGGCGTGCACCTGGTGGACTGCACGTGGTCGCTCATGGGCGACATCGTCGAGGTCCAAGCCGCCGTGCGGGGCAACGAAAAGGAGTTCGACTCAGGCTCCGTGAGCCTCAAGTTCAAGAGTGGCGCCACCGGCGTGCTGTCGCTCGTGGCGCGATCCTGCTACTGGACCGGACACCGAGTCTTTGGGACGGGCGGCGCCTTCGTGGAGATTCAGAACGGCCGCGACCTGCGCTGCGCACTCCCGCCCTTCTGGACGGGTGAGAAGAGCGTGGACTACCATAACCAGAGCTTCCTGACATGGAACTGCTCGCCCTTCATGCCCGGTTACGCCGGCCTGGGATACCTGCAGGAACTCACTCATTTCGCCGTCTCGATCCTCGAAGGCAAACAACCCCAGGCAAGTCTCCGCGACGGCTACGAGGCCATGCGCGTCCTCGAAGCCATCCGCGACAGCGCCGCCGCGGGAAAGAGAATCTCGTTGTAGGAATCTCCTGCCCAGCATCGTCATAGCATCCTCCCCAGCGTCAGTGGGAACCGGCGAATCCCTCCACGCTGGGGAGGCCTTCTCGTCTTCCTGCACTGCCAGATTTCCCCGAATTTCCTTTGACTTGCCCGGAGGATTCTGAGTAAATTAGAAGGGTATTAATTCACGGAACCAAGCGCCGATGAAGTTGGCGATCTCAGGAAAAGGAGGCGTAGGCAAGACGACTCTCGCTGCCATCCTTGCCCGACTGTATGCGTCGGAGGGCAAGAAGGTCTTGGCGATTGACGCCGACCCTGACGCCAACCTGGCCTCTGCGTTGGGATGTCCCGCCGCAAGCACCATCGTTCCCATTCGCCAGATGAAGGCGCTGATCATGGAACGCACAGGTGCGCGGGACACCGAGTTTTCAGCGTTCTTTAAGCTGAACCCACACGTCTCTGATCTACCAGATCAGCTCTCCGTAGAAGTCGGCGGCGTGCGACTCCTCGTCTTGGGGGCCGTACACCGCGGTGGCGGCGGCTGTGCGTGTCCCGAGAACGCCTTCCTGCGGACGCTGATGAGCCATATTGTGCTTTACCGCAACGAGGTCGTTATCGCGGACATGGAGGCCGGCATCGAGCATTTGGGCAGGGCCACGGTTGAAGGCGTAGATGCCCTCATCGTCGTGGTTGAACCCGGCCAATGGAGCGTGAGCACGGCCCACGCCATCCTTAAGTTGGCTCAGGACATAGGGTTACGAAGAGTCTTCGCCGTCGGCAGCAAAGTTCGCTCGCCCCGTGATACGGACTTTCTCAAGGAGGCCCTGCCAAGTATCCCCCTCCTGGGCAGTGTGTCCTATAGTGAGAAACTGCTGCAGGCTGGACTCGACGGGCGCGATCTCTACACAGCGTCTCCCGAAACCGTCGCGGAAGTTCAGCAAATTAAGACGCGGCTCGATCAGCAGTGCCGCAGCGAAGTTGTAGCATAGTCCCTAGCGGAGGAACAGATGTCCAAGATCATCGCATCAGCAGCGATTCGTGGCGCACGTGCCATCGTGGCCCGCGCCGAGCAGAAACTCAAAGAGACCATCGAGGCCAAAGGGGCGGACTGCAAAGTCGAATTCCCCAACACGGGATACTATTTCCCCGTCATCTACGGAATGACGGGCATCGCCATCAAGACTCTAGGCGACATGCAACCGGTGCTTGAGATGGCCAAGAAACTCCTGCCCCCGGTCCCCGACGAAAAGACCTGGCTCCCCTACCTGGGCAACACCCTCGACGCCGGAATGGCGACGCTCTGGGCAGAGGAAATTATCGAGGGCTGCAAGTACCTCGTCGGTCCTAACCCCGTGGACGGCATATGGCTCGGCGCCGCAGACGATGTGATCATGCGGGAGCGCGGGATCGAGTTCGTGGATGGAACAGCGCCGGGCTTCGCGGCCTGTGTCGGCGCTTGCGAGACGACGGAGAAGGCCGTCGCGCTGGCCCGCGAACTTCAGCAGAAGAACCTCTATGTTTTCATGAGCGCAGCCACCAACGGCAAGTGCATGGCCGAACAGCTTGCCGAGGCCGGCGTTCAGATGGGTTGGGAAACACGGCTCGTGCCGTTCGGCAAACACATCGAGTCCACCGTCTACGCCCTCGGCTTCGCCACACGCGCCGCGTTGTCTTTCGGCGGCGTACAGCCGGCCGATTTCGTGCGCAACCTGCGTTACAACAAGAACCGGATTTTTGCCTTCGTGCTGGCCTTGGGCGAGGTTGACGACGAAAAGTACGCCAATGCCGCCGGCGCGATCAACTACGGCTTCCCCACCATCGCCAACACCAACATCCCCGAGATTCTTCCCACGGGCGTATGCACCTACGAGCACGTCGTGGCCAACATCCCGACCGGAAAACTCGTGGAGAAGGCCATCGAGGTGCGGGGTCTCAAGATCAAGATCAGCAAGCTTCCCATCCCCGTCGCCTTCGGCCCCGCCTTCGAAGGCGAGCGCATCCGCAAAGAGGACATGCATTGCGAGTTCGGCGGCAAACGCACGCCCGCCTTCGAGTACGTTACCATGAAAGACGCCGCCCAGGTCGAGGACGGAAAGGTCCAGGTCATCGGCCCCGACGTGGACGCCGTTGCCGAGGGCGGCAAACTGCCGCTCGGCGTGCTCGTCGAAGTCTCCGGCCGCAAGATGCAGGCGGACTTCGAGCCGATCCTTGAAAGGCAGATTCACCGCCTCCTGAATGAGGCTCAGGGCATCTTCCACATGGGACAGCGCGACATCATCTGGGTTCGCATCAGCAAGGAGGCCAAGACGGCCGGACTGAAGCTCAATCACTTCGGCGTCATCCTCCACGCAAAGTTCCACGAGGAATACAGCGCCATCTTCGACAAGGTGCAGGTCACCATCTATACCAAGGAAGAGGATGTTCTCCGCCTTCAGGATGAAGCGCGCAAGGTCTTCGCCGAGCGCGACGCCCGCCTTGCCGGCATGACCGATGAGAGCATTGACACCTATTACTCCTGCACGCTGTGCCAGAGCTTTGCGCCTAACCACCTCTGTGTCATCACGCCCGAACGCTCCGGCCTTTGCGGGGCGTACAACTGGTTGGACGGGCGGGCCGCACACGAGATCACGCCCAGCGGCCCCAACCAGCCCATCGAGAAGAAGCGCGTCCTCGACCCGAAGCTCGGACAATGGGAGGGCGTCAACGAGTTCGTCAAGAACGCCTCCCACGGGCATCTTGAGAAGTTCAGCGCCTACAGCATGGTCACCGACCCGATGACGTCCTGCGGATGTTTCGAGGCCATTTCCGCGATCCTCCCGATGACCAACGGGATCATGATCGTGGATCGCGACTTTGCGGACATGACCCCGTGCGGGATGAAATTCTCAACGTTGGCCGGCCAGGTCGGCGGCGGCCAGCAGACGCCCGGGTTCGTGGGCCACTCCAAGCATTACATCACCTCCAAGAAATTTATCTCGGCCGACGGCGGCCTGGCGCGCGTGGTCTGGATGCCCAAGCGGCTCAAGGAAGAGCTTAAGGCCGCCATCGACGCCGCGGCAAAAGAGATGAGCCTTGACGACCTGTACAACAAGATCGCCGACGAGACAGTCGCCAAGACGGAAGAAGAAGTCCTTGCCTTCCTGCAGAAGGTCAATCATCCGGCGCTCGCGCTGGCGCCCATGTTCTAGAGGCATCCGCACGCGAACTCGGGCGACCGGGTTTGCTGCTATAATGCGATGGGGACAGGAATCCTGCGTGAGAACCTGACTGAAGTGAGGACCACGATGAAAGACCCGAGAGACGATGAGAAGAAGGAGCCGGGGGATGAACTGTTCTCAAAGCTTCTGAAGACGCGAAGCATCATCCTGGCGGACGAGATAGACAAGAAAATGGCCCAGCGGGTCATCAGCCAGCTCCTGCTCCTGGAGGCCGATAACCCCAAGGAAGACATTCGTGTTTTCATAGACTCACCTGGCGGGGATGCTGACGCGGGCTTTGCCATCTTCGATATGATCCGGTTCATCCATCCCCGAGTACAGACCATTTGCGCGGGCTTGACGGCCAGCGCGGCCGTCATCGTGCTTCTGGCGGCGGAAAAGCCCAGCCGTTTGTCGCTGCCCAATGCCCGCCTCCTGATCCATCAACCGTCCACGGGTGTCTCCGGCACGGCGGCCGACATCCAGATAGAGGCGTCGGAAATCATCAAGTTCCGCGACAAGATCAACCGGCTTATCGCAAGCGAAACAGGACAACCGCTGGAAAAGGTTGAGCAAGACACCAGACGCAACTACTGGATGTCCGCCGACGAGGCGCTCAAGTACGGCCTGGTCACTCGAATCGTCAAGAATCGCACCGAGCTTTAGCCGTCGCATTTCAAGATTCTCGTCTGCGTCATTGCGGACTACAATGGAGGACGCGCCCTATGGCCTTGACAGGACTCGACATCTTCAAGCTCTTGCCCAAAACCAACTGCAAAAAGTGCGGTCAGCCGACATGTCTGGCGTTCGCCATGCAGCTTGCGCAGAAGAAGGTGAACCTGAGCCAGTGCCCCGATATAAGCGACCAGGCCAAGAAGGCCCTTGAGGGCGCTTCGGCCCCGCCCATTCGTCTTGTCGGCATCGGCGACGGCTCCAAGAAACTTCAGGTCGGACAGGAAAACGTGCTCTTCCGCCATGAGGAGAAGTTCCACAGACCCCCGGGGATCGCCGTAACCCTGGGCGACGATCTTGACGAGGCCGCCTTCAAGGTAAGGCTCGACAAGATCAACAACCTCAAGTTCACGCGCGTGGGAACGCAGATCGAGGTTGACCTTGTGGCCCTCGTCAACAAGAGCGGAAAGGCCGACGCGTTCGCGGCGGCCGCCAAAGCCGTCGCGCAATCGCCCTGCAACATCGTCCTTATGAGCGAGTCGCCGGAGAACATGAAGGCCGCCCTTGCGGCGTGCGCGGCCCGCAAGCCCCTGCTGGCGGGCGCGACAGCCGCCAACCTCGACGCCATGGTCGCGGTGGCCAAGGCCAGCGGCTGCCCGATCGCCGTGCGCGCAGGCTCGCTTGAGGAGGCCGCCGACCTAACCCAGAAGGTCAAAGGCGCAGGCGTCGAGGACATCGTGCTCGACCTCTCCAATGCGGACCCCAAGCGTGTCTTGCAGGACCTGACGAAGGTTCGTCGGGCCGCCCTGAAACGGGGCTTCCGAGCGTTGGGTTATCCTTGCATGGTTATCGTGAACGCCCCCGACCCCTACGAGGAAGCTGCCCTTGCGGGGACCTTCGTCGCCAAGTACGCGGCCATCGTGGTGGTCAACTGCACAGAGCCGTGGCAGATCATCCCCATTCTAACGGTCCGAACCAACATCTATACGGATCCGCAGAAGCCCATCCAGGTCGAACCGAAGCTCTATGCGGTCGGCGAAGCCAATGAGAATTCGCCCCTGCTGTTCACCACCAACTTCTCGCTCACCTATTACACGGTGGAAGGCGACGTCGAGGCCAGCCGGATCCCGTCGTATATTCTGGCCATTGACACCGAGGGCACATCGGTCCTCACCGCGTACTCGGGCGACAAGCTGAACGAAAAGATCGTGGCCAAGGCGATCAAGGACCATAAGGTGGAGGAGAAGATCAAGCACCGCAAGCTGATCATCCCCGGGTACGTGGCCGTGATGAGCGGCAAGCTTGAGGAGGAATTGCCGGGCTGGGAGATCCTCGTGGGGCCGAAGGAATCCTCGGTGTTGCCCTCGTATCTGAAGACCGTGTGGGCGCAACCGAAGTGATGCGCCGCGACGGCACGTCCGCAACATACGCTCGTTAGCCCGGGGCACGGCCTCGCGTCGCTGGTAAGACGCGCCGCGTCGCTTTGACGCCAGCCGCGCCCCGGTGTTTGTTGAGGCAGCCCTATGGCTGATTCCGCAAAGGAAAGGTATCACGTCCATTTTCTGCCCAACGACAAGACCGTCGAGGTTGACGGGGGGCAGACGATACTGGAAGCCGCCCACAAGGCCGGCGTTTACATAAACTCCCTTTGCGGCGGCGAGGGCGTCTGCGGCAAGTGCAAAGTCATTGTGGACAAGGGCCGCGTAAGCAGCACCCCCACCACCCTGCTGACGCGCGACGAAATCCAGCGGAACTATGTCCTTGCCTGCGAAGCCCGCGTCGCCAGCCACTTGCAGGTCCTCATCCCCGAAGAAACGCGGCTCGAAGGCGGTCAGATTCTGGTGGATGAGGACGCGCAGCGTTTCAGCCTTCTCAGCTCCGTCACGGGCGAGCCGGTGGCCTTCCGGCACGACCCGCTCATCAAGAAGATATTTCTTGACCTGAAACCGCCCACCATGGACGACAACATGGCCGACCATGAGCGCGTCTATAACGCCGTTCTTCAAAGGATGTCCAACAGCATCCTTGAGATGCAGACGGGCTACCGCGTCCTCAAACAACTACCCGCCCTTCTGCGCGACGCCAACTGGCGCGTCACCGCCACCGTAGCCCGAAGGAAGTCCATCGGCGAGCTTGTCCAGCTCGAGAAAGGCGATACGAGCAAGCGCAACTACGGCGTGGCCATTGACGTGGGAACCACCACGATCATCGCCCATCTGGTGGACCTGACGACATCCGAGATGCTGGACGTCCAGGCCAAGTACAATTCGCAGATGCGTTTCGGCGAGGACTACATCGCCCGCATCATGTACGCCAATCAGAACAAGGCCCTCGACCAACTCCAGGCCACGGTCGTGGGCGATATCAACGGCCTCATCGAGGCCCTGGTGAGCAATGCCAAGGTCAGCCTCAACGACGTTTCGGCCGTTCTGTGTTCGGGCAACACGGCCATGATCCATTTCCTGCTCGGGCTTGACGCCTCTCGTATCCGGAGCGAACCCTATATCCCCTCGGTCAATTTCATCCCTCCCATTCGGGCGGCGGAGGTGGGCATCCGCATCAACTCCCGCGGCCTTCTTTATTGCCTGGCGAGCGTCGCCGCCTACGTCGGCAGCGACATCACGGCCGGCGCAACCGCCATCCGATTAGACCAGACCGAGAAGACGTGCCTTTTCGTGGACATCGGGACCAACGGCGAGGTCGTCCTCGGCAACCGGAACTGGATGGTCTGCTGCTCGTGCTCGGCCGGGCCGGCCTTCGAAGGAAGCGGCGTCAAACACGGGATGCGCGCGGCCCGCGGCGCCATCGAGAAACTGACGCTCTCACGCGACGGGCGTTTTCATACCCAATATGAGACCATCGGGCATGTGAAACCCATCGGCATCTGCGGATCGGGCCTTCTGGACTGCCTGGCCGAGATGGCGAAGGCGGGCGTGGTGGACCGTTCGGGCACCATCCAGGAGTCCCTTGAAACCCCTCGAGTCCGACGCACCGACGACATACCCGAATTCGTCCTCGTCCCCAAGGGCGAGACGGGTATCGGCGCCGACATCGTCATCACCCAGCACGACATCCGCAACCTCATGCGCTCAAAGGCCGCCGTCTATGCCGCCATCTCGGTGCTTCTCAAGTCCATGGAGCTGCAGCCCGACCGCATTGAGCAGGTGTATCTGGCCGGCGGATTCGGCAACTACCTCGACCTGCGCAGCGCTATCACGATCGGGATGCTCCCCGACCTTCCGGTCTCGCGGATCAAGTTCGTCGGGAACACCTCCGCGCGGGGAGCCATCATGGCCCTCCTGTCCGCCGAGGCGTACCAGACCGTCGAGAAGATCGCGTCCCAGATGACCTATTTCGATCTCATGGGAAATCCCGGCTTCATGGAAGAATTCGTCTCCGCAAACTTCCTGCCCCATACGAAGATCGAGCAGTTCCCGTCCGTCCAGCGCGAGTTTGCCACCCTCGCCGCGGAGCGCAAGGGCGAGAGGGTCGTGGCCTCGAAGGGCAAACAGCGCAGCAGGTGACCGCATGAACCGCCGTCCCACATCCTTTCTCCCACGGTTCCTGGCGCTCGTCATCGTCCTGTGCGTTTGCGGCCCCGCCACCGCCCAAGCGCCGCCGGTACAGGCCGCCAAGCCCTTCACCACGCCCGATGCGCAGAGGCTCACCCGCGAGATTCTGCCTCAGATCGAGGCTCTTCGCGCCCTCGGACTCAAACTCCCACTCGATGTCTCCGTCAAGACCAAGACCGAGCTGCGCGCGTATCTTATCGAGCGTCTCAAGAAGGACCTGCCGCCGGACCTGCTCCTGGCCTCCCAAAAGGGGCTCCAGATGCTGGGCCTGTTGCCCAAGGGCATGAACCTCGAGGCGTTTGTCATTGACCTCCTCACCGAACAGATTGCAGGCTTCTATGATGAGGAAGCCAAGAAACTCTTCCTCATGGCCGAGACGCCTCTGGTCCTTCAAAAGGCCTGCCTCTCTCATGAGATCACACACGCGATCCAGGATCAGCAACTTGATCTCAAAGCCTTGGGGCTTGACAGGAAAGACAACGACGACTATGTCATGGCCGTGAAGTCTCTTATCGAAGGCGATGCCATACTTGTCATGCTGGACTACATGATCCAGGCCGCCGCCACAGACGCGCAGATGCTGGCCGATGTCATGCGCCTCAGCGAGAACCCCGCCATGATGTCCGCCGACGTGCTGGCCTCCGCGCCGGCGTACATCAAGTCGGAGCTGCTTTTCCCCTACCTCAGCGGCGTTTCCTTTGTCACGCTTCTCAAGACCCGCGGCGGATGGCCCCTCATCAATGCGGCTTACCGCCATCCGCCACTGTCCACCGAACAGATTCTCCATCCCGAAAAGTACCTCGACAAACCCGACCCGCCGGTTTTGGTCTCCACGCCCGACCTTTCCAAGGCTCTGGGACCGGCATGGAAGCGCCTGGCCGTCAACGTCCTGGGCGAGGCCACCATTCGCGTGTTCTGCCAGGAGTTCAGGCTCGAAACCAAAGCAGACCAGGTCGCGCAGGGCTGGGGCGGGGACCAGTTCGGCGTTTACCACTGTCCTCCTCCGCCGACAGGCGGCGCCGAGAAAATCGCCATTGCCTGGTTCACAACGTGGGATTCCGAAACGGACGCCCGTGAATTCTATGACGCCTACGCCGCGGCAGTGCGCCAGAAGTATCCCGAGGCCCGACCCCGCGTCGCTGGTAAGACGCGCCGCGCCGGGACACGCCCCTCCGGATGGACCGCCGAGGACCAGACAAGACCAAACCCCGCCCTAGCGCAGCCATTGTCGCCGGAAATCGCCTGGTTCACCAGCCAGGACATTGTGGCCCTGTCGCTACGAGAGAAGGACGTCCTCGCCATCGAGGGCTGCCCTGAGGAGTCGCTGGAGGCGACACTCAAGGAGGCGTGGAACACGAAGAAGCGTCGCGCTCCCTTCACCCCCCCCGCCCTTCCCAAGACCCGACAGCCCCCGAGCGGCGCTAAGCCGGTTGACGACCTGCTCAAAGGAATCGGCAGCATCCCGGAAGGTCTTGGCGAGCTGCTCTCCGCCATTCTGCAAGGCCAGCCGAGCAGAGCCGAAATCGTCGGCAACCGTTACCGCGATTATACCCACGGCTTTGAGATTGAGACGCCGCCGCGAGGATGGGGCTTCAGCCGTGACACGCCCATGGGTATGATTCCCGTCATGCTGACAAACCCACAGTCCTCCGCCAGCGTGAATGTCGCCGTGTTCAACATGTCCCTCGCGCCGGTCGAATCGTGGGCGCCCATTCTGGAAATGATGCTCCCAGGACAATTCCAGAATTTCAAGAAGCTGAGCAGCGGCCCCGTAACCGTCGGGACCCTGCCCGCCTACGAAATGTCCTACTCCGGCGCCAAAGAGGGCATGAATGCCCGCATACGACAGATCATCCTCGTGGTGGGCAAGAAGACCTATGTCATAACCTGCGGCGCCCTGGCCGAGCTTTACCAGGACTGTGCGCCTGACTTTGACACGATATTGAGGAGTTTTCGCATTCTACCGCCGGAAACCCCCAAGGGTGGCGAGCCTCCAGTTCCTGCCCCGTAGTACTGAGGTCTTGACTATGGCTTACAGCATTGCCTTATCCGGGAAGGGCGGCGTGGGAAAGACGACTATTGCCGCCCTCATCGTGCGCCACCTTATCGAGGCAACCGGCAAACCAGTTCTCGCCGTGGACGCGGACCCCAACTCCACGCTGGCGGATGCCCTGGGAGTTGAGACCGACGGCTGCGTCGCCGATATCCGCGAGGATATCCTCGACCGCAAGCAGGAGTTCAATCTTACCGGCGCGTCCAAGGAGCGGGAGATCGAATACCGCATACAACAGTCCATTGTCGAGGCGAAGGGCTTCGACCTCCTGACGATGGGCCGTCCCGAAGGCCCTCACTGTTACTGCTTTGTCAACAGCATATTGCGCCGGTATCTCGACACCGTGAGCAAGGACTATCCCTACACGGTGATGGACAATGAGCCCGGCATGGAACATCTATCGCGGCGCACGACCAACAACGTGGACCTGTTGCTCATCGTCACGGAACCCACAACGGTGGGCGTCGAGGCGGCACGGCGCATCTTCGCCATCGCCGACGAGTTGCCCATCGTGATCCGCTCCCGCGCCTTCGTCCTGAATCGAGTTCCTGCGGCGGGAGTCTCGCCGCGTGTGCGCGAGCGCGTCGCGGCGGCCAAACTTCAGCCGGCTGCGGAGATACCAAACGACGACGCCGTCTTCGAGGCGGCCGCAGACGGCCTTTCCGTCTTCGATCTGCCGCAAGACAATCCGACCTTTCGCATCGTTCGAGAACTCATTCAGCGTTTGACTTTCCCCGGCAAGGACGCTATAAAGACAGCCTAGAACTTTGCCCATTTGCGTGCCGTTCGACTTGCACACTTGCAGCACCGGCTCTACCTCGCAGAGAGCCTTTCGATATCGTTCGGCCTTTATCTATACGGAGGCATGATCATGCAGTTACCTGACCTTGCCGAAAGGTGGTCCAGCAAAGTAGCCAAAGCAACCCTTGGCGCGACGAAGGCCGACGGCGGAACCCGCGACAAGGCCATCACCGTCGGCGGATCCGGCTCGATTCCTTTCATGGATTTTGAGGGAGAAAAAGGATGCAGGCCCGTGATCGCCATGGACGTGCTGAACATGGTTCCCGAGTGGCCTCAGGCCTTGAAGGAGCCTTACAAGGACGTCCTGGATAAGCCCGCAAAGTGGGCCGAGAGATGCGTCAAGGAGTTTGGAGCGGATCTCATCTGCATCAAGCTCGACGGCATTCATCCGGACAAGGGGAACAAGAGCGCCGACCAGGCCGTCGCCGATGTGAAGGCCATTCGAGAGGCCGTCGCGGCGCCCCTTATCGTCTGGGGTTCGGAGGACGACGCCAAGGACAACGAAGTGATGCCCAAGATCAGCCAGGCCCTCAAGGGAGAGCGCGCACTGCTGGGCGTTGCCACGCAAGACAACTACAAGACGCTGGCGGCGGTCTGCCTGGCGGACGGTCACAACATCATCGGTTTGGCCCCCCTCGACATCAACATCGCAAAGCAGGTTAACATTCTGCTGACCGACATGGAGTTTCCACTCGACCGCATCGTCATGTTCCAGACCACCGGCGCGCTCGGCTACGGCATGGAGTATGCCTACTCCATCCAGGAGCGTGAACGCCTGGCCGCCCTCACCGGCGACAAGATGATGTCGCTGCCCGTCATTTGCGATGTCGGCAATGAGGCTTGGCGCGCCAAAGAGGCAAAAGCGCCCGATGCAGAGGCGTCCGCCTGGGGGCCTCAGGTCGAGCGCGGCCCGGTGTGGGAAGCCATGACCGCCATCACCCTCATGCAGTCCGGCGTGGACATTATCCGCATGAGACATCCCAAGGCCGTCAAGATCGTCAAGAACATGATTGACAAGCTGTTCGGATAGGCTTTAAAAAACGCACGCCCGATGCCGGAGACCGGATGAGCTGCAGAACGCCTCAACCTGCCATCCGGCTTTCGGCATCAGGCAATCAAGAAGCGCAATCACCGCACATGCCCTCACATATCATTCTGGCTTCTGCTTCCTCGCGCCGCCGCAAACTCCTTCGCGAGATGGGATTCCGCTTCCGCGTCTTCGAGACGCGCGCGCGCGAACGCCTGTGGCCCGGCGTTCCGGCCAGGCGGATCGCCGAACGCAACGCCCTCTTGAAGGCGCGGGCTGCCGCCCGCCACACGCAGGGGCTCATCATCGCCGCGGACACGCTGGTCGCCACGCGTTTCGGCATCGTGGGAAAGCCTCGCGGCAGACGCGACGCGATGCGGACCCTCTCCCGACTCAGCGGCACGCGCCACCGCGTCATCACGGGTCTGTGTGTGCTCGACACGCGTACGGGGCGGAAGATCGTGGCTTCCGAGGTCACATACGTTACCATGCGGCAGATGACGTCCGCCGAAATTGAGGCATATGTGGACTCCGGCGAGGCGATGGGCAAGGCCGGGGCCTATGCCATCCAGGAGACCGCCGACCGGTACGTTGAGCGCATCGAGGGCAGCTTCTCCAATGTCGTCGGCCTGCCCGTTGAGCTACTGGGCAAACTCCTCTTGCGGTTCGGCATCAAGCCGGGGACCGCTCGTTGACTTGGGGCCCCGTGCGCTGCTAAAATCGTGAAGTCGCAGACTGCGGGGCCGATCACGCGATGGATACGCCCATGAACGACCATTTCTCGCGCCGGCGCTTTGTTGCGCTGTGCATGTGCGCTGCGGGAGGTACGCTTGCCATGCCCATGACCGAGGCGTCAGACCGCAACTCAACCGGCCGCCTGCCTACCCGCCCTCTCGGAACAATCGGACACTCCTCCACCATCGTGGCGTTCGGGAGTGTTGCCGCCCTGACCAGCCCCGACCCCAAGGAAGGTCATGCGCTCATCCGCAAGGCCATTGACCAGTGGGGCATTAATCACGTGGATGTAGCGCCCAGCTACGGCAAAGGCGAGGCCGAGAGACGTGTCGGCGAGGTAATGAAATCCCGGCGCAAAGACGTGTTCCTCGCGTGCAAGACCCTCAAACGCACCGCCGCAGAGGCCGAGGCGGAACTGCACAACAGCCTCAAAATCCTAAACACCGATTCCTTTGATCTTTACCAGTTCCACGCCCTCGACACCGAAGAAGACCTCCAGACCGTCCTCGGTCCCGGCGGCGCCCTGGAACTCTTCGCCAGGGCACAACAACAGGGCAAGATTCGGTTCATCGGCGTTACGGGACACCGTGCGGACATCCAACTGCGCCTGATCACCCAGGCGCCTATTCATACCGTGATGATACCCGTGGATTTTGTTAACCGGTTCGCAGCGGCCCTTAATGCCGAGGCGGGTTTGCTCCCCCTCTGCGTCAAGAAGAACATCGGCGTCATCGCGATTAAGTCCACCATGCGGGGCAAGGTCAAAGACAAGGCGAGCGCCTACAGATATACGCTGTCGCAGTCAGTCGCCACAACGATCCCCGCCGGCAATCCGCAGGACCACGAGACCGCCGTCAGCGTCGCACGGAGATTCACCCCGATGGACAAGGCCGAGGAGGCGCGCTTCCTAAGCGAACATGAAGAGCTGGCCGAGGTTTGCCGCCAGTGCAACTACTGCCTCCCCTGCCCTGCCGGCATAGAGATTCCGCGCGTACTGGCTCTATGGCTTCGCCACAACCGCTTCCCGTCGCCCTACGTCGTGGAGAGGCTCCGAGGCCTGCCGGTTTCCCCCGCGAAGTGTACACGCTGCCGGGAATGCGAACGACGCTGCCCCTACTCGATTCGCGTGTCGGACATCCTTCTCGACCGGGTAGCCGCAAAGCTCGCACCCTAGCCTCCGGAGTCCCGCCCTATGGGCAATGACACCTGCACGGCCCGTTCGACCGCAGTGCGCCTTGTTCTTGTTGGGGCGCTGAGCCTGCTTTTTGCGGCCCTGTCATTTTACCTCCATGTCTGGCGACAGAGCGACGTTGTTCATTCACACATCGCATACATTCCGATCATCCTGGCGGGGGTGTGGTGGGGGCGCAAGTGCCTCATCGTCGCCGGCATTCTGGCCGCGGCGATCATCGTCTTTCACCTTCTGGGGGTCGGCGCAGAGGGCGTTCTGCCGGAGATCGGGAGGGCTTTTTTTTTCATCGTCGTGGCTCTCTGCATCGGGACTCTCGGCGCGTCGGTCAAGCAAAGCCAGCACGCCCTTCGCATATCCGAGCAGAAACACCGGCTTCTCATTGACAAGTCTCTCGCCGGGATTTTCGTGTACAGGAACGAGCAAATCCTCTTCGTGAACCCCCGCCTCTGCGAGATGCTGGCGTGCTCGGCGGAGGCATTGGTCGGGGTCTCGATATGGGAGTTTTTCCACGAGCAGGACCTGCCCCGGGTCAAGGCGCTCGTCCTGAAGAGAAAGGCCGAGGGTTTTAGCGATCTACGCTACGAGGCCCGGCTCCTGAGCCGGCGGGGAGGAACCCTCTGGGCCGACATTCTCAGCAGCGTCGCCGACTACGAGGGCGGACCCGCCGTGCTCGTAAATGCCTACGACATCACTGCCAGGAAACAGTTCGAGCAGAAACAACGCGATCTCTCCGACCTGGCCCGCAAGCAGGAAGAACAGCTCATCCATTCGACACGATTGGCCGAACTGGGTGAGATGGCCGCCGGCGTCGCCCACGAGTTGAACCAGCCCTTGAGTGGAATCCGCAACTTCGCCAGGAATGCCTTGTACATGATTGAGGAGAAGGCGGGCACTTCGGAAGATGTCAGGGCAAATCTTCGCATGATCTCCGAACAGGTGGATCGAGCCGCAAAGATCATCAACCAGATGCGCAGTCTCGCGCGAAAGACCGACCGTCACATGGCGTCCATAGACATCAACTCTACCATCCGCGAGAGCGTCGAGTTTCTGATGCCGCAATTCCAACTGGCGAGCCTGGAGGTGACGCTCGACCTAGCCCCGGACCTGCCCTCTGCGATGGGCGACCGCACACGCATGGAGCAGGTCATCCTGAATTTGCTCACGAATGCGCGCCAGGCCATGGAGGAATCCTCGGTACGCCACCTGCGCGTCAGGACCTACAAGTCGTCCGACCCCCTAAGACCCATCACCGTCGAGATTTCCGACACGGGCAAAGGTTTCACGGCGGATCAGGCGGCCAAACTGTTCCGCCCTTTTTTCACGACTAAGAAGACCGGCCAGGGAACGGGGTTGGGTCTTTCAATTTCCCTGAGCATTATCAAGGATCACAATGGTACAATCACCGCAGAGGGAGCACCCGACAAAGGGGCGACTTTTACCATCAGACTGCCGCTGACGTTGGACACGCAGCCCGACGACGTCGCCTGCTGACACTGTTCGTGAGGCGCATCCGCGCTCCGGCAAGAGCGCGGTATTCTGGATTCTAAAGCCAACACCCATGACGCCGAACAAGTGCAAAGGACTGGTTGCCATCATTGACGACGATAGCGCTGCACGACTGTCCATCGGCCAGATGCTTCGTTTGCGCGGGTACAGCGTCGAACTGTTCTCCATGGCCGAAGCGGCCCTGGCATGGCCTAGTCTGCAAGATACCGACTGTGTGATAAGCGACGTCAAGATGCCCGGCATGAACGGCGAAGAGTTTCTCGCCGAGATGTCCCGCCGCAAGCTCCCGCCGCCCGTCATCATGGTGACCGGCCATGGCGACATTTCCATGGCCGTGCGCTGCCTTAAGGCCGGCGCCTATGATTTTGTGGAAAAGCCCTTCGAGGACGATGTTCTCCTGGCCGGCGTTGCGCGAGCCATTGAGAAGACACACCTGCGCCGCGAGAGCAATGAACTGCGGCGGCGCCTGCAATCCCTCTCGCCCGAAGAGAACGGCCGTTTCGGCATGGTGGGGCGCAGTCAACCGATGCACGATTTGTATTCGGAGATTGAGGCTGCGGCCAGGGCCGAGGCGCCGGTCCTTCTGGTCGGCGAGACCGGCGTCGGCAAAGAGCTTGTCGCCCGCGCCTTACATGCTCAAAGCGCGCGCGCCGACGGCCCTTTCGTCCCCGTCAATGCGGGAGCGCTGCCGGAAACCACGCTTGAGAGCGAGATCTTCGGACACGCCCGCGGAGCCTTCACGGGCGCCCAGACCGAACGCGAGGGCAAACTGGTTGCCGCATCCGGCGGCACCCTTCTGCTTGACGAGGTAGAGAGCATCTCCCCGCGCGCCCAGGTTCAGCTCCTGCGGGTGCTCGAAGACGGCGTCATTTATCCTCTGGGCATGGACCAGCCCCGCCATGTAAACATCCGGCTTGTAACCGCTACCAAGGTAGACCTCAAGGAGATGGTGCGCCAAGGCCGTTTCCGCGAGGACTTTTACCATCGCATCGCCGTGCTATCCATCGTCGTTCCTCCGCTTCGCGAACGCCCCGACGACATTCCCCTGCTTATCTCGCACTTTCTGAAAGACGCCGCGAACCGAAGCGGCATCCCCGTACCCCATCTCCCGGAAGACACCCTTGCCGAGATGTTGCGCTACTCCTGGCCGGGGAATGTGCGCGAGATGAAGAACACCATCGAGCGCATGGTGATCACGTCCCATAACGGAGTGGTGGGAACGCGACTCTCGTCCGTCATCCCCGCCCTGGCGTCCGAATCGCAACGCCTCCTTTCATTGCCCGCCACCGCAGGCCGCCTGCGCAACGAGATGGAGAGGACTGAACGCACGGTCATTGAGGCAGCCCTGCGCGAGTGCCGGGGCGATATCGCCGACACAGCTCAGGCCCTCGGCATCTCCCGGCGCGCTCTGTACGAACGGATGAAGAAGTATGATCTGGCAAAGGAAGATTTCAAGGCGTAACTGATTGCCCCCGTGACATTAACAATGACATATCCGCTTGTGTGACATCTCCTGTCGGCGACACACTATGACAACCCAATTCCATCCAACGCCCGGCAGTTGAGACGCCTGGGACAAGCCCGTTTCCTTGGGTTCCGAGCTCTTGGAAATTCCCTTGACTCCATAGTCTCACTGCTGTACAAAACATTGACGAAGTCGTCCGGCAAGAGTTGGGAAACGACTGGTAGGTGGCGTAGGAACATGTCGCCGCCTCACTTGGGGTGGGGCGCACAGCCGGCACTGGGAAAGGGCTGTAGTCTGAGGAGGCCGTTTCATGGGAACATACCGTGCGCATCGCCGGCTCCTAATCGAGGAACTCGAACCCCGGATCGCGCCGGCGGTGATATGGGATGAGATGGGGATTGGCAGCGCCAGTGGCGGCGGCATCAGCCAGAACAGCGAGTGGTCGGTCTCGCCATCCATGGCGATAGACCGGTCCGGCCGACCCGTCATCGCCTGGTCCGATGACTCCAGCGGCAACTCTGAAATCTATGTGCGCCGGTGGGACGGCCAGTCCTGGGCAGAGTACATGTCAGGCTCTCTGGGCAGCGCGACGGGGGCAGGCATCAGCAATACCAACACCTATTCCGTAAGCCCGTCCATCGTGGTCGGCATGGATAACTACCCCGTCGTCGCGTGGACCGAGTGGACACCGGGAGGCACCGAGATCTATGTGCGCCGCTACGACGGCATATCCTGGGCCGAATATCAAGTGGACGGTTTGACGCATGGCAGCGCCTCCGGAGGCGGCATGAGCGCTACGGCCAACGCCACGACCCCCTCAATCACCCTCGGCACCAATGGACAGCCTCTTATAGCATGGACCGACTCCAGCAGCAACCGCTACCAGATCTACGTCCGGTACTGGGACAATAACGTCCGCCAGTGGGCTGAGTGGGCCAACAGCGGACGCGGGCAGGGCATCAGCAGCACTTCGGGAACCGCCGGCTTCCCCGTGGTGACCATCGCCTGGAGCCAACAGCCCCTCGTCGTCTGGATGAACCGCAGGACCACTACCGATACAAACTGGGAGATTTACGCCAAATCGTGGGACGGCGCATCCTGGATGGACATCGCGGGCAGCTCCACCACGACGGGCGAGAACGTCGGCGGCATCAGCAGCAACACGGGCAACTCCATGTACCCGAGCGTAGCCGTTCTCGACGATCAGAATCCCATCGTGGTGTGGGACGACTACACCTCCGGCAATTGGGAAATCTATGCCAAGAAGTTCGACGGCCAATCCTGGGTGCAGTACGGCACGGACCCCATGCTGAGCGCCACGGGAGGCGGCATCAGCAATACCACCCCGGGTGACTCCTGGTTTCCGTCTGTCAGCCTGGACGCAAGCGGGCGACCCGTTGTCTACTGGATTGAGCGTCGCGCGGGCTTTACTGATGTTTACGCTCGGTACTGGGATGGCTCGTCGTGGGCCGAGTTCGTTGACGCGTTCAGCCTGGGCAGCGCCACCGGCGGAGGAATCAGCCGAACTGGGCTTGCTGGCGAGTCTACGCACAACCAGATACCGGCTTTCTTCCGCCGCAGCCTCAGCAGCGGCCTGGTGGAGGGCGCGCCCATCGTCACATGGCATGACTGGTCGCAAGCCGACTATGAGATCTATGTTCGCAGGTTCGGCACGGATCGCACCCCGCCCACGGCGGCCGTCACCGCCGGCAATATCATCGCGGGAGGCGTATCCACGTACCAGTTTACCGTCAGGTACACCGACAACGTGGCCATCCTTCGCTCGTCAATAGGCGACGGAGACGTCCGCGTGGTCGGCCCGAACAACTATAGTGAATTCGCCACCTTCGTCAGCATCAATATTGACTCGGACGGCACCCCGCGAACCGTCACTTACCAGGTCCCCGCGCCCTACGACAGCCGCCTGGCGCCGAACCGGATATGGGGCAGCCCCGACAATGGAGTCTACGCGATTCTGATCGAGCCTTTCCAGGTAAGCGACCTTGACAACAACTACATCGAAGCCACCACATTAGGAACGTTCCTCGTCAACTGCGAGTCAAACCTGCCCGGCGTCACGGGCATGTCACTATCCAATGTCACTACAGGCGGCGGAACCGACTATACCTTCACGATAACCTATGCCGACAACGTCGCCATCTACGTCCCGAGCCTTGACAGTTTCGACGTCCAGGTCATCGGACCGACATCGAGCCAGACGGCCACCCTCATAAGCGTTAATCCCCCGACCAATGGCACGCCGCGCACGGCAACGTACAGCATCACCGCTCCCGCCGGCGTCTGGGACCGGAGCGACGAGGGAAGCTATACCGTCCTGGTCCTGCCCAATGCCATCAGCGACACCAGCAAAAACTTCGTTGCCTCTACTCAAGGCTCCTTCCAAGTCATTTTCGAGCGCGTGGCGCCCGCAGCGGCACTCACGGCCGGCGACATCACCGTCGGGGGCGGAGCAACGTATAACTTTACAGTGCGGTATACCGATAACGTCGCCATCGTCCGGTCCTCGCTGGACAACTACGACATGCGAGTCACCGGTCCAAATGACTACAATCAGTTGGCCGCTCTGCTCAACGTCGTTCCGAACCAGAACGGACCCTCGCTGTTGGCCACCTACCAGATTCAGGCGCCCGACAACTCCTGGGGCGGCCCCGACAGCGGTACCTATACCATCTCGGTCGAACTCGATCAGGTCAGCGACACCAGCGAGAATTATCTGCCCGCCGGGATCCTCGGCACCTTCCAGGTAAACATCGAGCAGACGCCACCCAACACAACGCTCAGTGCCCCCGCCGTCACAACGGGAGGCGGGATTGTGTACAACTTCTCCGTGACCTATACCGACGCATTCGGCGTAGACGTCTCCACGCTCGACAGCAACGACATCCGCGTCACCGCTCCGGACGCCTCCTGGCAGATGGCCTCGTTCGTTTCCATTGATATCCCCAACAACGGTTCCCCCCGCACGGTCACCTACCAGATCACTCCGCCCGGCGGAATGTGGGGCAGCCCGGATAACGGGACCTATGTGGTCTCCATCCTGGCCAACCAGGTTCGCGACACGAACAAGAACTATATCCCGGCCAGAGACATCGGCACTTTCACCGTGAACTGCGAGACCACTCGCCCCATTGTGACCAACCTGAACGCCTCCAACATCACCACAGGGGGGGGCGCCACCTACAGTTTCACGGTGACCTATGCGGACAATGTCGCCATCCTGTGGTCATCTCTGGGCACAGGAGACGTTCGCGTAACCGGACCCAGCAGCTACAACCAGTTGGCCTCTTTCGTTAGCGTGGATATCGAGTCAGACGGTACACCCCGTACCGCCACTTACCGGATCAACGCTCCCGGCGGGATGTGGGGAAGCCCCGACAACGGCACCTACACAGTCTCTGTCGAGGCCGCGCAGGTAAGCGATACCAGCGAGAACACCGTGCTGCCGGGCAACCTGGGCACATTCCTGGTCACTGTGGAGAACACACCGCCAACCGCCGCACTCACCGCCGGCGCCGTCACCAGCGGAAGCGGCACCACCTATGAGTTCACGGTCCGCTATTCGGACAACGTCGCCGTGCTGGCTTCCAGCATAGACAACAATGACATTCTGGTCACCGACCCCTTCGGGGGCACACAGTCGGCCATGCTTGTCAGCGCGACGCCCAACACCAACGGGACTCCCATCACGGCGCTTTACCGCATCATTCCCCCCGGCGGCTTCTGGAACAAGCCGGATGAGGGGACATACACTATTTCCATGCGAGCCAACCAGGTCAGCGACACCGGCAAGAATTTTGTGGCGGCGGGTGTTCTGGGGACATTCCAGGTCTTGCTGGAAACGACGCTTCCTGCGGCCGCCTCAAACACACTTCCCATCACCGTCGGCGGCCAGACCACCTACAGCTTTACGGTCACCTATACGGACAACGTTGCCGTCTTGACCTCAACGATTGACAGCAACGATGTGCGTGTGAGCGGACCGAACGCCTTCAGCCAGCTCGCCACGCTCGTCAGCGTGGACAACGCCACCAACGGAACGCCCAGGACCGCCACCTATCGCATCACGGCCCCCGACGGCCGGTGGGCCGTCACGCACAACGGCCAATACGTCCTGGAGATGCAGGCTAACCAGGTCAGCGACACCAGCGAGAACTATGTCCTGCCGGGCAACTACCTCGGGACGTTTCAGGTCAATATCGAGTCGGTTCGACCGACGGCCAGCCTGAGCGTCTCAAACATAGGCTCCGCCGGCGGCACAACCCACACCTTTACCGTAACCTATACCGACAACATCGCCGTCTGGCGCGCCACGATAGATAATAACGACATCCGCGTCACCGGACCCAACGCCTATAACCAGTTGGCTTCGCTTGTGAGCATCAGCGGCACCACTGACGGCACGCCCTTGACGGCCACCTATCGCATCATAGCCCCCGGCGGCACCTGGAACGCTGAAGACGTAGGAACCTATACGGTCTCGATGGAGTCCAACCAGGTCGCCGACATCTCCCAGAACTACGTCCTGCCCGGCAGCCTGGGCACCTTCAGCGTCGTTATCGAGACCGTGCCGCCCACAGCCGCCGTGACGGCAGGCAACATCATCCTGGGGTCCGGCACCACCCAGACCATAACGGTCCGGTACTCGGACAACGCCGCCATCTACGTGGCCAGCCTGGACACCGGAGACATCCGCGTTTCCGGCCCTAACGGCTTCTCTCAAACCGCCGCTTTCATCAGTGTTGACAACCCGACGGATGGCTCCCCCAGAACAGCCACCTACCGCATCACGGCCCCCGGCGGGACCTGGGGCAGCAACGATAACGGGACATACCTCATCTGGGCCGAGCCAAACCAAGTTCGCGACATCAACGAGAATTACCTTGCCGCCGGCACCCTCGGCTCCTTTGTCGCTAATATGGAGACCGCTCCACCCACCACGGCTCTGACCGCTCCGGCCATCGTCAACGGGGGCGGCACAATCTACACCTTCCAGGTCACGTATACCGACCCGTCGGGCGTCATCGTCAGCACTATTGATGGGAACGATATTCGCGTGACCGGACCCAGCGGCTTTGACCAGGCCGCCGAGTTTATGGGCGTAAATAATCCGCTGGACGGCTCCCCCCGCACCGCCATGTACCGCATTTTGGCACCCGCCGGCACGTGGGGAAGTCCCGATAACGGGACCTACACGATCTGGATGCAGCTTAACCAGGTATCCGATCTCAATGAGAATTTCGTCCCGGCTTCCAGCCTTGGGGACTTCCTGGTTGGTATCGAGACAGTCCCCCCTCTTGCCACCCTCCTGGCGCCCCCCCTCATCGTCAATGGAGATACCACATACACCTTCAACGTCCTGTACACCGACAACGTTGCTCTGGCCACCAACACCCTTGACAGCCTTGACCTGAGGGTCCAGGGACCCGGCGGCTACAACGCGCCGGCCACACTGGTTGGGGTGGACAACTACACCGACGGCACTCCGCGTACGGCCACCTATGTCATACCTGCGCCCGGCGGGGTCTGGAACTACCCCGACAATGGAACCTATAACGTCGTTATGCAACTCGGCGAGGTGCGCGATACCAACAAGAACTTCATTCCGGCGGGCAGCATCGGCACATTTGAGGTTAACGTGTCTCGACTGGTGCTATTGCCTGGACAACCTCTCTCCTTTACGGACGCCGACGACACCCTTGTCACTATGACCCTGTCCGGACTGGGCTTCGGAGAGGTCTTCCTGACCAACGGGCTGGCGTCGGGCGCGCCCATTCTCTCCATTGTTCTGCAGGGCACTACGCACAAGTCCCGCCTCTCCGTACAGACACAAGGTGGCGCCGTGCCCGGCACCACCTTCAGGAACCTCATCATTGACAGCGCGTCGGGTTCCACGAACGCCTTTGGCAGTTTCTCAGCCAACACACTTCATCTCGAAGACGGGGGCCGTATTGACGCAGATGGGAACGTCAAGGCCTTGGCCCTGGGCGACATCGGGAATAACGCCCTCCTACTGATCCTTGCCAATCTGGACAGCTTCACTGCTGCAACGGTCGGGGAGGACGTCCAGGTTACCGTTTCGGGTAACATTGGCAGTCTCTCCGCCAACACGGTAGGCGCCGGCTCGCAGATCCAGGCCACCGGCAACATCTCCATGATAAAGACGATCGCCGGCGGCTTTTCCGGTGACGTGCAGGCCGGAGGGCAGTTGGGCGGCCTCTCTGTTTCCGGCGGCGGGCTGAATGGCCGGATAGAGGCTCTGGGACGAGGCGGTATAGGCGTCATCCGAATCGAGGGCGACCATACCGGCAGCATCATCGCCGCCGCCGGCGGGCTAAAGGACCTTCAGATAAACGGCGTTGCGCAGACCGAAGTCACCGCCGGCGGCACCGTCGGTCGTGTGAGAATCAGCGGGCCTGCAACCCTCCTGAACCTTCGCACCACTAACAGCGCCGTCAAGGATGTCCAGTTGACCGGAGGGCCGGTCAATGCAACCATCACGGCCGCCGGAGACGTCGGGCAAGTGAGGGTTACGGGCGTCGGGGGCCTGTTGAACGTCACAACACCGCGCACCGTAAAGAACCTCACTTTTGCCGCGATGGGAGGGGTCCCAAGCGTCATATCCGGATTCGTTGATGCGCGCTCCCTGACGACCCTGAACGCCCCAACCGCTAACCTGGAGGACTTCACCGTTTATGCCCCCGAGGGGATTGGGACAGTGAAGGCTCTCAACATGCAGCGCGTCCTGTTGGTCGCCGGAAGCATTAACACGGTCACTACGCTGGGGCACATGGCGGACACGTCGCTGCTGTCCGGTTTCGGCCTGGCGCCCAACCATACACCCGGCCAGATGGACGGCAGGTATGTGTATCCATACGGCAACGGGAACATCCGCAGCGTCATCGTCGGCGGTCATCTGATCCGCAGCAACATCATCGCCGGAGTACATCCCGGCGCCGATGGGCTTTACGGCGGAACGAGCATGCTCCTGCAAAACACACCGCCCTCGGACGATTACATCACCCGCCGCCTCAGCCTCAAGGGCGAGATCGGCCAGGTGAAGGTCACCGGCCACATTTACGGAGCCACCGACACTAACGGCATGCCCCTGTACAGTCCCGGCAGCGGCGCTATCGAAGCGGCGGGCACGATCGGACGCGTTTCGGACATGGAGGTCAGCCTCGCCAAACCCAAGCATGTGATCTACGGCGGCATCGTCATTCGTTCTTTCCTGTAACACCATGGCCCGCCCCGTCCCTGGCGGTGCCAGGAACGGGGCACGCTTCGCTAGTCCTGAAATTCTTCTGTTCTGCCGGGGAAAGAGCGTTGACTTCGTGTGAACCTGCAGAGTATCATCCTCTGCACGTAAACCGAGCAGGTACTTTAGCTGGAACGCAAGGGCCACGCACAAACCGACGATGACACAGACAAATCCAGCGTATGACACCGCCGACGTCCATGCCGCACACAGGGCTTTTTCCATCGAGGGGGTGGGACATCTTGCCCTTGTCGTCATGCCCCCTTCTGACCGTCCGCTCCAGGACCAAACGCAGCAAGTCCTGGAGGAGGTCGGCGCCGCCGTCTCCAAGCACCTCGCGCACGGAACCCCCGTCGCCCAGACCGTCTTTGTACGCGACGCAAGCCATGTGCAACTGTTGCGCGACCTGCTCGCCGCCCACTACGGGGCAGATGAACCGGTCACGACCTATGTCGTGCAGCCGCCCTGCAACGGAGCCTCGCTGGCCGTGGAGTCCTGGGCCGTTGCCGCCGATTCTGCAAAAGTAGTTCGTGCTGGTCCCCAGCTTGTCACCGTAAGCTACAACGACATTACCTGGCTCCACTGCGGCGATATCTTTCCGCCGTCTAGCGCTGGGGGGGTGTATGACCGCTCCGCCGCCGCCTTCGCCCAAATGAAGACCCTCGTTGAGCGCGCAGGCGGCCACTTTGACCATCTCGTCCGCACCTGGCTCTATCTTGGCGACATCGTTGGCCCTGAGGGGAAGACACAACGATACAAGGAGTTGAATCGCGCCCGGACCGATTTCTACCGCGACACGGCCTTCGGACGGTCCCACAGGATGTCCGGGGTCAGAGGCGGTATCTATCCGGCCAGCACCGGCATCGGCATGGCGGGCACCGACCTCGCCATGAGTTGCCTGGCCCTGGATACACATCGCAAAGACGTATTCCTTCTTCCCCTCGAAAACCCACAGCAGACCCCCGCTTACAACTACCACGCCCGCTACAGCCCCCAAAGCCCGAAGTTCAGCAGGGCCATGGCCGTAGCGGCGGGCACTAGTCTTATCACCTTCGTCTCCGGCACTGCGAGCATCGTCAATTCCGAGACACGCTACCGCGACGACGCCGAGAAACAGACCGACCAAACCATTGAGAATATCGAGCGACTCATTTCCGCCGAGAATCTTGCGGCGCACGGACTTCCCGGCGCGGGGGCGACGTTGAGCGACTTGGCAGCCGTCCGCGTGTACATCAAGCATCCGGAAACCTACCAGAAGTGCCGCTCCGTCTGCGAAAAGCGGTTGGGCGCCGTGCCTGCGCTCTACCTGGTTGCTGATGTCTGCCGGCCCGACCTGCTCGTCGAGATCGAGGGGGTCGCCTTTTCCAGGCGCAGCCTGAAATGAGCCGTTCCACCTGGAGATGCATGATGAATTTCCTCTTCCGCCACCCCGTGACTATTGGGCGCAAACGGCATTGTCTCCTTGTCCCTTTGGTTCTGCTGGCGGGCGCCGTCTTCCTCGCAGCGGGACCTGCCACGCCGCCGACCTACAGATCGCCGCTGTGCATTGCGTTCTCTCCGGACGGCAAGCACGCGTACGTATCGAACTACACGGCGAACTCGGTATCTGTCCTAGACGCGCAGAAACGGGCGGAGATCAAGAACATTTCCGTCGGCAAGTCCCCGGCCGGGCTGGCCGTCAGCCCGGATGGCCGATACCTTTATGTGGCCAACCGGGGGGCCAACAAGATCACAGTCGTCGAGACCGGGAAAGGCCTGGCGGAAGGCCATATTGCCTGCGGCTTCGAACCGCTGGGGGTTTGCCTCTCATCCGACGGCCGCCGTCTATACGTTGCGAACCACATCTCCAACGACGTTTCGGTCATAGACACGGCCCAACGCAAGGAGATCGCCCGCATACCCGTGATTCGCATGCCCACGTTCCTCGCCCTCACTCCGGACGGAAAGCGGCTCATCGTCAATAACATGCTCTCGCCGGATCCCGCCACCAACCCACAATCCACCGCCTATGTATCCATTATTGACACAACTACCCTCAAGGAAGTGGCCCTCAAAAAGGGCCAGGAGACGATGCACATCCTGCAGCAGGTCGTCGTCTCACCCGATGGCGCCTACGCTTACGCCACACATCTACGCCCCAACTTCAATGTCACCCCGTCGCAGTTGAGCCAGGGATGGGTTCAGACCAACGCCCTCACCATCATCCCGTTGGCCACAGAGGACCCGCCGCTCACCGTCCTGCTGGACAATGTGAATTCAGGCGCAGGAAATCCCTTTGGCCTCGCCATCTCCAAGGACGGAGCGACTCTTTTTGTAACCCATATCGGAATCCAGCAGATTTCCGTCATCAACCTTCGAAAACTGCACGACCTCATCAAGTTCTCGCCGCCGGAAGTCCTGAGTGCGACCGCCTTCAACCTTGGCTTCCTGTGGGGCGGCAAGGGCGATATCATTCGGCGCGTAGACTGCGGCGGCCTGGGGTCCAAAGGCATCGCCGTCTCGCCTGCCGATGGCTCCATCTATGTCGCCAATTACTTCTCTGATGACGTGAGCGTACTCGACCCCCGCACGTTCCAGGGCGCCGCCATAATACCCCTGGGTCCCCGCCAGCCAATGACGCAGGAACGAAGAGGCGAATTCCTCTTCTCCAGCGCCCTTCATTGCTTTCAGAACTGGCTGAGCTGCTTGAGCTGCCATCCCGACGTGCGGGCCGACGGCGTGAACTGGGACCTCATGAACGACGGCCTTACCAACCCGAAGAACGCCAAGTCCCTCGTTGGATCGTGGCAAACGCCGCCGGTCATGGCGCTCGGCGTCAGGAAAGACATGGAAACGGCCGTCGAGAAAGGCTTCCTTTTCATCCAGTTCCACAACGTATCGAAGGAGGACAAGGACGCCGTTTCCGCCTTCCTCCGAGCGATCCCTTTTATTCCGAGTCCCCTCCATCGCAAGCCAGACGGATCCCTTGACGAGCAGGCAAAGCGCGGCGAGAAGGTCTTCAACAAGGCCGGCTGCGCCGAGTGTCACCCCCCGCCCCTCTACACCGACAAACTTATGCACAACGTAGGCACACGCAGCGAACGCGACGTGCGCGTCATTATCGAAGACCTGGAAAAGACACCCGGTGAAGCGTTGGCGCCCGTTGTCGAAGTGCCCGGAGACGCCAAGGTTGAAGCTACCGACGCCTTTGATACTCCCACGCTTCTGGAGATGTACCGCACCGGGCCTTTCCTGCATGACGGCCGGGCCGCGACTATGAAAGAAGTCCTCACCACGTTCAATAAGGGCGACAAGCACGGCGTCACCTCGAACCTCTCACCGCAGGAGATTGACGACCTTGTGGCGTTCTTAATGGCCCTCTAGCTTCCCTGCAATGAGACAGGAGACGATGCGAATATGACACGGGCTGTCCGGCTGGCAACACTTTGTTTCCTCCTTCTAACTCCTCCGTTACTCGCCCAAACTCCGCCCAAGACTCCGCCTGCGAACCAGGCCCAGGTCTACATGAGCGCCAAGGGCCTCACACAGACCTCGCCGAAGCAGTATTGGATATTCCGCAAGGGCGTTTGTGTGAAGGCGCCCCTTGCCGGCAAGGTGGAGTCCCTCGCCCCCGGCAGCTATCAGATTCGCGTTGGATTCCCGTCCGGCTACCTTCTCCACGAAGCGGAACTCAAGGCCGGCGAGAAATACGTGATCCCCACAGGGCTCCTAACCTTCCGGGAAGTTACCCCCACCGACATGCTTACCTCAGTCCCGCAGGAACTCTATTCCGGCGACACCTATCTCGTGACGGGCTACCAGGGCGCAACCGCCCGCCTTCTACCCGGCAAGTACACCGTCTGCTATCAGGACTGGAAGTCCGACAAGCCGTCCCAGGGCCTAAGTTCCTGGTACGTCATAGGCGCCTTTCCATCGCCCAACCCGCAGAAGGCCTACGACACGGTGTTCTCTCCCGAGAAGGACAAGACCGTCAGGCCGGATCAGCCTCATGCCCGCCCCGACGGCGCCGAGAGACGTTGGCAGAAACTGGACGGAAACCCGGACCTCGCCCTCACAGACGTTATGGGCCAGGAATGGATTGTGGCATATGCGGCGACCACTATCGAGTCTGAAACCGACAGAGAGGCTCAGCTTCTCCTGTTTCTCAGGGGCAGCATGAAGGTTTGGCTCAACGGCCAGTTGATCCATTCATTTCAGGTAACCCGTCTTACTCCCCCTCAAAACCGCCACCTCATGTTCATCAAACTCAAGAAGGGAAAAAACGACCTCTTCATCAAGTCGCTCCGGTCCAGCAACGACTGGCCCCTTGCCGCCACAATAGTCAACTGCAAAACGTACCATGTAACCGTTGAGGCCGAAAAGGAATAGGAGGCGACCCATGCGCCGTTTCGCTTGGTTGGTCGTGATGCCAATCATCGCCGTTCTCGTCGGCGTGTCCTTCGCGGCGTTTGCGCCGAAGGAGATCCCCAAGGTCAAAGGCATCGTCTTTTGCCAGGTTCCCGACCTGCCCAACGGCCGGTCCGGCCTCGGCATGGAACAGTTCCGCATCGTACAACGGCCCGCCAATGCGCGCATCTGTTCCCTCATTCCCGCCGAGCCTACCGGCGAGTACAAGAACCTCACGCCCAACCACGTCTCGGCCATGCAGCCCGATCTCTCCTATGACGCCAGGAAGGTCATCTTCACAGCCAAGAAGACCCCTCAAGACAAGTGGAACATCTGGGAGATGAACGTTGACGGCACGGGTCAACGGCAGATCACCCAGGATATGGAGGACTGCATTGACCCCTGCTATCTGCCCGACGGCAAGATACTATTCAGTTCAGGCAAGCCCAACTTCCGCGACGAATACGACCGCGACGTCGCCAAACTCCTCTACACCTGCAACCCAGACGGGTCCAATCCTGTCCGGATCACGTTCAACCTCAGCTCTGACACCGCGTCCATCGTGCTGCACGACGGAAGACTCCTTTTCACAACCTGGCAACATCACGGCAACCACCAGGGCGTCGCCGGCATCT
Organism: uncultured Planctomycetota bacterium; assembly: GCA_964409935.1. Taxonomy (GTDB): domain Bacteria; phylum Planctomycetota; class Brocadiia; order JAADGH01; family CAYPFP01; genus CAYPFP01. The sequence continues at coordinate 23,664 of CAYPFP010000018.1, read as the reverse complement.
TCGCCTTCGGGGTGTGCAATCCCGACGGCACCGTCTTCATGCCCTTCTACGGCAACCAGAGCGGCGAAGGCGCCAACACCAAGTCCTATGCCCAGCAACTGGTTGACGGCCGCATCGTCTACGTCGAGTCCGCCGGCCACCGACTCTACAACAGCGGCGCACTGGCAAGCCTGCGCCCGGAAAACCCGTACAGGAGCCGCAAACTGCTCACCCTCGGCCAAACAACCGAAGGCACCAACCTTGCTGGGCGCTATGCCTCGCCCTATCCTCTCCCCGACGGCGGCATGATCTGCTCCTACTCTCCCGGCCGGGGAACAGGCCCTCTGCAGATGGAATACACCGAGGACATCCGTCTGGGCATCTACCATTTTGATTTTGCGGCCGGCCGCGCAGGCAAACTCATCTTCGACGATCCCCGCGCCCAGGATTACGATGCGATCGCCATCTATCCCCGCCCGGTACCCCCCGTCATTCCCAGCCTCGTACAGCCCCACAAGAAGACGGGAACCTTCCTTTGCGTCAACTCGTATCTTTCCGACCGCAAGCCTTCCCCCAACATCGTGGTCGGACAGCTTCCACCGGCAAAACCGGGCGAGATTAAGGCCGTGCGTGTCGTCGAGGGATTTGGCGTTGAAGACAAGAACCCCAAGAAGCACCGCGCGCTCGTGATTGACATCCTTCAGATGAGCTTCGGATCGGGCAGCAACGGCGGGAATGTCTTCGAGCAGAAGAAGATTCTCGGTTATGCACCCGTTGAGACTGACGGCTCGTTCCACGTTGAGGTCCCCGCCGACACCGTTCTGAACCTCCAGACACTCGACGAGAACGATATGGCCATCGAGACCCAATTGACGTGGGTGTGGGTGCGACCTGGCGAAAAGCGGTTCTGCGTCGGCTGCCACGAAAGCCGAGAAACAGCCTTGCCGAACCTTGATTGCATGGCGATGGCCAAGGCCGCCCCGCATGTCGTCGCCCCGCCGCCAGAAAAGCGGCGTACGGTGGACTTCCGCCGCGACATCATGCCCATTATCCAGACCAAATGCGCCACCGCACAGTGCCACGGCGCGAAGCCACCCGCCGGCGGGCTTGATTTCGGAGGCGGTTCTGAACTGGTCTTCCACCGAAAAGGCTGCACCGGCAGACCCATTAACGCCGCATTCTTTAATCGCGCTTATGAGTCCCTCTTACAGGGCGGAGATGGCCCCCACCGTCTCGTCGGACGGCTCGTGATCCCCAGCGCCGCCAGACACAGCCCTCTGATCTGGCGCTTGTACGGCAAACAACTCGCCCAGGGCGATGCGCGTGTGCCGTATAAGGGCCCCCTCACCCCCATGCCGCCCCCTTCCCATCCGCCCCTCACTCCCGCCGAAAAGAAGCTCTTCGTCGAATGGGTGGATATCGGCGCGCAATGGGACAACATACCCGGCGAAGATGATCTGCCCGGATACGACGAAGATCAAAGCAAGGCCCTGGCCAAGGCCGCCCAGGAATTGGTGGCCAAGCCCATCTCCGACCCCAAGGCCGCCTTCGAGACGCGGTGCACGGAATGCCACGACTTTGAGTACATCACCAAGGCGAAAGCCCGCAAGAAGGCCGAGTCGGAATGGCTGGAGAGCATCACGCGCATGGTCGCCAAACGACCGGCATGGTTCCATGAGAGCGAGATGCCCCTGATTACGCAGTACGTCCTGGATAACTACTTCCAGAAGCCAAAGTAATCGCCCCTGTGCCCATGCCTTCCAGGCACAGCGATCATGTAGGATCGCTCGGCCCGTAATCGCTGCATTAAACAGCAGCGCTCCGGTTACGTTGCGGTCCAACCTTGCGGGGGCGAGGCCCTGCGGCAGTTCCTCCCTCGCCGGAGTTTCGTATCACGCAGTAAACGATGACTCACGACCGTCATCTCCGCCACTCGCGTCTCTAGAATGTGGAAGGCTATATGCGCATCAACATTCTCTGTACTGTCGGCTTTGCCGCCACACTGCTCGGCTGCGCTGCGCTAACCAAGGTTCCGCCGCTGCCCAAGAGCGATTATGCAAAGATTGACGACTGCCAATATCCCGACGACGCAGCGGCGCAGGCCGCGTGGAAGCCGATGGGGGGTTCCGCGCAAGTCTCCGTGGTGACACTCAACGGCCGCAAGGCGCTGCGTATGCCCTGCAACTTCGGGGCAGCGAAAGCCGAGCCGGGCCTTCCTCCTCCACCACGAACTGAGCGGGCGTCCTGGGATCTCAAGGTAGACCTGGACCTCCGATCCTGCCAGGGCATTCAGTTCCAGTTCTTCTGCAACAACACGTCGCCGGTCTCCCATTTTGCCTTGTACCTCCAAAGCGGCGACGGGTGGTACTCTGCAACCTTTTCACCGTCCGCCAGGGGGCAGTGGAACACCATCACCATTGACAAAGCCAATACCAAGCATGAAGGCACGCCGGCCGGATGGGGGAAGATCACGACCATACGCTTGTCCGCCTGGCGGGGCAAGGAGGCCGACACCGAATTCTATGCGAGCGCTTTTGGGTTGCTGGGCGTCCTGGGAAGGGATGCAAACGTCGCTATCGTGCGCGGCGAGTCTGCGGCGCAACATTCGCCCTCCGAAGCAAAGAGCGCCATCGAGTTTGCGAACACCGTCGCCAAGACCCTCACGGACATCGGCGTCAAGTATGCCGTCGTCAGCGATCTGGACGTCACCGCCGAACGCTTGAAGGACGCCAGACTGGCCATCCTGCCCCACAACCCCCACATGCCCGATGTCGTCGCCGACGAACTGGCCAAGTATGTGAACGCCTGCCCCGCCCCTGGCGGGGCAGGCGGCGGCGGGAAACTGTTGGTTTTCTACGGCGTCCCGCCCAAACTCCGGCCCGTGCTAAAGGTTGAGGGAGGAGTACACACGAAGGCCAAGTACCCCGGCCATTTCTCCAGCATGAAGTTTTCTTCAGATTCAATTCCCGGCGCCCCCCCTTTGGTCGGCCAGAGATCTTGGAACATCACCGAGGCAAAACCCATCCCTGGCGCCAGCCGCGAGATTGCCCACTGGATGGATGACAAGGGACAGCCCACAGGATACGCCGCCGTGGTCGCCTCCAACAACGGCATGGTCATGACGCACGTCCTTCTTCCGGACGACCCCGCCAACAAGCGCCGCATGATGCTCGCTATGGTTGGGCACTTCCTGCCCAACATCTGGCAAGAGGCCGCCAACACCGCCATCCGCACGGTCGGCCAGATTGGCGAGTATACGACTCTCCAGCAGGCTATCGGCGGCATTACCAAGGAGAGCGGCAAAGACCCCAAGGTCCTGGCCAGGATTGAGCAGGCTGTTCGCCTCCACAACGACGGGGTCTCCTACGACTCAAGCGGTCAGTACGCCAAGGCCATGGATGCCGCCCTGGCCGCTTCCGAGCAATTGACCCAGGCATATTGCATGGCCCAGAGGCCCCTCGCCGGAGAGACCCGGTTGTTCTGGTGCCACAGCGCTTTCGGCGTTGAGGGGATGAACTGGGACCAGGCCGTCAAGAACCTGGCCGACAACGGCTTCACCGGTATTCTGCCAAACATGCTCTGGGGCGGCACGGCATATTACCCCAGCAAGGTTCTGCCTGTGGCTTCCGAGGTCGCCCGGCAAGGGGATCAGATTGCCCAGTGCGTTTCGGCTTGCCGAAAGTATGGCGTCCAAATCCATGTATGGAAGGTCAATTGGAACACCGGGAGCCGAGCGCCCAAGGAATTCATCGAGAAAATGCAATCCGAACGCCGCCTGCAGGTGGACGTCAAGGGCAAAGAAGGCGGCGACAACTCGCAGTGGCTCTGCCCATCGCATCCCGCCAACCAGGAACTCGAAGTCGCGTCCATGATCGAGGTCGCCCGGAACTACGCTGTGGATGGCCTGCACTTCGACTACATCCGCTACCCCGGTGGCAACCACTGTTTCTGCCCCGGATGCCGTGAGCGGTTTCAGAAGGCGGCTCGCGTCGTCATCAACGCCTGGCCCCAAGACGTGCTTGCGGACGGCCCTTACCGCCGGCAGTGGCTCGACTGGCGCCGAAGCAACATCACGACCGTCGTCAAGGCCGTCAGCGAGCAGGCGCGCGCCATCAGACCCACGATCAAGATATCCGCCGCCGTCTTCCGGAACTGGCCCACCGACCGCGACAGCGTCGGCCAGGACTGGAAGCTCTGGTGCGACAACGGTTACGTGGACTTTCTGTGTCCGATGGATTATACCGACAGCGACGAGACGTTCACGAACTTTGTCACCAACCAGAAGCTGTGGGCGGGCCGCATTCCCATCTATCCCGGCATCGGCGCGAGTACTTCCAGCTCGCATCTTGTGCCGGTCCACGTTATCGCCCAGATCAAGATTACACGCCGTCTGAAGACCAACGGCTTTACCATCTTCAACTACGGTCCCAGCGAGGCCAAGGACCTCCTGCCGCTGCTTGGCATGGGCATTACCGCCCCCAGATAGACCGGCAAGGACACTACCCCAATGCTCTCGTCCAAACAGCGCTTTATCACCGCCTGCGAACATCGCGCCCCCGACCGCACGCCAGTTGGCGAGCACTGGGTTCCTCACACGCTGGTTGAGCAAATCGTCGCCGTCCAGCGAAGCCTCTATCACGCCTGGGGGTACACGCGAATCGCCTATTGGGAAGGACGGCGTGACGACGTTGTCCGTGACATGAAGGATCACTACGTGGAGTTCATCCGCCGCACGGGCTTGGACATGGCGAGCGTCGAACTCGTCCCCCCGCGCAACTGGACATTCGAGCGGCCCCGGCCCCTGGGCCATGGTCTGTGGGAGGATGCGGCCGGCTCCAAACTCCAATGGTTCGAGAACGTCAACGACATCGAAGTCGTTCAGGCCGGATCCCGCCAGGCCCCGCACGAACCCCACCCGCCCCCCGACGGCAGTGAGTGGGAATTCTGGGACCATGTCGTGCGTGAACTCGGCCGAACCCACTTCATCATGGCGATGGATGCGCCCTCAAATCCGCCCGACTACTGCCGTGTCGCCCTGGGCCGAAGCCGCTTCGCCTCCTTCGAAAACCTGATGATTCAGATCAAGGAGAATCCGCAGGCAATTGCAGACTCCCACGTCAAGCAGGCTGAACGCATTTACCAGGGAGCCTTACGGGCGCGCGACCACGGCGCCGATGCCGTGCGAATCTGCTTCGACTATGGGTGCAGCACCGGGCCATACTGCTCCCCCGCCGACTTTCGCCGCGCATTCCTCCCCGGCCTCAAGGCCCAGGTAGAGGCCGTCCACCGTACCGGGCTTAAGGTCGTGCTTCATATTGACGGCGGCATGGCTCCGGTCATTGACCAGATCGCAGAGGCGGGGCCTGATGTCTACCAGGCGGTGCAGAGTTATGAGCCTCTTGCCGACTACATGCGCGCCTTCGGCAACCGTCTGGCCTTCTGGGGAAACGTGGACAACGACCGCCTCGCCCGAGGGACTCCGGAGGAAGTTCGCGCCCTAGCCCGTCAGGCCATCCGAGCCGGCGGAGCAAACGGCGGCCTCATCCTCGGCAGTTCTCACGATATCCTTCTGCCCACCCCGAAGCAGAACTTCCTGGCCCTCATTGAGGCTGCAAGGGAATATACTCCATGAGTCTGGATATCGCCGTGAGGTGCGAGATTCTGTTCACTTCCTCTGGAAAACACGCTTCCGACTGCATTCGCTTCCGCATCAAGGTTCCGGGAGGGACGCGCACTTGAGAATCGTCCTCGTTATTGCGATGTTGCTTGCGGCAGTCCCGCTTATGGGCGCCGCAATCCGAGTTGACGTCAACGTGATGCCCCGCGTCGTCTTTACGGGCGATTCGCAGACCTGCGGGCGGGTCGGCGCACTGGACTACCCGCAGATGATATCCTGGGAAATGCCGGTCCGGGTGTTCAACACCGCCGTCGGCGGGACGAACACAAAGCACCTAGTCTCCGAAACAACAGGCGGCACCGCTGAGGTCTCTGCCGGCGAACGCGTCGTCACGGGCCGGAACGTCTCGTGGTATGCCGGCCCTTATCCCGGCCAGACCATCCGACTCGGCGCCTTCCAGTACGTCATTGACCGTATTGAGACCCTTGACTACAACAAGCAAATCGTGAACCTCTGGCTCACAGAACCCGCCAGGGAGGACTTCGCCGGCGCCAACTACGCCATTGAGGCCGGTTGGCGAGTGCGAATCGCCGAACGCAAGCCGGACTATGCCTGTTTCATGTACTCCGTAAACGATTCCGGCGGGAATTCCGAGGACTTTTGCGCGCGTCTCCACGACATGCTCAACCGCACACGCGCCGTCGGCGCCCAGCCCATCTTCCTCAGCGGCTTTCCGTACATTGACAAGTTCAGGGGCGGCTCCCATCCCGGCGACAATGCCAAGGTGCTCGTTCGCGCCAACGACCTCAGGGCCTTCTGCCATCAGCACCGTATCCCCTTCGGCGACATTTTCCACACACTCATGACCCTCGATGAGCACTGTGCGTCCGTATGGGTTGACACCGTCCACCCAACGACAGACGGTTCTCTGCCTGCGATCAAGGCGCTTCGGCACATTTTCCACGAGATCGGACTTGCCCAGAACCCTTATTACGTCCGAGGCTACCGAGCTCCGGAGGGTCTTGCCGCCCCCAATGAAAGCCTCGCCCCGTTCACGACCGGCCAGCCCGACTACACCGCGCAGAACGTCTTCAATGACAATCTTTTTGACCTCGCCGCAATCAAGGCCCGCGACGAGTACGGCCTCATCGCCGCCGCCGACGGCGATACAGTCAGAAGCGACACGCCCATAATCCTGAAGTTCGGCGTCGGCGCACTTGACAAGATTGACTCTGCGCACGCACAAGTCCTTGTCGCTTCGCAGACTGTCGTCCACGTTTTTGACTGGACCCCCATGGCATGGCGCACGCTCGCCGAAGGACACGGCAACATTCAAGCGCCCCTTTCCTCCTCCCTTCTCGAGAACGTTTGCAGAGACTCCGCCGTCTGGCTGGCCCTGACCAGCCGCGACACGCTGGCCCTGGATTATGCTGCCCTCAGTATCCAAGGTGATCTCGCGCCATACAAGCCACGCCCTGTAGCTGATCCAGTAGTTTGGCCGCAACCCGATGAAACGCAATGGACTGCCACCGACAACTTTATTGCCAATGCGTCTCTAGCGCAGGCCGCAGGCCATGACCCCGACAACTGGGTCCGCGTCGGCGACAGCGCCCGGTATCTGCCGTGCGGCGCCGTTGCAACCGGCAGCGGCGCCTTCGCAGGCAAGCAACGCCTGAACCTTTTCAAGTCGCCCGGACAACGCTTCACGCAACGAGTTCGACCACTCGACGTCCTGACGACCCGGGGCGCAACCCACGACGCAACGGAAAGATTCCTCATCGCCAAGGTCCTTGACGATGAGACGATCGAGCTTCGGCGATTCCCCAAGAGCCAGCCGGCAGATCTCATGTTTGACATCGTGCGAAGCGCCGGATGTGCGGCCGTTCCCGGCGGCGGCATCATACAGTGCCGCGGCGACTCCGCCTGGCAGACGAATGTTGCCGGCATCCAGCCCGGCCAGTATAGCCTCTCCTTTTTCTTCCGCGCCTACGACCCGCCCAACATGACAGCCAAACATCGGCCGGGCAGGCTTGCACACGTCCTTATAACGCGCGATTCGACAAAGGAAACGCTGTCCACATCTGGCTACCTGGACACCACTTTTCACTGGCAAAGGGCGGCGGTCGAGTTTACCATGCCACGTGCCGACACTGTGACTATCCGCGTGTCCGCCAGGACGGATACGCCCGTGGAATATACAGGCTTCTCATTGGTTCACATCCAGCGGAGGAAACCATGAAGCTATCCGTGATGCTTTTCCCGTTTCACAAGGAGTTGACGGACAAGACGCTTTCGCCAAATAAACTGATTCAGGAATTCCATGCGGTCGGCATCAGGGCGGTGGAACCGATGCTGGCTTGGATGGAGACCAACGCCGAACTCTGGAACGAGCTTCGCCGCGCGGCTGATGACCAAGGCATGGCCTACTCCTGTCTCGACATCGGCGTGAACCTCGTCGGCGAAAACGAGAGCGATCGCCAGAAGGCCATTGACACCGTGGTGCGCGGCGTCGAACGATGCCGAGAGCTGAAGTGCCCCGTGGCACTCCTGCCCGGCACCAAACCCGCTACGGGCATGTCGAACGAGGAAGGCCGCCGGATATACTCCGAAGGCTTGGCTCAGGCCGTTGACAGGACCAAGGGGTCAGGCGTCACTTTGACCATCGAGGACTTTGGCGTCTACCCCGCCTTCGCGTGCAGCGCCGCCCACTGCATCGAAGTTCTCGACGGCGCAAAGCGACCGGAATTGCGCTTCACGTTCGACAACGGCAATTTTCTGCTCGCCGACGAGCGCCCCAGCGAGTGCTACAAGCGCACCGAGCCCCGAATCGTACACATCCATATCAAGGACTTTGCGCTTCGCCCGCCGGACAATAGTCCAAGCCTGACCACTCCGTCCGGCAAGAAGTACACCGGCTGCGAGATCGGCGCGGGTGCGGCGGAAGTCAAGGAGTGCCTCGCGCTCATCAAGCCCTGCAGTTACCGCGGCTGGCTATCGCTGGAAGTGGGGACCCGGCCGCCGCTCGACTCGGCGATCCAGGGCGCGCGATATGTCACGAAGACGTGGAACACAGTTTAGGCAGTCGGCCAGTCGGCGCGCCCCGTCAGACGGGGCGCGCTTACTTTCCAACCGCCGAGTGCGGCCACTGGATGCGCATGTCCAGCCTGCCCTCTCGCCACAGGGCTTCCTGACGGTCGAGTTCAGGAAAATAGAACTCCATGAACTCCTTGTCCCATGCCGCGCGCTCGGGCGATGAGCCGCGCCATGAAGGCTCATCTGTCGGCACGGTGGGGTAGGCCCATCGAAAACGCCCCTGTAATGAGAGCATAGCGCGGAAGATGTCATGTATCGCGGCGTCCTCCATCTTATCCCACTTGAGCGTCGGGATAGCGTTGGAGATTCGGTATGAGCCGATGACGTACCGCATGTACGGATCGTTCACGCCCTTGATGGCCTGCCCCTCTCCGCGAAGCAGGAAATCGTTGTAGGCGTCAATGAACGGCAGATAGAAATCGTCCCGCGTCAAGGGGGCGTTCAGCGTGCAATGTGTGTACAGAACGCCGTCGGGTCCGACCAGTTCTCGCATCCTTCGCATCCACGAGTACGCGCGACTCCAACCATTCCCTGTAAAGACGCCGTCGAAGTACCAGCCGTCAATGCCGTAATCCTTCGTCACCGACGCCACGTAGTCAAATGCGACGTCCGTCCGATCGCCGTACCATAGGTCAAGCTCGGACGAGGTATTGCAGTACGTCATCACCTGCATTCCGAGGTCGTGCGCCGTCTTGACGGTCCGGCGCATGCCTGCGGGATCGAGGAAGGAATACGGCCCGCGCCCCGGCCTTGGCGTCCGGCACTGATCGTATAAACGATAGGCGTCAAAGAGCATCAGCACATTGCAGTATTTTTGGTAGAAGCGGATTGCACCGTCCGACAGAAGACCGGTTACGTTCACAATGCGCTTCCCAAACGATGTCTTCCAGTCATACGGACGCGGCGGGAAGACCGCCAACCCGATGCGCTCCCGCTCGCCCACGCGATACTGAAAACGCCAACTCGGACTGCGGAACGATTCCGGCAGGTCCGATATGACGCACCCCTTTGTTCGATACTTCTGGCTGAAATCGTGCGACACGACGAATCCCCCGTGTTCGTCCACGGCCAGCAGGTGAGGCCCCTGTGTCGCGAGGTGTTCGGCGGCGATGGCTGACGTGATTGTGAGGTCAAGCGCTCGATTTGTAGCCAACGTGATCAGCGAGTCCCCCTGAACCCCAAACGCCACACCGTCGCCCTGCAGGACGCACACATCCTTGCTGTTCTGGGCAATGCTCAACTCCCCCAGCGGCTGCGCGAAATCAACCGCCACAACCTGCCGCTCCAGACCGATTCGCTGCCGGCATGTTATCTTGCGTTTACGGCTGTCGAAGAGATACTCCGCGCCCGTCGTCACCACACTTATGACGTTTGCCTTGTGCTCGACTCTCTCAACCCGCATGTGAAACCGACTCGGATGTCCTGGGAAACAGACACCTTCCGGGAAGCGGAACTCAGGCGCAGGAGGCAGGTCGGCCTCCTGAATGGAAAAATCGTCGAAGTAGATTACGTCCCTTCCCCCGCGACTGACAAATCGCGGAATCAAGCCGGCCAGATCGTCGCGGTGAAGTGTAAAGGTCGTTTCGAACTTCGTCCACTCCCCAAGCGCCTGCCCAGTCATCACCTTCACCGGAAAGAATACCATTGTCCAGCTTCGACCTGTCTTCAGGCGCTCCCCATTGACGTCTACCGGATACCCGCCGATCTCAAGGTAACCGTCGCCCGTCTTACGCTTGATCCAGACCGTTACACGATAGGGCACGTGAGGTTTCAGGGGGATGGTCTTGGTGTACGCCACGGCCGCCCAAGGCCGGCCTTGGCTGTTGTCGAGTTTGATGGAGTACTTCCCGCCGTGCGCCGTGTCGTCCGTAATGCCCGGCCCCCACGGCGCGTTGCCCTCCTCGAAGCCGCCATTGACAACCAGTTCCCCACTTCCGGCAACGGCGAGGCAAAACGCAACAACGAATACGGCCACCCCCATAAGCCCGCCGCTCAATGAACGGATCATGCCGGATTCCTCATCAGGTGGCTTCTATAGCGCTCTGGCAACGCGCTCTAATCTCCCTGCCACTGCTTCTTCCAGATGGGGCCGGTGAATCGCTTGCCGTGGTCGCGGCACAACGCAAGCGAAAACTCCGTATCGTCGAGGAACTTCCTGTACGCTTCGTCGCTTCGATAGAAGAACGAATTCTCCGGCTTACTGAGAGGCATACCCGCCTGGCGCATGTTGTAATGCAGCATGATCAAGTTCTCGCCGAATGCCTCAAGCCGCTTTCGCTGGCCGTCCGTGCTCGCCTGGCCAAGCGCTTCCAGATATAACCGCTCCATCTCCGTGAACACGGGCAAGTACACCTTCTCGATGACGTCATAGTTGACCTCGTACATCTCGCCATGGTACTCAATTGTCTCCTTGCGCTTGCGTTCCAGCATTCGCGATTCGAGCATCATGTACAACCTATCCATGGCCTGCCAGCCCGGCCCGTACGAGCGCTGAAGCCACTCGCGGTAGACCTCGTCCACGTCAATGTCCGCGCGCCACATCTGCCTCGCAAGGATGTAGTTCCCAACAGCGCCGTACCCCCATGCGCCTTGGCCCACCATGTCCACGCCCCAGACGCCATGTCTCTTCAGGGCGGGGATTTCGAGCTTCAACAGATCAAGGCCCGGCGGCACAGGCGCCCCATTGTACGATCGCATCCACGTGGAGTAGTTGTGGTACACGAAATTCCTGGTCACGGCCAGCCAGCCCGCAAGCACCCGCTCAAACTCCTGCTTGTAGACCGGCTTCGCCAACCCCCAGCCGTAGTAATTCAACGGCGCCCACACCAGCACAACGTTCGGTTCCATCTCTATGGGGGAGACAGGCGGGTACATATAGTTGTAGTACACAAGCCCTCCGACCTGCCTGTCCGGCAGCTTCTGCGCAACCTTCTTGCCGACGCGATTATAGAAATCCAGGATCACCGACGTGTATGAACGCTTTCCGTATGGGTCCTTCGTAGTCTTGGAGAGACATTTGTCGCACTCGCAGAAGTCCCCGCCGTCGCTGGGAGAGATGGACGCCTCGCGCAGATTCGAGTTCTTCTCCAGCCAGGCGATCACGCCCCGCACAAACTCCTCCACCAGGCCATCATTGCTCGTGCAAAACTTCACGTGCTTTGGATTCTTGAAGGACCGCTGCTTCTTTGTGGCCGCAGAAACGGCCAGGTACTCCGGATGGGCCTCCCATACCTCCGGCTTCACATAGTCATCCCACGCATGCCCCGCGCCTATCCGCTGCCCTTCTGACGACGGCGGTATTCTGTTCCGCAAGAGCCATATCGCCGGCGCGCTCGGTCTTTTGTCAGCCGGCGGACGTCGCTCCTGCACGTATGCCAGGTTCCTCACGGCAAAATCCGGCGCGTCACGCAGATTCATCACGGGCGCTCTCAACGTCTCATGCCGTGGGATATCCTCTCCGAACTCCTCCGGCATGAGCCATCGAACGCCAACGACCCTCTCCAGGAATTCACAGGCCCCGAAAAGGGTCCCCCGACTCGTCCACCCGCGCCACTGGGGTTTGTCGCCGGGCGTGTCTCGGCCGGCGATGAAAAGATTCCGGCCTCTTGTCACGATCCTGAACCCCTCATCAGGCAACTCCGCCGTCGTGACCCCGGCAGCGCGGGCTGCGGCATTGTCGCCCAGGCAGATCATCGGCTCCGCGGGCTCATTTATCACAGGAAGTTCCACCCCCGTCGAGATGCGGATCACCCGTTGAATCTCTTCGGCCGCGCGCCTCACCGACGGCGGCGCGTCGGAGCCGAAGTATATGCTGTACCCGCTCCTACCGCTCTCCACCAACGCGAACGTGTCCTCCGCGGCGCGCGTGGTCACGGCGCACGCAACCACGCATACCACAATCAGCACGCCAACCTGCCATCGCCCGCTCATTTGTCACTCATTTCACAATCTTCAGGATTTCCTTAAACTCCGGCGTGCCCGCCCGCTCCACCATCTGGAAGATCGCCGACTCCACGGTAGTCATGAACACGCCCGAATGCTCCATACGCAGCAGCCCCATATTCCAATCCATCTCGCTTCGCGAGCAACATGCGTCGGCCGCAACATGCACTTTGTACCTCTGGTGTACGAGGTCCAGCGCCGTCTGAAGGACACACACGTGGGCCTCGATGCCCACGATAAGGACGGACTTTCTCCGCAGGCCTGCCAGCTCCGCCATGAACGCCTCGCAGCCGCAGCAACTGAAAGCCAGTTTTTCAAAGGGCTTATACACCTCCGGCCCCAGGGCGGCGCGTAAGGGCGCCACCGTCTGCCCAAGGCCCTGAGGATACTGCTCGGTTACGAGAATAGGAACCCGCAGTATTTTGGCCGCTGCGACCAGCTTTTGAATCGCCCGCAACACGTTGTCCCGCTCAGACATCGCAACGGCCAAGCGCTCCTGAAAATCCACGACCGCGATCACGGCGTTCTCACGAGTCAGCAGGTCCGGATTGCGCATAAAGCCCTTTGCGGCCTCAGTCCATGCCTTCATGTCGCTCGCCGCCACCGGGACATCCCTTGACATGTTGCGCGCCTCCTTGCCAATTCGGCCCTTGACCTTCGCCGGAACTCGATTACTATAATGCGATCTCGAAATCGCCCTTCGCTCAGGATACTATGCCTATGAAAGTTGCCGATGTCAACACCATCTTCGGCTTCTGGCCCAAGCGCAATCTGGATCTTTCCCTCAAACGGCTACTCGAGGAAATGGACCGGCACAAGGTCGCCGCCGCCCTTACCTGCTCTATTCGCGGAATCCTCTACAGTCACGAGGAGGGTAACGAGGAGACCCTGCGAGAGTGCCGCAGCTCCGGGCGCCTTCTTCCCGCGGCAACGATTGATCTGCGCCGTTACCCCGGCGGGAAGGGATACGTGAAGGACTTGGCCGCGCAGGGCTTCCGCGCCCTCCGCCTGTTCCCCGACCAGCAAGGGTGGCCCATCAACTACGCTCCGTTCCGCGCCCTCGCCGAGGAGATTGCCGCCGTCAAGATGCCCGTCCTCATCTCCAACCGCGGCCTGGGAAGTCTGACCGAGATTGCCGACGTGTTCGACGGAGCGGACTTGCCGATAGTCTACATGCGCGTCAACTACGATGCTGTCTCAGAAGCCCTTGCTGTGGGCGCGAAAAATCCTCAGGTACATGTCGAGACAAGCCTGATTGACACGCCTGACGGCCTCAAGGTTTACACACGTGAACTCGGCGCCCATCGCCTGCTCTTCGGCAGCTATGCCCCCATGCACTACCTGGGCGCAGCGCACATGACGCTCGCCAAGGCCGAACTTGCTGAGGATCAGCGTCAGCATATCGCATACGACAACTTCATCCGCCTCTTCGGGAGCCTCCCGTGAAATCCATTGATGTCCACGCCCATTGGGGCAAGTGGTTTTTCTCCATCTATGACGACTCGGTCTCCGACATCCTGCGCGCCATGGAGCGAAACGGTATCGAACGCGTGCTCCTCAACTCGGCGAAATCCCTCATCTACCATCCATCGGAAGGCAACCGCGATCTCGCTCAGGCCATTGAGGGGCACCCCGAACTCCTGGGTTACGTCTTCTTCAACCCCAGCTATCCTGAGATGGCGATTGCCGACATGAAACGCTATCTCCCCCAGCCGAATTTTGTCGGAGTCGGCGAGATTTACAGCGGATCCTATATCGGCGTGCCCTTCGATTGCGACGGCCACCACAGACTCTTCGCCTACCTTCAGGAACATTTTCCGGAGAAGCCCGCCCTCTGTCACTGCGGCCCCGCCGATATCGTGAAGATGGCCCGCGCCTATCCCCGCCTTCGATTCATCCTCGCCCATGCCGCCTTTACGGAGACCGGCCATGACGTTGCGGAAGCCGTCAAGGCCTGCCCCAACGTCTGGGTAGAGCCCTGCTCCAGCGGGCCGGTGCGCGAGAAGATCGAGGGACTCGTTCGCGTTCTCGGCGCGGAGCGGGTCTTGTTCGGCAGCGATCTGATGCTCCTGGCCCCGGAGTTTACCATCGGGATGATCCACGACGCCCGGATACCGGACGAGGACAAACGGAAGATCTTCTACCACAACGCAAAACAGCTCTTCCATCTCTGAACGGAGACTCCCGCATGCCTCTGACTGCCCGCGAGAACTACCTTCGGACCGTCACATTCTCCGGACCAGAATACCTTCCATGCGTCGTCAGTTGCTCCGGAGCTACCTGGAAACACCTACGGGGCGATCTCGAAGACGTCCTCGCCAAACACCCGATCCTTTTCCCAGGTTTCAAGAAAGGCAACAGGAACTTCGACGCCTTTGACGGCCAACACAAGACAGGCCGGTTTGTGGACAACTGGGGGTGCGTTTGGGACAACAAGATTGACGGAATCGTCGGCGAGGTCATAGGACATCCGCTCTCGTCATGGGATGCCCTTGATTCGTTCCGGGCGCCCGACCCCAACCGACTCAGCCCCCTGGCCGCCATGGATTGGGCTAAGACCCTTGCCAACATCCGAAGATGCAAGGAAGCCAATCTTCTTTCCACCGGCGGCCTTGAGCACGGCTTCTTCCTGATGCGGCTCTGGTACCTCCGTGGTTTTGAAAACCTCATGGTGGACATTGCCGCCAACGAAGCCCGCCTTCAACGCCTGATCGCCATCGTCGAGCAGTACAACCGGTTCTTCGTTGACAAGTACGTCGAGGCGGGAGTGGATGTAATGCACTTCGCGGAGGACTTGGGCACGCAAACCGCCAGCATCATCAGCCCGAACCAGTTCCGCGAATGGGTCGCCCCCACATACCGGCGGCTGATGCAGTCGTGCAGACGGGCGGGCGTTCACGTCTTCCAGCACTCCGACGGCCACGTCATGGAATTGATGGATCAGTTGATTGATTGCGGCGTAGACATCGTCAACCCGCAGGACCTCGTGAACGGCATCGCCAATCTGGAACGCGAGGTCAAGGGCCGCGTGTGCATCCAGCTCGACGTGGACCGCCAAAGCATCGTCCCCTTCGGCACACGCGCCGAGATTCGCGAACTGATCGAGGGAGAAGTGAAGCGCCTGGGTTCGCCCCGCGGCGGGCTGATGCTTATCTGCGGCATCTACCCGCCCACCCCGCCGGAAAACGTTGACGCAGTCATTTCGGCCATGGAAGAATTTCGAACGTACTGGTGGGACGGCAGGGCCTCAGCCGGCAAGCGTTGATGTCCGCGCCTTTCAGGGGCGGTAGGGCACGGTACCCATCGCGTCGGTCTTGTAGCCCCATTTCCACAGGTATTCGTCGCCCGGCAGGAACTCATCCTTTTGCTCTCGAAGGATTCTGTTCAGCAAACTGTCCAGCTTCCCTTGCACATCCGCGAAGGCGGGATTATTGCATACGTTCTGAAGCTGGTAGGGATCCTTTTCGTTATCGTACAGAAGCCATGGGCCGCCCAGGTCGCGAACGTAGGTATGCCGCTCCGTGCGCACGCCACGATACTCCTTGCCGCCCCGCGCCCGCGGCCACTCGCCAAACGGGTGGTAACACGCGAGCAAGGCGGCTTCCACAGGCAACGTACGCTCTCGCCGCAGATGGGGTGAGAAATCAACCCCCTCCGCCGTCCTGGGAATCTCCAAGCCACACAATCCAAGAAGCGTCGGCATGATGTCGGGGGCGTTAATCGGGATCGGCACTTCCCGCGATCTCTTCCCCAGCGCTGCCGGGTAGCGAAGCAGAAAGGGCACCAGAATGGACTCGTCCCACGGCTTTTGCTTTCGCTGGGTGCCTTGAGATCCGAGCATGTCTCCATGGTCCGAGGTGAATGCGAGTATCGTATCTTCCTCCAACCCACCTGACCTCAAAGCCTGCATTATCTCGCCCATGCAGAAATCCAGCGCCGAACAGTGCGCATAGTATCCGGCCAGATCCTTTCGCACGCGTTCGGCAAGCTCCGCAGGCACATTGGGGCGCAGTATGATCCGTGCGGGATCGTACATCTCCCGGAATTCCTTCGGCGCAGTCTCGTACGGATTATGCGGCGGACCCCAGGACACAAAAAGCGCAAACGGCCGATTCTGCTGAGCGCCAGCATGCGCCCCGGTCCTGCCCCGAAGGTAGGCGATCGCCTCCCGAGTCTGCGCGACGACATCGTAACCGTCCCAGAAGAGTTTCCGGTCCTCGTCGGCGTAATACGCCGATCGTCCATAGTCGTGTGTACACTCCAACACCTTCCAGAACCTGAATCCCTGCCGCCGATCTCGCGGTATGTAGGACGAACGCCCATGGCCATCCACGTGCCATTTCCCAATGTATCCCGTGTCGTATCCTGCTGCGTTGAACGCATCGGCAATGGAGACGGCCTTGTGCTGGAGATAGACGTCATTTACAAAGACGCCGTGCGTCAGGGGGTATTGCCCCGTCAGAAGAGAAGCCCGCCAAGGCGAGCACACCGGACAACCTGCAACAGCAGTGCGGAAATTCACCGACTCGCCGGCCAGGCGGTCCAGATGGGGAGTGCGGACGTTAGGGTCCCCCGCGTAGCCGGTGGCCTGAGCACGCCACTGGTCCGCAAACACGAAAACAACGTTGGGCTTCCGTTCGGCCACCGCTCCCTACTCCGTACATGCAAGGGCCGCATAAAACGCCGCGCCAACCCACAAGGCCTCCTCATCCAGGACAAACCGAGGCGAATGAAGGGGGGGCGGCTCCTTGGCTCCGTGGGGTGTGGAGCCTAACCGCAGGAATGCCCCCGGAATTCTCTGCACATACAACGCAAAGTCCTCGCCCCCCATCCGCGCGGGCTGCTCCCGAATATCGGCCTTCTCGCCAAGGAGAAGCCGCGCCGTGCGCCGGGCCTTCTCAACACTGCTTGCATGGTTCACGAGCACCGGGTATCCGAACACGTATTTGCACTCGGCCCGACACCCGTGAGCGGCGGCTGCCGCCTGTGCAACGCTCTCGATCATGCCCGGCATGTTACGGCGGACCTCCTCGGTCAATGTCCGTACCGTGCCGCCCATCGCAACTTCACTCGGAATGATGTTGAACTGCGTCCCTGCGCTGATCTTGCAGACCGAGACCACGGCAGGCTCAAGCGGGTCCTTGCGGCGACTCACGATCGTCTGCAGCGCCAGGACGACTTGGCTTGCGGCCACGATGGGATCCGCGCTCAGGTGCGGCATCGCCGCGTGCGCGCCTTTGCCCACTACGCGGATTTGAATCTCATCCGTAGCCGCCATCGAAGGGCCGCACCGATATCCAATCGCCCCTGTCGGCAGCAGGGGATCCACGTGCATGCCGAAGATTTCACTCACGCCCTCCAGCGCCCCCTCCTCTATCATGGGCGCCGCGCCGCCGGGCGGGATCTCCTCAGCAGGCTGGAAAATGAACCGGACGGAGTTTCTCACCGCATCCCGAACTTCCGCCAGGATGTGCGCCGCGCCAATCAACATCGCCACATGCGAGTCATGGCCGCATAGATGGCCCGCATCGGGCCGCCTGGAGGCAAAAGGCAGCCCCGTCTCCTCGCGCAACCGCAGGGCATCCATATCGGCGCGAAGACCTACGGTGCGCCCGGCGCCGCGAACCGGCAACGAACCCACAACGCCGGTCTTCCCAACCCCGCGACGCACGTCAACTCCAACCGACTCAAGCGCCTCAGCCACCAGCGCGCCTGTGCGAACCTCCTCAAAGGCAGGCTCCGGATGCTGGTGGATCTCCCTGCGCCAGGCAATGATCCGGTTGTGAAGTCTGTTCGCCGCGGCTGCAATACGTGAGAACAATGCTGTGTTCATGAGAGTCCTCTACCCCCGCCCAACCCCATCGCTTTCTCAAGCACCTGGATTGTGTGAACGACAGGCTTGCGGATCCCTGCCGATGTCAGCCGATCCGATATATGGAGTATGCACCCCGGACAATTCGTCGCCACTATGTCTGCACCGCTCGCCGCTATGGCCTCGGCCTTTCTGCCGGCGATCCGCGCAGCCATGTCGTAATGAAACAAGCTGAACGTGCCCCCCCCTCCGCAGCAGGTCTCCGCCTCCTTCATCTCGACGTACTCGCAGCATCGGCGAAGCAACTCCCGCGGTTGCGCGATCACGTTCTGTCCCCACCGCAAGTGGCACGGGTCATGATACGTCACTGTCTCTTTCAGGCGCTTCGCATCGTGCGGCGCTCGCAGGGCCGCCAGTTCGGAGATGTCCACAACCTTGCGCGCCAGCGCCGCACCCCGTGAACCCGCCAGCTTCTCGTAATCCGATTTCAGCGTCTTCCCACAGGACGCGCAGGCCGCCACGATGTGCTCCGGCTCATGGGCGAGAAATCCCTCGACATTTCGCTCTGCAAGGTTCCGCGCCGCCGATTCATCTCCAAATGACAGAACGGGCGTCCCGCAACACAGTTGTCCCTTTGGAACGACTACAGCAAATCCCATCCTCTCCAGGACGTTGACGCACGACTCCGCGATTTCGGGATAGACGTAGTTGATCAGGCAGCCCAGAAACAACGCGATTCGCGGTCTAGAAGCGCGATTCGGATCCGAGTGGTCCGCCAGCCGCCGCAGTGCGCTCTTGCGCGCAAGCCGCGGGATCCAGCGCCGACCCGCAAAGAACAGCGGAAGATGGCGCATCTGCCCCCGACGCTTCACAGGCAGCAGGCCCTGCCCCAGACGGGCCATCCGAATCCCCAGGTCGAACAGGAACCGATTGGGCAGGACCAGCCGAAAGATCGCTCTGGCCAGAAGCGGCACTCCCAGGTCCCGCGCCATGGCAAAGCGAATTTCCTGCAGGATTCGCTCGTATTGCACGCCGGATGGACAGTTTGCCGCGCAACGCAAACACTTCAGACAACTCTGAATGTACTCCTCCATGCGGCGTGAGTACGCGGCGCGGCCCTCCAATGCCGCCTGCGCAAGGCTGATGCGCCCCCGAGCGACCATCATTTCGACGTTCGTCTCGGCAAAAACCGGACAGACCGTTCGGCACTGCCCGCACCTGGCGCAACGTTCCATCTCATCCCGAAGCAGGTCGCTCATCACACACTCACCGACGTCGTCCTAATCATTGGAGCATCTTCGTATTCTATCATGTTCCCGACCGAGCCTGCAAACCTCGATGCGGCCGCCGATTTTGTGCTGGCCCAACCCGCCCGCTTCTGTAAGACTATGACGCCAGATCTCCGCATCTGCCCGGCCTGTTCGGGCAGTCGGCCCCGGACGCCACACCGGTCATTCGCTTACTGTGAGCCGAATAGGAAGACCATGCGGGAGCGACGGGTTGACATTCTTGTGGCGGGCGGGAGCACGGGCGGCTGTGCCGCGGCCATCGCCGCGGCCACACTCGGCTTCCGAGTGGCCATGACCGAGCTTACGGATTGGATCGGCGGCCAACTGACCTCTCAGGCCGTTCCGCCCGACGAACATTCCTGGATCGAGCAGTTCGGCTCCACTCTTCGCTACCGGCTGTTTCGCAACACAGTGCGCCAATATTATCGCGACCACTACCCCCTACTCCCTCGCGTATCGCGTGACCCGTTCTTCAGTCCGGGTCACGGCAGCGTGCGGCGGTTCAGCTTCGAACCTCCTGTGGGGCTGGCGGCGCTCGAACAGATGATGGCTCATCTCCGCAGCACCGGCCGGTTGGAGGTCTTGTTGCGGCGCAATCCCATTGCCGTCGAGGTCTCGCAAGACCGCGTGCGCGCCGTCACCTTCCGCAACCACGAGACCGGCCGCACCGAAACCATTGCGGCAAACTATTTTCTCGATGCCACGGAACTTGGCGACCTGCTGCCCCTGGCACGCGCCGAGTACGTCACGGGCGCCGAATCGCGCGACGAGACCGGCGAGCCTCACGCTGTGTCCGGTCCGCCTCAACCGGACAACGTTCAGGCGCTCACCTGGTGTCTGGCTATGGGCTTCGATCCCAAGGCCGAACACCTCATCGAGAAACCACCGCAGTACGACAGGTGGCGGAGCTACGTTCCCCCGCTCTCTCCCCCGTGGCCCGGCCGCCTCTTCGACTGGACGTACACCCATCCCCATACGCTCAAGCCTTTTCCGTTGCCCTTTTTCCCGGAGACTCCTCCAAGGCCCGGCACGCATCTTTGGGCCTATCGCCGCGTTATATGCAAGGACAACTTCGCCGATGCCGACATGCCGCACGAAGCGACGATCCTCAACTGGCCGCAGAACGACTACATCGAGGGCAACATCATTGACAAGCCCGAAGCCGACAGCCGGCGCTACCTGGAGGAAGCCATGCAGCTCTCCATGAGTCTCTTCTATTGGCTGCAGACGGAAGCCCCCAGACCTGACGGAGGTATCGGCTATCCCGGGCTTTACCTGCGCCCGGACCTGGTCGGCACAAGCGACGGGCTTGCCAAGTACCCGTACATCCGAGAATCGCGCCGGATTCGGGCGGTCTTCACGGTCAAGGAGCAGCATATCGGCGCCGATGCGCGCAAGGCCCCGCACGCGGAGACTTTCCACGACAGCATCGGGATCGGCTCCTACCGCATTGACCTGCACCCCAGCACAGGCGGGAACAATTACATTGACATCCCGTCGCTGCATTTTCAAATTCCGCTGGGCGTCCTGATCCCCGTGAGAATCGAAAATCTCCTCCCGGCTTGCAAGAATATCGGGACCACTCACATCACCAGCGGCTGTTACCGGTTGCACCCGATCGAGTGGAACATAGGCGAGGCGGCAGGCCTGCTCGCCGCATACTGCACAAGCCGCAATGCCACACCCAAGCAGGTCCGCGAAAAGCCCGACCTTCTTCACGACTTTCAGCGCATGCTTCGGAATCAGGGTCTGGAATTGGCGTGGCCGCGAATCTGAAATAGTGCCAGGCACTCGTCCGCCAGACGGATTGGCGGACGGGAGCCAGGCACTATCCCCCCTAGTCCTCTTCGGGGCGCTCCCACATTCGGACGATCTTCTTGCGAATATCCGTCTCTGACCGAATGTCAATGGGAGCATCCGCCTCCGCCGGCGCCTCAACCGTCCTCTGTTCGAGCAGTTTCAGGACCTTCGCGCTGATGAAACGCGTGAGTTGCCCGTAAAGATGACTATCGCTCAGGCCGTAGGGCCGGTGATAGTAGCGCAAGGGGTACAGAATGTACAACCAGTCTTTGGCCCGCGTGATCGCTACGTAGAAAAGCCTTCGCTCCTCCTCAAGGCCCTCCTCGTCGTCCAAAGCCATGTCTGAGGGAATGAATCCGTCGGAGGCATGAATGACGTAGACGGCCCGCCACTCGCAGCCTTTGGCCGAGTGGATCGTACTCAGGACGAGAAAATCGTCGTCCTTGTGCGGAGCACCCGCAAAGTCCGCCGTCGAACTCGGAGGGTCAAGCGTCAGATCGGTGATAAAGCTGGTGCGGGACCGGTACCGCTGCGCGATCAACTCCAACTGCTCCAAGTCCCGACGCCGCGGCGCGGGATTATCGTAGAGTCGCTTCATCACCGGATCGTAGAAGTCCCGCAACCGCTCGATCTGCGCCGCCACGCTCAGTTTTCGCTGCGATGTATGCAGTGCGCTCAGAACCTTTACAAGTTCTTTGTACTCGTCCTCCGCTGCAGGCGGCATTTTCACCGCGTCCAGGGAATCCAGACTGAAGGCATGCGCAGCCAGATGTTGCAGGACCCGCTGCGCCGTCTTCGGCCCAACGCCCTCAAGCATCTCGAAGGCCCGGAACCAGCTTAGCTCGTCCCGAGGATTGTCCAGTATCCGCAAGAACGCCAGTAGGTCTTTCACGTGGGCCGCCTCGATGAACCTCAGGCCGCCATACTTGTGGAAAGGAATTTTCCGGCGCGCCAACTCGATCTCCAGTTGGTCGGAGTGGTGGCCTGCTCTGAAAAGGACCGCCTGCTGGCGCAGCCCAATGCCCTCCTCAAGGTGCTTGAGCACAGTCTCGCACAGAATCCGGCACTGCTCGGCCTCATCCACGCATTGAACCAGAATTGGTCGCTGGTTGCTCTTGCGTCTGGACCAGAGTTCCTTCGTGTACCGGTACCTGGCCGGTTCCATAACGGCGTTGCCCACGTCCAGCACCGGCTGAACGGAACGGTAGTTCTCCTCCAGCGTGATGATCCCGGTCGCGGGAAAATGTCTCGGAAAATTCAGTATGTTCTGGATGGTTGCTGCCCGGAAGGAATAAATGGACTGCGCATCGTCGCCGACCACCATGATGTTCTTGTTCTTGAGCCGCATGCGCTGAAGGATCTCGGCCTGAATTACATTTGTGTCCTGGTATTCGTCCACCAGAAGGTGGTCGAACCGCCCGCCAAGCTGTTCGGCGAGCGCCTGATCCTCCAGGATGACATTCCAGAACAGCAGAAGGTCATCGTAATCGAGCACCCGCCGTTCCTGCTTCCGCTTTGTGTACTCGGAGAAGATGTGGCGGAGGCCGTCCTCGGCGTCCACGCACCAGGGGTATTCCTTCTTCAACACGTGCGCGAGAGACTCGCGCGAGTTAACGACCCGCGAATAGATGGCTAGCACCGTTCGCTTGCGGGGAAAACGTTTCTCGGTCGAAGAATAGCCGAGGTCCGCACGAACGATGTTGATCATGTCGGCCGCGTCGCTTTCGTCCATGACCGTGAACTCAGCATCAAGGCCCGCAGCCTTCCCATATATGCGTAACAGGCGGTTGGCGACAGCGTGAAATGTTCCTCCCCACACTCCCTGGGTCGTCGGCCCCGGAGGCGAGGTCTTCCGCTGGTCGGCCACATCCTGGCATATTGTCTGTGCGCGATTAATCATCTCCTGGGCTGCGCGCCGTGTGAACGTCAGAAGCAGAATTCGCTCGGGCGCCACCCCGTTCTGCAGGAGATACGCAACGCGATACGCCAGCGTCTTGGTCTTGCCCGTGCCCGCCCCGGCCACGACCAGGATTGGCCCGTCGCCGGCCGTGGCCGCCTCACGCTGTTGTGCATTGAGATCATCAAGCCAATTCACGCCCATATCATCATCCTATCAACCCGGCCCCCATCTA
>CAYPFP010000017.1:51669-57454 GCA_964409935.1 uncultured Planctomycetota bacterium | reverse complement strand
GGTTCGCGTTCGCGAGCGCTGGCGCCGCGACGAGGGCCTGCTCGACCGGCTCGGGATCGAGTAGCTACTCGCGCTGCGCGCGGTCGCGCTCGAGGAAGTCGGGGCTCGCGATTGCGACGACGCCCAGCAGGATCCCCGCGAAGATCATCGGCACCCCCAGCAGCATCCGGTGCAGCATCAGGATCAGCGACGTCGTGGACTTCGACACGCCGAATTTCTCGCCGAAGAACAGGTTCATCGCAAACGAGTGGCTGCACCCCAACCCCAGGTAGAAGATCAGCGAGGCCACGATGATCACCCAAAGCTTGGCGTCCAGGTCGAGCGAGAAAAAGTCCCGAAGCCGCGGCCGCCCCGTCCCGTTGCGCAAACCGTCGGCCTCCCGGTACATGCCGGCGAAAACAACCGTCGCCCCGGCCAGCATCACGGCCGACAACCCGAACGCCACGGAGTATTCCGCCCCCGCCGCCTGCAACGCCGCTATGGCCAGAATCCCGCCGCCGATCGGATACCCCAGCGACTCGACGACCTTCTCGGCGCCCTGCGCCTTGCCGATCGAATCCAGGTACCCCTTGCGCGAATTCTCATACAGCAGCACGCTGTGCAGCACCGCCCGCACTTCCGTCGCGGAGTCCCGCAGGCTCTTGAACGCGGACTGAACCCACGCGTTCGCCGTCAGCGGCGACAGGGCGTTCGCCGCGCCGCACGCGAGCATCGAGATCCAGTAGAACCGCTTCCGCCCCACCGCGTCGGACCATCCGCCGACGCCGATGCGGAGGAAAAACGGGATCAGGGCGCCCGCCGCGAAGATGAAACCCATGCTCACCTTCGGCACGCCCCGACTTTCCAGATAGAACGGCAGGACAAAGTCGTAGATGCCGAGCGAAAGCCCGAACAGAATGGAAACGACGATCATCACGTAGACGTTGCGTTGCATGGGCGGAGCGGTGCGGGCCTTCCTGTGTCAAAATCTTTTTCTCATCTGCACGCCCCCCGCCCCCGTCTCCTCCTCCAGCCATGGATCCACCTGGAAGCCGAGCACTTCTCTCTTGCGGCTGGTCTTGGTGACCGTTCGCCCGATGACATACCCCAGCGCCGCCCCGGCGATCACGTCCGACAGGTAGTGCTTGTTTGCATCCAGCCGCGCCGCGCCGATGAAGCCCGCCAGCCCGTACATCGGAATCCCCACGAGCGGCCCGTACATCCCGTCGAGCACGGCCGCCATCGCAAAGCTGCTCGACGTGTGCCCCGACGGAAAGGCCATGCGGTCCCCGTTCGGCCTCTGCTGATTCGTCGCTGCTTGAAGCCCCAACGTCATCAGTCCATTGATGGCCAGCGCCTCGAAAAGCCGCCGCCCCGTCTCCGCCGCTCCATAGTCCTTGTATGCCTCGCCGTACAGATACGCCAGACCCGCCACTCCAAAGTGCAACCCCGGATGCCCCAGCACGTCCGCCACGTTCGTGGCCGCGCCGAAACGGTCATGGTGATCGAAGGTGCGCGCGACGTTCTTGTCCCACGACGTGTTCTTGGACACAACCGCCAGCGAGGTGCCGGCGCCCAGAACCACGGCGTTCTCCAGGAGGTTCTCCTTGGCGACCATGGCCAGCGTGTCCTCTTTCAGGTTTTTCGGATAGTTCTTGAGGTCGCGTATCACGTCCTCTTGCCAGCCGCTTCTTGCCGATTTGGCGTCCGTGCTTGCCGGCTTCGCGGCGGGAACGGAAGCGCCGCCTGCAACCTCTTTCTCGGTCTTGGGCGCCTGCGCCGCAACCGGCGGCGACTCCCCCCGCCTTCTCGCCTCGTGTTCCTCGATCTTGCGGCGGACCAGTTCCTCTTGTGCGGCCTGCCGGCGATCGGTCCTCTCTTTGACCCGCGCCATCTGCTGCCTCAATTCCGCCTCCGCCCCCTTCTCCTCCGGTGTCTGACACCCGCCGGCCAAGAACGCCGCAAGCAGAATCGCGCTGCAAAAGCCCAACTGCCCGACAGTCTTTCTCATCCCGAAACCTCTACCCCCATAACCCCGGAATCACTCCCTTTCCACACCCAGTTTCCTCAAGATCGAATCCGTCGTGCACATCGCCATCAGCGAACGCGGCCTCGTTCCGTACCGCGCGCACAGGAAGTCGGTGGCTTCGACAAGACTCATTCTCCTGCGTTCGCCGACATACGCCTGCAGAGCGGACACGTACTCCTCGACCGTGGCAATGCTCTCGCGCAGCAACTGCGCCGCGTCCTGGCCTTCAAGCACGGCCGAGTCGAACGGCGAATAGGCGTGGTTCATGATGATGCGCTCGACCGGCAGTTCCTGCGCCTTGCGCAGCGCGGCCAGGTACGGCTCGACCTCCATGACCATCGCCAGGTGTCCCTCGATGCCCCGCCCCTGAACGCTGTCCCCCGTCAGCAGCATGCGGCCCGCCCGGTCATGCAGCCCGATGCTGCCCGGCGTGTGGCCGGGCAGGCCAATGACCTCGAACTGCCGGCGACCGAGCTTCAGCCTGTCGGCCTCCCGCAACACCAGGTCCGCCCTGCACGTGTTCCTCTCGTCGAGCGCGGGGGGCGGAAAATGGTGCGGAAACCTGTCGTAGAACTCGACTCGCTGCGCATCGAGAGATTCCATCAGCGGCTTGTCCTTCACGTGAATCGCGATCGTCGCCCCCGACGCGATCTTGATCTGCTTGTTGCATCCGATATGGTCACCGTGCCAGTGCGTGTTCACGACGATGTCAATGTCCTTCTCCGTCAGGCCCAACCGCCTGACCAGCGGAAAGACGTACTCGTCCGCCGCCGGCGGCAGCGCGCTGTCCACCAGGGCCAGTCGGTCGCCCACCAGCAGGGTGATCCCCGTGTACACCCTCCCCAGCGGGTGCGCGATGTAATACACGTCATCCGTCACCTGATTCACGCCGCCAACGATCTTCATGCGCCGACATCCTCCCAGCCCGGCCGTCTTCATTCAAAGAATTTCATCAACTCATCCACGAAAATCTTGTGTCCGCGATCGTCCGGATGATTGATCCCATTGTACAAGAGCGTGATGTACGGCAGCCCCTCCTTCCACAGATGTTCCCATCGCTTCGCAGCGTCCGAGAGGCCCACGTTCTTCTCCAGGGCGATCTGTCGAAGACCTTCGCAGTTGCGCCGCCGGTCCGGGTCGCGCAGGTTCTTGTTGCCCATCATCGTCAGCATCGTGAAATGCGGCGTCTGGATGATGACCTCCGCCCCCGCCGCGTGAATCTGTTCGATGGCCGCGAAATAGTTCTTGCGCAGGTTCTCCAGCGGCATGCCCATGTCGTTCACGTATTCGATCACCACCAGGTCGGGCTTGTGGCCCAGCACGTCTTTCTGCAGGTTGGGCAGCCGCTGGTTGGTGTTGGACCCGCCGATGCCCGCGTTGACGAGCGTGATCTTGCTCTTCGGATACTTCGCCTGAAGCGTCGCCGCAAAGCGGTCCGCATACCGGTACTGCGGCTGGCTCGCATCGCCCCCGGCCGTGACGCTGTCGCCCCAGGCCGCAATCGTCACCGGCTCCCCCGCCGACAGCTTCCCGCGCGTCTTCCGCACGAGCTGCGCCTTGCGCTTCAGTTCCTCGGCGGCGGGCGGAGGGACCGGTTCGGCGATCGCGTAAATCTGCCCCGCCTCGACGCTCGCCGCATGGTACGGCATGAAGACGTTGGCAAGCGCCAGCCAGTTCACGGGTCTTTCCGGCGGATGGGGGCACGTCTTGGCCTCGATGCCCTTTTGCAGCGTCACTTTGCCTTCCGGCGACACCAGAAGGGTGTCCAGCCGCATCATCCCCCACTTGTAGTCAACATAGACGGTGTCTTTCTCGCCGATCCTGCCTGTCTCTTTGCGTCCCACCTGCCCCCATACATGATCCACGAGGTAGTCCTCGCCCTCCTTGAACGCCGCCCCGTCGCGCCCCGGCGCCGACTTCACCACCACCGTGTTCGGCGCCAGACACCCCGGAAGCGGCGTGAATCCCGGACGCGGTTGCACGCCCTTCAGCCGCGTCCCGTGCGCCCAGCCCTTGGGGACCTCCGTCTTCAACCGCACCGGCTCGTCCTGCACCGTGACGGTCTGGACGGGGTCCACGGTCAGCGTTGTCTCCGACTCCACGGCAACGGTTTTTCCCTCGATCTCGCATTTTCCGCGGGACACCCTGACCTGCAACCCCTCGCAAGTGATTTCCAGGCCTGATAGGACGTGTCTGTTCGTCCCCGCCATGACGACCGTTGCCATCCCTTGACCTCCTCGTTCCTTGTCGGCGAACGCGCTTGGCGCGCCGATCGCGGAAATCATCAGTAGAACGAACGCCTTTCGCATAGCAGTCCCCTATCCAGTTCGGAATCCAAGACCCTTGACCTTGCTGCGCAAGCTGTCTGTCGCGCCCTTGAGCGCGACTGCGCTTGTGTGGAACTCCCGCCGCATGGGGTACTCTTTGCGCAGCAGGTCGAAATACGGCCCGCGTTCGGCTTCGGGCAGCGCCGCGATCTTCCGCAGCGCCCTGTCGTCGGCGACCACATCGTACGCGTGCTTTATGATCTGCCGCAGCGTTTCTTCTTCGTCCATGTCCTGAGCGTCCAGTTCGATGCGCGGGCGGGACGGCCCCGGCATCAGCGGCGCGGGGTCCCAGGTCGGCTTCAGTCCGAGGTATTCGCACGCCGCTCGGTAGATCATGACCGTGCCGTTCACCTTGCCGTCGAAGGAATATCCCGCGATATGCGGCGTACCGATGTCCACGGCGTTGATGTGTTCGGGCGACAGATTCGGCTCGCCGGGCCACACGTCCAGCACGCACGCGCCGAGCCGCCGCTCTTGGATGGCTCTCATGAGGGCAGGGCCGTCGGCGACCGCCCCTCGCGCGGAGTTTATCAGCACGGCGCCCGGTTTCATCCGGCGCAAGAACGCATCGTTTACCATCTGATACGTCTTGTCCGGTCCGTCCTTCGTGAGCGGAACGTGCAGGGTGACGATGTCCGCGTCGAAGATCTTTTCCATCGGCACAAAGCGTGAATCGCCGGTCTCCCTGGCGCGCGGCGGGTCGTTCTCCAACACCCGAAGGCCCAGCGTCTTTGCCTTCTCGACCACCCGTGTCCCGACGTTTCCCACGCCGACCACGCCGAGGGTCTTGCCCTCCAGACGCCACTTCCCGCGCGCGGCCAGTTCCAACAGCGCGGCGACGATGTACTCGGACACCGAGTTGGCGTTGCAGCCCGGCGCGTAGGCGAACCGTATCCCGCTCGTGCGCACGTAGTCCATGTCTACGTGGTCGATCCCGATGATGCCCGATCCCACAAACCGGACCTTGCTTCCTTCAAGGAGGGCCGCGTTGATCTTCGTGCGCGACCTCACAAAGAGCAGGTCGGCGTCCTTCACGGCCGCACGGTCTATCTTGCGCCCGGGCATCAGCGTCACCGGCCCGAACTGGGAAAACGCCTCGCTTGCATACGAAATGACCTCATCGGCGACTACTTTCATTCGCTCCTCACAGCGACTTCCGCATTTCGCGGTACACCCAGTCGAAAACTTCCAGGAAGCGTTCCATCGCCGGGGCGGCCTCCAACGCCTCCAGCGGGAAGCTCGGATGCTTCTCAATACTCTCCCGCGGCATGTCCGCCCCTTGTATCTTGTCGAGCCGCTGCCGCAGTTCCTCGCGCATCGTCTCGGAATCGAAAGGCGGGCTTGGCTTTTGCTTCATCTCCATGAACGGAATCTGCACATAGCCATTCTCGTATCCCGTGTACGCGCCGAAGATGCCGTCATCCCGGATGAGATAGATGCCTCCGCTCAT
>CAYPFP010000017.1:0-51569 GCA_964409935.1 uncultured Planctomycetota bacterium | reverse complement strand
CTGGTTCTGATTCTCGACTGCTCCGACAGCATGGCCGATAACATCCGCCTCATCCAAAGGGAGATGGCGGACCTGATCAAGGTCCTGGGGAATAACGCTTCGGAATTGCGCGTGGGGCAGGTTTCCTACGGCCGTACGCTTCAGGCCGCTGGCTTCACCAGCGATCCAAAGACCATCATGGATCGGCTGGCGCACCTCGACATTTTCGGCAACTTCGAGCCGGTGGACCTGGCGCTGGAAAAAGCCCTGGCCATGGACTGGAGCCTGGCTGCCCGCAAGGTCATCCTTCTCGTCGGCGACGAACCTCCCGACGACCACGACAATGTGAAGGCGACCGAGAGAAGCTATCTTCTCGCCGACCGGGCCTTCGAGCGCGGCATCATCGTGCACACCATCTCCACCCTTGACCCGAACAATCCCCTTCCCGAATTCCGCGAGATCGCCCGCCTCGGCGGCGGCGAGGCCCTCGTGCTTCCGAAGGCCTGGCGACTCGGCGCCACCATCGCCCGGCTCACCCTCGGCCGGGAGATTGACTACGCCGAGGAACGTGCCCTCGAACCGCAGCCGCCGCCCGTTCCTCCACTCGAAGGTCCTTTGCTCATCCAGAAGCTTATCGCCGGACAGTCCTGGAACCTGGACCCCGACGACCTCACCCGCCTCCTGATGGCCGCGGCACCGAAGCTCGGAAGACATTACTCCTGGACCACCATCAACCCCAGCGCCGAGACCGAGGAGTACGAGAGAGCGCCCGTCCTCTTCATCTCGTCGCACGGGAAACTCGACCTTGAGAACCAGACGTGGGCGCGCCTTGGGGACTATGTGGCGCGCGGCGGCTTTATTCTCGCCGACAACTGCTGCAACGACCCGGCCTTTGACCGCTCATTCCGCGAAGAAATGGCCCGGCTTTTTCCCGACCATCCGTTGGCCGAGCTTTCCCCCGGCAACGCCATCTATCACGGCGCCCACCCCATCGTCCCTGACGACCAGGTGCTGTTGGGCATTCAGTACGAATGCCGCACCGCCGTCATCTATTGCCCCGCCGACCTCTCCTGTCGTTGGGCCAGGGGACCGAAACGCGGCAACGTCAAGATCAGCGAGGAAACCGCCTTCGCCCTCGGCGTGAACATCCTTGAGCACATCGTCCGCTACAATCGCCTCGTCCGGCAGGCGCCCAAGCCTCTGGCAGAGGATGCCGAACTGCGTCGCCGGCTTGTCGCCGTTGCTCAGGTCATTTTCCAGGGCCATTGGGACCCTCCCTCGCAAACCCTTGAGGCCGTCCTCTCCGGCCTCTCGAAGTCCGGCGCCACGGACGTGCTTGCCCAGCGCCACGCCCTGCGCCTTACCGACGAAAAGCTCTACGACTACCCCGTCCTCTTCCTGACCGGCCACGGCGAAGTGACGCTCTCCGACGCAGAGGTCGCGCGGCTGAAGGACTATCTGGTTCTCGGGGGATTCTTGTTTGTGAATGCCTGTTGCGGGGATCGGCGGTTCGACGCGTCCTTCCGCGACCTGATCCCTCGCTTGGGGCTGGGCCGGCTTGCCCGAATTCCGGTCGGCCAGAACGTCTTCAACATCCCGAACAGGATACGAGACGTGACGCTCACGCGTTCGGCCGACCGCCCGGCCCCGATGAAAGGGGAACTGCATCTCGAAGGCGTGGAACAAAAAAACCGCTGGGCCGTCGTCTACAGTCCACACGACGCGGCCAGCGGCCTGCTTGAAAACCCATGCTCCCTATGCGACGCCTACGACGCCAGGGACTCCCAGCGAATCCTGGCGAACATCCTCATGTACGGCTTGACAAAGTAATCCCCCGTCCGAGCGCCCGCAGCTAGAAGAGCTTCTTCCAGCCGTCCTTGCTCTCGTCGCTTCGGAATACGTTGGCATCGCCGCTGGCCGCATTCAGCACCAGCGGCGTGCGGCCCATGAACTTGATGTCGGTGTGCCAGAAACACCGCACAAGCGGCACGTGCCCGCCCCAGCGCTCCGTCTTGCTATAAGTGCCGTCGGCCTGGAGGCCCTTCTGCTCGACCTCGACCTTCACCTCTTTCCAACTCACGCGCCCATCCTTGTCGCCTGTGCCGTACTTGTCGGGATAGTCGCCCCCGCTCCACCACGAACATTCGGAGAGGTTGAACTCGTAGAGGTAGCTGACCCCCGGCACCTGGTCGTTGCGTAAGGCCTGCGCCGGATCGGTGCCGCCGGGGATGTCCGCCGCCTCCTCGAACTTGCTGCCCGTGCTCCAGGACGGAGTCGGACCGCTTCGGCCCTGGTTGGAATCGCTGGGACAGACGAAAGTCTTTAGCGTCGGAATGTACTTGTCATACAGGATGGACAGCCACGGCGGGTAGTCGCCGTAATCGTTCATGTAAATCTGCACGCCGTTGATGAACTGCTTCAGGTTGTTGATGCAGACGGCCTGCCTGGCGCGCTCACGGGTTGCGCTGAGCGTCGGCAGCAACAGGCTGGCCAGAATCCCGATGATGGCGATCACTACCAGCAGTTCCACCAACGTAAATGCCCTGGTTAGATCACGCTTCCAGCGCATGTCTGCACCTCGCTACGGTCACAGTCTTTTCCCTACCGATATATGATACAGGTATGATACACTTTCGGCTTCAGATAGAAAAGGTATATTTGTCTTCTGTGGAAACGCCCGTCCCTTCGGTCTTGGCCCCGGATAACGTTCCTGGACAGTTCTAAAGGATTGTGTTGACATGGGTAAGGTCATACTTGCGCTTGCCTTCATCCTTTGCGCGTCGGCCGTGTGCTCTGCTCAGAACCTGCTCAAGAATCCAGGCTTCGATGGCCTGATTTCGGCCGGCGGCGCCCCGGAGTCCTGGTCCTTCGCCTGGGAACACACACACTCCGGCGACCCCGTCGTGGTCCAAAAGCACCGCCCCGACTTCGCCCTCGATGAGGCCGTCCGCCACTCCGGCGCGCGCGCCGTACGCATGGGCGTCAAGCGTCCCCAGGACGACGCCCTCCTGCGCCAGGTGGTCCAGAACCTGCCGCCCGGCAAGAAATTCTACCGCGTGAAGGCTCGCATCAAGACCGCCGACATCTCCGGCGGCGACGCCCGCGTCACCGCGGCCTTCTACTCCGCCGACAACAAGTGGATCAGCGCAGACTACAACCTCATCGTCGTGAATCAGCCCCAGGACTGGTCGCTTCACGTTGCGCTTCTTGAGCTGCCCGAAGGGGCCGCCGACGTCCGTATCGGCCTCTGGCTCAATTTCAACTACACCGGCGGCGGAACCGTCTGGTTCGACGACCTTTCCCTCGAACCCACCGACATCAAGGAAATCCCTCACACCCGCTACGTTGACCCCGCCCCCATGCCTTCCCTGACCGCTGAAGAGCAAGAGCGCGGTTACGTGGTCTTCAAGACCAATTATCTCGACATGATCTTTCCCCAGACAATCCCCGCCCGCCAGGACATGAACGCCGTCCTGAAGGCCTTCGCCTCTCCCGGCGAATACGAACCCATCTCCTTTGCCATCCGCGCCCAAAGGGACATCGGGGACGTACGGGTCGCCCTCGCGAGCCTGTCCCTCGATGCTCCTGCCTCCACGCTCCGCGAGATTGACGTTCGCCCCGTCCGTTTTCTCCTCAAGAAACCTCACTACTCGCGCGTGGAGTGGATGTCTGTGCCCGCCTTCCTTGAAAAACGCGAGTTCGTCCCTGTCGCCGCTGACACCACCCAGCCCTTCTGGATCACCATTCGCGTCCCCGCCGACGCCAGGCCCGGAATGTACCGCGGCCAACTGAGTATCTCCCCGTCCAAAGCCCCCGCGCTCTCCGTGCCCGTGGAGTTCGAGGTGCTCCCCATCAAACTCGAAGATCCCGCGGACGCCGCCTTCGGCATGTACGATAATGACAAGTGGTACGGCGACGACCCCGACGGCCTCTATAAGAAATACCTCGACATGCGCGCGCACGGCATGAACTCCGTCGGCTTTTGCGGCGGCGTCGGCGGCAAGATTACGTTTGTGAACGGCAAGGCCGTCATCGAGTGGGACGACACCAAGGGGCTTGCCCTCGCCATGAAGTGCTACATGCGTGCGGGATTCACGGCCCCCTTTCACTGGCTCATGGGCGGCGTGACCGGCGCCGCCTTGAAAGAAGGCCCCCTCGAAAGTCCCCAGTTCGAGACCGCCTACCGCAGTATCATCGAGGCCGTCCTCGATCGGGCCAGGCGCGAAAACTGGCCCGAAATCATCTGGCAGCCGGAGGACGAGGCCTTCGAGCACCGCAAGCTCTGGGACCGCATGATGCGCACCATGCAAATCCTCAAGAAGATCCCCGGCCTCCGCACCGAGGCCGACGGCATGAACGGCAACCCCGACGGCCTGGAGGACGCGATGCCCTTCATTGACGTCCTCAACTATCACGACGGCCCCCACCTGGTCCGCCGCGTCTACGACGGTCCCGGCTGGGAAAAATTTATGGACCGTCTCGACAAGGAGGGCAAGATCGTCTGGTTCTACAACATTGACACCACCGGCTACCATCCTGAGATCATGCGTTTCGGCTACGGCTTCCACCTGATCCGCTCTCGCGCCAAGGGCAGCTATTGCTGGGCCTATCAATGGGGCCAGCCCAACCCTTACGTGGACCCTGCCAAGGGCTTCAATTTCATGTTCGCCTTCCCTCCCTACGAAAACGAGACCGGCGGCCCGTCCACCGGCTGGGAGGGTACGCGCGAAGGCGTGGACGATTACCGCTACTACGTCACCTACCTCAAGGCCGCCGAAACGGCCAAGGCTTCCGGCGACCCGGCCAAGCTCAAGGTCATCGCCGCCGCCGACCAGGCCCTCAAGGACGCCCTCGGCAGGATTGAGTATGACAACTGGAAACAGCCCGGCCACCAGGGCCTATGGTCCGGCGGTGTGCGCACCGACGAAGAGGGCGTCAAGACCTGCTCCGGCCGGTACAAACTCCCCAACGGCTGGTCGTTCGACGAATGCGACCGCCTCCGCCGCCTCCTGGCCGACGCCATCGTGCAACTGCAAAAACAACCCTAGATCAGATGAGGAGGAAGAAGATGAAGGTCATCATGATCATCGCGGATACCTTCCGCCGCGATCACATCGGAACGTACGGTAACAAGTGGATTCACACCCCCAACCTCGATGCCCTTGCGGCTTGTTCCGGCGTCTTCGACAATGCCTTCATCGGTTCCTTCCCCACCGGCCCCAATCGCCGCGACGCCCTCCTCGGCCACTCCGACCGCCGCCTTCCCTTCAATGCCTGGCGCTTCATGGAGCGCGACGAGGTCACGCTTCCCGAAATCCTCGCGCAGAAAGAGATTCCATCGCAGATGATCACCGACGTGGCCAACTGTGTCACGCGCGGCCTCAACTACTACAAGGGCTTCACCGCCTGGACCGTCAACCGAGGTCAGGAAGGCGATCCGGTCTGGCTCAATGACAGCGTGCCTCTTCATCTCCCCTGCAAGCCTGAAATGATCCGCTACCCGCTCTCGCGCTGGCGCCAGGTGCTCATGAACCGCGCGCATCGTATGGTCGAGACCGACTGGTTCGCGCCGGGCACGTTCAACATGGCCATCAACTGGCTCACTCAGAATTGTCGCCGCAAAGATTTTCTCCTCTGGATTGACACCTTCGACCCGCACGAACCCTGGGACCCCCCTCAGCATTACATTGACCTCTACGACCCCGGCTACAAGGGCACCGTCTACGAAGCGCCCACCTATGGCTTGCGCAGGAAGATGGGCATTAGCGACAGGGAGCTTAAGCAGATCCGCGCCCGCTACGCCGGCGAGGTCTCGATGGTGGACGCCTGGGTCGGCCAGCTTGTCGCGGCCCTCCATCGTCTCCGCATCTGGGACGACACCGCCATTGTCTTCACCAGCGACCACGGCGCTTACATGGACTATCCGGGCGACGCCGGCCTTATCTGCAAGCCCGTACAGGTGGACGCCAACGGTCGTTGGATGTCGGGCGGCGGACCGGCCCAGGCCGCGCAACGCTTCCCCATGCGCCTCAACCTGTGCCGCATCCCTCTCATCATTCATCTGCCCGGCCAGGAGAAGCCGCGTCGCATATCCGCTGTCACGCAGCCTTGGAACGTCATGCCTACGATTCTGGAACTCTTTGGCATCGCGCCGCCCGACACCTGTATCGGTCGTTCTCTCGTGCCGGAGATCAAGGCTGGGGCGACCAAAGGTCCGGCTCATGCCTTCGTGGGTTACGCCGCCGCGCTTGCCCAGGTGGTCAGCAACGATTGGTTCTACGCCGTCTGGCGCGAGTCCGAGCCGCCCGTCCTTTTCGACCGCAGAAATGATCCTCACCTGAAGAAAAACGTGGCCTCGAAGAGACCTGCCGTTGTCAAAGACCTCCACGCCGCCTTCGTCGAGTTTATGAAATCCGTGAAGACGCAGGACCAGTATCTGACCGGCTGGAATACACTCTCATGAAAAGAACACTCTCCCAGAGGGCATGGGGAACGACGGGTCTGTTTGCGGCGCTGGGTGTCCTGCTGGCCCTTGCGCCTGCCCCGTACCGAACTGGTACGGGGCCTGCCGCGCAGGCCGAGGAAGGGCGTCCGCCCGCCAAGCCGTACCGCATCGGCTATCGCATCCTCAAGGCGCCGGTCGCCGGCCGCGAACCGCTGACAACGGCCCTCTGGTACCCGACGCAGGCCGGTCCCGGCAAGATGACCTATCGTGTCGTTGCCGATGAAATGGTCAGCGACGCCTCCCCGAATGCCCCGCCGGCGAAAGGTCCGTTTCCGCTGCTCGTCTACTCGCACGGCGGCGGCGGTTGCGCCATCATGGGGGCCGCCCACGCCGAATCGCTCGCCGAGAACGGCTTTGTGGTGGCCGGCATTGATCACAATGATGAGTTCGTCGTGGCGCGCTCCGACGAATCTGAGCGGCCCGACCCCAAGCGCGTCCTCGACTGGTTCTCCTGGGCGCACAGTATGAGCGCTGGCATGCACGCGGGCAGGCCCGGCGCCAAGTTCGCCCACCGGCCCCTCGAAGTCAAGACGGCCATTGATTTTGTGCTGCAGGAAAACGCGAGTCCCGCTTCCGCTCTCTACAACCTGGTGGACGCCCGCAAGATCGGCGCCTTCGGCGTCTCTTTCGGCGCTTGGACGACCCAGGCCGTGGCGGGCTTTTACGGCCCGACGTTTCAAGACGCCCGCATCAGGGCCGCCGCGCCCATCGCCGGTCAAGTCCAGAAAAAGATCGGCTCGTTCTCAAACATCCGGGTGCCCGTCATGATCATCTTCGGCAGCGAAGAGACCATTGTTCTGGGAGACCCCCGCAGCGGCAGCAAGAGCGAAGGCATGCTCGCGAACTACGCGGCCGCCAACCCGCCCAAACTTCTCGTCGAGATCAAGGGGGCACGACACCTGGACTTCGGCGGCGCAGGCGTCTCCAACAGGGAGCAGCGCCCCGCGAAGGCTTCTGTCTCGACCGCCCAGGTGCGGAATCACGACCGCGTCATCAGCGTCGTTAACGCCTATTGCGTGGCGTTCTTCCGGCGTTATCTCCTGAACGACGCGGCGGCGGAGGCCGCCCTGACCGCTCGCGGTGAAAACGTGCAGACCCTCAAGCACGACCTGGGCAGGCCCTAGATTCTTGCCGTATCCCCCGTCCGTTCCTGCCACCTTAGAACGCGCGCGCGCAAGTCCTCGACGCGCTGCCTATGGCGCGGATCATCATAGAGATTGCGCCGCCTCCCTCCCGGTGAAGGCCGCCTTCGTGTAGGGTTCCGGCAGGCCGGCGGCGAAACCGCGGCTGAACACCTTCGCGCCGCGGTTCTCGGCGGCGGGCGCGCGCCCGACGTCGGGCGCGTAGCCGCTGCGAACCAGAAACCGGTGGTAGTCGCTCAGAACGTCAAGGTATTCCTTCTTTGAGTAATGCCGCCTGTACATGTCCTCCACGGCAAGCCAGCGCGTGAAGCCGTGTTGGGGGATGGCTTCGTCGCCCAGATGCCACTTCCCGTAATACGCGCACACATAGTCCCCCGACACCATCTCGGCAAGCGTGCGGGTTTCCGGCCGCAGCGGGACGTTGTTTTCCGTGCATCCGTGAGTGTGGGGGTAGAGGCCCGTCATGATCGAGGCGCGCGACGGCGTGCAGACGGGTTGGGTCACGTAGGCGGTTTCGAAGATGAAGCTTTCTTGCGCGAGTCGGTTGAGGTGGGGAACGCGAATCCGGCTGTTGCCGTAGCACGCCAGCGTGTCGAACCGCTGCTCGTCGGTGAAGATGAAAAGGAGGTTGGGATTCTCAGGCATACTCGTCGCATCGCATGCCAATGGAACTTGCGGCAGCCTGTCACAACCGGCCGGGATCAGAACGGCGTTTGCTGCTCGCGCGGCACGTGCAGTTCTCGGCCCTGCCAGGTCAGGCGCGCGTCGCCGAAACCGTGGAAGATTCGCATCCGTCCGCCTTCAAGTCGGATCGTGAACAGAACTGGCTTTTCATACCGCCGCCCGCCCCAACTGGAGGCGTGGAAGGCGGTGAAGGCCGGCGATTCGACGAGGAAGCCGTATCGC
The DNA here is from genome assembly GCA_964409935.1 of uncultured Planctomycetota bacterium. Taxonomy (GTDB): domain Bacteria; phylum Planctomycetota; class Brocadiia; order JAADGH01; family CAYPFP01; genus CAYPFP01. The sequence goes on along the minus strand of CAYPFP010000017.1, from coordinate 43,037 downwards.
GGCAGGATGACCTCGCCCCCGACGGCGGACGTGGCCGTGTAGTCCGCCGCTCCGAAGTTCGCCGTGACCGTCGCGGCGGCGGGAGCGCCGTCGGCGCCGAAGGTCGCGCGCCGGACGGCTCGATCCGCCGTCAGGAACTCGAACCTCACGAGCCGCGCATGCGCCGTCAATTCGGCTAGGGGACTCAGGATTTCGTGGGTGTTCTTGAGGAAACGGTCGTTGACGCACAACCCCTCGGCCCAGCCGTTGTCTGCCCGCGCGAAGCAGGCGGGATCTCCAAATGCCGCCGTCGGCTCAATCTTCTCAAACCCGATGGGGGCCTTCAGCCGTAACCGACCCGCGCGCACGCGGCGTTTCGCATCGCAGTCCGGCAGTATGGCTCTCTCGGCGCCGCCCTCCTTGCGGCAAAGCCCGATGAACACGTCCACTGTATCGGCCGGCAGCTTTGCGGGCGCTTCCACCTCGAACGGGCCGTCCTGGATCGCCTCGCCCGCCCGCCAGGTCGAGGTGGGCCGCGACGGTACATGGTCGTTCTGGAACGGGACCGGTTCGCCGGCCCCGAAATGCACGAACACTTTCCAGTCTTCTCTCACATCCGCACCGACCTGCCAGCGGTAGGCGATTCTGAATCTCCGCTCCGAGACGGGTTCCACCGACGCCACGCTCGGCCGCACGTCCAACTCCACCGCGCTTGGCCCCTTCCAGTACAGATGCGGCCCGAAGGAGTGGTAGTGGAGGGTCCGCGCGCACGTGGCGTGGTGGACCACGTATTCCGCAGCGGCCGCGGGGTTGTACCCGTACTTGCCGAAGACCACCTCGCAATCGTGATAGACCATCTCGAAAAGGGGAACGACGGTCGCGCCGAAAGCGGCGGGGTCGAGATTGTGGAAGTACCCGCCGCTGACGCCGCTGAGTCCCTCGAAAAAATCGCTGTGGGGTATGGCCCACTCGCGCCCGCACTCCGACCCGAACAGCCCGAACACCTCGCGCGCGTAGTCGCTCAGTTTCTGTTTCCAGCGAATGTCGTCGCCGTACGTCATGGGATGGCGCGGGTCATGGCACTCTTGCGGCCCCACGGCGTATGTTGTGTCAATGAAGTACGCCTGCGGCGCGAACAGCTTCTGCACCTCTGCGAGATTCTGCGGTCGTTGGGCCAGTTCCAGGGCCTTCGGCGCGCACACCAGCCACGCTCGTCCGCCGAGCCACCGCCCGCCCGCCATCAGCGAGCCGTCGGGTTTTTTCTGAATGAAGTCGGGATTCCATGACTTGGCGTCGCGGTACATGTCCTGGTAGTTGTCGTGGAAGCAGGCCACGTAACCCAACGCCTTGATGCGGCGGACCGCGTCGGCCAGCCCTTCGTTGCCGCCGCATTCGGGATTCGCCGGGAGCGCGTCGGGATGGCGGCAGTCGTACCCCCCTTCCGTCCAACCGCCCAGCATGAAAAGACAGCGTTCGATGCCGAGGTCCCGTTTCAGATGCTCGGCGACCTGCGCGGCCTCGTCGAACGTCCAGTTCACGGTCACCGATTCGTCCTTCGTGCTCTCTTCGTTGCGGCGGCGGGCCAGACAAGTCCACAGTTTGGCGTTCGAGGCGCCCAGCAGCTTGGCCGCTTCCGGGTTCCGCCGCACCTTGTCGTGCATGGTCGCCAGCAACCCCTTGGCCCTGGCGACGTCGCGGTAGGCGCTTGCGATGGTATTCAGATCGCCCGTCCCAAGCGGCGTCAACTTCACCGACACTTCGCACTTGGCTCCGTGCACGGGGCGTCGCGCTTGGACCGTGCACGTCAATGCGGTCTTGCTTTTCTTCAACTCCGGCGACACATACGGGTCGTCCCACGTCATCAGCAGGGCGGAACCGCCCTTAACGAAGCCCATCATATTCATGTGACAGCCTTCGTAGCTCGACGTGCCGAAGCTGCGGGAGAACTCCGCGCTGCCGTCGGACGGGATGAGCAGCCCTTCCCTGACCGGGACCAGCGCATAACCGGCTTCGTCGGATGAAATGCCGAGGGCGGCGTCGAGCAGCCGCAGCGTCTTGCCGGCTTCGGGTTCAACGGCGATTGTTATGCTTCGGCCTTCGTCGGCCGGTTGCGCTCCCTTGATGGCGCCCAGGTCCCACGTCGCCCCCGTGCGCTTGTCTCTCAACGCCGAGCGTCCCGACGCCGCGTCATGCAGTACCGCCAGACAATCGCTCTCGATCATGGCGCACCAGACCCCTTTGCCTGTCAGAAACGCCGCCAGGAAAACGACGCTCGCCAGGAATGTGCGGACCGTCATTCTTGCATCAGCCATTTCTTGAGGAACTCGATGCTGCGGACCAGGTGGATCTCGTGCCCGCCTTCGTGCAGGTCTATCTCGATGCGCTCGCCGATGCCGAGGCTGATGTAATGCTGCGTCGCCGCCTTGAATTCCTCCTGCACCTGCGGCCACCACGCGATGCCGTCGCCTTTGCCGGTCTCGACGAGCATCGGCCTCGGGCAGATGAGCGACACCAGGTCGCTGTCGGTGAACTCCCGCAGCCATCCAGGAATGAAGATGTGCTCCTCGTTGGTGGACAGAAAACAACTGTATCGCGGATCGTCCACGACCATCTTGTTGAGGCGGTGGTTGAACCACGCGCAGATGACGGCCGCCTTGATCCGCATCTCGACGGGCGTGGTGAAGAGCGTGTACGCTCCGCCCAGGCTGATGCCGTACATTCCCACCTGCCCTATGTCTATCTCCTTGCGTGTCTGGAGATAGTCGAGCATCTTGCGGATCTTGAATATCTCGATCCCCCACAGCGTGATCCCAAGCATCTTCGCCATGCGTTCGTAGCGCCCCCGCGGGGCCGAGTCGGTGATATGCAGCGGCGCGATCACGGCGAACCCTTCCTCCGCCAGCCGCCGCCCGTAGGCGTGGTAGATGTTGCCGGGATCGTCCAGACCGAACACGCGCTCCGGTGAACTCCCGATGCCGTGCTGGGCGATGATCAGCGGGAAGGGTTTCCTGCCTTTCGGGATGGCCAAAATGCCCCGCGCGTTCAGGCCCGGCAGGACCGGCAGGATCAGTTGGTGGGCCGAAAACTTCTCGTCGTCGTGCCACGGCTCGAGTTTCGGCTTTTCGGCGATCTTGGCGTCCTCCAGGCGGCCCACCGCATCGTGCCAGCGCTCGCGGTTCGGCGAGATGGACGCCAGGTACTTCTCCATCGAGCTGTAATCACGGTGCCAGCACTTTTTCTGGCGCTCGGCATACTTGAACGTTTCTTGTCGCAGGTAGTCTTCCATCTCCCGCCGGTGAAGGCTCTGTCGGTCGGCGACATGCCGTTTGACCTCTTCGGCGGGGACCCCAAAGGCGTTCCGTGGCGTTCGCTTGGTCATGACGTTCCTTCTCCTCCTGCACAGTTGCCGCAGTAACGCCGAAACACGACCGCCGCGGTCGTTCGAGCCGGTCCTTTTCGTGTGCCGGCTTGTCTCGGCGTGCTTTTCTCACAGCCGAACCGGCACGCCCCTCGACCGGAGGTATTCCTTGACCTGCCGAATGGACAGCTCGCCGAAATGAAAGACCGAGGCCGCCAGCAACGCGCTGGCTTTGCCGCGGGCGACGCCGTCGTAGAAGTGCTCCAGCGTCCCCGCGCCGCCGGAGGCGATGACAGGCACTTTGACGGCCTCGGCGATCGCCCGCGTCAGCGGAATATCGTAACCGGTCTTCACGCCGTCGGTGGCGCGGCTTGTCGGCAGGATGCAGCCCGCTCCCAGCGCCTCGGCCTTCTTTGCGAACTCAACGGGGTCTGCGCCTGTTGCGGTGCGCCCGCCGTCCACGTATATCTCATACCCCGAAGGCAGTTGGGGACTCTTGTCCGCGTCAATGGCCACCACCACGGCCTCCTGGCCGAACTCCTTGGCCAGCTCGGCAATGAGGGGCGGATTCCGATACGCCGCGCTGCTGACGGAGACGCGCTTGGCGCCGGCCTTGATGATGTCGGCGGCGTCCTTCACCGACTTGATCCCCCCGCCCACGACGAAGGGAACGCGGATGGCGGCCGCCGTGCGCCGCGCCACCTCCACCATGGTCTTGCGGTTCTCCACCGTGGCGGTGATGTCCAGAAACGCGATCTCGTCTGCTCCGCCCTTGTCGTACGCCGCCGCGCACTCGACAGGGTCGCCGGCGTCGCGCAGATTCACAAACTTGACGCCTTTCACCACGCGGCCGCCCTTCATATCCAGGCACGGTATGATCTTCACGTAATCCATCTTGTTTTCCTCCCGCTTGCGATGGGCCGCACAGGCCCGGTAATCATCGTCAACCGTCCAACGGCATTACGCGTGGTAATGGTATCGGGACCCCCGATTTGCGTCAACTCTAAACTGCCTCCCGGAAACACCCTTGTCGGCAGCGGCCAATCGAGTAAAATGATGTTTCCGATTTCTGAATCCCGCGGAGGACATGACGATGTGGAAGACCATGGTAATGATGGCGCTTGCGGCGGTTGTATGGGCCGCAACGCAGAATGCTCTTGCCCAGAGGGCCGACGAGGCCAGGCCGGGACCGAGGCCGCCACGCCCGGCGCCCGCCCGCGAAGGGCCGCCGACGGCCGCCGACGAAACGGAGGCCAAGATCCTCGCCGTCCTCCAGGACATGTACCAGAATCAGCGCCAGGGCATGATGAACGTCCCTCCCGAAGACGGCCGCTTGCTGCGTGTGCTCACGGAAGCGACCAACGCGAAGACCGTCGTCGAGATCGGCACGTCCAACGGCTATTCGGGGATCTGGTTCTGCCTCGCCCTGCGCACGACCGGCGGCCGCCTGATAACCCACGAGATTGACGCCCGCCGCGCGGCGCTGGCCCGCGAGAACTTCAAGCGCGTCGGCGTCAGCCACATGGTGACGCTGGTCGAGGGCGACGCCCACGTCGAGGTCGCCAAGCTCAAGGACCCCATTGACATCCTGTTTCTCGACGCCGACAAGGCCGGATACATTGACTACCTCAACAAGCTTCTCCCTCTCGTGCGCCCGGGCGGTCTCGTCCTTGGCCACAACACCGCCACGCTTGCCTCGCAGATGCAGGACTTCATCAAGGCTATCACCGAGAACGCCAACCTGGAGACGGTCTTCACCAACATGCACGCCCAGGGCGTCAGCCTGACGCTCAAGAAAAGGCAGGTAAAATGAAAGCGATCCGAGCAGCAGCGCTCTTTTGTCTCGTCTTTCTTGCCTCCTCCGCTGTTCTGGCGGAGGGCAAGGGAGATTTTTGCTTCGCCGTCTTCGGCGATACCCGTCCCACCGGCCCGATGCTTTCGTCGCTGACGCCGGCCGCGCACAAGATCGTCGAGGAGATCGGCCTGATCGGGCCGGACCTGCAGTTCTTCGTTGGGGATATGGTCTGGGGCTACAAGGAGAACCCGGAGCAGGTCAACCGGGACTACGACATGGCGATGCGCCTTTTCTCGACGCTGCGCGCGCCGATTTACTATGCGCCGGGAAATCACGAGTACGGCACGCTGCACTCGCAACAGGAGTTCTTCAGGAGAACCGGTCAGAAAGAGTATTTCGCCGTGGACTATCTCGGCGTACACTTCATCGTGCTGAACACGGAGATACGCGGACACATCGGCGCCGTCGAAGGCGCGCAGCTTGAATGGCTCAAGCGCGACCTCGAATCGCACAAGGACTCCAGGGCCATTTTCGTTTTCATGCACCGGCCCATGTTCGCACGCATGGGCCACGCCACGGCCAATAACACGCCGCCGACCGGCGCCGCGACGGGCCACGACGATGCGGCGGCGTTCGCCAAGGGGCATCCCAGTTTTGCGAAACAGCAGAACAAGGACGAACTCGCCGCCCTCTTCGCCCGCTACAAGGTCAAGGCCGTCTTTGCCGGCCACGAACACCTCTTTGCCAAGACCCTCGTGGATGACGTGAGGTACTTTACCGTGGGCGGCGGCGGGGCGGAGTTTGCCGTTCCTCCCGATGAAGGCGGTTTCCTCAACTACATGGTGGTCCGACTGAAGGGCGACGAGATTATCTACGACGTCATGGAGCCTTATCACTTCTTCGTCGAGTGCAAGTACGACGGCAACGATGCCGCGCCTTCGGCGGAGGTCCGCGTGGACAGCATCCACTACCGGAAGTCCGTGATCGCGCTCAAGGGAATTATGCTTACGCTGCCGCCCCGCGAGTACGTGGTGTCGGCCGACACCATCCCGCCCTATTCGATCATGAAGGGATTTGCGCCCAAGCCGGCTATTCCCAAGGTGAAGGCTTCCATCTGGAAGATGGAAAAGAGCAAGACTCAGCCCGACAAGATGGATGTGTTTCTCGACACCGAAGTGGGCGGCGGATATTCCATCCTTATCAAGCTCGTCCCCAAGTGAGCCGCTCCGCCGTCGAGCCGTTCAATCGAAGACCGGTGTTTTCCAAATCCCCGCGCGGTGGGCCAGGTACCGGAACACGGTCCACAGCGCCTTGACGCCATACGTCGAGCACGCCCGCGGTCCCATGCTTGAGGCGTCTTTGTGGTACAGGACCGGAATGGGCACTTCGAGGATGTGGAAGCCTTTGTTGTGGAGTTGAAAGAGCATCTGCGCGTCGAAGGCGTGGTCGTCGTAGTTCCCCATGAATGGCACGGACTCAAGCGCCCGGCGGGAGTACGCGCGGTAACCGCTGTGCAGGTCGGTGTAGTGTTCGCCGAGGGCGAGGTTTTTCAGGCCTCCCAGGAGCATGTTCGAGAAGTACTTGTATCTGGGCATGCCTGCGCTGAGTGCCTGCCCGCCCAGGATGCGCGATCCGAAAACCACATCGGCGCGTCCTTCGGCGATGGGCTGCACGAACCGCGGGAGCACGCGCGGGTCGTACTGGTAGTCGGCGTGCAGCATCACCACGATGTCGGCGCCGTCCTTGAGGGCTTCCGTGTAGCACGTCTTCTGATTGGCCCCGTACCCGCAATTGCGCCCCAGGCAGATAAGTTTTACGGGCAGCCGGCGCGCCACCTCCGCCGTCTCATCGCGGCTTCCGTCGTCCACCAGGATAATCTCGTCCACCCACGCCTTGGGAATGGCCGCATATGTGCGTTCGAGCGTGCGCGCGGCGTTATAGGCCGGCATGACGACGATGATTCTCTTGCCGTGTTTTCCGGGGGGAGGGGTCATCACCCAAAGAATCAAAAAAACACCACAGAAACACAGAGGCACAGAGACGATCGGATGCTGAATTCGGACCTTGCTGCCTCTGTGCCTCGGCGTCTCTGTGGCTAATTGTTTCGAATCACGCGATCTCGATCAGCTTGATCTCGAACGAGAGGTCTTGTCCCGCCAGCGGATGGTTGGCGTCCAGCACCACCTGCGTGGCCGTGACGTTGGCGACCCGCGCCACCATCACGCGGCCCGGCGCCTGCTGTATCTGCAGTTGCTGTCCCACGACCGGATTCACGTTCTGCGGGAACTGGTCGCGGTTGACGGCCACGAACATTTCCGGACGGCGCGGCCCGTAGGCCCATGCTGCAGGGATGGGCACCGTCTTGGTCTCCCCTATGTTCATCCCCGTGACGGCGAACTCCAGAACCGGAATGAGCTGGCCTTGACCGATCGTGAACTGGATCGGCTCCCGATTGGTGGAGGTGTCAAACACTGTCCCGTCTACGAGTTTGCCCGTGTAGTGAATCTTGACCTTGTCACCGATCTTCGCCTGCGCCATTCTCTCTCCCTTTCCAAAAGCAAGAACCTGTTCGGACGCTCAAGTGCGGCACGGGATGGGGCATCATGGCCCCATCTGCGGAAACTAATTATTATCCACTATCCCGCTTCGCTTGTACACAAGAAATCGGGAAATCTCTGACCTTCTCAGCACAACGGCAGCCACACCGTCATTCGCGAGACGCCTCGGTTGGCCCAAGCGTAATACGGAACAAACCGTACCTTCACCTTCTCAAGTCGCGTCTTCCCCAGCGGCCGATACAGCCGACCCGACCAGTCGCCCTGCGGTATTCGGCCTGCTTCGCCTTCCAACACCGTAACGCCGCCGAGCAGATCGGGCACGAAACGCGCCGACAGGCGCGCCCTGCGCGGCAGGTAGACCTCCGGAACCTCAACGCCTTCCGGCAAATCCGGCGACTCAAGACAATACGCGATCGGCCCCCGCATGATGGCGGCCTGGTTGCGCGCATGCTCGACGCGCGGATGGGCCTCGACAAGGCGCGGCTTCATGGGTAGCGAAAGGGCGATCTGGTCGCCGGCCGACCATGTGCGTTCTATGCGGGCATACGTTCCCGCCTGCGCCCGTACAGGCGCAGCTTTGCCGTTTACGCGCACTCGCGCGCCTTCGGCCCAGCCGGGTATCCGCAGCATGATGCCGAAGGAGCGGCCGGCGCCCCTGGCGACCTCGATCACGACCTCGCCTTCCCACGGGTACTCTGTCTTCTGCACAAGCCCAAGCGCCGTGCCGTCCGCGAGATGCCCGCTGAATTCGTTCGCCCCATAGAGGTTCGCCCACAGCCCCTCTTCGGAGACGCTGTAGGCGCATCCGTGCATCTCGGCCACGAACCGCAGGAGGTTGGACGGACAGCATATGTGGATGCGTCCCGGCTGGAAACGTTCGTGTGCGTCCTGCGAGAGCAGCGCGTGTTCCCGGCCGTGCCATCGCAGGGGATTGGTGTAGAACCAGCTTGCCCCGTCGAGGCCGATTCCGGACAGAATGGAATTGTAGGTCGTTTCCTCTATGAAGTCGGCGTACCTGGCCTCGCCGCGAATGGCGAGCATGCGCCAGTTCCACATTGCGTTGGCGATCTGGGCGCACGTCTCATTGTACGCCGTTGCGTTGGGGAGGTCGTACGGCGGTCCGGCGGCCTCGTGCACGTCGAAGGCCGCGCGCGCCCACCGCCCGTCGCCCATCCAGCGGATCGAGAGGCCGCGATGTACGGCGCACGTGCCGCCTGTCACATAGAGCTTGCGCTCCGTCAGGTCGCGCCACAGGCGATCGAGCGCTTCCAGCAGCGTGCCGTCGCCTGTCTCCAGGTAGGCGTCGGCCGCTCCGGCGTACAGATATCCGGACAGGACGGCGTGGCCCACCACTTCCGTCTCTTTGCGCAGCGGAACGAAGTCCTGGTTCTGATCCGACCCGCCGGGCTGCGACCCGCGCATCTCGATGAAGAGGTTCGACATGTCCAGGTATCGGCGTTCGCCCGTTGTACGGTACAGTTCGACGCCGGCCATGATGATCGTGGGGTTGAAGGGAAAATGCGCGAGGGCGGGGTCGCGCCCCTTGAACGTCTCCCAGATGTAGTCGGCGGCCTTGCGCGCGACGTCCAGAAGGGCGGTCTTGCCGGTTACGCGGTGATGGATGCACGCCGCCGTGATGAGGTGTCCCATCACGTAGAGTTCGTGATGATTGATGTTCTTGAATCGCGGCCAGCCGCGCACGGTGATCTGTGTGGCGATGTAGCCGTCGGGTTGCTGGGCGCGGGCGATGATGTCGGCGACCTCGTCCATGCGGCGATCCAGCGCGGCGTCGCCCGTGTGGGCATAGCTGCTGGCGGCGGCCTCGATCCATTTATAGACCCATTCGTCCTGCCAGTGCGTTCCGACAAACTCGCCCTTCTCCAGTCCAGCGGCGATGCGCAGGTTGGTGAGCGCGTGGCCCCGGTTGGGGTCGGCCAGAAGGTCCCACAGATGCGGCAGCGTGACCTCCCGGCATTGCCGGAACCGTTCCGCCCAGAAGCCCGTGGTCCACCGCACCGCCCGCAGGTCCACGCTTCGCAGTTTGCAGTACGGGCTGCTGTGCGTCTTCATGATCCCATGGTCGCGTGCGCGTACCGTCACTCGGGCCTCCCTGCCGGTTTGGCGATGCTCATGCGGAACACGACACTCCACGTTTCCCCGGCCTTGATCTTGCGCGCGGACCGGAAACTGCTGACCCGGTAGCACGATACGCCGTAGTGCCGTTCGTCAATGAGCATCCCGTCCTGTGAAAGCTCCACTCGAATCGCGGGGCCTTTGGCCGGCGTCACCGTGACGGCGCCAAATGGGCCGGCGATCCACGGCCGTGGCGCGCGTTCCGGCGGAAGGTTTCCCTCCGCCTCGTCGGCCTTGTATCCGGCGTTCGCGTATTCGCTCACGGGAAAATCCAGGCTGTGCCGGATCATCTGGAACTCCGCGTCGTTCATCGCTTCCCAGTGCCACGCCACCTCCAACGCGTCCTCCTTGAACGCAACGTCCTGCTGGTAGGCCAGCCGAACGCCTTCGCTCGCGCGGTATCCCGTGAAACGCACGCGGCCGTCCGGCATCACTTCATGCCGGCAGTCGGCGTATTCGAAATCCTTCCACGGCGTCTTTACGATGGTGGCGCCGCCGCGGTCCAGCAAGGTGCGCGCACCGTCGCTGACCGCCAGGAGCCTTCCGTTGCCCTCGAACAGCCACGCTCCGCCCTTGAACCGCACCAGCACGCACCCCGGCCGTTGCAGGACCTGATCTGGACCGCTCGCGGTGAAGAGGGGGTGTGGGTCGGGAATCGTGCCGGCGGCTTCCGGTTCGTCGCTGCGCAATAGAATGCGGCCATCCTGCGCAGGAATGATGAACTGGCGCGACACCTTCCCGCTGCTGGCATCGCGACGCCGCTCCTCGAAACGCGCCTCGGCGTCGAAAAAGGTCGGGTTGACGATCACGGCGCCGCCGTCGAATTCGCGCCGCCATGTCCCGTCGGGCCGCCGTTGGGCCTTGCCTTTGGGGTAACCGAGCGGGGCGTCATACTCCGGATACCACCACCGCTGGCCGCGCCATCGCGTGTGAAGATCGTAGGCATAGTAGCCGTCGCCCATGAGCGTCGTGGCGAGTCCGAAGCGCATCCGGTCCATCCTGTTGCGCCCGCGCTCGAGCAGGGCGTCGCGCTCCTTCGCGCTCATGGCCTTCCAGGCCTCGTAGGGCGGCTCGATGCCCGAACTGCTCACGATGGTCGTCACGTTCGGTTGCAGGCCCGATTCCGTCCAGCGGATGTACTCGCTCACGACGTCATCCCACCTGCCGCGCCCTTCCAGGACATAGTCGAGGCGGTCCTCCAGCAGGATGCCGTTCATGTCCGGCAGGCCCCACTCCCCTGCCCCGTTGGTCATGAAGACGGGTTTCGGCCCCAGCGACTCGCGCACCTTGCGCGAAAGTTCGGTCTTGGCCTGCAGCCACGCGGCGTCGAGCCGCTTGCGGTCGTCGGGCTTGCCGTCGCCGTCCGCGTCAACCTGGTACGGCTCGCGGTGCTCGATGTTGCACGCCCACCAGTCGAACCCTCCGCCCATGCAGTCAATGAAACTGCCGTCGAAACCTTTGTCGCGCACGCTGGCCGCCGACCGGCCCGCGAGCCAGTCAATGACCTCCGGTTTCAAGAGGTTGATCATCTCCGTGCCGGGCCACCCCAGAATGCGCTTTCCGTCCGGCTGCAACAGCCAACCGTTCGGCGGGAACGCCGCGTCTTTAGAATCGGCGTACGGGGCTGAAGACGAAAAATCGAGCATGATGATGTGCGGGTTTTGTTTCCGTACGGCGCCGGTGTTCTCTGCGAGCTTCGCTCTCTGAACCGGATCGTTCCAGTTGCACCACACCCCGCCGATGAGCAGGTCGAACCGCGCGATCTCCTCGATGTCCTTCGCCTGGCTGTCCGGCTTGAGGCCGGCCGCGTAACAGTTGGCGATGCGCGGAAACGCCGGCCCGGACGGATCGGCCATCGCCGTCGCGCACACCAGCGCCATCAGTAGACTTCCCGCCGCTCTCACTCCCATCAGACCCTCCTGCGTTCTTCGCGTCTAGTATAACAAGTGCGAATTTGCTAACATAATTCCTTATGTGCGCCGCGCATAACCCGATATGGAAGAACACATGAAAGCTCCCAATCCCGGCAAGGACTCCGGCCCCGATAACGCCTCCCGTCCCACGGATTTTATACGCGAAATCATTGACAAGGACATGGAAACCGGCAAGTGGGGCGGCCGCGTGCACACGCGTTTCCCCCCCGAACCCAACGGCTATCTCCACATCGGCCACGCCAAGTCCATCTGCCTCAACTACGGCATCGCCGAAGACTACAACGGCAAGTGCAACCTCCGATTCGACGACACCAACCCCACCAAGGAAGAGGAGGAATACGTCCAGTCCATCATCGCCGACGTCCGCTGGCTCGGATTCAACAGCGACGGCCAGGTCTTCTACGCCTCCGACTACTTCGAGCAGATGTACGAGTACGCCGTGCAACTCATCAAGAAAGGCAAGGCGTACGTGGACGACTTGACCGCGGACCAGATTCGCGAGCACCGCGGAACGCTCACCGAGCCGGGCAAGGAAAGCCCCTACCGCAACCGGTCCGTCGAGGAGAACCTCGACCTCTTCCGGCGCATGCGCGCAGGCGAATTCCCCGACGGCGCCCGCGTCCTGCGGGCGAAGATTGACATGGCCGCGCCCAACCTGAACATGCGCGACCCCGTCATGTACCGCATCCTGCACGCCAGGCACCCGCACACCGGCGCCGACTGGTGCCTGTACCCCATGTACGACTGGGCACACGGCCTGGAAGACTCCATCGAGAACATCACCCACTCCATCTGCACCCTCGAGTTCGAGAATCATCGCCCCCTTTACGACTGGTTCCTCGACGAACTCGGCGCATACCATCCGCAGCAGATCGAGTTCGCGCGCCTGAACCTGACCTACACCGTCATGAGCAAGCGGCGCCTCCTGCAGCTCGTGCAGGAAAAGCTCGTGCGCGGCTGGGACGACCCGCGCATGCCCACCCTGTCCGGCATGCGCCGCCGCGGCTATCCGCCGGAAGCCATCCGCGCCTTCTGCAAACGCATCGGCGTCGCCAAGGTGGACAGCACCGTGGACATGGCGCTGCTGGAGCATTGCGTCCGCGAAGACCTCAACAAGCGCGCCCCGCGCGTACTTGCCGTCCTCAACCCGCTCAAGCTCGTCATTGAGAATTACCCCGAAGGACAGACCGAACAGCTTGACGCCGTCAACAACCCCGAAGACGCCTCGGCCGGCACGCGCAAGGTCCCCTTCTCCCGCGTGCTCCACATCGAGCGCGAGGACTTCATGGAGAATCCGCCGCCGAAGTTCTTCCGCCTCTCGCCCGGACGCGAGGTGCGGCTGCGCTACGCCTATTTCGTCAAATGCGTCGGCGTAATCAAGAACGACAAGGGCGAAGTGACCGAGGTCCGCTGCACCTACGACCCCGCCACGCGCGGCGGCGACGCGCCGGACGGCCGCAAGGTCAAGGCCACACTGCACTGGGTCTCGGCCCCGCACGCCATTCATGCCGAGGTGCGCCTTTACGACAAACTCTTCACCAGAGAAAACCCTTTGGCGGAGGAGAATTTCCTCTCGACCCTCAATCCCAACTCGCTCGAAGTCCTGCCCTCCTGCCGCGTCGAACCCAGCCTGAAGACCGCCCGAACCGACGACCGTTTCCAGTTCGAACGACTCGGATACTTCTGCGTGGACCCCGACGCATCGCCGGAGAAACCCGTCTTCAACCGCACCGTCACGCTCAAGGACGAGTGGGCCAAGATACAGGCTAGAGGCGGAAAATAGCTGCGAGAAACATTTCCGTTTGTGTACAGTGGCCACTTCTGCTTGGACATGACAAACGACCCGCGCGCGGAAAGCTCTTGACAGAAAGCCCGCCGGCGCGTAGCGTATCGTGTAGGTATGGATGTTGAGGAGGCGTAGTATGACGAGCATCACGATAGCCGAAGCGCGCAAGAAACTGAATCGCCTCTTGGACGTTGTGAGCGAGTCGCATGAGCCGCTTCGCATCTCGAGCAAGCGGGGCAACGCCGTGCTTGTATCCGAGGACGATTGGCGTGCTATCCAGGAGACCCTCTACCTGGTTTCCATCCCAGGCATGAGGAAGTCCATCATCGAGGGTCTCAGGACCCCTGTCAAGAAATGCAGCAAGGAGCCCGGGTGGTAGATTGGCGGCTCGTCTACACACGGCAAGCCAGAAAAGACGCCAGGAAGATGGACTCCGGGGTCGAAGTTTGGGATAATGCGTCTTGTCTGCAAGGCCCAAACGCGGCACGACAACGATTGTGCAAAGGAGAGAACAAGATGCTGCCGACGGTGGATTTTTGCGGCTTGACGGTGACGCGCATGATCATCGGGGCGAATCCCTTCGGCGGATTCAGCCATCAGTCCAGGGAACGCGACCAGGCGATGGTCAAGTACTACACGCCGGAACGCATCAAAGAGACGTGGGCGCGCGCCCATGCGGCGGGCATCAACACGATGATCACCAACAACGAAACGCCCCACGTCATCGCTACGGTGAAAGACTACCTGTCGAACGGCGGGCCGCTGCAGTGGATCGGCCAGATCGCCAACCACGCCAACACCAACATGAACGACGCCGTGGACAAGGCCGTGGCCATCGGCGGCAAGGCCCTCTACTTCCACGGCGGGATCGTGGATCGCTTGTACTCGGCGCGCGACGAAAAGACGCTGCGCGGCTGGGTCGAGCACGCACGCCAGCACAAAATTCCGGTCGGCGTCGCCGGACACGCGCCGGAGACGCACTACTGGGTGGACGGCCTGAAGCTCGTGGACTTCCACGTCGTCTGCTTCTTCAACTGCGGCAGCCTGCACAGCGGGAAAGGACACAAGTTCAAACTGGCCGAGTGCTTCCCCGCGACCGAGTGCTGCCAGCGCCTTCAGAAGCCGTGCATCGCATACAAGGTTCTGGCGGCCGGGCGCATTGACGCGGCGATGGCCTTCGAGTTCGCCTATGAGCGCATCAAGCCCGGCGACGTCGTCAATGTCGGCATCCACCGCGGCGACAAGGACGACATGGTCGAGGAAGACGTCGCCCTGGTCAAGAAGACCCTCGGCTGCTAACTGCCGACAGGTCGGACAGAGGCAGGACAACGCCACTTAAGAAAGTGCGGCACAGCATATGCCGCACTTTTTTTTGTGTTCTCCCGGTCATGGGGCGGTTATCATTCGCATATCATTTCGCTTATCATCCGCTTATCATTTCGCTTATCATGGACAAAGGACAAGGACTCCATAAGCTCCTGCCGACAAGACAGATAAGACAACTAATGCCCCGCGAAAGGGTGTACCCCCTCCCCCCCTCCCTATGGGAGACTTGGAATTGGAGGCATGGAGAGCAACAGAAAAGGAAGCAGGGAATTGGGGATATGTGTGCCACGAAAAGCTACTGAAGCCGATTAACGACAGCCAAACTTGGACGAGTAATATCATTGCAAGCCCCCCTCTTGACTATTTCCTCTCACAGTATAGCACATATTACGATATAGTCAAGGGAAAAATCGCATTTGTGTGTAGTTTTCTTGCTGCATGAGAGCTTGGAAGGTTGCCGACCCCGTGAGGTTGCTGATCCCCGTGAGGTTGCTGATCCCCGTGAGGTTGTCCCCCAGGCAACAAGGGGCGAATGCCCGACAGCGAGGCCCATTGGTCAAGGGAGAAGGGGCATACCGACGGACGCTGGAAGCGCGGCTGTTCATGACGGCGGGTGTGCGCCGCACTGCCCTGCGACCAAATGAAGTACCACCCTCACGCGCCTGTGACCGCCGCCCGCCCGAAGTGCTTTTTCTTCCAGGAGAACAATGGAGGGAAATGACTACCGGGACGGAGACCGCCGTTGCCGCTTCATGTCACCGGCTGATGTTGCCCGAAACGCCGGCGAGCTTGAAGAAGTTGAGGAGCAGGCGTTTGCCGTCCATGTGGCCTTCCTCGTAGGCCTCCGGGTGGAACTGCGTGGCGTAGAGCAGCTTGGTCTTGTGTTTGACGACCTGCACACGGCACAGGTCGGAGGAGGCGAGCAGGTCGAATTCGGCGGGGAGCTTCGCGCATTCGGAGACGTGTTGCTGGAGCATGTCGAGTTCGTCGCCAAGACCCTCGAAGATGGGGTCGCGGCGGAGGACCTTGACCTTGCAGAACCCCCACTCCTTGAGATAACCGGGGGCGTACTTGGGATTGGGGTCGGACTCGCCGGGCCTCAGGCGACGCATGTCGGCGCACTTGCCGCCGAAGGCCAGATACACTTGATGGAACCCGCCGCAGAAACCGATCATGGGTTTTCGGCTCTCGCGCACCATAGCCCAGATTTCCTCGCGCGCGGCCTCGCACTTCAGCATGGCGGCGGGCGAGGGCGGCCTCAGGATGACGGCCTTGACGGCGGGTTTTTCGAGGGAATCGCGTTTGAGCTGCGTGTAATGAAAGCAGTAACAATCGAGGCCCGACAGCGCCGTAAGGCGGGCCTGGAGCCAGCGCAAACGCCAGAGGCCGCCGGGTCTGGCAAGATTCGCGGCGACGCTCGGGGGATCGGTAAGATCAATGAGCACCACGCAGGAAGCGGTGTCGGCAGCGAGTCTGTCGAAAGTGTCGTACAGGCCCTCGAAGCCGCGGATGGAGTCTTGCGAGGGTTCGCCGGCGGATACCGGACGGAGGCCGGCCCAGACGAACGCAAGAACGGCCGCCATGAAGGGGGCAAACACGCGAACGTCTTGACATCCTACCATTTCCCAATCTCCAGAACCCCCAAGAACCTGGCCGAATATCCCGGCCCCATCGCCGCGTTCACGGCGGAGGACCGGGGCGCGCCTGTGCGCATCTGTGCGCGGCGGCGTCTATTCGGCCTTGGCCGGCGCCTCCGCCGAAGCAAGGGCCGTCTCGATCTCCCGCACCGCTTCGCGTTCGAGGAGCAGGGCCGCTTCCATGCGCCGGATTTGTTCCTGGCGCATTTCACGCGACCAGGTCTTCCCGTCCTTCAGCATCCACGGGTAAGGGGCGACTTCGCGGTAGGCGTCGTCGCCGACGTCGGCGCGGGACATGGCCTCGCGCATCTCAGGGGTGGGTTGAGTCACGGTGTCGCTTCGCAGGTCCACGATCATGTCGGGATTGCTCCATTGCGAACGATGAACGGACGCCAATGAACGGCTCATAGCTTACCGGATTTGCGGGGGCCGGCAAAGCCGGAATCCGAACTCCGCCGAGATTCAGCGAGAGGACTTCCATCGCAATCGCCGCCGCGGACGACGCGCGGCCCGGCGAGCCGCGCTCAGACTAGGTCTCGATCTGCCTGGCCGGTTCGTCCACCCATTGCGCGCTGACGAGCGAACAGAGAGCAACGAGAGAGCCGAAGACGAAAGGAATGCGATAGTCCACGTACTCCCAGACATAACACGCGACGAGAGGAACAATGACGGAAGCCAGATGATTGGCCGTCATGCCCATCGCCAGCGAGGGAGCGATGTCCTCCGGCAAGGCAATGCGTTTGAGATAGGTCGTCAGAGCGATGTTAAAGACGTTGAAGAGATTGTCCAGGCAATAGAGGGCGTAAAGGACCGGCCACTGACCAAAAAGCGAGTAGCCGATGAAGACCAACATCACGCCGGCATAGTTAACGGTCATGATGGGCCGCTGGCCGAAACGGTCAATGGCCCTGCCCACCCACGGCGAACCAAACCAGTTGGCAAAGTTATAAAGGATCATCATGGCCGCGACGTGATGGACAGGCGTGTTGTGGATCTTAACGAGAACCAGCACCGCCAAGGTCAGGAAGATCTGCTTGCGGCAGCCTTCCAGGAGAGTCAGAAGGTAGTAAAGGCGGTACTCGCGCTTCCAGAGAAGACGGCGGGTCGGCGCTCGGCCCACGTTGCCGGCAATGGCAAAAGAGGCCACGGCCCCCGCCAAACCCACCGCACCGCCGAACAGATAAAGACAGCGGTAGATGGGAACGTGGATAATCTGCAACTGCCAGAGCTTGCCCAAGGCAAAGACCAAGACCAGACCGAGGAACATCGCCGCGAACCCAACCGACTGCATCCTGCCGACGTAAAGACCGACGCCGCCGGAAGGCGCCGTATCGAGAACCATGGAACCGGAAAAAGGCGCCCACACGTGAAAACCGAGACTCCACACCACCGAGACCAACACCAGCGAATGAACGTCCCTCACGCCAAAATATCCCGCCATGCCGATTGCGAAAACGATAAGACACAGACCCGCCGCCGTCCGATGGGTAAACACCGCAAGCAAAGCCACAAGCAGGACCGAAAATAAACCGGGCACCTCCCGAAGCGACTCCACAATACCCACCATGTACACCGGCAGACGGATGTCCTCCTTCAGGAAGTTCATCCAGGTACACATGTGGATGCCCAGCGCGAAATGCAGCGCGAATATGCCGATGGCGATAAGCAAGGTGTTCCTGTTCAGCATAAGCACACCGCTACTTCTTAGCCGGCAGACTGTAGACTTTGAGCGAGTGGAAGAGAACTTTGGATTGGTACACGGACAGGCCGAGGCAACCGCTCGCAGGAGGCGACGTCGGCGTAGAGGAATAGACCAGCAGAACATCGTCGAGGTAGAGGCATTGAAGTTTGTCCCTGACGATCCAGACCCCGCGATATTTCACGCCAGGTTTAGGATCAGCAGTTCCCGTGATGCCGTAAGCCCCGCACATGACACCTTCGAGACCCGAACATCGGCCGCCCCAGCCGAAGTAGCCCACGATGTAGCACTCCTGCTCCTTGCCGAGCGCCTCAGTGGACGGCTCCTTCTGACCCCAGAACACGTTAGCGTCGTGAGGAGAGGCGGCGTCCAGCGTGAACTCCACCTCGATCATGAACGGCTGCGCAAAAGGCGCAGCGACCCAGAGCACGCCATATTTCTTGTTCGCCGCCACCCGCTCCGGAGAAAGCGACAGGACAACCCCGCCGTCCTTCAGTTCGACAGCCACGCCGTCCGCCTTCCAATCTCCGGCCAGGCCGGCCTGCGAAAAATCAGACTGGAAGACCAACCGCCCCTGCTTCCGGGCAGCATCGAGAGGACGCAGCTCCCAACCGCCGTGTGTCTTATAGTAGGAGTCGGTTTGCGCCGCAACACCAGCCTGTTCGCCGGCGAAGGCCGACAGACCGCCCACCGTCGCGAGAGCGAACAGGAACACGCCCAGCAAAGTCGGGGAAACGGCACAGCCTTTCATCGTCTTCATATCAACTCCACGTTTTCACGCGCCTGCAAACAGGACGGCGTCGCCTCCTGGGCGCGGGGAGGCCCCACGCGCCGACTTCCTCTTCCCTTGCACGGGGAGTTACCGCGTCGCGAATCCGGCGGCCCGCGGCACGTCATCCATCACGCGGCGGCGCGATTCCGCCCGGCTCACGCATCGCATCAAGACGCTGTACGGATTCTCCGTCCTTCTCCGTCTTGTCCGGGATGACTCAACACGCCGGAAGGCCGAAGAGGCGTTCCTGTATCTCATGGCGTGACGGGGGCGGTCACCAGTCCGCGAGCGAACCGTCGTCGTGCCAGAGGCGTGGATTCTCGTTGCTGCCGTCATAGAGCTTCCCGGCCAGGGCCTCCTCGTCCACCTCGATGCCCAGGCCGGGGCCGTCGGGCACGGGGATATGGCCGGCGCTGAGCACGAAGGGCTTCCTGAGATAACCTTCGCCCAGGCTCACCTGCTCCTGGCAGAGGAAGTTCGGCGCGCAGGCGTCCACCTGCAAACAAGCCGCAAGCGAGATCGGACCGAGCGGACAATGCGGGGCGATGGCGGCATAATAGGTTTCGGCCATCGCCGCGATCTTGCGGACCTCGAAGATTCCGCCGGCGTGGGAGAGATCGGGCTGGAGGATCGAGGCGGCCTGTTTTTCCAGGACCTCTCGGAAACCCCACCTGGTGAAGAGGCGTTCGCCCGTAGCGACGGGAATAGAGGTGCTGCGCGCGACCGTAACCAGCGTATCCACGTTCTCGGGCAGGCACGGCTCTTCGATGAACATGGGGTGAAGAGGCTCAAGCGCTTTGGCCAGACGGACCGCCATCGCGGGACTGACGCGGCCGTGAAAGTCGAGGCCGATGTCCACCTTCCTGCCGACCGCCTCGCGAAGGACGGCCACGCGCGCGACGACCTGGTCCACGAACTCGTTGCTCTCGACAAATCGAACCGCACCGAACGGGACGGTCTTGAGGGCCGTGAAGCCGTTCTGAACGCGAGCGCGCGCGGCAGCCGCGAGGGCCTCAAGCGACGCGCCGCCGACATGGCTGTACACCCGAATGCGGTCCCGCACCGCCCCGCCGAGCAGTTGGTGGACGGGGACGCCGAGCCATTTGCCCGTGATGTCCCACATCGCCTGCTCGATGCCGCTGAGCGCGCTGGTGAGGACCGGACCACCGCGATAGAACGCCCCGCGGTAAATCGCCTGCCAGTGATGCTCGATGCGGCGCGGGTCCTGACCGATGAGATAGCGCCCCATGTCCTGCACGGCGGTCGCGACGGTGCGCGACCAGCCTTCGACAATGGGTTCGCCCCAGCCCGAAAGGCCCTCGTCGGTGTGCATCTTCAGGAACAGCCAGCGCGTCTTGACGAAGAAGGTTTCGAGCCTCGTGATCTTCATGAAAGCGTTCCTCAGCGGCGCAGAACGAGAATGCCCCATGTTCCGAGTCGCGGGACGGTGAGCCGGACGAAACCCTCATGCGGCTCCGGCTGGATGGCCACGGGGTCCTTGCCAGGCTCGAAGTAGGCCGCGTCGCGCAGAGGCCCCCACCTCCGCAGATGCCGGAGCGTCAGCGTCACGAAGTTGAATGTGTCCTCGCGCGCACCGGCCTGGGTCTCGTTCCAGTTGACGAGGTGAATCGCGATGGAGGACTTGTTCTTCGCCACGCGCGGAAACGCGTAGACCTTCTCTGGACCTTCCAGAGAGAACAGATCGAACTCGTGGGCGCGCAGCGGCGCCAGCGACTCGGGCGAGACGAGGCGCAGACGGCGCGCGGACAGCGCCTTCTGGAGCGTCGCACGGTCCTCGTCGCAGAACGACTCAATAGGACTTATGAGAACGACGGCGCGGAGCACCCTCAGGTCGGCCTCCCGCAGCGGAATCCGCACGTCGCGCGTGGAGGCGGGCAGGACGTGGAAGGGCGTCTGCAGCCGCGCGAGGGCCTCCATCTGACGACAGAGCGCCGGGGCGGACTCGGTGTCGGCGTTGTAGACAAGACCGACTTCGGCGAACGACTCGTAGTCGTCGAACAATTCGGGCCGCAGGCGGATGAGATCGTACAGGTCGCCGTACTCTTCGCGCACGCCGAAATAACGCGGGCGAATGCCCGTCGCATCGCTGCCCATGTAAAGATCCCAGGGCACGAGGTGGAGTTGTCCGAGCGCATACATCACGGCGATGGTGCGGCGGGCGTCCGCAACGCCCTTCGGAATGGGCGACGCCACCTGCGGAAGACTGAGGGACTCGCCCACCTTGGCCGCGGCCAGATGCGTGCCCAACGTGCGGTCGTACATCTCGCTGCACGTGAAGTCGGCCAGATCGGTGTGACACAACGAGCCGTCGGCAACGGGCCGCTGCAGAGGCTCGTTGACGGAGATAGGGATGTACTTTGCGGGCGACCAGGCGTCGAGCTTCGCCCTGAAATCCTTAAAGAAACGACGCGAGCTTTCGACCTGGAAGGCGGTGAAGTCCGGCGTGAGAGGCAAGCTCTTGAAGCCCTTTCGGTAGGTCGCGGCGTCGGGGATGCCGTTGGCTTTGAGGTGCTCCCGGTAGTCGAACTTCTCGATGTCGGCGACGCCGAGCTTCCCAAGTTGTTCGGGCGTGTAGCGGGCGCGCAGCCACTCGCGGAATCCCAGGCGGCAGTCGCCGCAGAAACACACACCCGCATGGCGCACCCACGAAGCGTTCATGGCGGAATCGTCCACGTGAAGCATGTCAACACCGATGTCCACGTGCTGCCTCGCGGCGTTGAAAAAGATTTCGCGGAACGCGGGGCTGTTGCAGCAACCCGTGTAGTGGGGGGGCTTGAAGGTGACCATCCAGGACGGCATATTCTTGTTACCGTCGAGGTCCTCGTGTCGGCCCGATGGATCGCCCGCGTTGCTCGCGCCGGGCAAGGCCTTGTTGGTGCCCTGAAGGCCGTTGAGGGCGCCTTGGTAGACAAGCCCCATCTCCTGCACGCTGCGGACGAAGTCGGCCTTCAGACCATAAACCCACAGACAGTGCGTGGCGTGAAAGGACCGCATGATGTCGAGCGCCTGGGGTTTCTGCCACCGCGTGGAGAAGGGGATGGCCGAACGCTTCAGCGTGAATCTTCGCGCAGGCAGAGGAGGCCGGCCCATATCGAAGACGGTGGTGGAAGGCGCGCGCACGGCGCGGTCCTCCTTGAAGACCGCCTCCACGCTTTCCGGCGAGAGGGCGGTCGGGAAGGCACGGAAGCGGGCAAGCCAACCGTTGAAGGGACGGACGCCGCCCCATGTCCCGATCAGGAGTTCGCCCCAGTCCGCCACGCGCGGGCCGGTCCGCTCGACCTCTTCGGTTCGAAAGAGCGGCCCGGTCAGCCCGCCCACGTAGCCGCGCACCTTGTCGCGGTCCACGACGACGGCGTAAAACCGCCAGGCGTCCGCCGGCGGGACCTCGCCGCGATCCATGAAGGCGACCCGCAGCGAGTGCGAAACCTTCGCCTCACCGCTCCCAAGACTGATAACCGTCCCGCTCGGACCCGGAAGCCAGTCCCAGCCGTACTGCGCAAAGGCAAGACGGGCATTGATACCCTCGAAAAGGGGATTCTGGCGCGCCCAGAGCATGAGTGTGAACGTCTCGATGCCGGCGAGTTCCCTGCCCGAAAAGACGACGGCGCCGCCGGTGGGCGTCATCTCTTCGAGCCGGCCGCCGAAACGTTTCGCGCCGGTGAGGTCGAGGCATTCGCCGAACGGACCCGGATCGTAGAGCGCGCCCTCGCCCGGAACGTAGTCCACAAACTCCGCCTGCCCGCCAAGCGTCCCCTTGTTTTCCAACGTCCCCTCGAAGGCAAGGGCGACAAGGGGCGGGGGGGTCTCCTGGCCAAGACACGTCATGCCAAGCGCGGTAAGTACGGTAAATGCGAGAAGCCGGTTCAAAGTTCTCCCTACTTTTCAAGCACCTCGGGATTCACGATGTTCTCGGGCCGTTGGCCCTTCAGAGCCGCCACCAGATTGTTGGCGACCATCGTCGCCATCTTCGTGCGCGTGGCGATGGTGGCGCTGGCGATGTGCGGCGCGAGCACGACGTTTTCCAGTTTCAGCAGCCCCCTGTGGACCTTTGGCTCCTCCTCGTAAACGTCGAGACCGGCGCCCGCAATCACGCCGGCCCTCAACGCCTTCGCCAGAGCGGCCTCGTCAACGACCGGACCGCGCGAAGTGTTAATGAGATAGGCCGACTTCTTCATCATGCCCAATTCCTTCTCGCCGATGAGATGGCGAGTGGAAGCGTCGAGGACAGTATGGAGCGACACGACGTCAGACTCCTTCAGGAGCACCGGCAGATCCACCTTCTTCGCGCCGAGTTTCTGTTCGAGTTCCTTGTTCGCCTTAATATCGCAGTAGAGGACACGCATGTTCCAGCCCGCCGAACGCAGGGCGACGGCCGCGCCGATGCGCCCCGCGCCGACGATGCCCAGCGTACGACCAGCCAAATCGCCGCCAAGCATCATCATCGGACGCCAGCCGTGAAACTTGCCGGCGCGCAAGAAACGCTCGCTTTCGGGGATGCGGCGCATCGTAGACATAATGAGCGCCCAGGCCATATCAGCGGTAGCGTCGGTAAGAACACCGGGGGTGTTGGTGACAACAATGCCGCGCTTCGTAGCCTCCTTCACGTCAATGTTGTTGAAGCCGACGGCCATGTTGGCAAAGACCCTGCAGCCCTTCGCGGCGTCCATGGCCTCGGCGTCCACGGCGTCGGTGAGAAGGCTCAGCACACCGTCGCGACCCTTGATCTTCGAAAGAAAAAGCTTGCGGGGATGAATCTGGTCCTTGGGGTAGACCTCCACCTTGTCGCAGGCGGCCTTGACGATCGGGATACCGGGGTCGGGAATGACACTGGTAATGTAGACGTTGAAACCCATCGCGCACAGCCTCCTTTCAAGTAAGCGGAACCCAGAAGTTAACATGGGCCAAAATGATTGTCAAACGAAAACGATGAGCCGCTATAATATGTCTTATGAACGGCAGAACAAGACACCTGAGGCAACGCGCGCTGGCGCTGGCCATGACAAAGGACCCCAACGAGCGGGCCACGCTCGTGACGGACTCCTACCGCCGGACCGAAGGACAGCCGCCGATCCTGCGCCGGGCCAAGGCCCTCGAACACATCCTGCTCAATGAGACCATCCGCATCTTCGACGGCGAACTCATCGCCGGGGCGCAACAGCAGATCACGCACTGCCACCGCGGCGTGGACGACCGTCTGAGCTGGGCCAACGAAGTCTGCTACCCCGAATGGCGGGGCTGGTTCGGCAAGGACCGCAAGGAATTCACGCCCGCCGCCCGACAAGCACTTGCGTATTGGCGCGGACGACCCACGGCCTGGCATCGTTGGCACGCAACACTTACAGAAGACGCCCGCAAGGGCATGAAAGCCGGGGTTTTTGCAGGAAGCGCCTACCAACAAGGCCACTGCATCCCCGACTTCCAGAAGGTCCTGAAGCACGGCCTCCGCGCCATTGTCGCCGAAGCCGAGACCAAACTGCGGACCGCGACGGAGGAACGCAAACGCCTCTTCTGGGACGCGGCGCTGATCGTCTGCCGCGCGGCGATCCGGTACGCCGAACGACACGCAGAGCTGGCCGAACAACTCGCCGCCCAGGCCGACGACGCCCGGAAACGCGAATTGCACACCATTGCGGCCATCTGCCGCCGAACGCCCGCACAACCCGCCCAGACCTTCCACGAAGCCCTGCAAAGCGTCTGGTTCATCCACCGCGTCCAAGAGATCGAGATGGGCGACGTCGGGGCGTTCGCCAACTCGCTCGGACGGTTCGACCAGTATCTGTATCCCTATTACCAAGGCGACCTGCGCGAAGGCCGCCTGAACAGCGAACAAGCGCGAGAACTGATCGAGTGCTTCTGGATCAAACAGCACCGCACGTACAACGACCAGCACGTCATGCTGGGCGGCCTGCGGCCCGACGGGTCGGATGCCACCAACGAACTCTCCCACCTGTGCCTCGACGCCACGGCCGAGTTGCGTCTGCCCCTGGCGATAGGAGTGCGCATTCACCGCAAGACACCGAAGGACTTCCTCCAGAAAGCCGCCGACGTCGCCAAGCTCGGCCTCGGCAGACCGCACTTCTACAACGACGACGCAGCAATCCCGGCGCTGACCGAAAAGGGAATCCAGCCGGAAGATGCGCGAGACTATGCCGTCGTCGGATGCGTTGAGGTATGCATCCCCGGACGCGGGCCGTATCGAACGATGGCGGGCGTGATCAACTTCACGAAGTGCCTGGAACTCGCCCTGAACAGCGGACGATGCATGCTCACGGGAGAACGGCTGTCATCGGCCGCCGACGGCGCGGAAGACGCGCACTTCTCGTCCTTCGACGAGCTGCGGGCCGCGTACCGGCGCCAGGTCGCACACTTCACGCGCCTGATGGTCGAGTCAATCCGCTCGGCGGAAAAGGTGCAGGCCGAAACATTCCCACACCCCTTCCTCTCCGCGGTAACCGAGGGCTGCGTGCAAAACGGGCGCGACGTCACCGAAGGAGGCGCGCGATATAATGCAACGTGTCCGAACGCGTTCGAGATCGCCAACGCGGCCAACTCGCTCGCGGCCATCCGGAAGGTCGTGTATGACGAGAAACGCATGACGCTCAGCGAATTGGTCACCGCGCTCAAGACCGACTTCGAGGGGCGCGAAGAGCTGCGGCAGTACCTACTCAACCAGTGCGCGAAGTTCGGCAATGACGACGATGCCGTAGACGCCCTCGCGCGCGAGGAACTGGCATACTGGTGCGACGAACTGGCGGCGTACCGCAACTCGTGGGGCGAGCCTTTCATGCCGCTGCTCTTCACCACAACGCCCGCCAGCGTCTACCACTATGGCCCACTGACGGCGGCCAGCGCGGACGGACGGCGAGCCAGACAGCCGCTGGCCGCCAGCGCATCCCCCGCGCACGGCACCGACCGCGCGGGGCCGACGGCCGTTCTCAAGTCGGCGGCCAAGCTCGACTTCCGGAAACTCGCAGGCGGCGCCTCGCTGATCCTCGACCTGCACCCCACCGCCGTCGCCGGCCCGGACAACAAGCTGGCTTCGCTCATACGAACCTTCTTCGACCTCGGCGGGATGGAGATCGGCGTGAACGTGGTGGGCGAAGAGATGTTGAGGGAGGCCCAAAGCAATCCCGAACGCTATCGAACGCTCTCGGTACGCATCTTCGGATACAGCGCGCTGTTCGTCAATCTCTCGCAGGACCTTCAGGAACACATCATCGCAAAGACCAAGCATTCCCTCTAGGCCGCGCCTATCGCCTCGTTGAGCAGGTCTATCCGGTCGGTGATGATGGCGTCTACGCCCATCCCGTGAAGTTTCTTCATTTGCTCCGGATCGTTCACGGTCCAGCCCCAGAGCTTGAGTCCGGCGGCATGAATCGCCTGAAGCATCTCAGCCGTGACCATGCCGGCGTTGGGAGCCAGGGCCTGCGCGCCAAGCGATTGGACCTTCTTCACCAGTTCCGAGGCGGGGACGGGAGCCACGGAGGAGTCCCCCACGACCAGGAGCGCGGTGGCGATGTTCGGGTTCAGGGCGCGCACATTCCGCACGGCATCGGCGGCAAAGGAGAAAACGACCACGTTGCCGACGCTGTTCGTCGAGACGATGTCGTCCACCACGGCGCGCTCGATTCCGGAGGCCTTGATCTCGATGATCGAGATCAGACGACCGCCGATCATGGCCAGCATTTCGCGGAGTGTGGGAACACGCTGGCCCGCGAATTTCGGAGCCTTCCAGGCGCCGGCATCGAGACGTCTGATGGCTTCAAGGGTCGTCTCCGCGATAGGCCCCTTGCCGTTCGTAGTGCGGTCCAGTTTCGGATCGTGCATAACGACGACGGCGCCGTCCGAAGTGGCGTGGACGTCGCACTCGATGGCGTCGGCGCCGAGGGCGATGGCCATTTCAAATGCCGCCAGGGTGTTCTCCGGGGCCAGACCCTGGCCCGATGCGCCGCGATGCGCGACCCGCAAGAAGCCGTCGAGAATTCTCATAACGCATTCGTCTCCTGTTGCTGAAAGTCACGGCTCACAATTGGATTCCAGTTTACCCATTTCGACTTTGACCTCGCCCGCGGGCAGGATTGGCTCAACCGACAGACGGCTCACGAGCACCTCCTTGTTCTTTTCGGTGGTCCAAAGGCGGAAAACCGGACGGATTCCGCGCGGGAAATCTCTGGCCTCGACCGTCACTTCATAAGGCTTCCAGTCGCCGCCGGAGACTTGAATCTTCCCATGGATGAAATCGTAATCCGCTCCATGGTAAAGGTTTGTGTGCAACGCCACCGGCTCCTTCGCAGCGCAAGCCCAGAAAGCGACTTTGTACTTCGTCCTCGGCAGCACATCGAGCGCGCTGTTGCTGATAAGCGAGAACGCCTGGTCGGGCGGACACAACATTTTGACGGCATCCCGCCCGTCCGGACCCTCGCGCGCGCCCAGGGAAGCGAGTTGCAGCGACCATTCCTCCGGCGAGCGGATGGGATCATCCGCGCTTATTGCGGTCCGCCCCACCGGGGCCCACTGGGCGGGAGGCTTAGGCCCGTTGCGCACCGAGTCGAAGTACAGAAAGATTCTGTGCGCCGGCTTGCCGACGACGGAAGCCGTTCTCCAACGAAGCTCGGCTCTCTTCGAGTCGAACGCGAACGGCACGAATGCCCACGCCCCCGAAGCATCCTGCCGGCTGACCAGGCGCAGCGAGTTCGGGTCCACCTCCAGGCCCGGCGACAACGCCTGGAGGTCCAGTTTCAGGGTCGCGAAAGCAGGCGCATCCCCTGTGGCCGACACCGTGAGCGGAATGCGGTAATGCCAGAAGACGTCGAACCAGTCGGCGCGAGGCGGAACGAGCCGCCGGATGGAACCCTCGCGCCACCTGGGCGAAAACGCCGGAAGGACAAGCAAGGGGTTGTTCATATCCTCCTTGAACTGTTTCGCAACGATCTGGTGGCCGGAGTGCAGAACCACACACACATCCAGCGATATCGGGGCGGTCTTGTGGGAGATAAATTCGACTTCGGCGAGGGCACGCGGACCCGGCTTTGGGCGTTGTGCCGGCCAGAAGCCCTGTCGAACCTGGTCGAGTCCTTCCCAGCGCAAAGGCACGAGCGAGATGCTCTCCTCAAAACCCGTGGTCTCCATGAAGGTGAGATAGTCGGGAATCCAGTTGCCATACCGCCAGCCGTAGTGAGGCGATTCCTCCTTGCTCGGCGGCAGACCGACAAAGTTCGGATATATTTTGCTCAAGGCGTGGGGAACAAGACGAGCGTCGAGGGCGACGATCTCCTGCACTTTCAGTGCGGGTATGGGCTTGACGACCTGACGCAGCAGGAAGTGGCGCTGATATGCGCCCAGCTCGTAGGTCTGCGTCACGCTGAGATTCCTGTCGCGCCACTCGACCGCCGCCACAGCCAAGACCGGACCGCTGCTCAACAAGGTGATCTTGGCCGGCGAGGACGACTGGCGCGTCCTGCTCTCGGATATGAACTTAACGGTGTTGCTGAAGGGCGTCGTCGGGTCGTATTTACCGAATGTGCCGTAGGTTACGCCGAGGCTTTCGGCAGCGTAGTCACGCCCCGTGGCGGCGGAGCGGAACTCGGTCACTGTGCCGCCTTTGGCTTCATCAAGCGTGATCGTGAAGAAGGAATTGCCCACGGTCAGCTTGCCTTTCCGCGTGCCGAGAGCCTCCTCGCGGATGCGAAGATCGGACGCGGGCTGCGGATCCCCTCCCTCGCACAACGTGAAAGTCTGTCCGGAACCCGGCGGCGTCAGGACGGGGAAGACAGCCTCGCCGGAGTCCTGAATCTGCAAAGGGACCGCTGCCCCTGCTGAATCCCGAAGGGAGATTTTCTTCTCCGGCGCGCCCAACGTCTTCAAGTTGCATCGGACCAGCGCATGGCCCGTACAAATGCTTCGCGGATTGAACACAGTGACGGTCCCCAGGCCGCCGGGGAACGAATCGAACTCCTTGGGCAGATGGGCCACCAGCACCGACTGCTCGACGCGCTGCGCCGGATGTCCGCCCGCCTTGTATTCGATGGAAATGTCCACAGGCTCAACCGCCGGAGTCCGCCCTGCGGCCGCAAAATCGCCCAGGTCCGTCCTGGCTTTCTGCCCGCTGCCCAGCGTCCCCAGACTTGCCGTCTTGGCGGCGCGGGGAACAGGAGCGGGAACGGGTCCCAGCTTGGGGGCCGCCGCAGAGACCCTGAGCTTCACATCCTCGGCTTCGCCGCTTGTCATCAGACGTTCGGGGATGTTCTGAATCTCCACAACGGCCTTGCCTGCGGGCACGATGCGCGGCGCGACGCGCAGCTTCGGCGGGGCAAGCACGGTAACGTCTCGGAAGAGGTATGCTTTGCGACCGTCGAAGTCGAGTTCGAGGGCAACGGTCTTCACGCCCCAGTCGCCTTCGCTCTTCGCCTCGATGGTTACGGCAAACTCGCGCTCCTGCGACGCCTCCAGCGAGACCGCACACGGCGCTCCAACCAGGGTCGGAATGACCGAGCGCGGGCGGATGGCGCCCGCGACGGGCTTTGTCGTCAGGTTGCGCACGACCAATTTGAACTCCCTTTTCTCACCGGGCTGAAGGACAAAGGCAGGCGCACTGACACGGACCGGAGCGAAGGCAAACTGGTAAACGCCGTAGTACCGAAGCGAATCCGACGCACGTATCAACTGGCCGTCAACCTGCGGGATGAGCGGCTCCGCACGCTTCCCATCTCTCGACAGGATAAGGACTTCCGACAACGGAACCGGACGAGCTTGGACACTGAGCAGAACCTTCCTGGACTTTGAGATGTCGTAGTTGGCCGCCAACACAATATCGGTATCGCCGGCGGACAGGCGCGCGCTCATCAGCGCAAGGTCTTCGGGGTTCGGCGGCGTGACGGCGGCGAGCGGACGGACCGCGACGCCGCCCCATCGCTCCAGGACAGCCGTCCACCAGTCGAGATGTTTCACGTCGGAGAGCAAGCCGTTGACATAGAAAAGGCCGTTGCTTCCCAACGTCTTTACGACGTCGCGGGGAGCGCCGTCGGACGGATACCGCGAGACAATGTCCGCCGCCGGCACGTCCAGGCGATCATGGCGGGACACGGGGCATTCGATCCTGCGTCCGCGCAGCGGGGCCAGGATATCGGAAACCCACTCGATCTCCGACTTGGGCATAACGAATTTCTGTTCGCGGCTCGCAGCAGGAACGCCGGCTGTGGCGAACTGGAGCCAGTCGAGGGCCAGGTTGCATACACGAGACTCGTTTGGGAAGCGCTGAGGATCCATCTTTTTCGGGACACGGGTCTCCTGGTATTCAAGGGCAAGCTCGATGAGGCCCGCGCCGTCCAGCGCCGCGGCCGGTATGGCGACCTCGTATTGCTTGTACCCGGGCTGGATTGTGAGCGCGCCGGCCTCGCGGCCTTCGATGCGCACGACGATGGTGTTGGGCCAGATGGCATTGCCGGCCAGGCGCAGGACGTGATCGCGGCCGGGGGAAGCCGGCAGGCTGAAGACAGTGCGCTTTCCCCCGCCCGGCGTCCAGCGAACCGTGATCTTGGCGCCGGCGCCGAACTGTTCCTTCGGGAGATTCTTCCAGTCTTCGCGGCCGGCTGCGCCGTCCACGAGAAACTGGTCGTCGCCTTCCGAACCGACATCCACGAACACATTGAGGTCGGGGCCTTTCTGCGCGACGGGCGCGGCTGGGCGCGCGGCCAGACGGAGACCGAAGACTTCCCGCGCGTGCGAGTTGCGCGAGGCGACAAGCCTGCGCCCCTTGCCGGACTTGAGCCAGCGCGCAAGAACATCGAGAAGGCGCTCGCCTTTGGCGTTGACACCCAGACCCGTCTGACACTGAGGGGCGATGACGATGCGCGCGCCGGCTAGGGCTTCGTCGGACACAAAATCGTCGGGCAGAAGGTCAAACGTAACATTCAGGCGCCGAAGGGCTTGTATCGTCTCGTAGAGGTCGTCCGGGCGGCCGTCGCCGGCGAGAAAACACCAATCGTTGAGGAGCACGACGACCTCAGCGCCGCCGGTGGGCTGCCGGATGGACGGAAAGCAGAACTGCATGAGCGTGGAGTAGAAAAGGTTTTTCTGGCAATGAGTCTTTCCAAACTCCTCGCAAGGCTCCAGGTTGGAGCCTTCCCACCACTCGTTCCAGGACAAATGCAGCAGGGCTTCGCTGCGGCGCATGAGGGCGCCAACCCAGAAGCGGTCGAAGTTGAAGGGGTCGGGCCAGTAGACGATGCCCGGAATGCGGATGTTCCAATCGTGATAGCCGTTCTTGAAGTGGTCGAAGAAGACGGTGTTGTATTTCCTGGCGACGGCGGCCTGGATGAAACGCTCGACGTCCTGGTCGTGGGGTTCGGCGAAGATGCCGCCGTAGGAATGGGGACCGGCGAAGACGCGCGCAAAGTCCGAATAGCCGAAGCCCAGAAACGGCTTGTAGGCGACGTCGAAGGAAGCTCGGATTCCCGGCAGCCCGAACTCCTTCTTGACCAGGTCGTCCAGGCGCGCCCACTCCGCCCGCCATATCTCGTATTGATGCTTGATAGAGAGGGCACGATGGAACCCCGACGCGGAGAACGACATTTCGATATCATCGAAAGACTTGAAGGCGCCGCCCCATTCGCGGTTGAGAGACTCGATCGTCGGGTACTTCGAACGGAGAAACCGCCGGAAACCCTCGTGATCTTCGGAGGTTTCGGGTCTACCGTTGCGACCGTAAACGAGCTGGAGCGGGTAGCCGTTCAGGCGAGGCCAGACGGGAGACTTCGCGAAGTCGCGAATCCACTGGTAGACGTCGCGTTTCTCGGAGACGTTCTTCGAGAAATCCTTCATCTCGAAGTTGGTGCCGTCCTGGTAGTAGGACATCCAGATATTGTAGCCGTCCTTGCGCAGGGACTCGGCGGCGCGCATGACGGTTTTCTCGCGCATCTCGCCGTTCTCGTCCTTCCACGTGGGCGCCCAGTAGTCCATGAAATGATGAGTGATGCCCCACTCGGAAGCCTGCCAGAGAGAGCGGCGGTTGTCCTTGTAGCTCAGCGAGTTGTAGTAACCGCCGAGGGGCGTGTTATGAACGCCGTTAATCCAGCTACCCAGTTCCTTCTGGTAGTCCCACTGGTACCAGTAGAAAAATGTGTCGCTGATCCAAGGCTCGTCGAGGGCGCGCGCCGCCGGGGCCGCAGACAGGAGGAGCACGGTCAGCGCAACGGACAACATTCTCGGCAACATGGCAATCCAGTCCTATCAGGATAGAGGCGAAAGGCCGTTCGGGCGCGCCGCCGCAGCGGCGGTCCGGGGCGCCCGGGGGGCAGATCTATACCGGACGTGTTCCGGCGTTGTGCGCCGGCGCTATGCCTTGTGAGAGGGCCGTTCCTCCAGGATCTCCGCCGTGAAGACGTAGACCTCGGTTGCGGGGTCGCGCCAGGCGTCGGGCGGCAGGCCCGCTTTGTCGCGGGCGCAGTGGGTGAGGAACTCCTCCTTCGTCCAGCCGGTCTCCGTGGCGACCTGCGGGAGAAAACATCCCGTGTAGGGGCCGCGACGGATGTAGATGCCGTGCCTGCCCAGTTCGATGTCGAGCGGGTTCGCGATGCGGGTCAAGGGGGAAAGGACGGAAATCTCGATATCAATGTGCGGCAGGTCGGCGGGGGTGAGGCGACAGTTGGCAAAGCGCGGGTCCTGGGTCGAGGAGGAGACGGCCACGTTGCGGACGACCTGGTAGAGCGGCTCCTGGGCGATAAACTGCCCGATGCAACCGCGAAGCTGACCGTGCTTGCGGATGGTGACAAAGGCGCCCCGAAACGCCTGGAGTTCGGGGTCGCTGAGGTAAAACTGCGGCGGGTTCTCTCCCTTGACGGCGGCCTCCACGGTTCGCCGGGCGATGGCGAGAAGCTTTTTCTTGGTATCTTCATCCATGGATCAGTCCTCTCCGTGAGATGTTGCGGACACGGGTTTTTCTGCCGGCGGCCCAGGGCCTCCGGCACTCGGATATCTCCGCATTCACTCCTTTTCCCCGAAGACCTCGGCGGTGAAGACGAGCACCGTGGTGTCGGGGTCGTTCTTCCAGGCGTCGGCGGGAAGTCCGGCCTTGTCGCGCGCACAGTGCGACAGGAACTCCGCTGCGGACCATCCGGTTTCGGAGGCCACCTGCGGCAGGAAGCAGCCGGCCGCGCCCTTCTTTTCGTTAATAATATATATACCGTGTTTGCCAAGTTCAATCTTCATCGGGTCGGCGACGGGGACGAGGGGCGAGAGCACCGATATCTCGATGTCCACGTCCTTGAGTTCCTCGACCGTGATCTGGTTCCCGAAGAAGCGGGCGTCCTGAGTCGCGGCGGCCATGGCCATGCGTTGAACGACCCGGAAGAGCGGCTCGCGGGCGACAAAATTTCCGATACAGCCGCGAAGCCGTCCCTGGTTCTTGATGGTGACGAAGGCGCCGCGATGCTCCTGGAGGGCGGCGTCATCGAACTTGACGGCGGAGAGAGGTTCCTGCTTGACGGCGGACTCCACAACGCTTCGGGCCAGGACCAGAAGTTTCCTGCGAAGTTCCGGGGAAAGGGTTCCCGGCGGAGGGGGGGGCGCGGGGGCCTCGGATTTCTGAGGTTTTTTTTCCTGCCCCGCGGGTTGAGGCGGAGGCGCCTCGGACTTCGGCGGGGGTTTCTTCTCGACCGGCGGCGGGAGCGGGGCGGGGGCCTTCTGGTAGACGACGGCCGCCCCGTAACCGACGACGCGGCTCCTTTCGCCGGAGACGTCGCCGGAGTTGGCGTACTTGAGCAGCCTGACCGCGTTTGCGCCGAGGCGTTTGGCGGCCATGATGGTCGTGATGACGGCATCGCGTCCGCAGGCGGCGCAGGCCAGGTTGTTGATCCCCTCGTCCATCAACGCCTTGTCCGTCGCGAGGATTTTGGCGGGGTCAAGGCTCACCCACGACTGCATGACCGCTTTGTCCACCCGCACGGCATCGGGATAGGCGGGATAGTGCGAGAGGTCGGAACTGGCCACCAACAGCACGTTCTCGCCGCGGCAGGCGTCGGCGACGGCCTTGGCGACCTTCTCGCATTCGGCGAGGGAACAGTCGGTGATGAGGATGGGCACGATGCGGAAGTCCTTCAGCACGCGCTGGAGGAAGGGAAGCTGGACCTCCAGACAATGTTCGGGGGCATCCACCCACTCGTGGTACTTGATAAGGTCCTGATTGTCCATCATGATCTTGGCGGCCAGTTCGCCGTTGACGGGGACTTTGCCCAGGGGGGTTTCGTAGCAGCCGGCGGGATAGAGGGAGACCATGCCGCGCGAGCCGCGATGACCGAGGCCGATGAGCACCACCGTGTCGAACTTCTTGCCCTTGATCTGGCTGTAGGAAAAAGCCGCGACCTGCGCGGAGTAGACGTAGCCGGCGTGGGGAGCGACCAAGGCGATGATGCGCCCGCGGGTCTCCTCCTGGCTTACATTATCAAGGTACGAGTCCACGGCTTTGGCGAGTTCGGCGGGGTCCGAGGGGTAGAACTGGCCGGCGACGGCAGGGCGGCGGACGGGGCCGGGCATCTCTTTCGGCGGCTCGACCTTCTTGGTCTCAACGGCCGCGGGCGGGGACTCTGTTTTCGTCTCCGAGGGTTTCGTCTCGATCTTTCGTTCCGGCTCGGCGCGGGAGCCGGGTTTGGCGGGAGGCTCGACGGGCCGTTCCTGGCATGAGGAAAAGGCCAAAGCCAGCACGAGGATGAGAATCCGGCGCCCGTGTCTCATCTTCTTACCTCCTGAAACAGGAAACGTCCAGGGCAAACCTCCCCTACCGGACGTAGAATCTCATGTAACCGCCTGCGGGGATCAGGTGCGCGCTGAAATCAGGGCCAAGTTTCTGCCTGGCCAGAGAGAGGGCCGCGTTCAGCGACGGTGCGGGCAACATGCCCATTTTGCGGACCGCTTCGCCGGGCAACGCGCTCACCAGGACAATGGCGGCCCGCTGGGTCTTGGAGAAGAGCGAATAAGAGGTCTGGGCGTTCATGTTTGGCGCCTGAAGGTAGGACTCCTTGAGCCATGCCTCGAACTCGGGGGCGGTCTTGTGGCGGAACCAGTCGAGGAAGGTGTCGTTGCCCAGACCCGCGGAGCACTCGGCGAGAACGATCATGACGCCGCCGTCGCGCAAGACGCTCATGGCGTAATCCATCGTCTTGTGGCTCTGGATGAAATTGATGTCCTTCGGGAAGCCGCCGCAACTGGCGATGACGAGGTCGGCCTTGCCGGGGGCGGCCACGGAACAGGCCTTGCCGAAAAAATCGCAGCCGGACTCGAAGGCCTTGAAACAGTCGCCGGCAAAAACCTTCGTGAAGCGATGGTGAGAGTCGAGGACCGTGTTCAGGAGGAAGGCCGGCCTTGCCATGCGCGCCGCCTCGGTCATGTCGGCGTGGGTCGGATTGCCGTCGAGGACGCCGGCGCGGGCGTTGGGATGCCAGCCGGAGCGGCGTGTGGTGAGGACGAGCATGTGGTTGTAGAGGATCGTCTTGGCGAAGGCGACGCCCGGCAGGATCGCCTTGCGCCCGCCGCCGAAACCGGCGAAGAGGTGGTAGCCGATCGTGCCGGTGACGATGAGCTTGTCGGTCTCCAGGGCAAGACGGTTGATGAGCACGTCGTTCTTGAAGGCGGTCGTGCCCAGGAAGACGTGGGCCTTTTCGTCGCGGCCGTCGGGGTCGGCCGTCTTGACGCGCGCCGCCGCCTCCGCGCCCAGGATACGGCGCTTCTCCTCCGGCGTGTTGGGCTTGTGGAGGCCCAGGGTAAAGAGGACCGTGATGTTTCCATCCGGCACACCGGCGTCATTGAGCGCCTTGAGAAGGACAGGCATGAAACGGTCCGCGCCGGTGGGGCGCGTCAGGTCGGAGACGAGGACGACGACGCGGTCGCCGCGAGCCACGAGTTCACGAAGAGGAGGAGCGGCGATGGGCTGCTCCAGGGCCTGCGCGACGGCGGCTTCGGGGTCGGCCAGAGCGGGCGGTTCCGGCGCCTCCAGGATCAGGGGGCGGTTGGGAAACTCGCGCAGGTCCAGCGGGACGGTCGTGCGCCCATAGGCCAGATGAATCCTGTCCTGTCCCGCCTTCATGTTGGAACTACCTTAACTTCGCCGAGGGGGTCTGCGCCGCGTAAGCTGCGATCGTGACCTTCACGTCCGAATGCTCCTGAAGGAACGATGCCGGACAGAAAGGCGTGATAGGACCGTGAATAAGCTTGCGCACGATGGCGGTCTGCCAGACCCGGTTCATGTAGATGCGGACGGCGCGCGACTCCAGGATTTCCTTCATGCCGACGGTGACGGCCTTACGGGGGATGGCGTCCACCCAGCCGCCGCCGGCGGTGACGGAGTTGATGAGGCGGGTCTCGCGGTTGAGGTCGAGCACGCGCGTGGGGCGGCGCTTGAATTCGCGGGGGCTGACCTTCTCGCCCGGTTCGGGCGGCTCGTTGAAGGCGATGTGGCCCAGAATGCCGACGCCGCCGAAACACACATCCACGCCGCCGACCTCGCCAATCCGCTGCGGCACCTCGCGGAGGTTTCGGGGATCAGGGAAAATCTTGTTTTCGTCCCTGACGCGTTTGTCGCGGTCGAGGAGATTGTAAAATTGTTCGTCCATATACCGCCGAAAGCTGAGCGGGCTATCGTAGGAGATCCAGTCCTTCCCGTCGTCGGTGCAGTACTCGTCCATGTTCATGCAGACCAGGTTTTCGCAGGTAACATCCTCGTGGTTGCAGAGGCGGGCCAGGCGCTTGTACTGGCCGACGGGACCGACGGGAAGTATGAACACCGTGGGTTTGCCGGCCTCGTTGTTCTTCCTGATCTCATTGAACATCACGCGCGCGAAGTCGTGGTAGATGTCGTCCTCGGTGTCCAGGATTTCGACCTTGATGCGCGTGCCCTGGCCGAGACGTTCGGGGGGGATGTCGAAGATGGAACCGGCGGACTTGCCGGAGGTCCGGGCGCCCTTTTTCATTTGCGGCTCCTATTAACCGGGAGACTGAACACGTCTTTACTTCGGCACTTTCTGCCAGTCATCCAGGAATTTTTTCAGGCCGATGTCGGTGAGGGGATGCTCGAAGAGCTGCTTCATGATCTCGAAGCGCATGGTGCAGACCTCGGCGCCGGCCAGCGCGCCCCACATGACGTGCATGGGGTGCCGCACGGCGGCGACGATGATCTTGGTCTTGTAGCCGTAGTTGGCGTAGATGGCCTTGATCTCGCGCACGACCTCCATGCCGTCCTGGCCGATGCCGTCGAGGCGGCCCACGAAGGGGCTGATGTACTCGGCGCCGGCCTTGGCGGCCAGCAGCGCCTGGGCGGATGAGAAGTTCAGGGTGGCGTTGATCTTGATGCCCTCTTTGGAGACCACGCTCATGGCCTTGATGCCCTCGCGGATGACGGGCATCTTGATGACGATGTTCTTGTGGAGTTTTACGATCTGGCGCGCCTCGCGGATCATGCCGTCGGCGTCGGTGGCGGTGACTTCGGCGCTGATGGGGCCGTCCACGATGGAGCAGATTTCTTCGAGCACCTCGTAGAACTTGCGGCCGGTGTCGGCGACATGGGTCGGGTTGGTCGTGACGCCGTCGAGGATGCCCCAGCTTTTCGCCTCGCGAATCTCCTCCACCTTGGCCGTGTCAATGAAGAATAGCATCGGATCTCCTTTCCATTGTGTGCTGACCGGCGGCGCGTTTGCGCCGCGTGCCGACACGCGGGCGCAAGGCCCCGCCAACGAGGGTTCATCTTAGCAGAGCGCGTCCCCAAAAACAACAACGGGGAGCGAGAGGCGGAGTTTGCGGCGGGTTGCGCGGGGGCGACGCCCGCTACCGGCGGCGGCCCGTGCCCACGCAGAGTTCGCACGGCACGGTCTTGCCCTCCTGGCAGTTGCCGCAGGGCTGAAGTTGACCCTTCTTGCCCTTGCATTCGGCGCATGTGAAGAACCCTTTACCGGCGCAGACCTGACACCGCGCCGTCGTCCCCGGGTTGACGCCCATCACCTTTCCGGCGCCGTTGCAGGTGAAACACGTCGTCCTGCCCTGTCCGCCGCACACGGCGCAGGGCACTTCGACTTTGCCTTCGCCCTTGCAGTTGGCGCAGGCAAGCCGCCCCAGACCCTCGCACTTGGGGCAGGCCGCCTGACACTGGGCGACGCATACCTCGAGCAGTTTCCGGCAATTCACGGCGCCCTTGAGGGCCGTGCCCGCGCTGGCGGCGGCGATGATCTTCTGCTGACGCGCGTCGTCTTTCAGCAGCGGGACGTCGTGGAACTCCCGCAACAATATGCCCAACGAGGAGAGGGCGTCGAAGAGGCGCTTGGTCTCGATCTGCCGGACGATGCGGTCCAGAAGCCGCTCGGCGGACTTGTTGTTGGCATCCTGGGGCGAGGTGACCTCCTCGGTCACCTCCTCCACATCCTGCGCGAGGAAGGTGCGGGTAACCTCTTTGCCGTCCTTTTCCTGACGAAGCTTCACGGTCTTCGCGTCCTTGGCGACCATCTGGCCCCTCTCGACAGACCCGCTGCGCAGCTTGACGACATCGAAGCGGAGCCTGGTGGTCACGCGGGGCGAGGGGTACTTCTCAGGCATGCCGGCGATGGTGGCGTTGGCCACATCGAGCTTGCTCTGGAGGTCGGCGTGTTGGGACGCCAATTCCTTGTTCGAAAGGAAACAGGTCGCGGCGGCGAACATGGCGTAAGGATCGTTTCGGTCGGCGCAGACGAGGAGGACGTTCTTGAGGCCGGCCTCGGCGGCTGCGGCTGAGACGATGCGGCGCTGCATCTCGGCGGCCTTTTCGCGGGCGTCGGTGGCCATGCTGATACGCGAGGCGATTCGCCAGGCATCAATGTAGATTTGAGAGGCTGCGGCATACTCGCCTTTCTCGGCGGTCTGGGCGGCCTTGTCGTAGGTCTCCTGGTAGGACTTGCGGATCTCGAGGTCCGGCATTCGGCGCCTGGCGTCGGAGGCGCTGAGGGAATACTTGGCGGCCTCGACGCAGGCGGCCAGCGCCTCGTCCCATTTCTTGCCGACAGTGGCTGCCTGAAGCCGCAGCATGGCCTCGGCGCCGGCGGCGGCCTCCCTGGCGGCGGCATTGTTCGGGTCGGAGGCCTGGACCTTCGTGAAGGCTTGAAGAGCGGCGGCATAGTCGCCCCGCGCATAGGCCTCGCGGCCGCCGGCGAGGGGATCGGGCGCGGCTTTCTTGACGGGCGGGGCAGGCGCTTGGGGCGTCGCAACAGGCTCCTCCTTCGGGAGGGGCTGCTGCATGTCCTTGTACGTCTTCACCCCCAGATAGCCGAAGACGGAGATAAGCAGAACGGCGAGGACCAGAAAGACAAGAAACCCCTTGCCTTCCATGACGCGCCTCCTTGACCTGAAACTGACAGAGGGGGACGCAACCCCCGCGCCATCGCGAACGGCGTCCTATCTTGCCGCCAGTTTGCGACGGGCAACTGCCAGTGTAAGCCCGCTCCCGAATCAAGTCAAACGAAATTGAGGGCCGCTGGTTATTGACAGGCTTTTTGCGCGAAGTTACACTGTGAGTGGAGAGATGGGCGCAGGGTCGCGGGGGTTTAGCGGAGGCGGAATGCTCAGGATTATCCAGTACGCGGCGGCGATTCTGATTATTGCCTTGTCGGCGGCCGGGGCGATCGCCCTGATCGCCGTACGCCATGAGGTGCAAAGCAACAAGCTGGTGATCCTGTCGCCCAACCCGGAGCCGGTCAAATTCGAGTTCGCGCAAGCCTTCGTCAGGCACTACAAGAATCTGACAGGAGACTCCATTGACATCGAGTGGCTGAACACCGGCGCCGGAGCGCAGGATCAGCTCCGTTACGTCAAGACCCAATTCGACAAGAACCCCAAAGGCATCGGGTTGGACGTCTTCTGGGGCGGCGGGGTGGACCCATACATGGAGCTGAAGACGACCGGCGTGTTGCAGCCGGTGGAGTTGCCGCGAGGCCTGATCGAAGCGATACCGCCGGTCTGCGCGGGCATACCCGTCTACGACCCCGACCGCGAATGGTTCGGCACGGCGCTGTCGGGGTTCGGGATCATCTATAACAAGGAACTGGTCAAGAAGATGGGGTTGCCTGCGCCGAAGACGTGGGAGGACTTGGCCGACCCCCGGCTGGCGGGGCTGGTGGCCTTCGGCGACCCGCGTCAGAGCGGGGTGGCGCATATGCTCATGGAGATCATCCTTCAGGCATACGGATGGGACAAGGGCTTCGCGGTCATCACGAAACTCAGCGCGAACATCCGGAATTTTTCGGACTCCAGCGCCCTGGTGTCGGCCAGCGTCGGACTGGGCGAGGCCCTGTACGGCTTGACGATTGACTTCTACGCCTGGGCGCAGATACAGAAAGACGGCGCGGGCCGCTTGGCCTTCGTGATGCCGGAAGGTCTGACGGTCGTGACGCCGGACGGCATCGCGATCCTGCGCGGGGCGCCGCATCGGGAGATGGCGCAGGCCTTCGTGGAGTTCGTGCTGTCCGAAGAGGGGCAGCTCCTGTGGGTGATGCCCGCCG
The DNA here is from genome assembly GCA_964409935.1 of uncultured Planctomycetota bacterium. GTDB lineage: Bacteria > Planctomycetota > Brocadiia > JAADGH01 > CAYPFP01 > CAYPFP01. The sequence goes on along the minus strand of CAYPFP010000017.1, from coordinate 2,536 downwards.
GCAAACGAGGCGGACCGTCGAAATACACGCTGGCACGGATCAGCGTGCTGCCGTCGGTCCACACGCGCTGCGGCGGGAATTGCGCGGCCCCGCTCACGCCGACGGACTTCAAGGCGGAGTTGAGCTATGACTCCAAGAAGGCGTCCACCCGCTGGAGCGTTCTGAACGACCTGCTCGGCGCGCTGATGATTGACACGCACTCGGAACTGGTCGCGGCGTGGAAGGGCGTCATCGCGAAGAAACTTCCTGTGGAAGCCGTGCAGAAGCTGTGCAGCGTGCCCATTACCGAAGAACAAGCCATCACGCTGGCGCAGACCAAGTGGAAGGACAGCGACTACCGCAACAAGAAGATCGCGGAGTGGATTGACTTTGCGCGAGGACGCTACGCGGACTTGGCAAAGAACTAGTCAGCGGTCCGGGGGTCTGGGATTTGAACGAGGCGGCGCCGTCCGGCTGAAAAGCCGAGGCCATGCGAGGTAGCACGACGTGGACTGTCCACACCTTCCGGAGATAGCGTATTCCGACTTCAGCCGGCGCCTTCACGACGTGGGCGTCGAGGCCGGCCTGCCGCTGGTGGGCGGCGTCGAGTTGACGCGCCGCTGCAACCTGCGTTGCGCGCACTGTTACGTGAACGCCCCCCTGTCGGAGACTTCTGGCGAACTCGACGCCGAGGCCCTGGAGAACCTTCTGGCCCAGATCGCGGAGGCCGGCTGCCTGTGGCTTCTTTTGACCGGCGGCGAGCCGCTGGTGCGCACGGATTTCCCGCGCCTGTACGCCTTCGCGAAGAACAAGGGCTTCCTCGTCACGCTCTTCACCAACGCCACGCTCGTCACACCCGATCACGCAAAGTTGTTCAGGGACATGAAGCCCTTCAAGGTGGAGGTGACGCTCTACGGCGCTACGGCAGACACCTACGAGAGAGTGACGCGGGTGAAAGGCTCCTTTCGCAAGTGCATCGAAGGGGTCGAGAGACTGGCGTCCACCGGCGCGCCGCTCTGCCTGAAAACGGTGGCGCTCAGCCTGAACCGCCACGAGGCGGGAGCGATCGAGGCGATGGCCAGGCGGTACGGGGCGACGTTCCGGTTCGATCCCATGATCATGGGGCGCGTGGACGGCAAAGAGGGGCCGCGCCGCGTACGCCTGAGCGCGCAGCAGGTCTTCGAGATGGATGTGTCGCACGCCGACCGTGTGCGCGAGTGGTTCAAGGTCCGCCACCGGTTCAGCGGCATTCCCGTTGAAGGGCATCTGGTCTTTCAGTGCGGAGCGGGCGTGAACGCATTCTTCGTGGACGCCGAGGGCGGACTGGTGCTGTGTCCCGTGGCCCGGACGTGGCGGTACGACCTGCTGGAAGGGACGTTCCGCGAGGGCTGGGAGCGGGCGAAACGCGCCCGTAAAGAGAAGCGGCGCACGCGGCCTTCGCCCTGCGCCACCTGCCACCTGGCCGCATTCTGCGGACAATGCCCGGGCTGGGGAGAGACCGAACACGGCGACCCGGAGGCCCGAGTCGAATACTTGTGCCGAATCGCGCACCTGAGAGCGGAGTACCTGAAGAAACTGAAGGCGTGAGGCCGAGCGGACCACGCAGGGACCTCAGCCCCAGGAAGGAAAAGGAATGACGGCGAGCGCCCTCGATCATGGCTTCCGGATCGCGGACATCCGGGTTGGGCTGCGCCTGCCCGCGAGCGCGTCATTTCCGAGGCCGACCGAGATCTACGAGGCCTTTCGCTGCACGGAAAGCGCGCCGCCCGACGTGCGCATCCTCGTGCGCGTCGAGGCTGCGCCGCCCCTTCAGGGAAGCCTGACCTTTTCGTCCAACACCGTCTGGCAGCTCTACCAGGAGAGCGGCAAGCGGATCATGAAGTTCCTGGCCCCCCGCGCGCTGGTGGAAAGGGGCGAGGGCGCGCCGGCCCGACGGATTGGCGGACTCCCCCCCAACACGGAAACCGTGCTGGACCGACTGGCGATCTTCGAGGCGGACTTCAGCCGGGGCGACCTGTACGTTCCCCCGCACCGCAACCGCGCCGGAGAACCGGTGCGCTACGGCGGCCATGTTCGGGCAACATTCCCTTTCAGCTACCCCTTCGACGAACTGCTTTTCATCAGCCTGCTGGCCCAAGGCCGCGGCATGGAGGTGCACGGCTGCGGGGTCTCCCTGAACGGCGACGGTCTCCTGTTCATCGGCTCCTCGGGCGCCGGCAAGAGCACCATGGGCCGCCTCATGGCGGCCCAGCCCGGCGCGACGGTGCTCAGCGACGACCGCATCATCGTCCGCAAGCTCGGCGGGCGATGGTGGATCTACGGCACGCCCTGGCACGGCCAGGGCGGCGCTTTCGCCGCGCAAAGGGCGGAACTGCGCAAGGTGTTCGTGCTTCGCCATGCCTCCTCAAACAAGGCCGCCCTGCTGCCGGCCGGCCAGGCGGCGGGGCTTCTGGTGGCCCGGTCCTTCCCCACCTATTGGGATTCAGCCGGGATGTCGTTCACCCTGGAACTGTTGGAAGACCTGTGCGCGAGGATTCCTGTATATGACCTGGGATTT
>CAYPFP010000016.1:0-57561 GCA_964409935.1 uncultured Planctomycetota bacterium | reverse complement strand
AGACCACTCGGAAGGAGCCGCTTCAATTTTCAACTAAGAATAGCATAGACTCCAGTCCAGCGTTTTTGAAGATCTTGTCGTTCAAGCATTCGCTTCCTTGCTTCATTTGCCATACTACGACGCCAAGGGCGATCCAAGAACAAATGAAAGAGTCGTTTGGAACGGCGATCACTCATCCCAGACAAAGGCGCCTTCGGGCCCCGACGGTATCGCGCACGTAGATCAGTATGTGGTCCTAGTGGAAGCGACGATGAGAACCGGTGCCGGTCAATGGTCCAAGGAATTCAACGAGTGTATCCGCCACGCTGAGGAAACACAGCGGGCACTTCATATCCCAGCAAATCGGATTTTCCCGGCCCTCGTCACGACATCACTCCGTGAAGAGACGTATCGGGCCATACAATCCCACAACAAGGGGTCAAACTGGAAAGTCGTCCTCCTTGAGGTGAATTGCCTCGCGTCTATCGTAGAGGCGGCAACCCTTGCATTTACCCTTAGGCACATTGACTGCCGCAAGTTGTGGGCCGACCTACTGGTGGTCCTCGAACAATCGTCCGCGCTCGATAACTACCGACAGAACATGAAAGACCAGATTGGATCCTGGGCAAAAACGGTCCTTGCCCAAGAGAAGCTGACAACCGTGGCCGTTCGAGCCTACCGGGTGCTGTTGAAATCCAAGCACTCACAGACTTCAGTAAGCGATGTTATTCTAAAGCTCAACTCTGAAAAGGATTTGCTGAACTATCTTAGGCGGATTTCAACCAATCTTGGGCCTGCGCTCATTACTGACAGTCTTCGGCAGGAGAGTTTGGCCGCGGAGGTTCGGATAGCATTTACGCAAGATAGTATGTTGGCGCCAGTACCCCTTCGCGATTTTGAGCATCGAAATCAACGACGTTTAGAGGCCATCCGGAAAGCTGCCCAATAGAGGTGAACAGCGCTTGGGACCGGAAGAAAGGACGAGCGTGTCGCAACGATCCTATGACATCGCTTGGCAAACTACAGCGCAGGCTATTGCTGGTCGGCGACTCAGGGGTCTGCAGATCCGCTGCCCCGTGTGCGGCCATATGGGCACCGTTTTTTCCAAGTGGATCCCGGGACCTCCAATTAAACCGCTCTATGTCGTTCACTCCAACGGTAAGGGCTACTTTCGTGCTTGTTCATTGAGTAAAGACCAGGCCAGCCATGCGCGAAGCACTGTAAGCATAACCTATGAGGACATCCGCAAGACTCTACGAATGGGCCAACCGTATCTGTTATTCAGTGGCGGAAAAGACAGCCTGTGCCTCCTCGAGTACATGCGAAAGATCTGTGAGAGCATCAATGCGGAAGTTACTGTTATCCATGCAGACACGACAGCCGGGTTTCCGGAAGTAGAAGCCTACGTCAAAAATGTGTCTCGAAGACTCAGCTTGAAGTTAGTCACAGTAAGGCCTCCCCGTAATTTCTTCGGACTTGCCAAAAGATGGGGCATTCCAGGCGTAAAGTCGCGTTGGTGTTGCGAAACACTCAAGATTGCCCCGATTCGCCGATATCTTTCACAGATTGAAGGCCCCAAGGTTGTTTACGACGGGATCAGGGCCGCAGAATCACACGTCCGTGCGACGTATATACCCGTGTGGTACCATCCTTCTTTCTCATGTATCAGCGTTAGCCCAATCTTTCGTTGGTCTGACAGGAAAGTGGAGAACTACATAGCCAAGAACAGTCTCCCGAAGAGTCCTGCGACGACCATAGGAACATCCGCCGAGTGCTGGTGCGGTGCATACAAGTGCCGTAAAGACTTTGAGATATTGCTGGATGTTCACCCGGAAATCTTTGACAAACTCGTCGAAGTAGAGAGGGCGCAACGAGGAAAGTATACTTTCCTCTATGAAGGCGGAAAGCGGATTCCGCTGGCTATCCTCAAGAAAGGAAAGACCAACAGCAAGAAGGCCGTCTAGTTCAACCCCCCGGCCTTCCCCGCTTCCCGCCCGGAGATCCCAGGAAACCGCCCGCCCCACCCAACTGGCCCCAGCCTTCCCCTGAACCACGAAAAAAAACTAGCTTTTCCACTTGACTAGTATGCGTTTATGTGATATACGTAATGGGAGCTTTGCCCGCGTATGTCGCAAAACAGCTACTTGACACCGGCGTCAACGGTCGCTGACAGATAGGGGGGAGGGGGGTATCATGCTGACGGCAACGCCGAATAGTCATATATCACTGCTTGGCAGCGTAATATGACATTTTGCGCCCGTACGTCAGCATGAGCGGGGCATGAGCGAAAGATGAGCGAAGTGATGAGCGAAACATGAGCCAAACCCCTGCTCACTCCCCCTTCAGACCCCCTGCTCATCACCGCTCATAGCGCATTAAGTGATATCGCCGGCTGCTCGATCCTCACGGCTCCCCCACGACGGAGACCGCCCTCCGTCGCGCCCCGCGCGACCTACGCGCTACCTCATGTCCTCCGTCGCGGCCAGTTTCCACGTCTCGCCGCCGTCGGGCGACATGAGCACCGCGCGCCGCCGGCCAAACTGGTCGTTGCGATAGAACCAGTGTGTGGACCAGCAGTCATAGGACAGGAACAGACGCCCCTTCCGGTCAATAGTCAGGCGGTGATAGTAGACGCTGTACTCCGAGAACGGCGCCACGACGAGAATCTTCGGCGGCTCCCACGGCTGCCCCGGACGCTTCCTCATGCAGGCAAGCGTCGCGTGGCTGCTGCGCGGAAAAGGCTCGCCCGTCCGCCAGAGCCGGAACACCGTATACAACGTGTCGTCCTTCCCGCACACGAAACCGACGTATGTCTGGCTCAGGTCCTCGCCGGCCAGCGCCGCCTCCGTCCATCCGGCCTGCGCGTCGTTGGGTTGCAGCGACCGCGTGTACGGAAACGGCCTGCCGTGCGTGCCGACCAGCACGTGCAGGTAGCCCTGGCCGTCCATCGTGATGCTGGGTGAATTGTGAACGTCGTTTGCCGGCGGACCGTAGCCCACCAGCGCAGGCTTGCCGAGTTGCCCCGTCTGCCGGTCGTAGGTGGCAACATAGGTGGGCACGCCCGGCACTTTCTCCTCCGGGTCGGTGGCCTCGCCCCAGGTCACGTGCACCTTCGCCCCGCGCGACACGACCGACGAAGGTATGCCGGAGTGCGCAGCCAGGCCGATGCACTGCTTGGACACGAGAATCGGCTCTCCGATCTCGATGCGCCCGTTCGCCTTCTTCGGCGCGAAGAGTTCGAGGTCGTTGATGTGCCGCCATATCAGCTTGGGGTCCCGCGCCGTCAGCGTGAAGCGCACAAACGGCGGCGGGCCGTCGGGCGCGTTGTGTCCGGAGAACTGCTCGATGTCGAACACGCCGGGACGTCCGGGAATGGCGTAGGCGCAGAACGTCTGCCCGCCGTCGGTCGAGTGCAGGAGCGCGGCGGTTCCTCCGCACCTCGCGATAAGGTACATGTCGTTGTCGCCGTCGAACGCGATCTTGCCGGACGCGGGGCGGAAGCCGTCTCCCTCAAATGGAGGGACTCTCGACTTCACCGCCGGCGTCAGGTCGGTGTCGGTCCACTGCCCGTCGCGAAGCGCCGCCACGCGGCCGCCCGTCAGTGAGAACGGCCGGTTCTGCGCGTCGAAGTACATCTGGCTTTCGACGGGGTAATCGGGCAGATATCCGAACTGCTCGTTCTCGTGCTGGTACGGCTTGAGCGTCAGGGGCATCTGAAGCGGCCTTGCGGCGGGGGCCTCGCCGCCCTTCACGATCAGCGTTGAATAGGTCGAGAACGCGGCGGCGTCTGCCGGCGTCGCCCGAATGTGGCAAGACCGCGTCTCGCCATCGGGCGGGACCGTGTACTCAACCATGACCGGCATGGCGGCGCGCGGGCCGACTGTCACACGCGCATCGGACACGCGCGCGGGCCACTCGCCGTCGGGGAACTCGACGGCGAGTTCGACGGCCTTCTCCTTCACAAGGCTGTTGTGGACTTGGAACGCCGCCTTGCCTGTCTCGCCGGGCTTGCCGTAGATGGTCCTGCGGTACGGCGTCAGCAGCCATCGGTGTTCGAGGAACGGAAACCACGACGCCGGATCAGGCGACCAGCAGCAGAGGTCGCGGTAGAGATCGGTGGGGTCCCAGCGCGTCACACTGTCAATGTGAATGACGGCCTGTGCCGAGGGCAGATGCAATCGCCACGGCATGGCATCGCGATGGACGTTGGCGGGGAATGTATGAGCGGCCTGGCCCTTTGGGTCCACCTGCAGCGCGGCCACGAGCGCGCCCTTCCCGTCGTACATCTCCAACGCCTTGGCGTCCTTTGCGAGGCCCAACACCTCGACGGTCATCTCGCCGCGGCGCGGGAGGAAGCACACATCCGCCGGTCTGCCCGGACTGGCCAGTACGATGGGTTCCTGGTGCGGTTCATCCTTATGCCCGCGCGCGGTCTCGATGATGTACTTCGGGCAGTTGGTGCGGAACCCCCACACCATCTCCTGCCCGTACCGATCCTGAGACACCGTGACATTCAGCGCGTAGACGCCCTTACGCTTCACGTCCGTCGAGAGGCGTGCCTTCTGGGGCGGTCCCATGCCGCTGCCCTTGGCCTGCCCATCGTCAGGAATGGAGACCTCCTGCAAGACCTGCCGGTCCGGGCCGACGAGGATGGCCCGCAGTTCCGCGGGTGTGCTGCGGTGATTTCGGTCGCGTTTCTCGACCTCGACCACCAGTTCCCCGGGTTCGGCAAGAAAGTAGACGCCGCCGCACCCGCCGAAGAGCAGGCCGGCCTCCTGACCGGTGTTCGTCACGGGCGATCCTCCTTTTTGCGCTTCGGCGGGGCTTGGGTTCTGGCCACTCGCGACTGGAGAAACGAGCGCACAGGAAACCAGCGCGAGAATCGCGAGTCGCTTGTTCACAGGCAGGCCCCCGCCATATTCGCCTACCTCGCCTTTGCGGGGCCCCATTTTCGTGTTGCTCATCTGCTCACTGCCTTTCCCGGTCGTGGAGCACCCGTCGCCCCAGAAAGCGAACCCATGGTGGCGCCCGAAGTCCTGAGTCCGCGTTTGGTCGCGGCCAGCATTATGCGAGACGTGAACTGGGGAATCAAGAATCAAAGTTGGGGGCAGATGGCGGGCGGTAAGAGGCGCGGTCCTCACACGCAAGGGATTGGGTTCAGTGAGCGCATGTAGCGCTTCTAATGGAGCGGATGTGCGTGACATCACGCGGGCGTGTTGCAGGTAAGCTAATACTATTACGGAGGTTATGCCAACAGCCATGGGGCAGGGAGTATTTTGGACTTGACGAGAGGGGTCATTCGTGATATAAGCGTTTTTGCTTGGTTGCTGCAAGGCAATTCGCCTTGGACGCCGGAAAACTGTCCTCCACACAGTCAGGCGAGCCGGGCGGGCCAAGCGTTGCCGTAAGAAAATCTTGCAGCGGTCGAGCGTAAGCGGACTCCGATCAGGACCTCCACACCTTGGCTGCGTGGGCCGGGGACAGTGTCGCCGGACGAAGGGCGACAGCTCAGTCCCTGGGTTTCGCGCGGCGCCGATCGGGTAACAGGAAAGCCCTGTCCCGATGGAACTGATTCCATACTTCTGAAGCGCCCTGGTAGGGAAAGTTGCTTTTTACAAAAAGCCCACTACAGCAGGTCGTGGGTTGGAGACGGCAAGACCAGAGCTATTGGGGATGCGGAGAAGCATGCTCGCGGATTGCGGAGCGTTTGGAGAAAACAGCGCACAACGCCGCCGACCAGGGCGGTTCTTTGGGGAGATAGAATGCAACTAGCGAAACTGGACGTGTTCGGCTTCAAGTCGTTCGCGGACAAGACCGACTTCGCCTTTGAGCCGGGGATAACGGCGTTCGTGGGGCCGAACGGGTGCGGGAAGTCGAACATCGTGGATGCGGTGAAGTGGGTGCTGGGGGAGCAGAGCGCAAAATCGCTGCGCGGGAACGAGATGCTCGACGTGATCTTCAACGGGTCGGGCTCGCGCAAGTCGCTGGGGTATGCGGAGTGTTCGCTGACGATCCGCAACAACCGCGGGCTGTTGCCGATCGAGTACACGGACGTGTGCATCACGCGGAGGCTGTATCGGTCGGGCGAGTCGGAGTACCTGCTGAACAAGCAGGTGGTGCGCCTGAAGGACATTCGCGAATTGTTCCTGGACACCGGCGTGAACGCCAGCGTGTACTCGGTGATCGAGCAGGGCCAGGTGGACTACCTGTTGCAGGCGAACGCGCAGGAACGGCGGCAGGTGTTCGAGGAAGCGGCGGGCATCGCGAAGTACAAGGCGAAAAAGAAGGCCGCGCTGGCGAAGCTGGAGCGCGTGACGCAGAACCTCTTGCGGCTGGGCGACATCATTGACGAGGTGGAGAAGCAGTTGCGGTCGGTGAAGATACAGGCCGCCAAGGCGATACGGTACCGCGAGATGACGGAGCGTTTGAGGCAGCTTCGCATCGCGATGTCGCTGTGCAATTACAAGGAGTTCGAGGGCAAGCGCGAGACGGCGGCGGACCGCATCCGGCAGATGAGCGATAGCGAACAGCAGATACGGGAGCGCATCACGCAGATCGAGACCGAGATGGCGCAGGTCGAGGCGAAGATGACGGAGCTGGACGCGGCGCATTCGACGGCGCAGGCGGAGGCGCAGGCCCTTGAGGGCAAGATCGCGGCGGCGAAGGACAAGGTGGTCTTCGAGACACAGCGCATCGCCGAGGCGACCGAGACGGAGCAGAAACACCGGGCCAACCTTGAGTCGCTGAGGGCGAGGCTGGAGGAGACGCGGCAGGAGCTTGTCCAGGCGCAGAAGGAGATCGCCGAGGCGGAGGCCGAAGCCGCGCGCCTGAAGACCGATCTGGCGAAGAAGGCCGACGACGTGAACCAGGCGAACCGCCTTTGCGGCGAGATCGGGCAAGCCATAGAGCAGAAGAAGAACAAGGTGATGGAGATCTTGCAGCAGGACACGCGGCTGCAGAACGAGATGACGAGGATCGAGTCGGAGCGCAACGCGTCGCTGGCAAGACGCGGACGAATAGAACTGCGCCAGGGCGAACTGCGAGCGGAGGCCGAGACACTGTCCACACAGGAAAAGGGGCTGGCCGTTGAGCGCGACACCCTGAAAGGGCAGATCGAGGACAACCGCAACAAGCTGGAGACGCTGAACCAGCAGATGACGACCGCGCGAGAAGAGCTGGAGGTGTTGCGGACGCGGCTGGACGACGAACGGCAGCGCAAGGCCGCTGTCGAGAAGCACCGCGACGTGCTGCAGGAACTGGAGGCCAAGGCCGAGGGCGTGGAGGCGGGCGTGAAGGCGGCGTTGGCGGAGGCGCGGCGCGAAGGGGGCCAGATTAAGGGCGTCAGGGGGATGGTGGCGGAACTGCTGCGGGTGGACCTGCCGCTGGCGCTGGCCGTCGAGGCCGCGCTGGGCGAGCGCGCGCAGTACATCATCGTGGACACGACCGACCAGGCGCGGGCGGCCATTGACTACCTGCAGAAGAACCGTCTGGGGCGCGCCGGCTTCATCCCGATGGACCGGGTGAAGTGGACCGACGGCATCACGGCGCAACTGCTCAAGCACCAGACGGTGCTTCATCGGGCAGTGGATCTGGTGGACTTCGACGCGACGGTGGGCAAGGTGTTCCACTACCTGCTGGGCGGATCGGTCATCGTCGAGAATCTGCGGACGGCGATGGAGATCACGTCGAACGGCGGGTCGCGCATGCAGCTTGTGACTCTGCACGGAGACCGCGTCGAGCCGCGCGGCCCCATCGCGGGCGGCATGCAGGTGCGGGGCGGGATCATCTCGCGCAAGAGCGAGTTGATCGAACTGGAGAAGCAACTCGCCGAGATCGCAGCGAACATCGAGCACATCGAGTGGGACATCCGCCAGGCGGGAAGCCGCATCCAGCAGATGAGCGACGAGGCGGGGCTGTTGCAGAAGGCCATCGAGGAAGGCAACATCGTGCGCCTGTCGAAGGAGAACGAGATCAAGCAGTGCGAGCAGCGACTGGGGCGCATCCACGAAGAGATGTCGGTGTACGAGGCGGACCTGCGCGAGATCGCGGCGACGCTGGCGGAGGCCGAGAAGCGCGAAGCGGAGACACGGCAGGCGGCGGAGGGTCTGGCCGCCCAGCGCAAGACGCTGGAGGACGAAGTGGCGCAGGGGCTGGCGTCGCTGCGCGAGCAGGAAGCGCTGCGCGAACGGCTGAACGGCGAGATGACGACGGCGAAGGTGGCCATTGCGCAGGCGGAAGAAAAGAAGCAGAACCTTCGTGCGACACAAGACGCCCTGGAGAACGACCTTGAGGAACGCAACGCTCAGATTGCGGCCATAGACAAAGAACTCGAGCTGTGCGTTTCGAAAAAGGCCGAAGCGCAAGCGATCATCAAGGAAAAGGAGGCGGAGCAAGCGGCCCTGGGGCAGCAGAAACAGGAGATCGTCGGGCGCATGACGGGCTTGCGGGAGGAGCGCGACCTGTGCCGGCAGAAGTATACGGCGTGCCAGGAACAGATCAAGGGGCTGCGGACGGAGTATGACAAGACCGCCCAGGAACTCGGCAGACTGCGGCTCGAGGAGAATGAGCTGCAGATGAAGATGACAACGCTTTCCGACCGGATACGGGAGGAGTATTCGGTGGAGTTGAAGGAGCTGCCGCCGGAGGCCATGGTCGTTCAGGAAGCCAAACAGGGCAGACGCAGGATCGCCGACGCCGAAGAATCCGCAGCCGCAGAAGAGCAGAACGCCGCCGAGAACACTACCGCCGAAGCGGCGCCGCAGGAACAGAAGGACGCGGCGACCACGGACTGGGCGGCGGTGCAGGGCGAGATAGAGGACCTGCGCGCAAAGCTGGCAAGGATGGGCGGGGTGAGCCTGGACGCCATTCAGGAGCAGGACGAACTGGAGCAAAGGTTCCTGTTCCTGACGAAGCAGAGGGATGATCTCACTTCGTCGAAGGGACACCTGGAGAGCATCATCCAGAAGATCAACCGCACAAGCCGCGAGCTTTTTGAGCAGACGTACAACGCGGTGAAGGCGAACTTCCAGGTGCTGTTCAAGAAGCTGTTCGGCGGCGGGAGCGCGGACGTCGTGATGGAAGAGGGGCTGGACATCCTCGACGCGGGCATAGACATCGTGGCCCGGCCGCCGGGCAAGGAACCGCGCGCGCTCACGCTGTTGTCGGGCGGCGAGAAGACCATGACGACGGTGGCCCTGCTGTTCGCGATCTTCCAGGCCAAGCCCAGCCCGTTCCTGATTCTCGACGAGGTGGACGCGGCGCTGGACGAATCGAACATTGACCGGTTCGTGCTGCTGCTGAAGGAATTCGTGGCGAACAGCCAGTTCCTGATCGTCACGCACAACAAGCGCACCATTTCCATCGCCGACGTGATGTACGGCATCACCATGCAGGACACAGGGGTGTCGAAGAAGGTGTCCGTGCGTTTCGAGAACGGCGCGGAGCAGAGGGTGGCGTAAGGCACAGGAGACGCCCCGATGAACGGAGGGCGGCCGGAAGGCCGCCCTTCTGCATTTAAGAACGGGCTTGATACGGAGAGGCGCGGGGACGTATCATGTTCGCGCACGGCGGCGAGAACGATCACGATTTCAGGAGAACGACGATGAAGAACAAGGTGATCATGCACATCAACTACTGCGAGCAGGGGCAGACGATCCCGGAGCTCTGCCGAAAGGCCAGGGCGTGGGGGTTCGACGGGATTGAGTTTCGCGGCAAGCGCCAGGGAGTACAGGAGACGACCGAAGAGTACCTGGACCTTGTGACAAAGTCGGCAAAGGACGCGGGGCTGACGGACATCCTGTTCGGCTACCCGACGCCCAACATGATGCTGCCGGACGCCGCCGCGCGCAAGAAGGAGATTGAAGAAGGAATCCGCTTCTACCAGACGGCCAAGGAACGCCTCGGCGGGATGTTCATGGTGTCGAACGCGTTCACGGGCAGCCTGACGAACCCCGACAAGACAATCCCCTACGCGCAATACGAACGGCACGGGTCGGGATGCGCGACCGAGGATCAGTGGAAGTGGGCCACGGAAGGATATCAGGTCATCGGCGACGCCGCCGCCAAGATCGGCATCAGGCTGGCGTTCGAGACGCACATGGGATACCTGCACGACACGCCGTTCGCCGCGAAGAAGTTAGTGGACAGGATCGCCAGACCGGCCATCGGCATCAACCTGGACTACGGCAATGCGGTCTACTTCCAGAAGAATCCCAGCCTGGCCGAGACGATTCCGGCGCTGGGAGCCGGCATCTACTACACGCACCTCAAGAATTCCGTCGGACTGGCCGCCGGCGGACGAATACCGACGGCGCTGGCGGACGGACAGATCAACCATCGCGAATACCTGAAGCTGCTGAAGCAGATCGGCTACGCGGCGCCGATCGGGATCGAGGCGCCCAGGCCCGGCGACAGGGAATGGTACGCGGTGCAGGACTTGACGTACATCAAGAGCGTGATGAAGGACATCGGGTGAGGAGGCTTTCACCGCAACCATGACGCGCACGAACACCATCCAATAGGAGAGCGCCATGCCTGTCACCGCGAAGCCGACGGCGCGGCAACTGGAGTTCCAGGGCTGGGAGTTCGGGATCTTCCTGCATTTCGGGATACGCACCTTCTATGAGGGACATCGGGACTGGGACGGAAAGGCCATGTCGCCGGCGGCCTTCGACCCCTCGCAGTTCGACTGCAACCAGTGGGTCCGGACCGCGCAACAGGCCGGGGCCAAGTACATGGTGCTCGTCGTCAAGCATCACGACGGGTTCGCCACGTGGCCTTCGAAATACTCGAAGTTCACGGTGGCGCAATCCGCGTGGCGGGACGGAAAAGGCGACGTCGTCGAGGAGTTCATGGAAGCCTGCCAGCGCCACGGCATGCACACGGGGCTGTACTACTCGCCAGCGGAATGGGGAAACCCCACGTTCAAGGACGCGAAGGCGTATGACGACCATTTTGTGAACCAGATCAGCGAGATTCTGACGGGGTACGGCGAACTGGACGTCCTGTGGTTCGACGGCTGCGGCTCGGAAGGGCACACGTACGACTGGACGCGGATCGTCAAGGAAATCCGGCGCATGCAGCCGCGCGTATTGATCTTCAACATGGGCGACCCGGATTACCGGTGGGTGGGGAACGAGGCGGGCGTCGCCCCCCTGCCCTGCTGGAACACCGTCGAGGAGGTGCCCTTCTCGGTGCAGACCATGGCGAAGGAGCGCGTCGGGGGGCCGAAGTGGCTCCCCGCCGAGTGCGACTGCCGCATGCGCGAGCGCAACTGGTTCTACGAGCACGCCGACGAGCACACCGTCAAGAGCGTCGAAGAATTGATGGGGTTGTACTACTACTCGGTCGGCCGCGGCTGCAACCTGCTGCTCAACATCGGGCCGGACCGGCGGGGCCTGCTGCCCGACCGCGACGCCGCGCGGCTGCTGGAATTCGGCGCAGAGATTCGCAGGAGATTCGAGCGCCCGCTGGCGGTAAAATCAACGACGCAGAAAGACAATGCCGTGTTGTACGAACTGGCCCAGCCGGCCCTCGCGGATCACGCCGTTTTGCAGGAGGACCTGACGGAGGGCGAGCACGTTCGCCGGTTCCGCATCAAGGCGCACGTGGGCGGACCGCCCATCGTCGTGTACGAAGGGCACGGGATCGGGCACAAAGCCATCTGCCCGTTCCCCCCTCTAAAGACGCAGCGGATCGCGGTGGAGATCGCCGAGGCCGACGGAGCGTACAAACTGAAGGCCGCGCAGTTTTTCAGCGCGGCGGCGACAGGACGATAGAAGTTCGAGGACGAACATGAAAGAGGAAAAACACAGCGTTGATCTGTGCGTAGTGGGCGGCGGGATGGCGGGGCTGTGCGCGGCGGTGGCGGCGGCGAGGCGAGGCGCGAAGGTGGCGCTGATGCAGGACCGGCCCGTGCTGGGCGGCAACGCGTCGTCGGAGATACGCATGCACGTCTGCGGGGCGCACGGCAGGAACAACCGCGAGACCGGCATCCTCGAAGAAATCCTGCTGGACAACTTCCACCGGAACCCCACGTCCAACTATTCCATCTGGGACAGCGTGCTGTACGAGAAGGCGCGATTCGAGCCGAACATCACGCTGCTTCTGAACTGCACGTGCACGGCGGCGGAGATGGACGGCCCGCGCCTCAAGTCCGTGCGCGGGTGGCAGCTCACGACGGAGACTTGGCACACCGTGGAGGCCAGGCTGTTCGCCGACTGCTCGGGCGACAGCATCCTGGCCCCCTTGACGGGCGCGGAGTTTCGCGTGGGGCGCGAGGCCGCCGGCGAGTTCAACGAGGACATCGAGCCGGCCGTCGCCGACCGGAAGACGATGGGGATGAGTTGCCTCATCCAGATGCGGGAGACGGACCGGCCCCAGCCGTTCGTGCCGCCGGCGTGGGCGAACACGTACCCCGACGACGCCGCCCTCCCCCACCGCGGCCACGAGATACTCAAGACCAACTACTGGTGGATTGAGCTGGGCGGGGAGTTCGACTCGATCCACGACACGGAGATGCTTCGCGATGAACTGCTGAAAGTGGCCTTCGGCGTGTGGGATCACATCAAGAATCGCGGCCAACACGGAGCCGAGAACTGGGCGCTGGAGTGGGTGGGGTTCCTGCCCGGCAAACGCGAGAGCCGGCGCTACGTCGGCGACCACATCCTGACGCAGAACGACATTCGCGCCCAAGGGAAGTTCGACGACCTGGCAGCGTACGGCGGATGGTCCATGGACGACCATCATCCGGGCGGGATTCGGTACGCGGGACCGCCCACCATCTTCCACCCGGCCCCGTCGCCCTACGGCATCCCGTACCGCTGCCTTTATTCGCGCAACATCGAGAACCTGCTCTTCGCGGGGCGGAACATCAGCGCCACACATGCCGCGATGAGTTCGACCCGCGTGATGGGAACCTGCGCCATCATCGGACAGGCGATGGGAACGGCGGCCGCGATCGCGGCGCAGAACGGGCTGACGCCGCGAGGCGTTTTTCAGAAGAAGCTGCCGGAACTGAAACAGGCGTTGATGGAGGACGACTGCTATCTGCCGTGGAACGTGCGCGAGATACCGGAGCTGACGCGCGAGGCGCGGCTGAGCGCATCGCACGGCGACCCCGAAGCCCTGCGCAACGGGATTGACCGGCCGGTGGGGAACCAGGACAACGGCTGGAACGGCCCGACGGGAGCGCACGTGGAGTACGCGTTCGCGGGTCTGCGCAAGGTGACGCAGGCGCGGCTCGTCTTCGACAGTGACCTGAACCGCCTTTCCTTCAAGGGCGATCGCGACGCCCACACGTTCATGCGTTCGTCGTATGCCCTGAAGGACAAACCCATGGGCGTGCCCCCCAGCATGACAAAGGCATTCCGAATCGAGGCCCTCGGCGCCAATGGCCAGTGGACGGTCGTCGCGCGGCAAGACAACAACCATCGCCGGCTCGTACGAATACCGCTGGACATCGAGGCCCGAGCGATACGTTTCGCGCCGGAACAGACGTGGGGCGCTGAGAGCGCGCACGTGTTCGCGTTCGACGTCCGTTAGCCCGACAGCAACAGCTTTGCGCAGGGGCAGACCTGGGCCTGCCCCTGCGCGATGTCAGAGGCCTCGTTCAGCGCGGGCCGCGACCGCCAGACCGCGGTCCACGACCGCCACCACCGCCGCCTTCGGGTTTCGGGCGGGCCTGATTCACGGTCAACGCACGCCCCTTGAGGTCCTTGCCATTCAGACCGTCAATGGCCGCCTGCGCTTCGGCGTTGTCGGGCATCTCCACGAAACCAAATCCGCGGAGTTCGCCGGTGAACTTGTCCTTGATCAGGGCCACAGTGTCCACTTTGCCAAACGCCTCAAACGCCGCTCGCACGTCGGCCTCGGTCACGTCCCGGGAAAGATTCCCGATGTAGATATTCATGAGATTCCTTTCAAATTCCATTCGGTACTGCCGCCCGCAGTACTCGTTTCAGAACTTCCCATGAAGTCCCGTAATGCGGGCCGCCTCGATCACGCCAACGACAGGGGACAGTGGAAACGCCCGGCGTTCACCTCCTTTGGCACTGTTACCGCCACGGATAATCATACATGGGAGGGTGGCCGCTGCCAACAAAAAAAAACGGCGCCTTGAATCTCCGGGCCGGCCGAGGGCCGATGCGACCCCGCGGGAATCCGGCGGATGCGCTCTGGCAAGACGGGGGCGATTTTGGAATAATACGTTGCCCTGGTCGGACAGAGCCGGCAAAGCCCCCGCCAGGATGGGTCCATTTGAACACGCGGGCGGGATGCGCCCTGCGCCATTGAGAAGGAGAAGACATGAAGGCATTGATAGTTTTCGGCGGATGGCAGGGCCATGAGCCGGGGCCGGCGGCGGAAGTGATTGACGCCGCACTGCGAGCCAAAGGCGTAGCGACGACCAAGTCGGAGACGCTGGACTCGTTCCTGGATGCGGCCCTGCTAAAGGCGCAGGACGTCATCGTCCCCATCTGGACGATGGGCAACATCACGAACGAACAGTGGAAAGGCCTTGACGCGGCCGTGCGCGGCGGGGTGGGCATCGCCGGTTTCCACGGCGGGATGGGCGATTCGATGCGCGCTTGCCTGGGGTTCCAGTGGATGGTGGGGGGGCAGTTCGTCGGGCATCCGACGGTGGGCGAGTACGAGGTGTACCTGACCGACACGCAACACCCCATCGCGACGGGGATACCGGCGGTGTTCACGTACAAGTCGGAGCAATACTACCAAATTGTGGATCCGGGCATCGTGGTGCTGGGCGCGACCGCCTACAACTACGACGGGCGGCGCATCATCATGCCGTGCGTCTGGACCAAGACCTGGGGCAAGGGTTGCGTTTTCTATTCGGCGCTCGGCCACAAGGCGCAGGAGTTCAAGGACTATCCGCACGTGCTCGATTTGACGGTGCGCGGCATACTGTGGGCGGGCAAGCAAGACCTGAGATGACGGGAGGATGAGATGACGGAGCGCAGGCCACAGTACCCAACCCCTCTGCCCGCCCAGGACCGGGAGATACTCCGCCGGTTGGCGGGCGAGCTGGCGGAGGTCGCGGCGCTGCCCGCGCACAAGGAGAGAGCGCGGCTGTGGACGCGCCTCAACGACCGGCAATCGGTCCGCCCGATGGTCTGGATCAACGAGATTCCGTGGAACGAGATGAACGTCAATGATGAATTGACGCTCCGGTGCTCCGACGCCTGGGCGCGCGGCCAGGAGAACGGCCTGCGCCTGACGCTCTACCAGTGGCGGCACATGCCGGGGGACATGATCGTGAACGACTTTCTCTCCTGTCCGCTGGCGATCCACAACACGGGGTTCGGGATCAGCGAGAAGGCCGATATCGTGCGGACCGATCCGACGAGCAGCGTCGTCAGCCGCCACTTCCATCTGCAAATCACCGAGCCGAAGGACCTGGAGAAGATCAAGATGCCCGTCGTCTCCCACAACGAGGCGGCGACCGAGGCGAACTATCAGAAGATGACCGACGTGTACGCCGGCATTATGCCCGTGCGCAAGGTCGGCGTCAAGCACATCTGGTACACGCCGTGGGACAACCTGATCCGGTGGTGGGGCGTCACGGAGGCGATGATGGACCTGGTCCTGCGACCGCAGATGGTGAACGAGGCCGTGGCGCGCTGCGCGGAGTCCATGCACAAGGGCCTCGACCAGATGGAGAAGCTCAATCTGCTCACGTTCGGGGCCGACAACACGCGCGTCGGCTCCGGCGGCTACGGGTACACGACGGGGCTTCCGGGGGCCGGGTTCGACCCGAACCGCGTGCGGCCCCTGGACAACTGGGGATGCTCGAACGCGCAAATTTTCTCCGAGGTCTCGCCGGAGATGCACTGGGAGTTTGCCTTGCGCCACGACATTCCGTGGCTTGAGCGGTGGGGCATGAACTATTACGGGTGCTGCGAGCCGCTGGACCTGAAGGTGGACATCCTGCGGCGGGCGCCGCGATTGCGCAAGATCTCGATGAGCTTTCGGATCAACCTGGAGCGGGCCGTGCAGAAGATGGGCGGCGATTTTGTGTTCAGCTACAAGCCGAATCCGGCGGTGCTGGCCGAGGACCGGTGGCGACCGGAAGTCGCGCGCGAGGAACTGAGAACGGTACTGGAGAAGGCGCGGGGTTGCCACGTGGAACTCATCATGAAGGACGTCTCGACGGTGCGCTACCAGCCCCAGCGGCTGTGGGAGTGGGAGAAGATCGCCATGGAGACAGCGGCGGAATTCGCGCGTTGAGTCAGCTCGCGGGGAGGTCGCGACGCGGGCCCCGCCGACCCAGCGACGCGCCGCTACATCGGCCGTCCCACGGCGTTGGCGACGAGGCGCAGCTCCTTCATGAGTGTGGCGAAGTCCTTCAGGTTGATGGTCTGCTGACCGTCCACCCAGGCGCGGTCGGGTTCGGGATGGACCTCGATGATCAGGCCGTCGGCGCCGGCCGCGACGGCGGCCTTCGCCATGGGGGCGACAAGGCTGCGCTTGCCGGCGCCGTGGCTGGGGTCCACGACGACGGGCAGATGGGTGGTCTCCTTCAGACTGGGCACGGTGCTCAGGGAGAGGGTGAAGCGGGTGTGGGTCTCGAAGGTGCGAATCCCGCGCTCGCACATAATCACGTCGGGGTTGCCCTGAGAGAGGATGTACTCGGCGGCGAGCACAAACTCCTCCAGCGTGGCGGACATGCCGCGCTTCAGGAGGACGGGTTTGCGCATCTGGCCCACGGCCTTCAGGAGCAGGAAGTTCCCCATATTGCGCGTGCCGACCTGGAAGACATCCACGTACTTGTCCACCAGTTGGACGTGTTCGGGCGTGAGGACCTCGGAGACGATGGGCAGCCCCGTCTCCTCCCGCGTAAGGGCGAGGCACTCCAACCCCTCCTCCATGAGGCCCTGAAAGCTGTAAGGGCTGGAACGCGGCTTGAAGGCGCCGCCGCGCAGGGCGATGGCCCCGGCCTCCTTGACGGCCTGGGCGATCTCGATCGTCTGCCGGCGCGACTCGACCGTGCAGGGACCGGCGATGACGCCGATGCGCTTGCCGCCCAGAGCGCCGTCGCCTATCTTGATGAGGCTCGGCTCCGGCCTGGCTTCCAGGCTGGCCAGCTTGTAGGGGGCGAGGATAGGCACGCACCGCTCGACGGTAGGAAAACCTTCCCAATAGTCCGTGGGGATCTCGCGCTTGTCGCCGATGGCGGCGATCACGTTGCGGTTGGTTCCGCGCAGGAGGACGGCCTTCAGGCCCTTCTCCTCCACGCGGCGGACCATCTCCTGGATTTCCTTTTCCGACACGCCCGGACGCATGACAATGACCATGGTGTTCTTCCCGACAGCCCCGTCTGGACGGGGCCAGCGACGGAGCCATCACGCCACTGCGACGATGATACAGCAACCGCCGGCGACATGCAAGGCGGAGGACGCGGCGAGCAGAATCTCCTTGCGAAGCGACGACAACGCCTGTAACCTAACGTCGCGTAGGAGGCAGAACAACGCAAGCGAAAGGAGAAGCCCGTGCTCGCGAACCGATGGGGCGTGATTCTGCTGGCAGCGTACAGCGCCGGCTGCGTTCCCGGCGAGAAAGCGGTGCGGGTGAAGGGCTTCGATTCGGCGGCGATAGAGCAAGCGATGGCGGCGGCCAAGCCGGGGGCGACCGTGCAACTGCCGGCGGGAACCTTCACGCTCACACAGGCCATTCAGCCGAAATCGGGGACGCGCCTGATCGGCGCCGGACAGGAAAGCACCATCCTGCGTTACGCCGGCGAGAAGCCGGGGGTGTTCATCTCCCTTCGGGACTGCCAGGACGTGGAGGTAGCGGGGCTGACGCTGGACGGCGAGAACAACCCGAACGTACACCAGGGCATCGCTGGCGGCAACTCGTCGCGGCTTCGGATACATCACGTCACGATCCGGAACCTGGTCAAGAGCCAGACGTTCGGGCCGCATGGGATACTGTTCTCCGGCGTCAATCCGACGCGGCAGAAAGGCGTGACCGACAGCCAGGTCTCCGACTGCGTCATCGAGGACGTCGGGCTGGAGGCGAAGTTCGGGTGCGGGATTCGGTTCGCGTGGGGGTCTAGCCGCAACCTGATACAGCGCAACGTGATACGCAACACGGGGCGCGGCGGCATCTTCGGAGACAACGGCTCAACCGATCTCGTCATTCGCGGGAACATCGTCATGGGATCCGGCGGCGAAGGGCTGGGCATCGAGGTCTGGAAGGACTGCGACCGCGCCGTGATCGAGGACAACATCATAGACCACTGGCTCAGCATCGGCGGCAGCAACTTCTGCGCCGTGCGGCGGAACGTCGTGGCGGCCCCGGAAGGCAAGACCAAGTCCTACGGGCTGGAGACCATCGGGAACCACCTCGTCGTGACGGACAACGTGGTGGATCGCACCCAGGGCATCGGGATATCCGTTTCCGACAAGATGGTCAAGAACCATCACCTCTACGCCTACAATACCATCCGGCACTGCTACCACTGGGGCGCGCAGCTTCAGGGAGAGGCCGGCGGCATCTCCGCGCACTACTTCTACCGCTGCAAGTTCCTCGAAACCCAGGCGGGCCATCCCGCCGTCAAGTACAAGGGGGCCGAGGGGAACGGATTCCGCACCAACGGGAACGTCAAGCACGTCGTCTTCGAAGAGTGCGACTTTTCCGACAACGCCCGGTACGGACTGCAACTGGGCGGACCGGCCGTGGACTCGTTGAGCTTCGTGCGGTGCGCCATCCGGGGGAACAAGACCGGGGCCGTCATCGGGCCGAGGGATTACACGGCCCTGGAATGGAAAGATTGTGTCGTCGAGGGCAACGGCAACAACGACCTGACGCCCGCCAAGGCGTTCTCCTCCCCCCCGCCCATCGCGGGATTTCAGACGCCGGTCGGCGCCGCAGCGGGAGAGGCCGTCACCTTCTCGAATACGTCCGTCGCCACCAAGGGGAAAATCGTGGGCGCCTTGTGGGACTTCGGCGACGGCTCCCCAACCGCGGAGATGAACGGCTCGCACGTCTATGAGAGGCCGGCCGAGTACCGGGTAACGCTCGTGGTGTGGGACGACGCAGGGCGAGGCGCAAGGACGGAAAGACGAGTCCAAATCGCTCAGCGGAAATAGCGGCGCCTCACTCGAATCGCAGAACACCAAAGTTCTCCGGCACGTTGAAGGCCGGACTGATGGTCCAGGCGCTGGTCTCAAACTTGGCTTTCTGCTGGCGGCCAAATTGCGCGGACCATTCGTCGCCGGGCTGCGCCGGGGACTGGACCCCCAGACAGGCATAAGGCATGAACGCCTCAACGGTCCATCCGGCATCGGTCTTCCTTGCTGCGGCCTTCCAGGGGGCGGAGTCGCCGAAGTTGTCGCTCTGCGTGCCGAGGGGATTGACGGCGAACTGCAGGGCGGCAGTCTTGCCCGCCGGCAGCAGGAAGAACTCCACATCGTCCTCATTGTACAGCGGCGAGCCGCGTTCGGTCATCTCGGCCTTGAGGGCGGGCAGGTCGGACTCCGCGCAGCGAAACGCCACGTAGATTCCCGCGTCGTCATACGCGACCCAGACGGCGGTCTTCTCCGAGACGGGACCCCCCGCGCGCAGGCTCCTGAATTCCGGAATCGTCGGCGGCGACTGCCAGGCGGCGTCGCCCAGGTCCCCGTCCACAACGGGCGCCTTCTGGAGACGGCGAATCGAGGCGCGGGGCACCGGCACACCCACCCACACGGGAAGCGTCCCGCGCATGTTGAGGCGCGCGTCGTCGCTTTTCACTTCGAAAGGCAGATACATGTCGCCGAGGTGCGCATCGGGCAGGACTTGCAGCGACACCTTCGCCCGCGCGTCGCTGGTACGACGCGCCGCGTCCGAAGACGCGGGCGCCTCGAAGGGGAACTCCGCCGGATCGGGCTTGAGCTTGGGGTGCGGCCCCAGACGCAAGACGCCCCGGACCGGCTGCGGCAGCGAGTTGCGGACCGCAACCGTCGCCGCGCAAGACTCGCCGCGGAACACACGAGACGGAGAAACGCTGAGCGCCAACGGCGCCTTGACCTCCACGTCCACCGGCAGACACGCCGTGAACGCTTTGCCCTCGCTGCGTCCCTTGCACACGATGAGAAACGGCAGCAGATCACGCTCCGGATTCGCCGGCACGGCAAGACGCGCCTCGACCGCCGCCTCCCGCCCCGGGTCCAACGCCGCGGGCGCGCCCGGACAATGGCTCTGCTCGCAGACCTCCTTCCACGGAGACATCACCGAGAAGCTCAGACCTGCAAGAGAGCCGCGCCCCACGTTTGCCACCTTGACCGCCACGACCGCCGCGGCCCCGCGATAACCTTCGACCGTGCGCGGACACTGAATCCGCAGTCCGCCCAACCGAGCAGCGGCCAGGGAGAACTCCGAGCGGACGCGGTAAAAGATCTTGGCGCGGTCCACCGTTGCCCCCGTCGAGACGGCAGGCTCCAGGGCGTCGAGCAGGCCCATCACGCGTTCGGCCTCGTCGGAGAAACCGGAGAGTTTGTCCGCCGAAAACGCCATCCTCTTCGCCTCCTCAATCAGCCTGCGGTTGTCGTCGGAAAGTTCGCTACTGAAGAACCGCTCAATGCGGGCCAAGCCCTGGTCTTTGAGAAGGCACGCGTTGGCGGCCAGGCCGGAGGCCGTTCCGAGCCAGAAGGCCCGCGCGCTGTTCCCGGGCAGTTCCACGCGCCAATCCTCCTCAACACCCATCTCGAGAACGCCCGGTCCCTCCAGCAGATCGCAGGCCAGCAGGCGCTGCTGGCCCAGGCGCGGGTATTGAAGCCCGTCCAGGTCCAGACTTACCTTGAGCGACTTCGGGGCGGAGGCGTAGTTCCGGAAGGTCAGGTGAAGGGTGCCCTGGCGGAGCGTGCCGTAGCGCTCGACGACCACGTCGGGATCGCCGGTGCGCGCGCACCCGGTGCGCGCATACGGGATCGGCTCCCAGCCGGCGGACGAAAGGGCCTCGATGGCCGGGACGTACCGGCGGTAATGGGCGCGGTACGGCTCAAGCGAGCCGCCCTGGATTTGCACGCCGTACACGGAGGGGTAGACGGCGCCGGCGAGGCAACGATGGAAATGCGCTATGACGCTGTCGCGGTCTTTCTCGCCCTTGCCGCACACGCGCCAGAAACGCCAGATTTTCTGGTAGGCGGTCATCCGCAGGTTGCGCTCGAAACGGCCAGGATGCTGGACGTCCCAGTCCCACTCGATCATGGGGATGTCGCAGAAGGGCATTGTGAAGATCTGCTCGTAACCGTTTGCGTTTCCGTAGGTCAGGACCTTGTGCCGCTGTGTGAGGGGCCACCACACGGTGTTATGAAAGTCCCAGATGGTGTTCGGGATGGCGGGCTTGAGACTTTCCCTGCCGAAGGTCAGCGGCGAGTCGGCAACGGCGATGTGTTCGGGGCGGTAGTCGAGCCCGCGCGTGTTGCCGTGGTAGCCCTCGATGGCGTCGGCGGTGAGGCACGCATCCCACGGCCGGCGGCCGGGCTGCTCCGAGTACTTCTCCACGACTTCGCGGGACTTGTTTGCGAGAATCGGAGAGATATCGGGATCCTCATTGACGCGGAAGTTCAGGCCCCAGCCGGGCTTGTCGGTGTGGTTGTAGCCTTCATGCGGCTTCCAGTACTGGGTGTCCCCGATATAGCGGATCCGCCCCTCGGAATCGTGGACGATTTTCTTGATGGTCTCGCCCGTGGGACAGTAGTAGCGACCGGAACCCACTTCGTTGCCGGTGAGTTTCTGGAGGAAGGCCATCACCTCGTCGTCGGGCGGGAGCTTTTCATCGGGCGTCGGCATCATCCGGAAGTCATAGCAGCCGTGGAGGTGCCACAGAAACTTGAGGCCCTCGCCGAAGTCGGAGGCGTCTTCGACCGAGACGCCGCCGAAATACAGCTTGTGAGTCTTGGGGTCGAACCGTTCGAGGTTGGCGTAGTTGAGGTAGGCCTCGAAAGAGGAGCGCTTGACGAAGCTCTCCGGGAACATCTCGTAGTAGCGGGCGGTGGCCGAGCGCATGCCCCAGGCGGGGTCGTGACGGTACAGCACGAAGGAAAACGGCGCGCGACCGGGCTGTTTCTTGGCGTGGCCCGAAAGACCAAAGAAGAACGTAAGCGAGTAGGCGCGCCGAACGTTGTCGTACTCGACGACGAACACGCGCGGCCCCTGCGAGACCGGCAGCGCAATGCTGAGACCCGCCCGAGAGCCGGTCAGGGCCGACCAGGGGTAGACGGAGCATACACCCTCGCCGGACTCGCACGGATAGGTGTAGGCGTAACGCATCGGGGCCTCGACCACGGCGCGCTCCTCGATGTCGGTGAACCAGGTCCAGCCTTTGGCGTCGAAGGGGAGGTCGAAGCGAAGGGCGACGGCGCGGTCGCGGCCGGACACATCGCGAAGCTCTCCGTCCACGCGAACACACGGACCGCTCGCGGAAAAGACGGCCTGAAGTTCGAGCGCGGCGACGGCGGCTTCGAGTCTCGCCGCGCCGCCTTCGGTCTTTAGAGCGCCCTCGACGGGCAGGGCGACCGGCGGGCGAATCTCGCAGACGGTGAAATCATCGAGCCAGACCGTGCCGGTGGAACGATAGATGTCGCCGCGCAGGAGGAGTTTCGCGGTACGCGGGCCGGTTTCGATCTCCCGACCCGCAAAGGCCCAGACGTCGTCCTGTCGCGGGACGGCGAATCCAATCTGCGTGACGGGACCGCAGAGCTTGCCGTCCCCGTCGAGTTCGGAAACATACGCGCCGCAGACGCCGCAGTTGTGGCGGCGCATCCACAAACCCACGCGGTAGCGGGTGTTGGGCTTCACGTCAATGGTCCGGTTGACGCTGGAACTGGCGGGCTTCGGGCCGGGGATGCTGATGCGGACGGAGGCCGCCCCCGTGTGCGCCGTGGTCTTGTCAATTTCCTGACCGGCCAGCAGGTTCCAGCCCTGAAGGCCTTCCTCCAGGCCGGGGTTGGCGACGATGTTCTGCGGCTGGGGCTGATCCTGATAATCAATGACGGAGAATCCGCCGGGGGCCAGCAGAGGCAGTTGGAGGTCGCCGAGCCGGAGCGAGGCGACCCGCCCCTTGTCGGTAAACGACAGGCGCAACCCGTCGGTGGCCGTCACGTCCGCCGCCCGGGAGTGCGAGCCGCAGAACAGCGCGAAGGCAAAGACCAGACCTATTGCCGGTTTCATTGTCAGCCCTTCTCTATCAAGGGACCACAAGCAGCGCGAAATCGTGTCGAGTCAGGCCCAGATCAAGGGATGCCTTGCCGGAGAAGTTCAGCGATTGCACGAGGGCGCGAGTGTCGAGGTCCCAGACTTCGAGCTTGCCGGGCTGGAGACCGGCGACCCGGATCGTGAGCGGCCTGGGGCTGCGCGTGCGAACGTTCTGCGGCAGGATGTCGCCCATGTTGCGGACGTAGGCGACAAAGACGCGGCGGTCCTGGAAGACCATGTACTTGCTCTGATAGCCGGCGGAGACGGCCAGGTGAGTCTTCGGGAACCAGGGCGCGGAGAATTGCGACGCCGAGGTCACATGGCGTCCGCCGCCGAGGGCGGCGGAAGCACCGTTTTCGACGAACTCGATGGGGACGCCCTTTTCGAGCGACCACCAACTGCACTCCGCCAGCCTGCCGAGTTCGGCGTCGGGGTCCGAGACGCGCACGGCAATCGGGGCCGGCGCCGGCGCAAAGGCATTCCAGTCAATGCGCGCGGCCAGACGCGAGATGACGTCGAACTCGCGCGGGTCGGCGATGGCGTCCCACGTGATGCCGCCGGGCGAACCGCACAGGAAGGCCAGCCACAAACAATCGCGCGTGATGAGGGCGCGGAATTCAGGATAGTTGATCTCGCGCGTGCGGTCGTTGCCGGCCTCGCCGAGGATGTTGACCTTGTTGCCCAGCTTGTTGGCGAGCATCATCATCGCGGCGTAGTTGCCCATTTCGCGCACGGTGTTGTTGCCGGCCCATTTCCGGTAACCGCCATAGTCCATATACGTCGGGTAGGCGTGGTAGTTAAAGAAGTCAATATGGGCGTCGCGCATCCATTTGATTTCCGGCGCGGGGGTCGCGACACAACCGCTGGTCGTGACGAGGTGACGGGGGGCCGCGGAGCGTATGGCGGCGATGATTTCGTTGGTCCAGCGGATGGCGGCGTCGAGGTCGTCGCCGGCGCTGTAGGTCTCGTTCATGACCTCCCAAGCGAGGATGCGGGCGTCGTCGCGGAAGGGGGCGGCCACCTCGCGCACGTACTGCTTCTGGAGTTCGAGCGCCTGGGGGTTGGTGAACCAGTCGGCCTGTTTCCGGATGAGGGCGTCGTAGGCGGGGATGCCTTCGAAGTGGAAGTTGCGGTAGTGGCCCCACCACATGACCGGAATGACGCGCATGCCCAGCGGCCCGACAAGATCGAGGAAGCGGCGGAACTTCTCCATGATGGCGGGGTTTGCACGGCCGCCGAGGTCGCCGCCGATGTTCTTAGAGTCCACGTTCACGCCGAAACGCAAACAGTTGACACCGTGCGCGCGCAGCAGGCCGGTCCAGGCGATCACGAAGTCGTCGGAGGCCAGGGGCCAGCAGGTGTAGGAGCGCGCAATGTCGGGGTTCGGTTCGAAGAGGCCGATGGTGGCGTAGCCCCAGGGCATGTGCGGACGGCCGACCCTGGTCACAAAACGGCCGTTCTTGTCGAGGCGAATGATGCCCTCTTTCTCCCAGGGCTTTCCCTGCGGGTCGTAGACGACGAACTTCACGGGATAGTCTCTGTCGCCGGCGGCGCGGACGCGCCCGCCGTACGCACCGGCGGGAAGCGCGTCGAGTTTCGCGCGGTAGACGCCCTCGCCTGCCGACGACATCGGATGCTCGCGCCCGTCGAAATGAAGGGCGAGTGCGGCCCCCGGAATCCCCACGTTCGCCTCGTCGCTGTACCGAACCGAGAACTCGACAGACTGCCCAACCGCAAAGGCCGTGCGCTCGACAGCCAGTCCGCGCGCGGAGGCAAAGACCTGCCGCGCGGTCGTAAACAGTGTCTCCCAACCCCGCTTCGCCGTGATGCTGACCGGATAACGGCCATGCGGGTAACGGCCCATCAGCGGCTCACTGGTGAAAACGGCGCCCTCGCGCGTGAAACGCAACGGCTGTCCGGCAACGGTACCCCCGACCTGCCCGCCTTGCAGCGGTTGGGCGTTGCGGTCCAGGAGCGTGACGGACACCGAGCCGCTGTCGCGATGCACCCTCACTCCGGCCGTCGAG
This sequence comes from uncultured Planctomycetota bacterium, assembly GCA_964409935.1. Taxonomy (GTDB): domain Bacteria; phylum Planctomycetota; class Brocadiia; order JAADGH01; family CAYPFP01; genus CAYPFP01. Next base: position 32,362 of record CAYPFP010000016.1, on the reverse strand, counting down.
TAGTTGCCGAAGCGGTAGGCCTCGACCACAAGCCAATCGTTGCCGTCGTTGTCCACCTTGATGGTGTGTCTGCCCGGAGGCGCCTCAACGGCGTAATAGCCCTGGTAAGTCGTCAGACTGGTCTGGGTTTCTCCGGGGAAGTCGCGGCGGAGGACCTCCTGTCCGTCGAGCATAATGATCAAGCGCGATCCGCCGTGGCCGGAGGTCTCGGAGATCTTGACGGCGAATGTGCCGGTTTCGGGGTAATCCACGGCGAACTCGACGGGGTTGTGCAGTTTCTTGTGGTTGCGGATGCCGTGGACGTAGCGGTTGAGGACGACCTTGGGGGGGATGCCGCGCATGTGGTCAACGGGCACGGGTTCCGGGGGCGAGGGCGTATCCCATCCCCCCGAAGGCAGCACATCGAGATCGAAGAACCGGCCGGCACGGCCGCCGCGCTCGGCGGGCAGAGCGACGATGTCGTCAATGAGGACGTCCACGGGCTTCTGCGCAGAGCGCACGCCAAGCTGCACCAACACTATTCTGCCGAGACAGGCGGAAAGCTTGCCCTTCGGCTCCATATCGTTGAAGTTCACCACAAAGCGGCGCCAATCGCTGAAGTCAAGCTTTACGGGGAAAACGAAACAGAGCGACGGCTTGATGACGTAATTGCCGAACATGAGGTTCAGGGTCTCGCCGGAACCGTCGCCCTTGAGCCAGAACGCGACGCGATCGCAGTCGGCGCCGATCCATTCCAGCGTGTTGACGCTCATTTGCATGTGCGTCCACGAGTCCGGACAGGGTTGAAAGCGGAGGCGTGCGCAACCGCGACCGACTTTGGCGTCGCGGCTTGCGTTCATCACGCAGAGCGGCCCGGACCGCGGCGGCTTCTTGCCCTCGACGAGGTACCAGCCGTGCTGGCCGAACTCGAAATCGTCAATGACCTGGACCTCGCCGGCGATAGCGCCGAGACTCAGGCCCATCAAGAGCACCGCCGCCACATGCCGAAGCGCCAAAGCCATGCCGCTCCCTCCTATATCCGAGCCATCACCGTCTGGAGATACGTCCTGCTGGCCTCGATAAGACGCTGCCCTTCATCGGCGTCGAACTCGCCCTCGGTTTCGAGCGAGACGACGCCCTCGTAGCCGCGTCGCTGGTACGACGCGCCGCTGCGCTTGAGAACGCGAAGGCAACCCTCGACATTGACCTCGCCCTGACCGAGCGCCACGCACTTTGAACCCGCCACATCCTTGACATGCACGTGCACGACGCGGTCCATGACGGCTTCGAGCGTGGCAACCTCGTCCTGCCGACGGCCGTAAGGGGTCCAGGAGTAAGCGCCGGCGACGGTCTCCACGTAGGTCGCGCGGCGCACGTTGGCCGTATCGTAGTTGACGCCGAGCCACGGCGAGTCGCTGAGCGCCATGATCTTCTTCAGGCCATCGGCGGTCAGGGAGAAGGTCCCGTGCGGTTCAATGGCCAGGTAGACGCCGCAGCGACCGGCAACGTCCATGATCTGCGCAAGCCTGTCGCGCATCACCGAAAGCGCGTCGGCGTCGGACATGGAGTCGGGTTTGCGCCCGTCGCCGGCGTTGACGACGGGGATGCCGGCCTCCCTGGCCCAGCGGATGGCCTGTGTGATGCCCTCGACGGAGCCGGGATCAGGAATGATGGCGCCGTGCGGCGACCACAAAGCCGAGGCCCCCTTGAAACCCATGTCGCTGACGCGGCGCTTGAATTTTAGAGGATCGTCTTTCCACGGATCAACGTGGGGACAGAAGGGCGCGGTAGCCTGAGGCTCGACAAATTCGTATCCCGCGCGCGCGATGCGTTGAAGGGCTTCGTCCAGCGGTAACTTGCGAAAACTGACGGTGCCGCAACCTACTTTCATTGGCACGTTCTCCGATGACCAACAGCAATCCGGCGGGCCCCGTTCCTGGCTCCGCCAGGGACGGGGCGGGCGCGTCAATGACACATAGGTAAACACGACGCAGGGCGGCAGTCAAGCGGAAGTTCGCCGCGCGGAATCGGCCTCTGAGCGCTTGACCTTGTTGCGCCTTGTGGGATAATCATGTCCCCAAAGGAGGCGACCAAGATGAAGAGAACCGTGATCGGCCTTTTCCTGTGGAGCATAGCCGCCATGCCAAGTTCCAGCGCAGACCTTGCCGTGACGCCGCACACACCGGGAACGACCCTCCAGCCGATGAAGCCGGGCGTCGCGCTCTTTCATAGGTACGGGGACGCAAAGACGGCGGCCCAGACCATGCCGGCGGAGCTTGAGGGACTGCCCGCGCTCAAGGCCGCGACGCCCTATGACGCGCAGACCTTCGAGCTTTCGGAACCGGCGCGCGGATACTGGGTCTTCTATCCCAGGGTGTATACCCCGATCCCAAGGGACTGGGAAATGTACCGCCAGCGCGCATTTGTAACGCCCTTCGACTATCGCGGAACGCAGTCCGACGTTTATTACAAGCACTTTCCGGCGGGGAAACACACCGTCGCCAATCCCCCCAACCGACTGGTCCATGTCGGATTCCGCGCGCTGTCGCAGATGACGCTGAAAGACTGCGTCCTGAACATACACAGCACGTCGGCGGAAGGTGTATTCAGGCCCGGCGCGCCGGTCTCTGTGGAGGCGAGGGTTGACAATCCGACCGGGCAGGAGGTCAAGGCCGTCGTAAGGTGGCGCATCGAGAAGACGGGGCTGAGCGGGGAGTCCCCTCCCCTGTCCGTGCCGGCCAGGCAGATGCTGAAAAAGGAGATTGCCCTGCCCCAGATCGGCCAGGGGTTTCATCTGTTGGACGCCGAACTGTGGATCGGCGCGGAGAAGGTTGACGCGAAGCGATTCCCCGTCGCCATACTCGACCCGCCCGCCGAGGACGCAAGCGTGAAGGAACCGTTCTTTCCCGTCGGGGCCTACAACAAGTTCTTCTTCACGCACAATCCGGAGATATCGCGCATCTATTTCCACGCCATCTGCCACAGCCTGCGCAAACGACATCTGAACACACTGGTCGGGCCGGCCCTGGATGACCTCAAGGAGGAATTGGAGATCGCGGCCAGGTACGGCGTGCGGATTCTCGTGCGCGTTGACTTCGAGACGCCGAAATTTGTGTTCGGACATCCCACGGTCCTGGCCTACATGTTCGGAGACGAACCCAAGGCGAAGGACCTGCAGCGGTACAAGGAAAAATACGAGACCTTCATCAAGGAGCATCCCGAGCGCCCGATGGTGACCGCCATGGTCGGGGAGAGCGTGGGGAGCTTGACGGAAGACGACCCCGTCCATATCTGGAAGGCCATCGGGTCGCAGGTGAGAATGGCCCGGTTCTACCCGATGCGGAAGGCGCAGTACGACCTGCTGCGGGCGCCGGTCTACAAGAACATGCTGCCGCCCTTCGCGGCCTTCGACATCATCGAGCGATGCAGCCCGACGCCATGGTGGTACGTGATCCAGGGCTTCGGCGGAAGAGTGACGGCGGAGAAGCCCGACCCCTATTGGCGCAACCCCACGCCGGAGGAACTGACGGGCGTCGCGCATACGGCGCTGGCCTTCGGCGCGCGGGCCGTCATCTCGTGGCCCCTGCAAACGCACGGACCCGAGCCGTCGGCGGGCGTGGCCCTCATCGCGCAGGAAACACTCGCTCCTGAAGACGGCAAGTACGAGGCCCTTGCGAAGATAGCGGCCGGCGTCGCAAAGGCCAGGGAAGTCCTGCTGCGCCACCAGAAGGGGGCCTTCGACGTGTGCAGCGATCGCTATGAGGTTCTGGCGGTTCCGCGCACCGACCCGCAGACGAAGAAAAGTTACGTTTACGTCGTAAACATGGACACGCGGAAACCGCAGCGCGCCAAGATTACGTTCACGACGCCGGTGAAGCAGAACCCCGAAAATCCCGTCCCGGTTCCCAAGAGCGCGACCGACCTGTATTCCGGCCGCAGGATCGCCATCGAGCCGCCGACCGCGACCACGCGCGTCGCCGCGATCGAACTCGGACCTGGGGACGGACAGTTCTGGGAGTTGGAGAACTGACCGAGTCTTACCGAGTCTTTCAGTGTGCCCTTTCAGTGTGCCTGTCACACTGACCTGTTGTAACATGCTGTCTGAACACATCTTAGGGCATCGCTTTGCAAAGTGAAGGCGATTTGGAGGTGTGTGGGGATTAGTGCCGTTCCAACTTGTTATCTGGAAGGCCAGGGCCCGCCTAGGGCTTTTCTGGCGAATAAGAACCATGCATCAAGCGGTCGCGCGGATTTATTTAGTTGGAACAGCACTAGCGCGACACGGTCAGGCGCACACCTTTCTCCGAGGGGATCGTGACGCGGGGGATGGTGAGAACGCCGCGGCGGTCGGACTTGAGCGCGACCGGCTTGGCGGCGCCTATCTGAACGTTGAGCGTTTCGCCGGGCTTGGGTTTGAAGCGCTGCAAGCGCCGCGGCGTGACGTCGGTTGCGACGGGGTACTCGAGGCCCGGATAGGCGGCGAGTACTGTGACGGCGTATAGGTCGGGCTTGTCCTCGATGTCCTTCCAGTCCATGCCGCGATTCATCCAGCCGACGATGTCGCCGTCTTCGGGGCGACCGTCGCCCGGGTTCTTGTTCGACGAGGTGTTGGAGAAGGCGAGGTAGCTCTCGTCGAGCCGAAACCGGCGGAATCGCTGCGTCCATGCCTTCACGTCATCGGGAGCGTCTTTGCCGGAAGTCGAGTGGATACCGTCATCCCAAAAGGCGCAGAAACCCCGCTTCGTATCGTTCAGCGCCTTGTAGAAAGGTGGGTTGTTCTCCCACGGGATAGAGGTGTCCTTGCGGCCGTTGATGAGAAAGACGAAGGGCAGGTCGCTCTCGGCTTCGCGGACCAGCCGGGTCCCGTTCATGCGGTCGAGGAAGGGGATGCCCTCGTCGGTCTTGACGGCGTCGGTGATCCTGCCGGTCCAGCATGAAGGCTCGAGACGCTTGGCGCTCGACAGGCCCAGGTAGGTGTAGCTGACGATGGGCACGTGCGCATGGAGCGCGGCGAAGATTTCGGGATGGCGCAGTCCGAACGAGACGGATCCGCACCCGCCCATCGAACTGCCGGAGACATAGCCGTGGTCGGGGTCGGTCTGGTAATGATTCCGGACCCACTCAAGAATCCACAAATTGCGGCGTTCGGTGTAATTGGTCGGGACGCCGTCGCCCATGCGATTGCGGTCGTAGATGTGCGAATTGTATCCGTACCAGAAGGTCCAGACGGCGGGGGTGCCGGCGTCGCCGGCTTCGAGCATGGGGCGGTTGATCCAGACGCGGTCGGTCGGCTGAACGACCACCTCGGTGTCGGTCACGCGCACTCCGAACTTGAAGGGAAGGCCTCGCCGCCAGCCCAGGGTCTGGTCGCCGAACACCAGATACTCCATGTTCGCGACGACGCCGCCCTTGGCGTGAAGGCTCAGGAAGAGCGGTTTGCCCTTGCCCGCCCCGATCCTGGCTGCGCGTGCCCCGTTCCTGGCACCGCCAGGAGCGGCGCCAGGAACGGGTCCCGCGCCCGGAAGGGGCGGCTTGCCCTCGTGTTGCCAGATGGGAACAGGCTTCTGGTGTTTCAACGGCACGGGGTTTGAGAGCGTGTTTTCCCCGCGAACGACTCGGCGGTCCTCTTTGCCGTCTGGGGCGGTGACCGTCACGGCGTAGAAGGCCCTGCCCTCTTCGCCCTCGGCGACGGTATCCACGAAAAGCCCGCCAGCGGGGTCGAGGCGGCTGCGGCCGGTTTCGATGAGGAAGCCAACCGGCGCGGCCGGCTTGGCGTCGGTCTTGAAAGAGGCGGGATCCTCCCACCAGTCGCGGGCGCTGTGACGCTCGATGTGGTGGGCGATTTTCACGGCGGCGCTCACGTCGGCGATGGGCGATGAAGATTTGTAGACAATAAACGTGGCGCCGACGGGCGTCTCGGCCTCTTTCCAGGTGAGGAAGACCTGGCCGTTGCGCGCGGCGGCCTTGAGGTCCGTCACGACCGGGGAGGCGGGGAAGGCGGCTTGCTGGCCTGCCGCGCCGGTGACAAGAATGGCCATGAACAGTCTCCGGAAACGGGACATGAGACCTCCTTCGTATCCATGGGCCTAAGCGATGCGCATGGTGAGTCCGGCGTCCACGACGATATTTTCGCCGGTGATGTAGTCGTTGGCGATAAGGAGGAGGATGGCCTCGGCCACCTGATGGGGCCGGCCCTCGCGGTGGAGGGGGATGCGTTTTTCGAGGTTAAACTTCTTCTGTTCTTCGGTCATAGCGGCGTGGAAGTCGGTGCGAATGATGCCCGGGCTGACGCAGTTGACGCGGATGTTGTAGTCGGCCAGGTCGCGCGCCATGCCGCGCGTGAGGGCCTGGATGGCGCACTTGACCACCTGGTAGGCGACGTTGCCGGGGCAGCCGCGAAGACCCGCAACGCTGGACAGGTGGACAATGGCGCCCTCGCCGTTCTTCTTGAGGTGAGGGATCGCGGCGCGGGAGCAGAAGAAGGCGCCGTCGAGATGGACGGCGATGGCGCGGCGCCAGGTGTCTTCGGTGACGGTCTCGATGGCACCGGGGGCGGGACCGCCGGCGTTGTTGACCAGGATGTCCAGGCGGCCGAATTCGGCGACGACGCCGTCCACCATGCGCTGAGCCTGGGCCTTGTCGCTGACGTCGGCGCGTATGGCGAGGGCGCGGCCGCCGGCGGAGCGTATGTCGTTTACCACCTTGTCGGCCAGGGCCGACTGGGCGACGTAATTGACGCCGACGGCGGCGCCGCGAGCGGCGAGCAGTCCGGCAGTGGCGGCGCCGATGCCGCGGCTGGCGCCGGTGACGAGGGCGACTTTGCCTTTGAGGTTCATCTGCATTCTCCGTTGAGGACGTTCGGCGCGGGGGAAAAAGACAAACATAGGCCCCGACGCGAAGTATGTCAACCTTTTTCCTCCGCGGTTGGCGGAGTCTTCGGGCTGAAGGGAGGTTTTCGTTTTGAATTGACACTTGTCGGAAGCGGGGGTTATAATGCGACGCGACGGCGGGGCCGAGACGGAGTGGCAGGCTCCCGCCGATGCGTCTGGCGGGAGCCAGGCACTAGAGAAGGAGCGCAGATAGATGCCGGAGTTGCGCAAGGACCCGGTGATGGGACGGTGGGTAATCATCGCGACGGAGCGGGCCGCACGGCCTACGGATTTCAGGCTTGAACCGCAAGCGCCCAAGTCCGAATTCTGTCCCTTCTGCAAGGACAACGAGGGCAAGACGCCGCCGGAGATCATGGCCTATCGCGAACCGGGCACGGCGCCCAACACGCCGGGCTGGCGGGTGAGGGTGGTACCGAACAAGTTTCCGGCGCTGCGCGTGGAGGGCGAGCTTGGGAAGGTCGGCTACGGCATCTATGACATGATGAACGGGGTCGGCGCGCACGAGGTCATCATCGAGACGCCGCAGCATCTGGTCTCGATGACCCAGATGACGGAGAACAACATCGGCGATGTGATCTGGGCCTACCGCGACCGCCTGGTGGATTTGAAGAAGGACCGGCGTCTGTTGTACGGGCTGGTGTTCAAGAACGTGGGGGCGGTGGCGGGGGCATCGCTGGAGCACACGCACTCGCAACTGATCGCCACGCCGATCATTCCGAGGACCGTGGGCGGCGAGATGGAAGGGATGCAGGAGTTCTTCCGCTATCGCGGGCGGTGCCTGGTATGCGACATGGTTCAACAGGAGACGACGACGGAGACGCGAATGGTGCTGGACACAGCGACCTTCGTGGCCTTCGAGCCGTTCGCCTCCAGGTTTCCGTTTGAGACGTGGGTGGTGCCGCGAAGCCATGCGTCGCACTTCGAGAACATCCAGCGCCGCGAGGTGGATGGGCTGGCGCACGCCCTGAAGGTGGTGCTGACGAAGCTGGAGAAGTCCCTGGAGAATCCGCCGTACAACTACATCCTTCACACGGCGCCCTTCAACGCGGGCGAGCTTGACCACTATCACTGGCACATCGAGATCATCCCGCGATTGACCAAGGTGGCGGGGTTTGAGTGGGGGGCGGGGTTCTATATTAACCCGGTGACACCGGAGGCCGCCGCCGCGTACATGAAGGAGGTGGACGTCTGACACGGAGGGAAAAGGAGGGAAAAGGGGGTCAGGCTACTTTACCGGCGTTCTTAATTTACTGGCGGAATAGCCGGTAAAGTAGCCTGACCCCTTTTCACCAATCAGGGAGGAGAGCCATGCAGAACATCGTGATGGCCGCGTCGGAGGTGGCGCCTTTCGCCAAGACGGGCGGCTTGGCCGATGTCGTGGGCGCCGTACCCAAGTCGCTTGCGGCCTTTGGGCAGACCGTGAGCGTCTTCATGCCGCTTTACAGCATGGTGCGCAAGAACTGCGCCGCCATGACCGACACGCGCACGACGGTGACCGTCACCGTGGGCGACAAGACGGTGTCGGCGCGCATCCACAAGGCGTTTTTGCCGGGGTCGCCGGTGCCGGTGTACCTGGTGGAGAACGACGATTACTACCAGCGCGAAGGGCTGTACGGCAAGGGGGGGGCGGACTACCCCGATAACAGCGAACGGTTCATTTTCTTTTCGCGCGCGGTGCTGGAGGCGATCTCGGCGCTGCGCATCCCCTGCAACGTGATCCACTGCCATGACTGGCAGACGGCGCTCATCCCCGTCTACCTGAAGACGATTTACCGGGACACGCCGGGGCTTTCGGGCGTCGGCACGTTGTTGACGATCCACAACTTGGCCTACCAGGGGCTTTTCTGGCACTGGGACATGAGGCTGACGGGCCTGGATTGGAGTCTGTTCAACTGGAAAGAGCTGGAGTTCTTCGGCAAGGTCAATTTCCTGAAGGGCGGGCTGGTCTTTGCCGAGGTCGTCAACACGGTGAGCGAGACGTACGCGCGGGAGATTCAGACATCGGAGTACGGGTGCGGGCTGGAGGGGGTGTTGCGGGACCGCCGGCAGGACCTGTACGGCGTGACGAACGGCATAGATTACGCGGTCTGGAACCCGGCGACGGACCCGCTGATCCCCTCGCGATATGACGTGAAGAAGCTGGGCGGCAAGGCGGTGTGCAAGAAGTTCCTGCAGCGCAAATGCGGGCTTCCGGCGCGCAAGACGCCGCTGATCGGGATGGTGTCGCGGCTGATTGACCAGAAGGGGTTCGACCTGGTGGCTGAGACAATGGGCGACCTGCTGTCGAACGAGATTCAGTTGGTCATCCTGGGGACGGGAGAACCGAAGTACCACGATCTGTTGAACCGGCTGGCTCGCAACTACCCGGACCGGATGTCGGTGACGCTGGGGTTCGACAATCAGTTGGCCCACGAGATCGAGGCGGGGGCGGACCTGTTCCTGATGCCGTCGCGCTTTGAGCCGTGCGGTTTGAACCAGCTCTACAGCCTGAAGTACGGGACGGCGCCGATCGTCAGGAGGACGGGCGGGCTGGCCGATACGGTGGTGGATACGACGCCGGAGACGCTCGCGGACGGCACGGCCACCGGTTTCGCCTTCGAAAAATACGCGGCGGCGGACCTGTTGGCCACGATAAAGCGGGCGTTGGCCGTCTATGCGGACCGCAAGACCTGGCTTAAGATCATGAGAACGGGGATGATGCAGAACTGGTCGTGGGACGAGAGCGCGCGGAAATATGTGGCGTTGTACCGGACGGTGAAGGAGAAATTGGCGCAGGTCTGAGACACGATTTGCGCCGCCGGAAACCGGAAGGATTGCCGCCTGTTTTTACTTGCCCCGATCTTGGCTCTGCCAGGATCGGGGCTTGCCGGGGGAGGCCCGAATGCGAACGATAAATCTTGCCCTTGCCTTGCACAACCATCAGCCGGTCGGGAACTTCGACCATGTCTTCGATAAGGCCGTGAAGACGGCCTACGAGCCGTTTCTGAACGAGTTCGACCAGTTCCCGGAGATGCGAATCACGCTCCATTTTTCGGGATGCCTGCTGGAGTGGATGGAGGCGTGCCGGCCGCAGGTCTTGCGGCGGGTGAAGGCGTTGGTGGAGGCGGGGCGCGCGGAGTTGATGGGCGGCGGGATGTACGAGCCGATCTTCGTCATGCTCTCCGACCGCGACAAGCAGGAGCAGATTCACATGATGCGGAGCTACCTGGAGACGCGGTTCGGCGTCAAGCCGCGCGGCGCCTGGGTGCCGGAACGCATCTGGGAACAAGGCATGGTGACGCCCCTCGCGCGGGCGGGCGTCGAATACGGGATCGTGGACGACTTCCACTTCAAGTGCGCCGGACTTCCGGAAGAGCAGTTGACCGGTTATTTTCTGACGGAGGATCAGGGCGCGCTGATGAGGGTCTTCGCCTCCAGCGAGAAGCTCCGCTACTACATCCCGTTCCAGGACCCGGAACGGACGATCGAGTACCTCCAGACGATGGCGACGGAGGACGGGCAGCGGCTCATCGTCTACGGGGACGACGGGGAGAAGTTCGGCTTGTGGCCGGAGACGTTCGCCCACGTGTACCAGAATGGCTGGCTCCGCCGGTTCCTGAGCCTGCTGGATCGGAACCGGGACTGGATCAAGCTGGTGACGCTCTCGCAGGCGATGGACACGCTGCCGGCGGCCGGGAAGATTTACCTGCCCGACGCCTCGTATCGCGAGATGACCGAGTGGGCCTTGCCCACCGACGCCCAGAAGCGGCTGGAGGCGACGGCCGAGCAATTGAAGCACACGGCCTTCTACGAGCAGGCGCGGCCGTTCCTGCGCGGCGGTTTCTGGCGGAATTTCAAGGTGAAGTACCCCGAATCGAACCAGATGTACGCGCGCATGATGGAGGTCAGCCGCAAGCTGGAGGGCCTTTCCCGCAAGGCCAAGGCGTACGAACAGGCCAGGCAGGAGCTTTTCCGCGGACAGTGCAACTGCGCCTACTGGCACGGCGTCTTCGGGGGGCTTTACCTGCCGCACCTCAGGTCGGCCGTGTTCGAGCGTCTCATCAAGGCCGACACGATCATGGACCAGGCCGCGCACGGGAAGAAGGCCTACGCGGAGACCGTCGCCGAGGACTTCGACCTGGACGGAACGCCGGAGATCCGGATGGCCAACGCGCGCGTCGTTCTCCATGTGAAGCCGAGCCGCGGCGGGCACATAACGGAGTTCGATGTGCGCGCGGTCGGCGCCAACCTGGGGAACACACTGAGCCGGCGGCCGGAGGCGTACCACGCGAAGCTGCTGAACCTGAACACCGGCCAACACGGCGAGAGCGTCAAGAGCATCCACGACATCACGGCGGTGAAGTCGGCGGACCTGGACAAGAAGCTGAACTACGACTGGTACCAGCGCGAGAGCCTGATTGACCATTTCTTCGAGGCGGGGGCCGCGCTGGAGGCATCGGCCAGGGGGCAGCGCGTCGAGAGCGGCGACTTCGTGGACACGGCGTACGAAGCGCAAATAGGAGAGGACAAGTCGGCCGCCATCGTCACGCTGACGCGCACGGGTTCGGTGTCCGGCCCGGCGGGACGGACACGGGTGGAGGTGGTCAAACGCATCCATCTCGACAAAGACGCGGAAGGCCCCGCCATCGAGTACACGATCCGGAACGCAGGCGACACTTTCCTCGACGGCACATTTGGGGTAGAATTTAATTTGGCCATGATGGCCGGGTCGGATCCCATCCGGTACTACCGCGTCGAGGGCGGGGGCCGCGGCGGCCTGCTGGCAGAGACCACGGTCTTCGAGAACCACCGCGAGATAGGCGTCGTGGACGAGTTCCTGCGGATGGACGTCCGGCTGACGTGGTCGGAGGCGGCGCAGGTGTGGGCGTACCCGATTGAGACGGTCTCGCAGTCGGAATCGGGCTTTGAGCTGGTCTTTCAGAGCGCGGCCGTGATCCCGCGGTGGCCGGTGAGACTGAAGCCGCAGGAAGCATGGCGGCTGGATATGACGTGGGAGGCGGGCAAGCCCCGATCCTGGCGGAGCCAAGATGGGGGCAAGCGACGCGGCTGAGACACGCGGAACGGGAAGCGAAAAGTTCTGTCACGCCCCGGCGCTATTGAGCACAGGACGGCCGGAGGCCTTTTTACCGCGAACGACATGAGCACCGTAACTGACCAACGCACGACAGGCCCGATCGGCGAACTCGCGGCGTTCCTGAGGAACGAACGCGCAAACCATTGCCGGCAGTGGGTCGAGGAGGCGCTGCGGCTGCCGCAATGGGCAAAGGAGCACGCCGACGAGAACGCGCGCTCCGCCCTGGCGCAGCGCGCGACGCAGTTCTACGACTCGCTGATCGCCCGCCTGGAACAGCCTGATGCCGCGATCGGGGGGGAGGGCCTTCCGGCGATGGCTCGGTCGTACTATGGGAAGGGGGTGGGGCCGGACGAGCTGGTCCGGGTCATCATATCTCTGAAGCGCCTCGTAATCCGGGGCCTCGTGAACCGCTACGCCGCCGACAAGGCCGCGCTGGCGGCGATGTGCGGGCGGTATGAAGATGAGATAGACGCCGCGCGCATGAGGGCAAGTCTACTGTACCATGAGATTGACGTGGCCAAGTACCAGGAGTCAGAGGCCAAGGTCAAGCTGCACGCGGCGATGAACCGAACGATGGCGGCCGTGATCGCCGCCACGTCGCCGAACCAGGTCGCCGAAGGGCTTTTCACGCACCTGCGCGAATTTTTGCGGTATGACGCCGTCCTTTTCGGTCTGTTGGCCGGCGACGGCACCCAGGTGGAGTGCGTGTGCGCCCTGGAGAAGGAAAGCTCCGTGGAGGCCGTGGATGCCGGCGAGAGGCAACGGTTTGTCATGGCGGAGTGCATCGCCCGCAACGAGCCAATAATCTTGGCGGACACGATGGCCGATCCGTCCCCCGACCGGTACCCGATCCTCAGGAAACGGGGCATCCGCTCCGCCTTGCTGGTGCCGCTGCAAGCGCGCAACGCCGTCGTGGGGGCGCTGCTGCTGGGCTGCTTCGAGCCGAACGTCTACCGGGAGGCGGACAAGGAGACTCTGGCGAATATCGCGGCGGAGATCTCCCTGCCGATCCAGAACATGGTTCTGCTCGGAACCGAACAGAAACGCACGGCCGAGCTGTCCATGGTCAACGCCGTCAGCCGGGCGGTGACGGGCCATCTGGAGACCCGGAACATGCTGCAGGCCGCCGCCCGGGCGATCCAGGGGACGTTCGCGTACTACGACGTGAGTTTCTTCCTGGTGGACCGGGCGACAAACAGTCTCGTGATGACGGCGCAGGCGGGGGCCTTCGGCGAGTTGATGGAGGTCGGCTACCGCCAGGTGATCGGCGTGGGCATGGTGGGATGGACGGCGCAGCACGGGCAGACGTTGATCGCCAACGACGTGACGAAGGAGCCGCGGCGCATCATCGCCTTTGCGGGGGAAGCGGAGTGCAAGTCCGAGATGACGGTGCCCATCAAGGTGGGCGACAACGTCGTCGGGGTGATCAACGTCTCCAGCCGGCGAGTCGGGGCCTTCGACCAGCGAGACCGCATCGCGCTGGAGACCATCGCCCAGGAGGTCGCCAAGGGATTTGAGAGCGCCCGGTTGTACAACGAGACGCGCACGCTGAAGGAGCAGAGCGACCATCTCGTCTCGTCCATTCCCCTCTCGCTCCTGCTGCTGGACCGGGACTTGCGTGTCGTGAGGTTCAACCCCGCGAGCCTGGCCAACCTGGGGGTCTCCGAGACGGCGTTGATGGGGCGGCAGATTCGCGACCTGATCGCGGAGGACCCGGAATCCTCGGTCTTCCATCAGAGCACCCGCCAGGCCGTGGAAGGGGGGAAACTGACATCGTTTGCGGGGCTGACGGTGAAACTGGCGAACCTGGGAGAGCGCGTCTTCAACGTGTGGTTCAGCCCCACGCAGGCCCACAGCGAGGGGGTAGGCCTCCTGGTGCTTCAGGATATTACCCAGGAGAGCCGGACCGAAGAGGAGATGCGGCGCGTCCGCAAGCAACTTCAGGCCATCATGACCTACCTGCCCGTAGGGATCACGTCCACCGACATGAACGGCCTGTACACGTATTGGAGCAGCGGATGCGAGCGCATCTTCGGATACACGGCCGAAGAGGTGCTCGGAAAGCAGACGCCCGTGGCACTGGCCAAGGAACCCTACGACCTGGCGGCGGAACTGGAGCTATGCAAGAGGCAGGGGTTCACGGAGTCGGAACGCATCAACGTTCGCAAGGATGGGACCGAGATCTGGGTCCACAAGGTCCGCGTGAACCTGTACGACGAGTCGGGCAAGCAGATCGGCTTTGTCTCCTACCTGCAGGACGTGACTCAACGGCGTAGGGCGCAGGAGGAGGTGCTGCGCGAGAAGCAGAAGCTCTCCGAGGTGGTCGGCGCCATGGGGGCGGGGTTGGCGCTCATGGACCTGAACCGCAAGATCACGTGGGCCAACAAGACGCTTCACGACTGGCTGGGCAGCGGCCACACGATCATCGGGCGGGACTGCTTCGAGGTCTTTCACGCCGGAAAGGCCCACTGCGAGAACTGCATCTCCGACCTGGCCATCGCGACCGGACGGGTGCAGAAACACCAGTACGCGGCCACGACCCGCGACGGCGTCCACCGGCACTTCCAGCACATCGTGGCCCCCATCCGCGACCGGGAGGGCAAGACGTCGCAACTGCTCGTCATGACGCTTGAGATAACCGAACACGTGGACCGGGTCAATCAGATCGAGATGCTGCAGCAGCTCAGCGAGCAGCTCCAGGGGGTGGTCGAGTTCGACCGCCTGCTGTACCTCATCCTGACGTGCGTAACCGCCGGAGAGGCCCTGGGGTTCAACCGGGCGGCGCTGCTGCTGGTGGACCGCGAGCGGGGCGTGCTGCAGGGCCGCATGGGGGTGGGGCCGTCCAGCGCAGAGGAAGCCGGCCGCATCTGGAGCCAGATTCAGACCGAGAAGAAGACGCTGGAAGACTTTATGGACGAGTACGACCAGATGTCGGACGAGGAGCAGGAAGCGCTGAAGGCGGCCGTGCGCACGATGCGCTTCCCGCTGACCGACACGAATGAACTGCCCGTGGCGTGCCTGTTGCGCAAGGAGTGCATCTTGGTGACGGACGGGAGCGACGGCCGGGCCAGCGCGAGCCTGCGCCGCATGGTCGGGACGGACCAGTTCGTCATCGTACCGCTGGTCGCGCGGGCGGAGGCCCTGGGCGTCCTGATTGCGGACAATCGCTTCAGCCGCCAGCCGATCACGGAGTCTTCCATGCGCCTCTTGAGAACGTTCGCCAACCAGGCCGCGCTGTCCATCGCCAACGCGGCGGCCTATCACAAACTGGAGGAGAACGTCAGGCAGTTGGCGGAGGCGCGCGACCGCATCGTGCGATCCGAACGGCTGGCCGCCGTCGGCGGCATGGCGGCGCACGTGGCGCACGAGATCCGCAACCCGCTGGTCACCATCGGGGGCTTTGCCCGCTCCATCCTCCGGGGGGCGGACCCGGCCACGCCCTGCGGACAGCACTCGCGGATCATCGTGGACGAAGTCATGCGGCTGGAGAAGATCCTGGCCAACGTGATGAACTTCACGAAGCCCACGCCGCCCCGCCGCGCCGAAGCCGGCGTCGAACAGATTTTGGACCAGACCTGCGTCATGCTCGCCGAGGCCTGCAAGAGCAAGAACGTGGCCCTGGTCAAGGAGTTCAGGCTGAACAACGAGAAGACGCTGCTGGACGCGGGGCAGATAAAACAGGTGTTCCTGAACGTGATCCAGAACGCCGTGGACTCCATCGAGTCCTCCGGCCGGGTGACGGTCCGCACCTCGGCGAACGAAGATCGCATCCGCATTGACATCACGGACACGGGCGTCGGCATGCCGCCCGAGGTGCAGCAGAACATCTTCCTGCCCTTCTTCACGACGAAACCGGACGGGACGGGCCTGGGCCTTGCCGTGAGCCGGAAGATCGTGGAAGACCACGGCGGAGAGATGCAGGTGCAGAGCGCCGTGGGCATCGGCACGACGTTCAGCATCTTCCTGCCGCGCACAAACCCGGCTCCGAGCTGAGGCGGAAAAATTTTCTGCGGCAACGGGTTGCACGAGGGGATTTTTGAGTTAGACTTGATAGGCAAGTCAACGCCGGCACGATTGGCAGAGGAGGCAAGGGTGGCACTGATACTGCTCGTGGAAGACGACAAGAACCAGCGCCTCATGTACGAGACCGAACTCAAGGCCGACGGTCACGACGTGGTAACGGCGGGCAGCGGCCGCGAGGCGGTGTCGGCTGTCGAGGCCAATCCCCATTTCGACCTGGTCATCATGGACGTCTCCATGCCGAACATGGACGGAATCGAGGCGATGGGCAAGATCCTGGGCAAACACAACAAGCTCCCCGTCATCCTCAATACGGCCTACGCCAGCTACAAGGACAATTTTCTGTCCTGGTCGGCGGACGCCTACGTCATCAAGTCCTCGGATTTGACGGAGCTGCGCCAAGCCATTGAGAAAATCCTGGCAAAGAAGAAGGCTTCGTGACCGACGGAGGCGGCGCGGCCGCCGGCCAGATCGGCGGCAGCGGCACGCGCCGGGGAAGATTCTTGCGCCTGTGTAGCCACGAGGATTATGCGCGGTGACGAACGATATCTATGATGCAAGGCTGTTGCGCAAGACCCTCGCCATCGTCCTGGCGGGGGGACAGGGCGAGCGGCTGCACCCCCTGACGCGGGACCGGGCCAAGCCGGCGGTTCCCTTCGGGGGCATTTACCGCATCATTGATTTCACGCTGTCCAACTGCGCCAACTCCGGTCTGCGCCACATCTACGTGATGACGCAGTACAAGTCTTTCTCGCTCGACCGGCACCTGGAGATGGGCTGGGGCATCTTCAGCCGCGAACTGGGGGAGTACATCGTTCCCCTGCCGCCGCAACAGCGCACGGTGGACCAGTGGTACCGGGGCACAGCCGACGCCATCTATCAGAACATTTACACGCTTCAGTACGAACGCCCGGAGCGCATCCTCATCCTGGCGGGCGATCACGTCTACAAGATGAACTACAGCAAGATGATCCGCTACCATATGCAGAAGGGAGCGGACCTGACCATCGCCTGCATCGCCGCGCCGCTCGCCGACGCGACGCGCTTCGGGGTGATGGAGGTGTCCGAGGACTACCAGGTCCGAAGCTTCACGGAGAAACCGCCCGACCCCAAGCCGATGCCTTCGGACCCCGCCAAGGCGCTGGCCTCCATGGGCATCTACGTCTTCAACACGGAGAAACTCGTGCGGCGAGTGATCGAAGACGCCAAGCGCGACACGGCGCACGATTTCGGCAAGAACATCATACCGGATATGGTCGCCGCCGACCGCGTCTATGCCTGGCCGTTCGAGGACGAGAACAGGAAACCCGTGCAGTACTGGCGGGACATAGGAACCATTGACGCCTACTTCGAGGCCAACCTGGACCTGGTGGCCGTGGATCCGCTCTTCAACCTGTATGATCAGGACTGGCCGGTTCGCGCCCACGTGGAGCAGTACCCGCCGGCCAAGACGGTCTTCCTGGAGCAGTTCGACGGGGGCCGGCAGGGGCTGCTGCTCGACTCGATGGTCTCGCCCGGCTGCATCGTCAGCGGGGGGCGCGTGGCTCGCTCCATCCTTTCGCCCGGCGTGCGAGTGGACGATTATGCCGACGTGCAGGAGTGTGTCCTGCTGGACAACGTGCGCGTGGGCAAGAACGCGAAATTGCGCCGCGTGATTGTGGACAAGCGGGTGACGATCCCGGACGGCATGACCATCGGCCACGACCGGGACCACGACGCCGAACGCTTTCTGGTCACCGCCGAGGGTGTGACGGTGGTGCCCAAGGAGATGCAACTCGAAGGCGTGTCGTAACTTAGTACTTGGCGAATTCCACAAAGGCCTCGTAGGCCCATTCATCCCATTCCGGCTTGACGCCAATGCCGTACAGGTCGCCGTAGTTTTTTGCGATGAAGCCCCCTTTGCGCCCTCCGAGTTCCGTGATCAGGCGTTTGGCCTCGGCGCGGATTACACCGCGGTCTCCCGTCTGAAGCGTTCGCTGAATATCCACCGGACACCAGAACGTCACCTTGCCGCCGAACTCGCGCCCCAGACGCTCGATGCCCGCCAGGGCGGGCTGGTCGAACTGAAGGACCTGCATGCCCACCTCGATGAGGTCTCCGATGATGTCGTAGATGCAGCCGCACGAGTGCATCCAGACGCCGACGTTGTGCGCCGTGGCCTCGGCCACCAGTTCGGCAAAGGCGGGCTTGAAGAGGTCGCGCCAGAGGCGGGGACCGACCAGCAGGCGTTCCTGCGTGCCCCAGTCCTCGCAGAAAAAGACGGCGTCGGCGCCGGCGCGGGCCATGTGGCCGATCACGTCCTTGAGCAGCGCCACGATGCGGCGTTGTAGCTCCTCGACCTCGTCGCGATGCAGCAGCACATCGGCCAGGAAGACTTCCATCTTGCGCATGTACCGCATGATCGAGAACGGAAAGCCGGGAAGGCTTCCCAGGCGGAACCTGTTCGGGTGGGCGCCGAAGGCCTTGGCGGCACCTTCGTAGCGGGCGGGGTCGGCGAAGTTCGGGAGCCTCAGCGTGTCGAGGTCCTTCCAATCCTGGAGGACCGGCTCGCGGATCTCGCCGCCCTTGCTCATGCCGACGATGCGGTGCCACTGGTTGCCCCACTCGTCGAACCAGATCTCCATGTTGCCCTCGATGCGCTTGCGGTCGGACCAGCCGGGCGCGGGGCCGATGCCGCCGCCCACGATGTCGTTCACGCGGCCCCGGTCGAAGGTCAACCCGATGCGTTCTGGGGCGGAAAAGGCGACGACGCGGCGTATGATCTCGCGGGAATCCACAGGCTCATCTCCTCGGCAAGGGAGCGCGGCCTCACGGCGAACGGCCCGCCATTGTCGTTGAGGCGCGGGGCGGTGTCAAGCCCCTGAAATCGCTTGACCTTGGCGCGCGCATAGGGTAGATAGTTGCACACGATTGTCTATCCTCCTGTCTTTTCTGAAAGGGACGATTTGCATGAGCGCCAAGCTGTCGTGCCGAGACGGCGTATACGGAAGCTGGGACAAGGCGGCGGAGTATCTGCCCAAGATCGGCGTGAAGTACATCGAGACGAGTTTTGCCCGCAGCCTCGCCGACATTCAGAAGGTGGCCGAAGGCGCCGCCAAGCTCGGCGCGGCGATCCTGACGCTGGCCGGCGGCGTGGACCTGGACAAGCCGGAGCAGGTGACCGCCGTCATCGGCGCCGCGAAGGCCGCGCAGGCCGTGAACGTGAAGCACATCTTCCTGAGCGCGCACGGCAAGGCGGAGCGCAAGACGTGCATGGCCAAGCTGCGCGAGATCGCCGAGGGCGCCGGCGCGTGCGGCGTCACCATCTGCCTGGAGACCCACCCCCCCTTCTGCCTGAACGCCGCCGAGATGCTCAAGACGATGGCCGAAGTCTGCCATCCTTACATGCGCATCAACTTCGACACGGCCAACGTCTACTATTACAACAAGAACATGAACAGTTCGGTCGAGTTGGAGAAGGTCCTCCCCTTCGTGTCCAGCCTGCACCTGAAAGACACCGATGGCGGGTTCAAGTCGGGCAAGTTCCCGGTGCTCGGCCAGGGCGTGGTGGACTTCCCCCGCATCTTCCGGACGCTCAAGGACGTGAACTTCGACGGCCCGCTGACGATGGAACTCGAAGGCGACCTGATGGCGGGGCTGAACCTCGATCAGCGCCAGGAGAAGGTGGCGGCCTGCGTTCAGTACTTGAAGGGCATCGGGGCGGTGTAAGGAACGCGGCGCAGGAGCTTGGGGTCCATGAGAGCGACGAAGATCGTATGTACGTTGGGGCCGGCCTCGCGATCGCCCGACGTAATCGAGGCGATGCTGAGGGCGGGCATGGACGTGGCGCGGCTGAATTTTTCGCACGCCGTCCATGAAACGCACGCCGAGACCTTTCGGCGCGCGCGCGAGGCCGCCGAACGCGCCGGGCAGCCCCTGGCGATCCTGCAGGACCTGTGCGGGCCCAAGATACGCGTCGGACTGCTGGAAGGCGGCGAGATCGAGCTGAAACCGGGGGCCTGGGTGCGGATCACGCCCATGCCCATGGGGCATGGGCGCGAACCCATTCCCGTGGGCAACGCTCAGCGCTTTTCCTGCACCTACGAACACCTTGCCAAAGACCTTGCGCCCGGCAACCGGATTTTGCTGGATGACGGTCTCCTGGAGCTGCGCGTGACGGCCAGCGACAGGACTCGCGAAGTGCAAGCCGAAGTCGTCCGAGGGGGCATCCTTCGCCAGAAGAAGGGCATCAACCTCCCGAACGTCCACCTTTCCACGCCGGCCCTGACCGAGAAGGACATTACGGACCTCGCCCTGGGGCTTGAGCTGGGCGTGGATTACGTGGCGCTGTCGTTTGTGAGAAAGGCCGGGGACCTGGCCATTCTGCGCGAACATATCTCCCAATCTGGGAAACCGGCCCCGCATATCGTCGCCAAGATCGAGCGCCCGGAGGCCCTCGACGACCTTGACGCCATCATCGCGGCGAGCGACGCCATCATGATCGCGCGCGGCGACCTGGGCGTCGAGACCCCCATCGAAAGACTTCCCCTCCTGCAAAAGGACATCATTCGGCGCGCTCATGCGCAGGATCGTCCCGTCATTACCGCGACGCAGATGCTGGAATCCATGACCCAGCACAGAATGCCGACCCGCGCTGAAGTCTCCGACGTGGCGAACGCCATCCTGGACGGCGCCGATGCGGTGATGCTGTCGGCGGAGACGGCGGCCGGACACTACCCCGTGGAGGCCGTGGCGACCATGGCCCGGATCGCCGAGACGGCCGACGGCGAGGCCGCCATGCAGCGGATCGCCCCTGCCGAACTCTCCAAGGTCGAGGCCGTGCCGGACGCCGTGGGCGAGGCGGTGGAACTGCTGGTGCGGCGGCTGAGTGCGCGACTGATCATCGCCGCCACCGAGAGCGGGCGCACGGCCCGCTACCTGGCCTCGTCGCATCCCCCCGCGCCGATTCTGGGGTATTCGGCCGACCCGCGAACGACGCAGCGCATGGCCCTTTACCACGGCGTGTGGCCGGTGCGTGGCCGGCGCGCCACGGAATGGGGTTCGGTCGTGACCGAGGCCTGCCAACTCGCCGCGGCGCGCGGGCTGGTGAACCGGGGCGACTACGTGGTGCTGGTGGCCGGAACGCAGTTCGGGCCGGGCGGCGTTCCCAACATGGTGCAGGTCCATCGGGTCGGCGGATAGCACGAAGTCCCGCCAGGAAGACAACAGGCCGGGTCCAAGCCGCAATACGCAAGCGCAGGGGAACAGATTCTGATAAGATAAAGGCGTATGGCCCATTTAAGTGAAAAAGACAAGATGCGTAACCGCATTTACTTCGGCGACAACCTGCCCATCCTGCAGTCCCTGAAGAGCGAGTCGGTGGACCTCATCTACATTGATCCGCCGTTCAACACGGGGAAGAAGCAGGGCCGGACGCAGATCCGGACGGTGCGGTCGCAGAACGGCGACCGAACGGGCTTCAAGGGCCAGAGGTACGAAACCATCAAGGTCGGCAGCAAGTCGTTCGCCGACGTCTTCGACGATTACCTGGCCTTCCTGGAGCCGCGCCTGCGAGAGGCGCATCGGCTCCTCAAGGCCACCGGCACGCTCTACTTCCACATTGACTACCGCGAAGCGCACTACTGCAAGGTGCTGCTCGACGGCATCTTCGGGCGCGAATGTTTCCTGAACGAGGTGATCTGGGCGTACGACTACGGGGCGCGCACGACAAAGAAGTGGCCGCCCAAACACGACAACATCCTCGTGTACGCGAAGGACCCGATCCGATACATATTTAACGTGGACGAGATCGAGCGCATCCCGTACATGGCGCCGGGCCTGGTAGGGCCGGAAAAAGCGGCGCGCGGAAAGCTGCCCACCGACACGTGGTGGCACACGATCGTGTCGCCGACCGGCAAGGAAAAGACGGGCTATCCGACGCAGAAGCCCCTGGGCGTCATCCGCCGGATCATCCAGGCGTCGTCGCGGCCGGGGGACCTTGTGCTGGATTTCTTTGCCGGAAGCGGAACGGTTGGAGCGGCCTGCCGCGAACTCCAGCGTCGCTTCATGCTGGTTGACAACAACGCGGAAGCGATGGAGGTCATGGCGCGGAGGTTCAGCGGCGCGCCGGACATTGAGTGGATCGGGTTTTGCCCGCCCCGAGCCTGGCGCCGCCAGGAACGGGGCGCGCGACCGCTTGAACACAAAGCGGGGCGAATGCCGCTCCTGCCGCCTGTTCATCATGAAGACAGGCGCCCGTAGGCCTAAAGGAAGGTTGCAGACATGTCCAGGAACGTCCTAACGATGGTTCTTGCGTTGGCGGCGGTCGGCATGGTTTCGGCGGCAGCGCTGGGCCAGCAGAAGCCGTCCGCAAAACAGGACGTGCGCCGCACGCCGGTGGTGCTTGCCGTGCAGAAGGTGGCCGACGCCGTGGCCAACATCAGCACCGAGCGGATCGTGGTCCGCCCCGTGATACAGCCTCATTCGGACACTTCGCCCTTCGGCGGGCCTAACGACGCGTTTGAGGGGATGTTCAACGACTTTTTCGGCCGTCTTCGATACGTGAAGGAACGGGTGGAAAACCCGCTCGGTTCCGGCGCGCTGATTGACCCGGACGGATACGTCGTCACGAACGAACACGTCGTGCGCAGGGCCACCTCCCTGAAGATCACGTTGTACGGCGACAAGAAGACCTATCAGGCCAAGCTGGTCAGCGCAGACCCCACGACCGACATAGCGATCCTGAAGATCGCCTCGGACAAGCCGTTCCACTACATCCGCATAGGCACGTCGGCCGACTTGATGCTCGGAGAGACCGTGATCGCGATGGGCAACCCGCTGGGCTTTGCGACCAGCATCGCCGTCGGCGTCGTCAGCGCGATGGATCGCGAGATCAAGGCCGGCGGCACCCAGTATGCCGGCTTGATCCAGACCGACGCCGCCATCAATCCAGGGAACTCGGGCGGGCCGCTGCTGAACATCGCCGGCGAGTTGATCGGCATCAATGCCGCTATCGTCGCCTCGGCGGAGGGGCTTGGGTTCGCGATTCCGGTGGACAAGGTGAAGCGAACACTGACCAGCCTCTTCCGGCTGGAGGAAACCAGCAAGATGCGCGTGGGGGTCGAGGTGGACGAGACCTCCGGCGAAGTCGTCGTGCGAACGGTGGAGGCCAACAGCCCGGCCCTGCAGGCGGGCGTGAGGGTCGGCGACGCCGTCACGGCGCTGGACACCGAGCCGATTGACAGCGCGTTCAGCTTCTGGAAACACCTGGCCAAACGCAATGCGGGCGACACGATCCAGTTCGGCCTGCGGCGGGGCCGCCAGCCGCTTACTGTTTCGCTTGTGGCGGCACCGGCTCCAAAACCAGCCGGGGAACAGTTGGCCGAGAGCAAGTTCGGCCTGGTGGTTGTGGCGCTCACGCCCAGCCTGGCGGAGACGCACAGGCTTTCTGTGGGCGAAGGCATCTACGTGGAGAAGGTGCAGAAGAGCAGTCCGGCGCATCGGGCCGGGATACAGCCGGGGGACGTGATCGTGCAGGTCGCCGGCAAGCGGCTCCGCACGATGGAGGAACTGGGCGCGCTGCTCAAACAGGTCCGCGCCGGCGAACTGGTGGACGTGACGGTCGTCCGAGGAGAGTACATTGGATACGCGCGGATGTCGTCGCGCTCTTAGCGCGCCGGCGATGGCGGCCTTCGTCCTCCTGGGGGCGGTCCGGTGCGGGGCGCAAGGGCTTGACGTCCAGGCGGCCTTTGACTCCGAAGCGGTGCCCGCCGGCCGCACGGCCACGCTGACAATCATGGCCTCCTGGGAAGGGACCGACGGCGCGAAGTACATCCTCAGCGAGGCGGTGTTTGCGAACCTGCGGAACCTGGAGATAGTCAAGTCCGAGTCGTCGGGCAACGCTGCGCCGAGCGCGAAAGGGACGCGCTTCGAGAGAAGGCTTGTCTATGTCCTGCTGGCGAAGGAACCGGGCGATGCCGAGACGGGGCCGATCGAGGTCAAGTATTACCAGCCGGATGTGAAAGGGACAAAGGTCGCTTCGGAGGATGAAAAAGGAAAGATCGCCGCGCAGGTCCGCCCCCTCCCTTCGCTTTCAATCCGCGTGACGAAACGCGCGTCGTCGGCCCTTGCGCCCTACCTCATCCTCGGCATCGCGGGGGCCGCGCTTCTGTTCGCCGCCTATCGTCTGCTCAGGACGCCCAAGCCCGCCTAAACAACGCGTTCCCCCTGACGGCCCACAAAGCTGATCAGCACCTGCCCCGCCTTCGGTGAAAGGGCCAGCCAACGCGCCAGGGGCGAGGCCGCCACGGAGTAGATGGCAAAAAAGCAAAATTTTTTTGAGTAGTCGCTTGACAGAACAGCGAAAGAGGGAGATAATTAATCTATAACTATTGCGGGAGAGGATTCTGTTGCCTTATTTACCAGGGCTAGAGCCGACTTCAAAACGTCGCACGATCTCCACTCTGTGGGGACACGCCTTCAGACGCAGGACGGTCTCATTGGCTCTTGAGTGCATGGGAGTCTGCGCTCAGGAGCGTCGGTTTTTCTGAGAACAGTCGTCCGTTGTGTCGTCGCTTTCCGAGCAGTTAGTCGGATTCGTTCAGTCGCAGACTATCTGTAGCCGCATCGGGGCTTTCACGTCGTCAGCCTTACGCCAGTGGGGAGATTATGCACAGATAGCCGTGTCCAGGAACGGATGCCGCACGCCATCGGGGACGGGGTCGCATACGCCTTCAACTCTGACTGGCGAAGGGTCCGTCTGTCGTCTTTGCCGTCTCTACCGGATATAAGGCAATTCACTGCCATATTCTTTGGAGGTCGGGACATGGGAGCAAGAACGAGGATCGAACGGTCGCTGCGCGTTGAGGAGCTGGAGCCAAGAGTAGCTCCTGGCGTGATGATTACGGGGGACGGCGCGCCGTACACGTTCACGGACGCCAACGGCGACATCGTTCAGGTGACGCTGCTGGGCCAGAACACCGCGGCCACGGCGTACATCGAGAACGCCACCGGCGGCGACCCCATCGGGGAGGACATCGCCCGCATCACGCTCAGCAACACCAACTACACCAACATCCTCCAACTGTTGGTGATAGGAGGCACGGGGGGGAACGACATCCTTGTGGGCACGATCGGCAACTCCACCGGCCATGACATGGGGCTGATCACGGTCGGCGTGCGGCCGGAGGACAATCCCGCGCCCCTGACGCCGTACCCGGTCGGCCATTCGGGCGGCATCGGGACAGTGAGCGTGGTTGACATGCGCGCCATCACCAGCGGCGGCGGAACGGCCTTTCTGGGCGGCCTGCTGCAGTCGGGCAACTTCAACGCCGCCGCCGGAAACCGCGTGTACGTCCCCGGCGGGCTGGGCCTGTTGTCGGTGAACAATTACACCGTGGCGGCAGCGGGCGACCGCTCCGGCATCGTGACGCTGGCGCCCGGCGCCGATGTCATGTTCATTCATCACGCCGGCACCCTCTTCGGCCTGTCCCCTGAGACTTTCGCGCGAAGCGTCAGCGTGGTGGACGACACGGGCGGCGTGCTGAATGTCAGCGTCGGCGGCAGCCCGGGCGGCTTCACCATCGAGCGCATTCCCCAGGGCGCCGGCTTTGTTCTGAGCCGTGTGACGGTGAACGGGCCTCGCCCCTCCGTCAAGGTCACGGGCATCGGCAATCCGCTCAATCCAGGCGGCAGCCTCGCCGGCGATGTGACCAACATCATCAACAACAGCGGCGGCTTCTCCAAAGTCTCTATCGTCAAGGCGGCCGACACGGACGTCTTCGCCATTCATGCCAACGGCAATGTACGATCAATCTCGTCCCCCGGATCGGGCAACGACATCTTCCATGTGGACGCGATGGGCTTCAGCATACGCAGTCTGGCCCTGAAACCGGACAACCGCCCGAAGATACGCGGAACTCTCGGCGAAATCTACACGAACGAAACACCCTACTTCAAGAACACCGGCATCGTGATGCCGGATTACTACACGACCAACGGCATCTGGGCCAACAGCATTGGAACCCTCACGGCCGGACGGATTCAGGACGCCTGGATCGCCATGAACGGCACGACGGCCAGCATGAACTCCATCGGCAAGGTCAACGTCGGCAAAGAGATGTACAACGCCACCATCCGGACCGACGCCCTGGGAGGCCTCCATGCCTATGACATGGAAATGTCCACCGTCGTGGTGAACAATGCCGGGCGGTCTGCGGTAACGAGCATCATCGTGGACACGACCCTGCGCAATTCGAACCTCGACATCACCGGCGACGTGACGTGGCTGCGCACGGCGCGGCTGTTGAACTCCAACATCACCGTCGGCGGGAACCTGGCCAATCTGCGCGACGTGGAACTGCTCACGGACGGTTCCGTTCTCCATGTGAAAGGCAATGTCGGCAAGTTCGCCCTGAAGGGAATCACCGACAACAGCCGCGTGATCGTGGACGGGACGATGTACAAGGGCTTCATCGGCAGCATGGGCACAAACCGCAGCTACGTGCAGATCGGCAACGTGGGCGTCCTGAAGGTGGCCGACAGCCTGCACGGCTGCGCCTACCTGAACATCCTGGGATCGGCGGGCAGCACCACCATTCAGGGCGACATCCTGACCGGGTCCATCTTTGAATTCGGCGGCACGGGCCACGTCGAGGTCGAAGGCCGACTGGACGGCACGATCCGCACCCACCGCACGGGGCCTCCGCACAACGCCACGGGCGACCTGGCGGGCCTCATCAACGTCGAGCGCGACGTGACACCGAACGGCCTCATCGAGATCAACGGCATCGTGCGCGCGGGGTCGCGAATCTGGGTTCAGGGCAATTTCCGCGGCCTGATCCTGGCCAATCGCATCACGCCGGCCACCGACGTGCTCACCAAAGGAAAGATCAACGACGGCTCCATCCTTCAGACGACGCTGGCGGTCACGCGCCTGGTCGTCCCGCAAGGCGGCGGAACCGATTCGTTCAGCCTGCTGTACAAGGGCATCGAACACCTCATCAGCATCACCGGCTCGGCGGCCGACGTGGGAAGCTACGCCGACATTTACATCCACAACATCCTGGACATCCTTCAGCCCACTGACTGCGGCGCGATCACGCCCACCTCGGCGGCGTGCGGCGTCACGGCCGGCGGCTTCGACCACTTCGCTTTCAAAGTGGACGTCACCGGCCATCTCACCCGCCTGGTGAGCACAAACAACATCCTCAGCGACCTGAAATCGAACAGTTACATAGACCGCCTGTACCTTAACCGCTCACAGGGCAACATTATCACGGGCATCGCGGGCGAACTGTCGCTGGCGCAGTTGCCGAACATCGCCAACATCCCACCCACCACCGGCAACCCCCGCAACGACGTATACGAGGTGGACATTGACGGCAGCGTGCGCTCGATGACCATCGGCGGCGACGGCACGTCGGGCACGATCCCCTCCAACCTCGAAGGCAATATCATCATCCGCAACGGCGACCTGGGCCGCTTCCCCCTGCCGCTCATGTTCCCCCATAATCCGGCCTGCGCGCAGCTCTACGGAGACCCCAGCCAGTACCTGTACGGCCCCGTGCGCGTCCTGGGCAACGTCAGCCCCACCGGCACCATTGACGTGACGGGCACCTACGGCGTTCTCGTCGGCGGCAGTTCCACCCAGGGGCTTATACTCTGCCCCACCGGAGACACCTGCGGGACACTCGTGAACGGAGCGACGGTGGGCTTTGGCTGCGGCCATGAAGTGGACGGCGCCTGCACCCTGGGCGACAGCACCGCCGCCACCCGCGGCATCGGCGTCTACGGCATCGTCACCATGGGCGCCATCCCGCCCACCAGCGGCGCCATTCATTCGCGCGGACTGGCCGTAAACGGCCGCATCCTCGGCGTCGTCGAGACCAATATCCGCAACGGAGAGACGTTCTCGTGGATCGAGAACTACAATGCCAACATCCCGCCCGTTGACGGACAATTCAACACCGTCACCGTCCTTGCGCGGACCGACACGTTCATTCCCGCCGTCGCGGTGTCCGGCATCGCTCCCCAGGACAACCGTATCGGCAGCGCCCGCCTCATCATTGACGGCGGAACCTTCGGCGACACGACCGGCGGCGGCACAGGCAACCCCAATGAGGCCGTCGTGGATATCGGCCTGTTCGACCGCGCCGAGTCGCTGACCGTCGGCGGCGTGGACGTGCGCAACATCAACGTGCGCAGCCGCATCACGGCCCTTGACCCCGTGACCGCCCCCGGTCCGCAATTGCTCTTCGGCCAGACAAACGGCGCCCGCACCCAAACCTTCCCCTGGGGAACGGCCCCCGACGCCCGCGTGGTGAACATCGGCACGGCGCAGAACCGCTCCGACGTCCTGGGCAGCGTTCTGTTCGATCAGTTCGACCACTCGCTGGAAACGCCGATCTCGCGCACCACGGTGCGCGAGCAGTTTAACGTGTATGGAAACATGGGCGTTGCGCCCGACGTCATGGCCACGCGCAACCTCCCGGCCAGATTCACCGTGCTTAACGGCAACCTGGGCGGGAACATCTCGATCCTGGCCGCCACCACAGGCGGCGGCGCCAGCGGCAACGTGTACGGCGTGATCCAAAACTTCGGGTCGCAGGACGAATACCGCCGCTACACCGCCGGCAACGTCACGGGCAACATCTTCCTCGCCGGTAACCTGGGCAGCACGGCCTCCGCCGCGTCCCGCTCCGCCATCCTCACCTCGATGAACATCGTCGGCAACGCCGACGTCATCGGACAGTTGCCAGGCATCCGCGCGGGCGGCAGCATCCTCAGCCCCAGCGCCGCCCGGTTGACGCAGATCTACGCCGGCGCGGGCATCCTGGGCAATATCGGCGCAGGCGGTTCCATCAACGCCGACATTCAGGCGCAAGGCCCCCGCACCCCGGACATCTGGGTGAACCAGACGGCCATCAACGTCCTGGGCGACCTCACCGGCGCCATCACATCGGGCGCCAGCATTGACGGCTCCATTAACATATTCAACGACATCCGCGGCGGACTCATCCAGGCCGGCACCAGCATCGGCGCGGGGATTACGGTCGGCCAGGACGTCACGCAGGTGGATCCGTTCAACGCAACGACGCCTCTGCGCGGACGAATCATCGCGGGAACAAGTCTGGCAGGCAACCTCACCGTCGGGCGCGACATGGGAGGCCTTGTCCAGGCCGGAACCAACATCACGTCGAGCCGGCTCACGATCGGCCGCAGCGTCCTTCAGAACGACCCCGTCTCCACGGCGCCGGGGGCGCTGATCACGGCGGGGGCGGGAATACTGGGCACGCGCATTGACATCGGCGGCAGCACGTTCGGCGGCGGCATCCTCGGCGGCACCATCGGCGCGGGCGCCGGCGGATTCGTCGGCGGCAGCATTCGCGTCGCGGGCGACGTTCCGAACACGGACGCCCTGCAAGGACTCGCCGGCGGCGTCATCACTTCGGGCGCGGCCATCAGCAGCAACCCCATCAACATCCTCGGCAACCTCGGCGGCACCATCGGCGCGGTCGCCGGCATCACCGGTTCGCGCATTGACATCGCCGGAGAGGTTGCTCGCATAGACAGCACGGCGGGCATACCCTCGGGCGGTCTCATCACGGCGGGCGCCATGATCAGCGGCTCACCGATTCGCATAGGCGGCGACCTGGGCGGCACCATCGGCGCAGGCGCCGGCATGGCCAGCGGCAGCATTTACGTCGGCGGCAGCGCCGTCCCCACCGATCCGCGCAACGGCATCCT
Source organism: uncultured Planctomycetota bacterium (assembly GCA_964409935.1). Lineage (GTDB taxonomy): Bacteria > Planctomycetota > Brocadiia > JAADGH01 > CAYPFP01 > CAYPFP01. The sequence continues at coordinate 2,674 of CAYPFP010000016.1, read as the reverse complement.
GGCCGGAAGCCTGATCACGTCCGGCGCGGGAATCACGAGCGTTCCGATAGAGATTCGCGGCGCCCTGGGCGGCACGATCGGCGCGGCGACGGCCCTGTCCGCATCGCGCGTTGACATCGGGGCCGGCATGGCGCGCATGAACACGACGGCGGGCATCCTGGCAGGCGCGTTGATCACGGCAGGGACGATTTCGTCCTCGCCCATCCGCATAGGCGGCGACATGGGCGGCACCATCGGCGCCGGCACGGGCGGCATCGCCGCGAGCAGCATCTACGTGGGCGGCGACAGCCTGTTGACCGACCCCCGCAACGGCCTGGCCGCCGGCAGTCTGATCACGTCAGGCGCCTCGATCACAAGCTCTCCGATCCAGATCGAGGGCGGCCTCGGCGGCACCATCGGCGCGGCGGCGGGCATCGTCAGTTCGGGCATCGGCATCGGGGGCGATGTGGCGCATGTTGACACGCTGCTGGGCATCGCCGCCGGCGGCTTGATCACGGCGGGCGTGGGCATCAGCGCGTCGCCCATTAACGTGGGCGGCGACATGGGCGGCACCATCGGCGCCGGCACGGGCGGCATCGCCGCGAGCGGCATCTTCGTGGGCGGCAGTGTGCCGGGCCTCGATCCTCGGGCCGGGGTGGCGTCGGGCGGCTTGATTGTTTCAGGCGCGAGCATCACGAGTTCGCCCATCGAGATTGAGGGCAACCTGGGGGGCACCATCGGCGCGGCGGCGGGCATCGTCAGTTCGGGCATCGGCGTCGGCGGCGCGGTGCCCGCTATGAACAGCACGGCGGGCATACCTGCCGGCGGTCTCATCACGGCGGGGGCCGCAATCAGCTTCAGCCCGATCCGAATAGGAAGCGACCTGGGCGGCACCATCGGCGCGGCCACGGGCATCACGGGCGGCTCGATCTTCGTCGGCGGAAGCATCCTGCCGAACCTCGGCACGATCAGGCTTCCGGGCGTCATCCAAACCAATACCGGCGGCATCTCCGCGCCGATCACGGTCGAAGTGGACCACGGCGGCATCATCCGCGCCCTCAGCAGCGAGATCACGGGCAATATCGCCATCGGGCGCGACATGCTGCTGGAGGACCCGGAACCGGTGACCGGCCGCGCTCGCGCGCAGATTGTGGCCGGCGGAGCGGGCATCAACAACCAGCTTTCCGTCGGGCGCGACATGGGCGGCCTCATCGCCGCCACGGCCTCCGCCGGCACGCTGGCGGGATCGGCGGGCAACTTCATTTACGTCGGCCGCAACGTTCTGGCGGCGCGCGACACCGGCAGCCTGCCCGGCGAGATCATGGCCATCGCCGGCGCCGGCTTCATCGGCAGCAACGCCGCCGCGCCCTTCGCCCGACTGACCGTGGACGGCAGCGTCCTCGGCCGCGTTCGAACCAACCTGATTGACGGCGCTACGTTCGGCTGGGCGGAATCCCTCCACAAGGGCGCGGGCAGCGAAAAACTCGTGACGTACACGAGCACCACCGGCGGCGTGGTGGGTCTCCTCGACATTTACGGCGACACCGTGCAGGGCTACGGCCTGAGCAACACCGGCCTGCCCGCCGGCGCGAAGCTCGAAGCGCGGGCCGACATCACCGCCGCCGTCTCCGGCCTGTCGCTGGTCACGGACAACCTGGAAGTGCGCAACCTCAACGCCGGCGCGTTCACGATCAACGTGATCAGCATCGGCGATACGGCGAACTTCAAGTCCCCCATCCCTGCCGTGCTGGGCAGCAACGTCGTGGGCGGCATCACCCTCGGCGGAAGCCTGGCGGGCGCCGGAAACCGCATTGACGTCACCGGCAGCCTGAACAACCTGAGCGTCGGCAGCGCCCTCAACCAGGCCGTGACCATCGGCGGGTCGGGCATTGCGCCGGCCGCCGGCACCGACGGCGGCAACCTGACGGGCAGCATCCTCGTCAACGGCAGCATCAACGCCAACATCACCGTCTTCGACGGCACGGCGCTCACCGGCAAGGGCAACATGCTTGACGGCGCCGTCATCTGGGCCACGGCGTCGGGCGCCAATATCGCGGGCAACATCGCCGTCCAGGGCAACATCGGAACCTTCACGCAGGGCGCGATCCGCCCCGTCATCGCCATGGGCGGCGCGTTCGCCGGCGACACTGGCGGCGCCGGCACGCTCTCAGGCCGCATCACGTCGGGCGGAGGCATGGACGCCGTCATCATCATCGGTTCGGGCGGCATGGCCACCGGCAGTCTCATCCAGGCCGGCCTGCTGCCTTCCGGCGCGACCGGACCCGGCGGCAATATCGGCGGCCGCATACTCGTCCAGGGCGGCGGCATTGCCGTCGGCGCCAACATCGTGGACGTCTCCACGAGCGGCGCCACCGGCGCCGTCTACGGCATCCTGCCCAACGTCGTGACCGTCTACGGCCCCACCGCCGGCGCCATCAACGGCACAATCACGACCAATCTCATCCCGGGCGTGCCTTTCATATATCAGGACATACCGGCGGGCGCGACCCCCGCGCAGGCCTTCAGCCGCATCCAGCTCAGCGGGCCGGGCGGCGGTGTGGTCAGCGTAAGCACGCAGTACGGCATCTTCCAGAACAGCACGGCAGGCATGCCGTCCAAGGCCGATATTGACCTCCTCCTCACCGGCACGCCCACCGAGATCGTCACGCAGAACGTAGACGTGAGGAACGTGGGC
>CAYPFP010000015.1:41537-57578 GCA_964409935.1 uncultured Planctomycetota bacterium | reverse complement strand
TCGCCGCCCCTTAGTACCCGCTCCGGTCTGCCGTGTCAAGAGAATCCCGCCGGCGGGCGGCCATTTCTTTCTTGAAAAACGGCGTGTTGTGGTTTAATCTTTGGTTGCTGCACGATTCGCATGGTTGGCAGGGGGTATAACTCGGTGAAAGTGACGCTGCTGCCCAAGGACGGTTCTGACAAGGTCATCGCCTTTTCGCTGACACAGGGCAAACGCGTGGCCTTGGGCCGTTCGCAGGAGGCCACCATCTGCGTGGACGATCCCAAACTGTCGCGCCGCCACTGCGCCCTGGCGTTGGAAAGCGGCATGGTGCTGTTGGAGGACCTCAAGAGCACCAACGGCACCTTTCTGAACGGGATGATGGTCACGAAGGCATCCCTGGCCGACGGCGACCGACTCGCCATCGGAAGCCGCCTGTACCAGTTGCGGCTGGAGCCGGATACGCAGCCCGTTACCGCGAGAGACCCCGGCGCCGGCGCCCTGCTGGAGCCGGAGATCCGCATGAAGTTCGATCTGCGCGAGAGCAGCCTCTTCTCGGATTCGACGTCGGCCAAGCATCCCGTCGCCGCCTACCATCGGGCCAGCAAGGACCTTTCGACCGTCTACCGGATCGGCAACCTACTGAACGCGGAGCATGATCTGGAACGCATGCTGGACCTCGTGCTGGGCGTGGTCGTGGACACGATTCCGGCCGACCGCGCCTGCCTTTTGATCAGCGAGGACGGCCGCCAGTTGACGCCGCGCGCGTGGCGCAGCAAGACGGTCGTGCCCAACATCACCGGTCAGGGCTTCAGCAAGACGGTCGTCAACGAGAGCTACCAGAAGGGCCTCTCGATCCTGACCCACGACGCGCAGGTTGACTCGCGGTTCAAGGACCAGAAGAGCGTCGTGGACGCCAAGATCCGTTCGGTGATCTGCGCGCCGGTGCAGAGCAGCGAGAAGCTCATCGGCGTGATCTACCTGGACACGCTGGCCCGGCTCAAGCCGTTCGGCCGTCAGGACCTGGAGTTGCTCTCGGCGGTGGCGCTCCAGGCGGGGGCGGCCATACAGCGCGCGCGGCTCACGGAAGAACTGCGCCAGCACTTTTTCGACACCGTGAGCGCCCTCGTGGCCGCCGTCGAGGCCAAGGACGCCTACACCAAGGGTCATTCCGAGCGGGTGTCGGCCATCGCGATCAAGCTGGCCCGCCACATGGACCTGCCGCCGGAGACCGTCCAGGTCGTGCGCCTGGGCGGGCTGCTGCACGACATCGGCAAGATCGGCGTCGCCGAGAACGTTCTCAACAAGCCCGGGAAGCTGACGGCCAGCGAGTGGCAGATCGTCTACAACCATCCCGACGAGGGCGCCAAGATCGTCAAGCAGGTTCGCAACATGGGCGAGGTGGTCCGCGCCATCCGGCATCATCACGAGGACTGGGGCGGAACCGGCTATCCCGGGGGGCTTAAGGGCGAGCAGATTCCGCTGACGGCGCGCTTGCTGGCGGTGGCCGACGGGTTTGACGCGATGACCTCGCCGCGGTCCTACCGCCCGGCGATGCCGGAAACGCAGGCCCTCGAAGAGATGCGGCGATGGGCCGCGCGCCGCTACGACCCGCGCATCGTCGAGAGCTTCATGGAACTGCACGCCAAGGGCGGCATTGACCTCAAGGCGCTCTATCTCTTTCACAGCTTGAAGATCGAGAGGACCTGACATGGCGAAACTGGGCGTAGCCATCCACGGCGCGGGATGGGTTTCCGGCGAGCACATCAAGGCGTATATGCGGAACCCCCACACCGAGGTGCGCGTCATCAGCAGCCGGAGCGAACGCAACGCCCGCGCCCGCATGCAGGAGACGGGCATCTTGTGCGACTACGTGAGCGAGATGGCCGCGGCGGTCAAGCGCAAAGACGTGGACATGGTCTCTCTGTGCACGCCGCCGCACACGCGCCCGCAGGAGGTGGCCTTGTGCGCGCGGGCCGGCAAACATATCCTCCTGGAGAAACCCATCGCGATCAACCTGGCGGGACTGCGGACCGTGCGCAACGAAGTGCGCCGCGCCAAGGTCAGGACGCTCGTGAGTTTCGTGCTCCATTGGAACCCCTTCTTCAAGACCGTCAAGGCCCTCATCGCCGACGGCACGCTGGGCAGAATATTTGAGGCCGAGACGGATTACCTGCACGAACTGGGGCCGTGGTGGTCCGGCTATGACTGGGGCCGCAAGAAGAAAACGGGCGGCAGCCCGATGCTCCTGGGCGGATGCCACGCCGTGGACGCCCTTCGCTATTTTGTCGGGAGCGAAGTCCAGGAAGTCAGCGCCTACCAGGTCCGGGGGCACCGCAAGGACTTCGAGTACGTCCCCACGACACTGGCCATCCTGCGGTTCAAGAACGGGTGTATCGGCAAGGTGGGCACGAGTTTCGAGATAGACATGCCCTACGTCTTCAACGTCCTTCTGCACGGCTCCAAGGGGGTCATCCGCAATGACAAGCTGTACTCCAAGAGCCGCTTCCCGGGCCAGCAGGGCTTCATGACGATTCCGACCATCATGCCCGACAGCGGCCAGGTTTCGCACCATCCGTTCCAGGGCGAGATAGATCACCTGGTCGAGTGCATTTTGGAAGGCCGGGAGACGGAGATCTCCGTCGAAGACGCCGTGAAGACGCATGAGATTTGTCTGGCCATTGACATGTCCGCCGAGCGGGGAAAACCGGTGCGGCTGCCGCTGCTCAGATAGGCTGTCTGGAAACCGAGGAACAATGGAGTACGGTTCGTCGCTGGCACACCGGTTGGCGCGTCGCGCGGGGCTTGAGATATTGCATCTCCTGGTGATCGTCCTGCTCCTGATTCCCGCGCTCTACCTCTTCTTCTACGTCTTGTCATTCGGCCAGGACCACTCCCTGTCCTCGTTTCTGAAGTTCTGCGCGGGCATGTGGCGCGACGCGGAGGGGCGCGAGATTCTGCCGCAGCTCGGGCGCGGGCTGGGCCTGTCCCTCCTGCTGATCGCCGGCAGCCTGGCGATCTCAATCCCACTGTCGGTCGCCGTGGGGTGGTGGGGCAGCATAAACGTCAAGGCCAGCGGCTTGAAGGCGCTCCTCACGGTGGTGTCGTCGGTGCCGGCGTTCGCCTTCGCATATGTCTTCCAGCAGTTCTCCAACGCCCTGTTCTTCCCGATCCTGACGCTGGCGATCAGCGACCTGATGCTGAGCGTGGCGGCCTCGCACGTGATGAAGGAGATGTCGGTCGAAGTGCGGCGCAACTACGTGCGCACGGCGGTGGCCAAGGGCGTCTCGCCCCTGCGGCACTACTGGCGTCGGCTGGTGGTCGAGATACTGTGCGTGACCAAATCGCGCATCGCCTACCTGATCGGCGGGACCGTGGTGGTGGAACGCATCTTCTCGCTCCGCGGGCTGGGCAACATGGCCGTGCTGGCCGTCAAGCGGACGCCGCCGGACCTGTCCATCCTGCTGTGGATATGCCTGATCTCCGTGTTGGCCGTCTACGTGCTGAACCTGTTTGAGGCGCTGGCGCGCGATGCGCTCATGCCGTCGCCCATCGAGGAGGAAGTGAGGCCCGGAATCGCCGAGCGCGGGCGTCCTCCTGGACGCCAGGCGTCCTTCTGGGGCGGCCTGGCGCGGCTGTTTCGCCCGGTCCTACCGCGCCATCCGCACGGGGCCATTCTGGGAGAACCAGTGCGGCCGGCCGCGGCGGCGCAAAGACGCCGCCGCTGCGTGCCGCGCAACGTGCAGGTTCGCCTCGAAGAGATGCTCTCGAGTTCTCCCCTGAACCAGGCAAAGTTCGTGCTGGGCGTTATGATCTGGCTGGCGGCGTTGGCGGGCCTACTGGCGGTGTTGGCGGCGGGATTTCTCTCCGCGACGGAGGCCCTCGGCCGCACCGCGACCGGGCAGGACGCCCTGGGCATGACCCTCCTGGCCGGACAGCGCCTCCTGTTGCCCGTCCTTCTGGGCGTGCTGATCCCCATCGTGCTCGGCGTGATTCTGGGCGCCTACGGCGGCTACTTCCGCTACAGCCTCCTGAGCCGCGCCATCAAGTACGCCATGGACCTCCTGGACGCCATGCCCAAGCTGGTCCTTGTCATGATGTTCGCCGTCATGGTGAGCGGCGGCGCGTTCTACCTGTACAAGGTGATCCCCTTCATGGGCTTCACGTTCACGCCCCTGATCTACGAACACGTCCGCAAGAAGGTCGAGTACCTTCAGCGCATGAATTTCGTCGAGACCGAACGCGCCCTGGGCGCCGGCACCCCGCGCATCCTTTTCCTCCACATCCTGTACAACAACTGCCGCTCCATCATCAGCGTGCACGGCGTGCACCTGTTGGGGCAGATCGTTCTTCTCGACGCCGCTTTCGACTACCTGGGCCTGGCGCAGCCCGAACATTACACGTGGGGGGCTCTTTTCTACAATTCGATCTACGACGCCCTAATGGGCGGCGAGGCCAATCCCTGGGCCTATCTGGCCCCGCTGGGCGCCATCCTCCTGAGCGTGCTCGCGCTCACGACGCTAAGCGACGGCTTGGCGGCGATCCTCGAACCCCCCTTGCAGGAGGCGACATGAGCAGCCAACCCGGCCGCCGACAAGAGCCGAGGGACGACGCCCTGCTGGAGCTTCGGGATCTCCAGGTCGCCTTCCGCGACCCGACGACGGGCCGCCTGGTCCACGCCGTCAACGACGCCTCCTTCGCCGTGCCGCACAGGACTTTCGTGGGGCTGACGGGCGAGTCGGGGTCGGGCAAGACGACCGTGGCCCTTTCGCTCATGGGGATGAGCAAGGGCGCCCCGGGCATCCTGGGGGGCGAGTTGAAGTTCGAGGGGCGGACCGTGTACGACGCCGGCGGCCTGCAGGCGCTTTCGCCCACGGACCGGGCGCAGCGGATTGACCGCGCCATGGCCCCGCTTCGGGGCAGGGAAATCTTCATGATCTTCCAGGAGCCGCGCGCCTCGCTGAACCCGTACTGGAAAATCCGCGCCCAGCTTGAGGAATGCCTGCGCCGGAACGGTGCGTCTACGGCGTGGACTCTCGAAACGCTCCTCGACGCCGTGTGGCTGCCGCCGAGCGTGCTTGGGATGTACCCGTCCGAACTGAGCACGGGCATGTGCCAGCGGATTATGATCGCCATGGCCCTGGCGATGAACGTCAAGCTGCTGCTGGCCGACGAGCCGCTCTCCCGCATTGACCTGCGCCTGCGCCGCAAGGTCATCGCCGTCCTTGAACGGATACGTGCGAGACGCCAAATGGCCATGCTGCTGTCCACGCACGACCTGGACCTCCTGAAAGAGCTTGCGGACACGGTCGTGGTGATGTACAAGGGAAAGGTGGTCGAGATCGGGCCGGCAGGCGGCGTGCTTGACCCGAAGCACGCCCCCAAACACGAATACACCGCCCTGTTGCTGGCGACGTATGGGCTGGTCGAGTCCGCCGCAGGAAGCGGCGGCAACGCCCACGGACACAAGTCCGCCGCAGGAAGCGGCGGCGCGCTCGACGGCAGCGCCGGCGGCCTCGACCGGAGTCTGGCGGGCAGGCTGCGCAAACGCATCGTGCTGGGAGACGGCATGACGGAGGCGGCGCCGGGACATTGGATTCGGCGATAGGAGCGAACGTAAACCTGGAGAGTGTTCGTCTGCAAGAAATGAGCGACTTCATCGCCAACGAACCAATACTGCGCGCGGAGGACCTGGGCCGCCGCTTCCTGCGGCGGAGGGGATTTCTGCGCTCGGAGCCTTTTTTCGCCGTGCGGGGAATTGACCTGCACGTGCGGCCGGGCGAGGTGGCGGCCGTGATCGGCGAGAGCGGATGCGGCAAGACGACGCTGTCGCGCATGCTGACCGGCATGCTGAGGTCCAGCGAGGGCCGCGTCCGAGTGCGGATCGGAACGACGTGGCGCGACGTGCTCTCGCTCGACGGGGCCGAGGAGGCGGCGTTCCGGCGCAGCGTCCAGATGGTCTATCAAGAGAGCGACCTGGCCCTGGACCCGATGTCGCCCGTGATTGAGAGCGTCCAGGAGGGGTACCTGGTAAACTGGCGCGGCCTGCCGCGAGAAGCCGCAAGACGGCTATCGGCGCGGCTCCTGCACGAGATGGGGCTGGAGCCGAAGGAGTGGCGCGCCCTGCCCGGCTCGATGAGCGGCGGCGAACGCAAACGCGCCGTGGTGGCCCGGGCCTTCGCGGCCCTGGGTTATGGGTTGCGGGTCGGCGAGCATTCGCTGCCGGGCCGCCTGCTCATCGCGGACGAACCGACCGCAGGCCTGGACTGCGCCACCCAGGCGCGCCTGCTCGCCTTCTTCCTCCAGCGGCAGCAGGACATGAACCTGGCGTATGTCCTGATCTCGCACGACCTGGCGACGGTGCGGGCCTTCAGCCAGTACGTGATCGTCATGTTCGGCGGCCGCGCGGTGGAGCGCGGAAGGGTGGAGGCGCTGTGGCCGCGCGGAAGCGGCCTCGGTTTCAAGCACCCGTATTCGCGCGAACTGATGGGCGACCTGACGTCGGACGTGGACCAGCCGGCCCTTCCCGAAGGCGGCGACGGCGGCTGCATCTTCCGCGCCGAGTGTCCCTTCGCGGAGAAGGCCTGCGAAAAGCCGCAGGCCTGGCGCGGAACACCGGACCACCAGTGGGCCTGTTGGAAGGCCGAGACGCTACTTTTCGGCAGGGGAGGTTGAACGGTGCGCAGGATGGCAGAACGTATGCGGCTGCTTCTGGCCTTCGTCGCGCTCTTCAGCGGCGGCGCGCACGGCGAGGAGTCGTTCGTGCCGGAGAAGGCCCGGACGCAACTTGAGCTTCCTTACCGGCTTGCGTTCGTGAACCGGTTCGAGAAAAGCCCGGAGCTTCCGCCGCTGTTCACCGACATGATCGAGAAGGAGGTCGGTGCGTTTCTGAAGCTGGGGTTGGGGCCGCTGGCCGCCCTGGAACAGGACGCGAAGTTTACGGCCAAGGTTCGCGACGCGCTCGACGCCAAAGGCATCGAACGCCTGACGGCGCAGGACCTGCCGCCATGTCCGTTCGACCGCCTCATCCTGGCCGACATCCGGAAGGACGCCAACCTGTTTGAGATCCGCCTGAGAGAAGCCGCGCCGCAGGACGCGCGGCTGTCGCCGGTAATAAGAATCGCTACGCTGCACCCCCGAAAGATTGCCCTGCTTTACGCCACCGCCGCGGCAAAGAACTTTTCCCTTGAGGGATACGTCGCGGACTTCAGCCCCGCCGGCCTGAAGGTGCTGCTGCGGGGCGAGAAGCTTGTCCCCGCGGCCTTGTGGGGGCCGAATGCGCGGCTGGTCTTCCAGATCGTCGAGATGGCCGTAGCGTGGGGCGACGAGGCGGTAGGACCGAAGGTCATCGAGCGGCGGCTTCTGCCGTGGTGGTTCGTCGAACGCACAGACAAAGGCTGGCGTCTCGTGGGCCAGGACTTCCAGCCGAGGGCGGACACAAACGACTACCGCGTCTGCTACAAGCTGTTCCGTATCCAACTCCAGGGCGGCTCGCAGCGACTGAGGCTGGTGAGCTACAAGGACCCCGATCGCTGGCTGAGCGGGTACAGCGTCCTGGCCGCCCATACGCCCGACATGGACACGCAGCTTCACCTTGCCGGCGTGAGCGACGAGAACGGCGAGGTCGTCGTCACGGACCGCGAAGGCCTGCCGCTCTACGTGAACATCAAAAAACAGGGCGTCCTGGTGATTCAGAAGGTGCTGCTGGTGCAGCCGCAGGCCGGCACGCTGGAGATTCCGCTCCCGGAATTCCATCCCAATCTTCCGGAACTGGCCAAGCGCCTGAAAGACCTCGAGAGTCGCGTGGCCGCGTCTCACACCAAGTACGTGGGCGCCGTCAAGCGGGCGTCCGAGTCCGTCAGCACGGCGGCCGGTGCGCTGCCGCATCTGACCGAGGCCGAGACGGCCCGGACCGAACTGTTGGCACTGGACGGCGAGATCAAGACGCTCGAACAGGACGCAGCCAGAATCGGCGCGGACCTGGCCGGGCCGCTGGCCCAACTGAAGAGCGATTACGCCAGACGCGTGGAGAAACTGGAAGACATCGCCGCGCTTCGGGCCAAGGCGGAGTCGGCGGCGCAGACCGTGACCGACGCCGCGCGTTCGGCGCAGGCCGAGGAGGACGCGCGGTCCAGCATGGCGCAACTCAAGTGGGAAGAGGCCGTCCGGAAATACGAGGAAGCCCTCCGATTGGCGCCGGCCGACCAGAAGGCGCGCATTCAGCAGAGACTCGACGCGGCGAAGCCGAAGGACACGAGCCATGCCGCGGCAAGGACGTTTGTGCGCGACGAACTGCCGCTGTTCGACGAGCGCGCCGCCTCCGCGCGCCTGGCCGACATCGAGAAGAACGTAAATTGTCTCGCGGAGGCCGGCGACCTTCCCTTCAAGGACGCCGCCTTGAAGACAATCAACGAGCTCAGCCAGCGGCTCGTCACGGCCGCCGACAAGACCCTGAAGGAAGCCGAGCAGAACCCCGCAACGGCCGCGGAGAAGGCGGGCGCGGCCACCAAGATGGTGGAGGCGTCGAAAGCGCTCGACGCCCTCAACACAAGACTGGCCCCCGGTACGGCGAAGTAAGGCATTTGCCTTGTTCATTTCAAGAGGGACAACCGAATGGCGAGCAGGATCAAGGTCGGCACGGCGACGCTGGACATCACCCCCCCGCTGGGCGTTTCCATGATCGGGTATTTCAACGACCGCAAGGCCCGCGAGGCGCACGACGCCCTGGCGGCGCGAGCGCTGGTGGCCGACAACGGGGCGCGCCGACTGGCCGTCGTTGTCTGCGACGTGTGCGTTCTGGAGCGCCCCGAAACCGACGCGGCCAAGGCCCTCATCGAGAAGGAGTGCGGCATAGCGAAGCAGGACGTCATGATCTGCGCCACGCACACCCACACCGGTCCGGCGACCACGGGCTTTCCGGGAATCCCGATCCACAAGGCCGACGAGTACTGCCAGTGGCTCTCAGTGCGAATCGCCGACGCGGTGTGCATGGCCGCCCAGCGCACGGAGGAGGCCCTGTTGGGGTTCGGCGCGGGCTGCGAGCCGACGCAGGTCTTCAACCGGCGATTCGTCATGAAGGACGGCTCGGTGCGGATGAATCCGGGGCACAGGAACCCCGACATCGTGCGCCCGGCAGGGCCGGTGGATCCCGACGCGTGGGTGCTTGCCTTCCGCCGACCCGATCATCCGGCCGGCTCCGATGGCCTGCAGGCCGTGCTGGCCAACTACGCCCTCCACTACGTCGGCGGCGGCCCCGGCAGCAAGGATCAGTATGCCTTGTCCGCCGATTACTTCACGGACTTCTGCCGAGTCCTGCAACGCATGATCGGGCGCCCGCTCTGGACGGCCCTGTCCAACGGCTGCTGCGGCGACATCAACAATGTGGACGTAAACGCCGCGTACCTGGAGAAACGGGCGTACCGGCAACGCGAGCGCGTGGCGACGATCCTGGCGGCTGAGGTCATGAAGGTCCTCGAGAAGATGGTGTTTGTCGGAGACGACCCGAAAGGGCTTCCGTTCGCGGCGGAGATGAGCACGCTGAAGCTTCAGCGCCGGCAGCCGAGCGAACAGCAATTGAAGACCGCGGAGGAATTCTTGCGCAGCGACCCTAACGGCGCGACGACCAAGCACGTTTACGCCAGGCAGTGGCTCAACATGCGCGAACACCCCGTCAAGGAGGACGAGACCTACATCTCCGCCATGCGGTTCGGCGACCTGGCCCTGGTGGGTCTGCCGGGCGAAGTCTTCGTCGAGTTGGGCCTGGCCATCAAGCGCCGCTCGCCCTTCAGGAAGACGATGGTCCTGGAGCTGGCCAACGACTGGATCGGCTACGTCCCGACGAAGAGGGCGTTCGAGGAGGGAAGCTACGAGACGGACCTGGCCTACTCCAGCCGTTCGCAGCCGGAGGCGGGAGACCTGATGGTGGAAGAGGCGTTGCGGCTGCTGGAGCGGCTGAAGTCGCCGTAACCTTGGGGCCGGGCGCCAGTCGCGGGGCGACGGCGGGTCATGCGTCTCCCAGGGCTTTACGCACGGCGGCGGCCAGGTCCTCCATCTCAAAGGGCTTCTGGATGAAAAGAGCGGCACCTTCAGCAAGCATCTGGTCCACCACCTCGTCCTTCCGGTAGCCGGACGCGATGAGGACCTTCGCGGCGGGATTCATCTTGCGAATGGCCTGCCAGACCTCGCGCCCCCCCATGTCCGGCATGAGCACGTCGAGGAGCACGAGGGCGATCTCGCGTTTGTGGCGGCGGTAGACATCCACGGCCTCCCGCCCGTTCACGGCCTGCAAGACGGTGTAGCCCAAGTGTTCCAGGATGTCGGCCGCGGCGGAGCGGACGACCTCTTCGTCCTCCACCAGAAGGATCGTCTCCCGGCCTCGCGGCGGCTTTCCGGGCTTTCTTGCAGGGCGGGCCTCCGCGGCGGTTGCAGCGGCGGGGAGATAGAGCCTGAAACACGTCCCCTTTCCGATCTCGCTGGAGACGGTGATGAAGCCGCTGTGGCCCTTGACGATTCCGTAGACGACGGCCAGGCCCAGACCGACTCGCTGTTCCTCCTCTTTGGTGGTGAAAAAGGGCTCGAAGATTCGCTGCTGCATCTCGGGCGGGATGCCGACGCCTGTGTCCGAGACCGAGACCATGACATAGGGGCCGGGCTTGGCCTCAACGTGGGACTTCGCGTAGGTCTCGGTGACCGTGATGTTCTCCGTGCCTATCGCAAGATGCCCGCCGTTCGGCATCGCCTCCTGCGCATTGACGCAGAGGTTGATGAGCGCGTGGGCCAGTTCGGAGCGGTCCCCGGCAACGGGCCAGGAGTTCTCCTGAAGCCGGGTGGCGACGCGGTATTTCACGTCGGGCGTCTTGACCGCCACCGACACGGCGCGCCGGACGATCTCGTTGATGTCCACCGGCTCGGCCTGGTAGCGGCCGGCCCGCGCGAAACTGGTGATCTGGCGCGTCAGTTCGGCGGCGCGCCGCGAGGATTTTTCGATGGTGTCTATGGGTTTGTAGAAGGGGTGGTCCGCGCCGATCTTGGCCTTCAAGAGGGACGCGTAGCCGAGGATGGCGCCCAGGATATTGTTGTACTCGTGGGCGATGCCGCCGGCGAGCGTGCCCACCGCCGTCATCTTCTGGACCTGCAGGATCTGGTCCTGAAGTTTACGATGCGCTTCTTCGGCCCGCTTGCGTTCCGTGATGTCCCGCACGAACGAGTAAAGGTACTCCGGATTACCCCTTGCATCGCGGAAAATATCGGTGGCCAATTCCACGGGAATGACTCGGCCGTCCTTGCACACAACCTCGGACTCGTAGGTGAGAGGCTTTCCCTTGGCGATGATTTCGGCTCGCTTTTCCTCTTCCCTCTGGTGACAGCGCTGGGGGGACAGATCGCGGAACGTCATGCGCTTGATTTCTCTCTCGGTGTAACCCGTAAGCTCCTCGAAGGCGCGGTTGCATCGGGCGATCTGTCCTTCGAGAGTCGTCACGCGCAGGGCCTGGCGGGACTGCTCGATGAGGCTGGACAGGAAGCGCGCGGCCTCCTCCGCTTTCATGCGGTCGGTGATATCCACCCCTATGGCGATGATGCCCGTCACCTGGCCGGCCGTGTCCTTGATGTTGGTGTTGTGCCAGGCAATCCAGCGTTCTTCTCCGGACCGCGTGAGCCAGGGATTCTCAAACTCGCTGGGCAGGACGTCCGCCTTGATCTTGGCGAAGACCTGCTTGACCGGGGCGATAAAACGTTCGGGGATAAGGTGGTCCCAGAGCGGTTGGCCCAGCACCTCCTCAGGGGCGTAGCCGGTTAACTCGACGCACTTGCGGTTGAACAGCGTGATGTTCCCGTTCAGGTCCAGGCCGACGATCATGACATCGGCGGTCTGGATGACGCGGTCAACGAAGTCGCGTTCGCGGCGGATGGCGTCGGTCAGGGCCTGGCTATCCGTAACGTCGCGGATCATCAGCACCGCGCCGACGGTAAGCCCGGCGGCGTCGCGCAGCGGTCCGGCGCTCAGATCGGCCGTGTACTCCTTGTCGTCCCGGCCCCAGTGCTTGCGGCGGTGTCCCCGGATCGCCCGGCCGGTGCGAAGGGTCTCCAGGACGGGACAGTCCGGGCAAAGGGTGTCCCTGCGGTCGAAGACCTCAAAGCAGTGGCGGCCGATAAGACCGAGGTTGGGGAAGGCCGCGTCGCCGTGCCGGCGGACGGCTTCGACGTTTGCGGTTTGTATGACGAAGTTCATGTCCACGACGACGAGTTCGTCGGCGATCGAGTCGAAGACGCTTCGGAGGGCCGATTGCTCCCTGACGGCGATGTCCTCCGCGCGCTTGAGGTCCCACGCCGCGCGGGAGAGATGGGTGCTTATATGGGCAAAGCCCAACGTGACGCCCAGCAGAAGCAGCAGATAGGCCAGAAGGCGCACGACGTGTCCGAGCCACCACGTGGCGTCCATGGCATGGGCGAACAGGGCCATGATCGAGCTGTCGGCAAGCAGGACGAGTGTGAGGCTAAGGCCGAACAGCGCCTTGCCGCCGCCATAGCGGAAGTCCTTCAGGAAGACCAGGACAGCGGACAGCAAGATCAGAGCAGAGAGCAGATGCAGGCCCATCACGGGATAGGCCAGACCCCGACCGGGCGTCATGGCCGGGAGTCCGGCGTCTTGCTGCACGAACAGCGTGCCGACAAGCGCCAGGGCCAGGACAAAGAGGGCCAGTCTCATCCAGGACGTTCGGCGTTCGGTGGGAGACAGCGCGACCCGCACGTCCCCCGAAGCCCCGGCGGCGAAGGCAAAGAACACGGCCCCCGTCGCGGCGCTCAGCGCCCGCATCCAGGTCCAGGAGGATTCCTCGATGCCGCACAGGGCGTGGAACACGTCGAAGACGGCCATCGCCAGGAAGGCCAGGGTGAGCAGGAGCAGCCGGCGGCTGCCGGAGTCCAGAAAGCCTCGGAATGTGACGTAGGAGACGCACAGGACGATCAACACCCCGAAGAATTCGACGGCCAGATGGCCGGCGGGGTCCCGCCATTCCCACCGCGCCCAGGGCGACTGGCTGACATAGACCAACGCCGCCAGCGGAACGAACGCCGCGACGGCAAGCAGAATGATCTCCCTCCACAGGAGCGGTTTGGGCTGGGGTCTGTGCCGGGCGCTGCGGAAGAGCTTGGCGAGAACGGCCTCGGTGTTCTTGAGCGTCACCGTGTCGAACACGCGAGAATCGTAGGGGCTGGGCGACGGAGACGGTTTTGCCGCGCTCTGCTGGAAGATCGTCATGGCCCTGTCTCCTCTTTGCCCCGGCTACAACCGCGGAACGCCAGCGTCACAACACGTCACTGCAACTCAAAGAGGAAAATCATCGCCTGATGTCATGCCAAGCCCCCTTCCTTCCCGCTCTTCTCGGCGACGGGCCCAAAACACACCAGCGTCAGGTCATCGCTCTGCGCGACGGCGCCGACGTGGCCCTCGATGTCGTTCAGGATGGTGGTCATCACGCGGGAGGGGGTGTCCGACGCCTTCTGCAATACCCTTGCCAGCCGCTCGGTCCCATAGAGTTTTCCCTCGCTGTTCATCGCCTCGGTCACGCCGTCGGTAAAAAGCGCCACGGCGTCGCCCTCGTTGAGATCATGGACCTGGGAAGCGAAGGGGTAGCCCATCCGGACGCCCAGGGGGAAGTTGTCGCCCGCCACAATCCTCTCGATCCTGCCTGTGGAACTGCGGCGGATAAGGGGCGCAGGGTGACCGGCGTTGACCGATTCCACCCGATGGCTCACGGGGTCCAGGACGGCGTACAGGAGCGTCACGAAGCGCCCTTCGGGGGCGCGGTGCCCGAAAATCTCGTTGAGGCGCGCCACGGCGTCGGCGGGTTTGGGTTCGGCCATGGCGACGTAGCGCACGTCGCTCATGAATTTGGCCATGAGCAAGGCGGCGGGGATGCCCTTTCCGCACACGTCGCCGACGGCGATGCACACGCGTTTGTCCGGCAGCTCGATAAAATCGTAGAAATCGCCGCCCACCACCTGGGCGGAGCTGTACCAGGCGGCGAAACCGTAACCGGGCACGTTGGGAGGGGTTTCGGGCAGAAAGCCCTTCTGCACCTTGTGGGCGAGCTGCAGGTCCCGCTCGTCGCGGTGCTGGTGCAGAAGACGTTCGTGCATGACGGCGTTCTGGACGGCCAACGCCGCCTGGGCGCCGATGCCGGTGAGCAGTTCGAGGTCCTCTTCGCTGAAACGCCGGCCGGACCGCGTGGTGTCCGCGTAGATGACCCCCACAATCTCGTCTTCTCCGAGGAGCGGGGCGCATACCATCGAGCGCACCTTCAGGTTGTGGACGCTGGCGCCGGCCATGAAACGGCCGTCCACCGTGGCGTCGGCGCTCAGGAGGGCGGACCGGGTCCGCATGACCTCGCCGATGATGGTGCGGCTGACCTCCATCTTGTCCAGCCGCGTCCCGTCCCGCATCAGGGCCACGCTCCCCCCCAGCCCTGTCGAGGAGTCCTCTTTCATCAGGATCAAGGCGCGATCAGCCTGCGGGAAGACGGCGAAAAGGTCCGAGCAGATCTGCGGCAGGAGACGATCCAGGCTCAGGATGCGCTGCATGGAGTTGCTGATCGAGAGCACCGTGCGCAACCGCTGGTGGGCCAGGGCGAGCAAGGCCGAGCTGGACGTGGCCGACAGCGCCGGGACGGTAGACTGCCGCGCGTCAATCTGCTTCAGGATGGTGGAGGAGTTGCCGGCCTGGACGTCCACGATCTGGACCTTCGGCAGTTCGGGCTTGTTGTAGGCCCTGTCATCGTCCGGCTTAAACTGCAGCACGATGTGGCCGAGCTTCAGCCTGTCGCCCTCTCTGAGCGGGGACTCCCGGCTGACGGGAACGCCGTTCAGGAGGGTTCCGTTGCCGCTGCCGAGGTCCTCGACGACATAGTCCGGGCCTTTTCTAAAGATGCGGGCGTGCTTGCGGGAGACGGCGGAATCGTGGAGGCGCACGTTGGCTTCCAAGCTCCGGCCGAGCGTGCACTCCTCGCGGAATTCGAATGCCTTGCCGCTGTTGGCGCCCGCAATGACGATCAGGCGAGGCATTGGTATCCTGTCTTCCGTGAGAGGTCCTGTGGTGATATCAATCCTTGATTGCCATATATGATATCACATTTTGGCGGCGAAAAACGCCCCTCGCGGCGAATTGTTGTCTTGCCGGGGGAAGGGGGAGTATAATGCGGGAGAATCGGGATCGGAGTTGTTTCCGAGGGGTCTTGACCGCCGAAAGCGAGACGACAATGGAACGGGATTTTCAGAGCGTCAGGAGGTTCCACGGCCACGTGTGTCCGGGCCTTGCCATCGGCTACCGGGCGGCGAAGGCGGCCTTGAGGCGTTTGGGGGCTGCGAGGTCGCTCGACGAGGAGTTAGTCGCCGTCGTCGAGAACGATTCCTGCTCGGCGGACGCCGTCCAGGTCCTGACCGGATGCACCTTTGGAAAGGGGAACTTCATCTTCCGGGACTACGGCAAGCAGGTGTTCACGTTCTTGCGAAGGCCGTCGGGGAGGGGCATTCGGGTGTCGCTCAGGGCGGGGGCGACGCGACCGCCCACCGGCAACGCCGCGCTGGACGCGCTTTCGGCGAAGGTCTCAAGCGGACGGGCCACGGAGGCGGAACGGCGGCGGCAGCGGACCCTTCGCACAAAGCTGATCCTCGCCCTGCCGGACGGGAAGCTCTTCGATATCCGAGCGGTAAAGGGGCGGCTCCCCGCGATGGCCCGTATTCACAAGTCGGTCGAATGCGCGCGGTGCGGCGAACCGACGATGGAGACGCGGCTGGTGCAAGTCGGGCGAGAGCGTGTCTGCATGTCGTGCCGAGAGCGGGTTCGGGAGAACAGCTAGCTCTGTTGAGATGCCATATGCCGAGCGACTTGGCGTACTGGGTGGCGCTGCACGGGGTCCGGGGCATGGGGGCGGCGACGTTCCACAAGCTCCTGCAGGCGTACGGGAACCCCGCGAAGGCCGTCATGGAGGCCCAGCGGCGCCATCTGGCCATGATGCCGAGGATCGCCACGCCGGTCATGGACGGAATCCTGGCGGCTCGCGACCA
>CAYPFP010000015.1:13749-41437 GCA_964409935.1 uncultured Planctomycetota bacterium | reverse complement strand
GCGCGGGGCATTGACTCGGCGGCCCATCTGGGGGCGCTCACGGCGAAGGGGCGCACGGTCCTGGTGATCCCCATGGGCATCAGTCGTTTCGAGTCGCACGCGGGCTTTCCGCCGGCCCACGTGCTGGCACGGCACGGCGCGATCGTCTCCGAACAGCCGCCCGACGTCTTCTGGACCGTGGAGGGCGCGCTTGCGCGAAACCGCATCACGGCGGCCCTGAGCCGCGCGCTGCTCGTCGTGGAGACGAAGGAGGAAGGCGGCACCATGCACACCTTCAACATCGCGCGCAAGGAGGGCAAGCGCGTCTTCGTGGTGACCTACCGCCATCCCCCGCCGAGCGCCAAGGGCAACAAGATCGCCATCGAGAGGGGGGGAACGCCCATCGGGAACTTTTCGGACATCCATCTGGTACTGCGGGCGCTGGAAGGGGATCAGGAGCGGGAATGACGCTGCTGCTCGACTGCATCAGCAATCCGTGGAATCTCGGCAACGCGTTGCGCATTGCGCGGGCCGCCGAAGCGGATCTGGCGCTGTGCGGGTCGGCTCTTCACCTGAGGCATCGGAAAGTGCGGTCGCAGATCTTCGCGTGGCTCAGGCCGGGGTTGAAGGTGACGTTTGAGGACCTGGAGGCGAACACGCGCTATTTCGACCATTTTTCGCAGGCCGTCGCGCATTTCCGCAGCCAGGGCCGGCGCATCATCGGGACGTGTCCTCAGGCCGGGCGCAACTACCTTGATGTGACGTACGGCGAAGGGGACGTGATCGCTTTGGGCCACGAGGAGGGGGGCCTGGGGCGGTCGAAGCTGGCGATGTGCGACCTCGCCGTCAGGATCCCGATGGGGGGCGGGCTGGATTCCCTGAACGTGGCCGACGCCGCCGCCGTGATCCTCTACGAGGCGCGAAGGCAGCAGGCCCGAAGAGCGCCAGACAGCCGCGGAGGCGCGGACAAACGCGAAGGAGGACCGGCCTGATCCCTTGTTCGCGTTCGGCGGGCCTCCGCGGCCGCCGGCCTAGGCCAATGGGGCGGGCACTTCCCGGTGGCCGCTGAGGACGGCGCGGCCCTGGGCCTCGTAGTTCTGTTTTTCGTCGCGGCCGATGGTGCGCCAGACGAGGAAGCGCTTGCGCAGGACGTTGAGGAACCCGCGGTTGATGCGCCGCCACGAGGCCACGTCGCCGCTGACGCGATGCAGGGTGACCTCGACGCGATAGATGTTGTGCTCGCCCGTGGGGACGGCGTCGAGTTTGACGTCCTGGCTGATACCCAGGTCGTAGGGCGCCAGCCACGTCTTCATAGTGATCACGTATCGCGGCTGGTCCGGGATTTTCGACGGGGCCTCCGAGAAACGCACGCTTTCCGTCACGAACACTCCGGTGGAACCTTCGCCATAGGACTCGAAGACGCGGCTCAGGTACGAATACATGCCCACGATCTCGGCCCCGCCCACGGTGAACGGGAAGTCGAAGATCCAGTCGTCGCCCTGGGGTTCGGGGAATTTCCACTTGCGCGTCACGTCGGGCACGGCCATGTCGGCGGCCTTTTTCGCGGGGTACAGGGTCGAGAGGAACACGGTGGCCATGACGATGAGCGTGGACGAGATCGCCGAGAGGGAGGAGTAGTTCAGGTTCATGCCTTTCAGGATGCCGTAGTGCGACAGCACAAGGGTGGTGACCTGTCCGATCAGGTACCCCATGACGGCGCCGACGGTGGCGAACACGGCGGCCTCGGCGATGAAGAGGGCCGCGATGTGGTTGGGCGCCAGGCCGACGGAGCTGTAGATGCCGATCTCGCGGAAGCGCTCGTAGACCGAACCCATCATCGTGTTCAAGACGATCAGGGCCGCGATGAGGATGGGGACAAACAGCGTGCCGATGCCCGACAGCGTCGTGTGGCCGATGGAACTGTAAACGACGACGCGGTCGCCTTCGCCGACGAAGACGGTCAGGGCCACGCGGGACATGAAGTGTTCCACTTCCTGCAGCCACTTCTGTTTCAGGAAGCCCGTGATGGCCACGGAACGCAGCGTGCCGCCGAGGTCCATGACCGTGTCGTAGGGCATCAACATGACGTTGGTGGACTCCAGGTGGATGAAGGCCTCGATCGGCTCGGAGGCCAGGAGATCGGGGTCCTGGTTCTTCTCCTGGACCATGCGGTCGCCCTCGGAGACGGTGTCCACGGGCGTCATCTTCTCGTCGTCCATGTCGAGGTAGCGGTTGAAGCGGTCGGAGTCAATGATGCCGATCACGAGGTAGGTATCGCCGAGCAACTCGACGGACTTTTTGCCCGCGTCCTCGGGCTTGATCTGCACGAGGGCGGCCATGTCGCTGGGCAGGATGACGACGTTGCGGTCGCCGGTCTTGAACCAGCGGCTGTTTTCGCCGACGAGGAACTGGTCAATGTGCGTGACGCTGGCCTCCTGGGGCGTGAGGCCCACGATGGCGTTGGCGAAGCTGATGCGCTTGTTTTCGGGGGCCGTAGGTTCAATGAACTTGATGTACTCCCTTTCGTCCCGCTGTTTGGAGATGCGCCAGGCGCGCGGGGCGACGTAGGCGGCGCGGCCGTCGAAGGCGCTGCGCAGGTAGCGCAGCACGGAGGGCTGGAGACCCTTCCACGAGCGGTCGCGCACCATGACGCCCTGGTACGGCGGCCGGTTGTCGCGCGGGAGCCGGTAGTATTCCATGAGGGTGCGCACGGACGTGAACGAGAGGGCCGTAAACGTCAGGAGCACCAGGGTCATCGCCGTGAGGAACGAGCGCAGGGGCCGCTTGCGCAGGTTCGAGATGCCCAGGGAGATGGCCGCGAACGTCGCGCTGATGCGGCCCACGTCCACCTCGTACACGCCGGAGGCGGCGCGTTTGATCTTCTGCACCTCCTGGTTGAACTTCGACAGAATAAAGATCAGGACGATGCTCCCCAGGGCCAGGATCACGAACGCGATGAAGATGATGTAGGGGGACGAACTCAGTTTGAAGGCCGGATGGACGTAGCGCAGGATGAAGAAGACCGACACGAAGATGCCGGCGAAGGCGATCACGCGGCGGCGGATGTCGGTGAAACCGAAGAGCAGGCGTTCGCCGAAGAAGGCGAACGGCAGCAGGAGGGTGAAGTAGAAGACGATGCCGTTGACGGTGTCGCGGGCGGTGGAGATGACGTCGGGATAGCCGCGGGCTTCCAGGCCCCACGCCTCGCGCGAGCACTCGATGAAGCGGTCATAGCGTTTTTCGGCCAGGTACTTCGTGGCGTCTTCCAGGGCGATGCGAGCCTGGCCGTGGAGAACTTCGATGCGCTCGTTGGTGATGCCGTAGCTGAGCAGCTCCTTCAGGCGCACATCGTCAATGATCCACATGTCCTTGCCGCCCTTGTAGGCAGGACGAAAGATCACGCCGTCCTCGATGGGGTAGCCGCTGCCCATGGCCTTGGCCTTGAGTTCCTCGGTCACTTTCTGGCGTTTGGGGTCGGGGTTCTGGGGGCCGACGGGGTTGTCGAAGAAGTGTTCGGGGGAGTTCGACAGCAGGTACTTGACGCCGAGCAGGCCGCTGCTCATGAGGACCTTGACGCGCTCGCCGGGCTTGGCGTAAACGGTTACGGCCTCGACGGTCTTGCCCTCGACCCAGCTCTGGCTGCCGATCCAGTCCACGCCCCACCACTGGGGGATGGAGTCCTGGGCGTTCAAGATGGTCGGCCAGTCGAGAGCCGTGAGGTAGCGCGAGTCAATCGTCTCGAACACGTCGAGGGAGCGGCAGGGGAAGAGCACTTCGAGCATCTGCGTTTCCCACCAGCCGTAGGGCGAGACGGTCGGATACGTCTTGTCGCCCTCCTGGCCCAGGTCGGGCGCGAAGACGATGGCGCCGCTATCGTCGAGCTTGTAGGCCCGCACGGTGAGGGACCAGCGCAGCCGCCGTACGTCGTAGAAGAATTGGCCTTTGAACTTGCCGTAGCTGACGTCCACGTCCTTGAAGACGGTCTCGCGGCCGTTGGCGGCGCAAAGCTTGATCTCGGGCAGGACCCGCGTATCGTAGGGACGGTTCGGGTCGTCGGGGGCCAGGCGGGGGTCCTTCTGGAAGACATAGACGTAAGACGCCCAGCCCGCCGGCACGAGGATCGCGCCGAGGATGCCGCACGTCAGGACGACGCGCAGCCCCCTGGTTTTCTTCTGGATGAGGGCGGCCAGGAGGATGCACCCGATGAGGACGATCAACCCGAGCGACGAGGCCCAGATGACGGACGCCAGGCCGTGGATCTTGCGTTCGAGGTTGATCATGGCCTCCCATCGGTTCGTCCATGTGTTGTACTTCAGGGGATAGCGGAAGCGGCCGAACCGGGTCTGGCTGTCCACGTAATGTTCGCGGGCCTTGTCGCCCGTCTCCTTGTCCCATGCCTGGACGAGGATGCGCGAGCCGTCCGAGGTGATGTTCTCGACGTGGTAGCCGCGTTTTTCATCGCCGCCGTCGGGGTTGGTTCTGGAGGTCATGGCGGTGACCAGCGTGCGCACGCCGGCGCGCGAGCGCTCGCGCGAGAGCTGGTAGGTGACGACCGCGCCTTCGATGGGGGCTTTGGGGACGAAGAAGTTGACGTTGCGGTCGAACCAGTAGATGTTCCCCTTCATCGAGTGCCCGTAGTCCTTGAACTTGAGCTTGGTGTCGGGGAAGAACTCTGCGTCCTGGGTGGCCTTCACCAGAAGGGCCGCGACGGTCTGGGCCTGTGTGGCGACGTTGCGCACGTCCACGTTGTCCATCGTGTCCAGGGGCGTGTCGGCGAACTCCCGTATGTCGTGGGCGGTGGCCAGGGAGATGCCGAAGTAGCCGACGAACGTGACCGCCTCGCTGTTCAGCCCCAGGGAGGTATGGACGTAGTGGCGCCAGGAGCGTTTGGAGGGGGTGATGGCGTTGATGTACTTGCGGGACTCCAGGTAACTGACGTCCATGGACTTGGCCGCCGAGGCCATGGCGGATTCGGGCGGATAGACCTCTTCATAGTAGCTGAAGAGCTTCTTGGCCAGCGGCGAGAGGGCGTTTTTCTTGTAGTTGTCGGTCCACCAGCCGTAGTTGTAGAAGGTGCCCTCGGAGAGGGCGGCGACCTGATCGTTGTGGCTGGACAGGTCGAGGCCGATGAAGACGACGTCGCGGGGCTTGCGGGCCTCGGCGTAGCCGCGGGGGTCCTTCTTGCGGTCAATCTTGGCCAGCTCGGGGTTGGTGAACAGCGGCAGGTCGGCGATTTCGTTTTCGGCCATGCGATCACGGAAGAATTCGCTTTTGCGCAGGTGCCGGTAGAGGAAGTTGTTGATGCCGCTGAGGCTTTGATAGTGCGCGGACGTGAACAGGAACAGCACGGTGTACTTGGGCCGCCGCTCCTGGGTCAGGACGCGGGCTATCTCCAGCAGGGCGGCGGCGCTGGCGGCGCTGTCCGCGCCGGGGGCCTGCTTGGGAGCGATGGATATCGAGTCGTAGTAAGCGTCCAGGATCACCATGCGGTCTTTCCAGCGCCGTTGTTGGACGTTAGTGGGCGAGTCAATGACCTCATCGGACCCTTCGATGTAGGCGTAGATGTTGTACGCCGGGACCTCCTCCCAATCCATGCGCGCAAAGAGGCGGACCTTGGGGGACTTGGGGCCTGTCTTGCACATCGCGATCAGGCGTTCGGCGTCTTTTTTCTCGATCCAATAGCGGGGGATGTTCGACGGCACCTCGACGAACTTGTCAACGGCCTGCGAGAGGCACACGCCGTCGCTGGCGTAGAACAGCACGGCTTTGGCGCCGAGCATGCGGGCGTTGAAATAGTTCATGCCGGAGTTGAAGTCCAGGATGACGACGCTGTCCATCATCTCCTTGCCGTTGTACTCGGCGAACTCGCCTTTGCCGCCGTACACGAGGTGTCCCTCGACGCCGGCGGCGGGCAGCGAGGGGGTGCGGACCTTGTTGGGCCACAGGCAGCACATCTCGATCTCCTCGCCCGTGTCGGCAAGGACGAGGCGCGACCGGCCCTTCTCGACGGGAACGGCGACGTCGAAGCTTTCGACCTTGGGGTCGAGCTTCAGGTCTTTGAGCCGCTTGACAATGTAATCCCTGGCCTCGATGTCGCCGCCGTAGCCGACCACGCGGGATTTCCACTTGCTGGCAACGGGCATGGAGGACAGGTCGCTCATCGTGCGACGGAGGTTTTGGTCGGTGACGCCGCTGACGATCTTGAGCGTCGTGGTGTCGGCGGGCTTGGGCGGGACGCTGCGGATCTCGACCGACAGGGCCTCCTGGCCGCTGCTGTCCCTGTAGTTGGCGGCCAGCCCGGCGGAGTCGCGATTCATCGCTTCGTCGAAGAGCACGTCCACCGTGCGGCCATAGGGATCGGCTTCGAGGTTCTGGCGCGCCTCGACGACGTTCGGGGAGATGCTGTCGCCTCTGACGAAGGCCTCGTAGGAAGTGTTCTCCTTGATGAAGTTGCCGGCAATGTCTTGCAGTTTGGCGACGGTGAGTTTGTAGGGAAGCCCGCGCGTGAGGCAGAGGCGCTTGCCCGCCGCGTTGAGCGTGATGGTCGTGGTGGAACTGGGGGCGTTGTAGGAGACGGAGCAGCCGGTCAGGTCCACCGGTTTGCCGACCGGGCTTTCGAACCGGTAGTTCGCCAGCACCGTGGCCGTCGAGGGCACGAGCCGGCGGTCGAAGTTGATGATGATCGTGTCGTTGTCCACGCCGGGGTTGGCCCGCGCCTGGACGGAGCGCACGCGGAGGGAGCCGCCCTCGTAGGGCGCGATGGCCTGATCCGTCGCGGTGGCGATGGGGTTTCCGGCCTCGTCCTTGACGTTCCGGAAGATGAGGCGAGTCTCGCCGGGAATGACGGGCTTCACGGCCTCGCTGACGAGGAGGCGGACGGTTTTCAGGTCGTACATCAGCATTGCCACGAGGGTTCGTTGGCCGTCGCGGCCGCGGTAGTTCGTCTCGTCCTGGGCCGAGGAGCGGTCGAGGGGTTTGTCGAAGGTCACGTCAATGGCGCGGGTGTTGTCGGTGTTGAGGCCCTTCTTGTTGAGGATGTCCTCGATGTCCTCCTTGATCTCGGCGGCGGTGCTCTTGAGGTTCTGCCAGGCCCGTACCGGGATCGGCGGCTTGAGGTTGCCCCGGATCTTGCCCTTCAGGGATTCGGGGGCAAGATCGTCTCCGGACATGTTGTGGATGCTCCCGACGCGCAGGCTGTACGCCTTGCCGGGGTGCGCCGCCAGCAGGTCCGGCGCGTCTCGGCGGGCCGACAGGGTCGTCTTGTGCGCGATCGAGTCGTAACGCAGTTCAAACGCTTCGGCGGAGAGTCCTTGTCCGTTCGCGGTCTCGATCCGGTAGTTCTTCGGGTCTTCCGCCTCCACCGGATTGACGGGCTGGTCGAACTCCACCGTGATGGCGCTCAGGGCCGGCGGCCGCAAGGCCCTGGCCGTCACGCTTGTGATGCGGGGCGCCTTGGAGCGGCCCACCATCACGCCGGGGCTTTCGACCTTCGTACGCTCGTTCCCGGCCAGATCGCGCGCGCCTTTGACGGTGACGGTTGTCTGTGATGTGCGGGTGTAATAGGTCCAGAAAAAGACGAAGATCACCATGACCAGGCTGAGCACGCGGGCGGTGTTGCGGGCCAGGGCGGACCATCCGACGCTCAGCGCGAAGATGAGCAGGCCCAGCACCACGGCGACCACGCAGATGACGGCCGACCACACCGCCGGATTTGTGAGCGTGACAGGGCCGTTGAGGACCAGTCGGACCGTCGCGCCGTCGTCCAACAGTTTGGCGCTCTCGACCTTGAGGCCCGTGCTCACCGAGAAGTTCGCCAGGTCCTGCGCGAACTTGCCGTCCAGGATTTCGCTGAACAGAAGGTCCACGACTTTCTGGTGGCTGTCCACCTTGGGGTTCCAGGTGGCCGAAACGATCTGCGGCATCGTGGTGTCGCCCTCGGTCACGCCCTCGAAGGCGGCGCCGGGGCGGAACTTGTTGCCGCACAGGTCGCGGATGTTCGCCAGGCGCAGCACGTAGGCCGTGTTGACCGGCAGGTTGATGGCGGCCGCGCCCTTGCCGTCGAGGGTGATGACCGTCTCGCATCGGCCGTCCCATCGCGAGAAGGTGTAGGCGATGGTCGAGCCTGACAGGTCGAGCTTTGTGCCCTTCGGGCACTCGATGGCGTAGTTGGCCAGGTTCATGGCGTCGGCGGCCACCACGGGTTCGGTGAAGCCGATGGTGATGGAGTCGTTGTACCGTCCGGCGCGGGCGACGGCGCGGTGGCGGGCGATGGTGGGCGGCACGCGCTCGGCAGGCTCGACCGCAAGGGCCGCCGTCGGGGCGGAGGCATTGCCGGCCAGGTCCTTCACGCTGCCGACCGTGATGGCGTGCGCGCCGGGGATGATCGGCTTCTCGAAGAAAAGCCGTACGGTGATCAGATCGGACTGCAGGAGGGCCGAAAGCGGCGCCCCGCCGTCGGACCGCCGGTATTTGCCCACATCGGTCGCGGACTCGCCGAGAACCGCCTCGTCGAACTTGACGTCAATCACGCCCCCCGACGCGTCGTCGCTGATGTTCTGCTTCACGAGCGCGATTTTCGGCGGCTGGTTGTCGCCCCCGACGCGGCCCCGCGATACCGTGTCAGGGCCGACGTCGTTGCCCGAAACGTCCTGCACGTCCTTCACCTTGACGACGAACTCGGCGCCGTACTGGAGGTTGACCGCGCCGAGCGTGATCGTCACCCGGGTCTTTTCGGCGTCGTACTCCGCCTTGGCGTCGCCCAGGTCGGCGGGCGTGCCCGGCGGCGTCTCGAGGGAGTAGCTTTTCAGGTTGACGGCGCTTTCGCTGATGAGCGGCTTGGAGAACGCCAGGACGATCGTGTCGTTCTTGTCCTTCTCGCTGCCGGCGGCAACGGCCTCGACGGACTTGAGCAGCGGCGGCGCAGTGTCCGCGGTCTCCACGACCACTTCGTCGGCCCGCAGGCTGAAAAGGCCGGCGGCGTCCACGAGGTTGCCGACCTCAAGGCGTGTGTTTTTCGGCAGGAGCGCATCGGCGAAAACCAGCCGCACGGTTTTTTTGTCGGGTTGGAGAGTGGCGGTGTCCGGCGGGGGGCCGCCCGCGATGCGGTAGGCATCCTTGTCCTGCGCCGAGGCGGGCTGGACCTCGGCGGTGAAAACGACGTCCGCCGCGCGGCCGCGCGGATCGGCCTGAACGTTCTGAACGACCTTCGCGACGGCCGTGCGCGCCCGATCCTTCACGACGTTCACTTTGCACTCCTGCCGGGCCATGACCGTCTGGGCCACGTCGTGCAGGTTCACGGCGGAGAGGACGCAGGGCTTGTTCTCCGCCAGCGTGCCGGCGGGCAACTCGATGACGGTCTCGCACAACAGGGGGTGGTAACGGATGTGGTCCTTGGGCACGTCGAGAGGGCGCCCGTCCACCGTCAGGGCGAAATCGGCGGCCAGTTCGGCGTCGGACTGAGCCATCGGTCCGGAGAAGACCACGACGATTCTGTCGGGTTCGCCTTTGGACGATATCAGCCCCATGACGCCGAGGATTTGCGGCGGTTTGGGAAGGAGGTGGGGCGCCTTGACCTGAGCCTCTTTGCGGGCCAGGACGTTGCCGGCGAGATCCTTGATGGGCGAGACGCTCACGCGGGTCTGCCCCGGCGTGACCGGATTGGCGAACCGGACGCGGGCGACCACGTCGGTCGTCTCCGGTATCTTGCGCTCGGGAATGATGCGCACAAGCACGTCGCGCGTGATGTCGGCCGGATCGAAGATCGTCACGGTCGAGATCATCAGCAAGGCGACGGCGAGGAAGATGACGGTTTTGATTCTACGCATGCGTCCTCCTCAGGGATGAGAAACCGGCGTGCGGGCCGGTTTCCTGATCGTCCGGACACGGTGATACACCAGCAACAGGCTCCCCACCATCAGGCAGGCTGCGGAGAAGAGGATGATCGGGACGGGCGACGACGCCTCGCGCTGGGGGTGTTCCCGCTTTTGCAGCGTGAACAGCCGCACCCATGCGCGATTGGTGCCGCCCATGATGTTGACTTCCTTGATATAGCATTCCTTCGCCAGAGCGAAGTCCCCGCGTTCTTCGGCGATGAGACCGAGATGAAAATGCGCGTCGGGATAGGCGGGGTCAAGCTCGATGGTCCTGCGGAACAATTCTTCGGCCCGACCGAGGTCCCTTTGCCGCAGGTGGAGCAGTCCGAGGTTCAGAATCGCCCGCGGGTCGCTCGGCGCCAGGGCGGCCGCCCGTTCCAGATGGGCGCGAGCCGGTTCGGGGCGGCCCAGGAGCGACGCGCTTATGCCGGCCTCGATCAGGCCGTTCAGATAAACGTGCGACGGTTTGGCCCCTTCGACCGGCTGCGACTTTGTCACCACTTCCTCCCAGGCGGGCAACGCCAGCTCGTACCGACCTGCGTCCGAGAATCCCTGGGCCTTGCGGCGAAGGGCGCTCAGGTCATCCCCCGGCGCCGAACCTGCCGCAAGCACAAGGAGAACACAGAGGCCGGCCAGCAGCGCCCTGGCCGTCCAGGGCTTGCGGCAAGCCGAGGGTCCTGGAAACAGTCTGAACGTCAAGGGCTGTTCCTTATTCTGGGCGAGCGGATTCAGCCGCGGGGGCCGCGCTTGCAGAGAATGCGTCCCAGGGGCGTTTCAACCTCGGCATTATAGCTATCGCTGCGTTTCCGCGTCAAGCGGAACTGGGGTAGAATTTAAAGGGAGGCAAGAAGCTCGGTCCGCCCTGGGAGGGCGGGACGACAAGGAGGGGCCGCATGGATATCAGGGTCAAACGCGTCTACGAAAGGCCGGCGACCGAGGATGGCTACCGAATCCTCGTGGACCGCTTGTGGCCGCGCGGGGTCACGAAAGAGGAAGCGAGGATAGACCTGTGGCTGAAGGAAATCGCTCCCAGCGCCGGATTGAGGGCCTGGTTTGGGCATGAGCCGGACAAGTGGCTGAAGTTCAAGGCCAGGTACGCCGAGGAACTCAAGGCAAAGAAAGGACTCCTGGAGCAGGTTCGCGCCCACGCGCGCAGGGAAACGACGACGCTCCTTTTCGCCGCCGCCGAGGAGCAGCACAACAACGCCGTGGCGCTGAAAGAACACCTGGAGCCGCGCCCCAAGTCCAGGGCCTCCGGCTGGCGGACGCAGCGCCGCTTCCCGAAGGGCGAGAAATTCATGGGCCTGCCCCGCAACACTTGAAGCAAGGTCGGCTCTTCCCGCGAAGGCATGATCTATTGATCGCCCAGGCCGGGGCGGAGGTCGGCGATGGCCGAATCGTCGTATAGAATGCGCAGGTGCGGCGACGCGGGTTTGTCGTGGAAGAATTGGCTCTTGCGCCAAATGCCCCGAATGTAGTCGCGATAGATTTCGCGCTCGGTCTTGCCGCGATTCGCCCACTTCCAGCGCAACTGTTTGGCGGGATAAATGAAGTAGCGGTAGAACATCTCGGCCCACGACATCTTCCTATGGAAGGGCGGCAGGTACTTGCGGGCAAAGGCTCGGGCGTTGCGACCCCGGTACTTCCAGCGCAGGAACTGAATCTCGTCGGAGCTGAGGTGCTTCGTCTTGACGTTGGCCCAGTAGCCGCTGTAGTAGCGGTAGTCGGCGGGGTTGGTCACGAGTTCGCCCCGGAGCAATTCCTCGCGCAGGGGCGTCTTGGGGTACGGCTGCAGGATCTGGTCGTGGTACATCTCGATGTCGTTCTTGAGGAAGAAGTCGTAATTGCAGGCGATATCTTCCTCGCGGTCTTCGGGATTACCGATGATCATGCCGCCGATGACCACGATGTCGTTGTCGTGCAGATAC
The DNA here is from genome assembly GCA_964409935.1 of uncultured Planctomycetota bacterium. Taxonomy (GTDB): domain Bacteria; phylum Planctomycetota; class Brocadiia; order JAADGH01; family CAYPFP01; genus CAYPFP01. Next base: position 29,658 of record CAYPFP010000015.1, on the reverse strand, counting down.
CCCACGGCGGTCTTGCTCTTCTCGGCAATCTGGCCCTTGTGCATGAACTTCAGGTTGCGGGGACTTACGTTCTCGATGCCCAAAAAGACGATGCGGAACCCCGCCTGTTTCATTTTTTCGGCGACCTTGGGGCTGGCGCCGATGCCGGCGGAGCTGGCCTGTGTGAAATAGCCCAGGTCGTCCAGGCCCGCCTTGACGATGGCGTCGCAGAGTTCCATGAAGCGGTTGACTTCGAGCGTGATGTTATCGTCAACAAACCCGATGTAGTCGGCGCCGTGTCTCTTGGCGTCGGCGATGTCGGCGATGACGCGCTCGATAGGGTAGGCCCGGTAGAGGCGGCCGTACATCTTCGAGATGGAACAGAAGTTGCACGGCATCGTGCAACCGCGCGAGGTCTCCAGAACGTCCACTTTCGTGGTGAAGATGTTGAAGCCCGTCCAGATGCGGGAGTCGCGGTTGGGCGGCTTGATCTCGGTCAGCGGGATGACGTTGCGCCCTTCGTTGTGCACCCACGTCCCGTTCTTCCTGAACGAGACGGACTTCACGCCTTCCATCGGCAGGCCGGCCTCGAGCGCGTTGAGGAATTCGTCGAAAGTCGCCTCGCCCTCGCCCCGGAGGATGAAGTTGAAGACTTCGCGGTCCTCCCCCGTGACGATCTCCTCATAGTTCAAGGTGCCGTGGTAGCCCCCCAAGGCCAGCGGCAGGTTGGGGTATGCCTTGCGGATTTCCTGCGCGAGGCGTTTTGCGGTGTAGTACTGAAAACTCATGGCTGTCAGGCCCACGAGTTCGGGTTTGTGCTCGGCGATGGCCTGCAGGGAGGCCTTCACAATGTCCTCCCGGCGTAAACACAGATCACCGACGAGTACCTCGTGGTTGGGCGTGTTCGCCGCCAGCGAACACAGCGCAATATTGGGCCATCTGGCCAGACCTGCCGGGAATCCGGGCATGACGTCGGGCATTGCGAGCAGAAGCGCACGCATTGCTTTTCGGCACCCTCCACTAAGAATCCGGCACAGCCAAACGAAGCAATTTTACAGACCGGCGGCCCTGGAGAAAAGAACGAATTTCGGGAAATCTGGGGGGATGATTTCCAGCGGCAATACCGAACGTCCCGTCACGCGCCCTTGAGTTGGCGATACAGCGACGCCAGCGCCGCGAGCTTGTCGGCCAACTGGAATCGTTCGCGGGCGGTCTGCTGGGCGGCGGCGCCCAGCCGGCGGCGAAGCGACCGGTCGGCGGCCAGCCGCGACAAGGCCACCGCCAGCGCGCGAGAGTCCCGGGGAGGCACCAGAAGGCCGTTGACGCCGTGGATGACGACTTCGCTCATGCCGCAGACATCCGTGCAGATGACGGCCCTGGCCGCCGCCATGGCCTCGAGCAGCGAATACGGCAGGCCCTCCCAGAGGGACGGCAGCACGAAGACGTCCGTTGCCGCGAGCAGGTCGGCCACGTCGCCGCGCTCGCCGAGGAAAAAGACCCGCTGGCGACACCAGCTCAAGCCGCTGATCATCCCCCGGAGCGGCCGCTCCAGTTCGCCGCCTCCGGCGATGAAGAAGCGGAGGTTGGGATGGCGGTCCAGCAGGATGGCCGCCGCCTCCAGGAGGTGCTTGTGCCCTTTCTGGTGGGACAGGCGGCCCGTCGTGCCGACCAGGATGTCGGCCTGCTTCAGCCCCAGTTCCTTACGAACCCGACGCCCGTCGCCGCCCTCAAAGGCGGACGGGCTGACGCCGTTAGGGATCACGACGACATCGCCGCGCCGGCCGATGCCGTGGCTTTCCGCCAGGGTTTTTTGGTATTCGGAGACGGCGATGATCCGGTCGCAGAGGGCCGAGAGCAGCTTCTCGATGAGGCGGTACTCAAGCTTCCGGTGGTTCGGCCAGTCCTGGCTGAACGGGAAGACGTGCGGCGTGTGGACCACGCGGGGCACGCGGGTCAGGAGGGCGGCCACCCGCCCCAAGGCCCCCGCCTTCGCGCAGTGGGTGTGGACGATGTCGTAACGGTAACGGCTCAGGTGCCGCCAGATGCGCCGCAGGGCGTTCAGATCCGACAGCGGCGCCATCTCGCGTTTCATGGGCACGATCTCGACGCGCATCCCCTCCGCCCGAAGGCGCCGGATTTCGGGCATAAACCCCGGGTCGCGCTCGACCGAACAGAGCAGCGACTGCTCGAACTCCGGCTGGGGCAGGCCGCCGAGAATCTGGCGGAGATGCTTCTTCGTGCCGCCGACCACCGGCTCCATGATGTGAAGAACGCGTATGGGCATCTGCGTGTCTTCTTCGGGGGCGAATTTCACGACTCCACGTCGGGCACGACGGCGGAAGGTTTCGTCTCCGCTGCCTTGCCGGTTCCGCCCTTCCCGCCTTTCATCTTTTCCTTGATTCGCGACAGGCCCTCTTCCTTGACCCACTTGAAGATGATGCCGATCTCCTCGATGCGAAGCGCCACCGCCGCGACGACGAGCGCCAGGATGCCCAGGCCCATCGGCACGGCGGCCTGGATCAGTTTGAAAAGTTCGAACCGGATACGCTGTCCCATCGGGAACGCGGGGCGGAAAACGAGGGTGTCCAACCACAGGGGGTCTGTCGCTCCCGTGGCGCTCACGTCGCCGAGGGCCAGCCGCTGGATCGGGCCGACCCGCGAAAGCGCTTCGGCGTCGAGCTTTACGTCGTATTTCGCGCGCCGGTCGCTGCGCTTCACATTGATCTCGTAGTCGCTGCGGCCGTCGGTCCCAATGAGGGCGATGCGCAGCGCGGCATCGCGCTCGGCCTTGACTTTGAGCGAGAGCGCGGCGGCCTTGCGCAGGTCGAACTTCGAGACGTCGCGCTCGACGCAGAAGCCGGCGCCCTCGGCGCGCAGCGCGTATTCCGCCTGTCCCTCCCCGCCCGACACGTCTTCGACGCGGGGGCCTTCTCCGCGGACTCCGCGCCAGCCCGGCGCCGTGAGTACACCCGTTTCCGCCGAAGACCGCGGACCCGTGTCTTCGCCGATGGCGTTGGTCTCTCCGGGGTTGAACGTGTCCACGACGATGTCCTCGGCCTTGTAACGGGAGGCGTCCAGGAACCTGGCGATGGGAATGTACGAAACCAGTGTCACGGCGACCACGGCGGCCGAGACCCCGAGAAGCTGCGCGCCGTAACGCAGGGTCTCCTTGGCGGGCAGGATCGGGACGTGCCAGCGCAGAACGAACAGCAGAAGCACGTTCTTCACCGTGCGCGACATGGGGAAGGCGATGATCACGAACCAGAAAATCTGCGCCGGATCATTGTATCCCAGCGCCACGATGCCCACGTAGAGGAACGCTATCTGGCCCAGGGACGCCACGATGCCCACCGCGGTCGGCATCCACATGCGTTGGATCGAGAAGAAGCTCTGCATCACCACGTTCTCGACGGCGTAAAAGAACATGGCCGCCGAGAAGACCGACAGGGCGAGTCCGGCGTACCGCACGTGTTCTGCGGGCCAACTGCCGTTGTCGTACACAAGCTGGATGATGGGCTGCCCCAGGATCACCATGATCAGGGAGAACGGAACGAAGAACAGCGCGATCATGCGCATGGCGCGCGTGATCAGGCCGCCAAAACTGGCCAAGTCTTTGCGCGAAGCCATCTCGCACAGGTACGGGAACATCGCGATGGCCAGAGCATAGGCCCAGATCACGGTGGGCAGGTTTCCGACGCGTTCGGCAAACTGCTTGTCGGAAAAGATGCCCGACTGGGTGAAAGAGGTGAAGTAGTTGGTGGCCAAGTCCCGGTACTTCGCGATCAGGATGCCCAGCAGGAGCGGCACCATGAGCGCCACAAACCGGCCCATAAGCCCGCGCGATTCCTTGGCCCGCCACCACAGCGCCAGCAGGTAGAGCGCCACCGCGCCCATCAGGATGCCCAGGCGCCAGCCCTCGCCGGCGTTCATGCGCCCGCACAGCCACCACAGCGCGCCCGTGCCCAGAACGAAGGCGGCCAGGACGACGCCCTCCGTGACGAGGCGCGGCGCCGACACGCCCCCAAGCGTCGGCCGGTAATGGGAAAGGCTCCTTCGAAGGCCGAACAGGTTCACCGCGATCTGGGCAATGACGCCGATGAGAAACCCCACGGCGATGGCGGTCGCCCCGCGCGAAGCCAGAACGATTATCCCGAACAGCACGGCCGCCCAGACGAACTTCTGCACGGCCTCCGCCGCCGAGGGAACGCTGAATATCTTGTAGCTGTTGAGCAGCGAGTACGTCACGACGCTCAGGCACAGGGCCAGCAGACCCGGCGACATGATGCGCACCATCGTGACGGAAATCTGCCCCGCCTCGCGGCCCGGCGCGAAGAACCCCGGCACCAGCAAGCGCATGATCTCCGGCGCGAAAGCAATGCACGCCCCCGCCACGACGATCGCGACGATAATCGTCATGTTGGCCACGCCGCTGGCGAAACGCCACGCGCTCTGCTCTCCCCGCTGCTGCATCTCCTCGATGAACAGCGGCGTCAGCGCCGGCATGATGCCTTTCACCGCAATCGAGAAGAGCAGGAACACCACGCTCTGGTACGCCGCAAAAAAGGCGTCGGTCGCCTCGCCGGCCCCGTACAGACGTCCGACAAGGACGCCCGTGACGAGGAAACCGCCGAGCTTCGTGAACAGAGCGAAGAACACAACGATGAGCATGGCGCGGATGACCCGCATGCCCGTCGTAGCCGTGGATGTGGGCAAGACGTTACTCCCTCAAAATCCAGTCGCAGGTCTTTTCGATCACCTGGCGTTTCCAGTCCAGCGAATAGTAATTATGATTGGCCCCCTCGACAAAATGGTAGTCCGCCTCGATGCCGTGCTCGCGGCAGAAGGCTTCGTAATGCTCCTTGGCGGCGGCGGCTTCGGGGTCGGCCCCGCCGTAGACGAAGCGGAGTCGCCCGCGGTACCCGGCCAGATCGCCCATGATGTCGCGGGCGGAGTCCTTGGGGTTGCGGCCTTCCTGATCGGTGCGGGCGTAATGCCCGAACAGCGCGCGCCCGATCATCCGGTAGTTCACGCCGCCCTTGACGACCTTTCGCCACGTCTCCAGACGAAAAACCTTCTTTGCGTACTCCACGGCGAAATGCCCCGTGCGCTTGACGTCCAGGGCGCGCGACCGGTGCGGCTGAAACGGCAGCGTGGACCAGGCCACGACGCGTTTGACATCCGGCCTCAATGTGGCCGCGCCGATGGCAACGTTGCCGCCGGAGCACAGGCCGATCATGGCCAGGTCCTCGACGCCCGTCCGCTCGCGCAGGTGGTCGCCCGCGCACACGGCGTCGGAGATCATGCCGTCGAGGTCCGCCTTGTCGTCGGCGCCTTCGCTGTCGCCGCGTCCGCGGTGGTCGAAACGCAGCGCCGCCACGCCGTGCGCGGCCAGTTCGCGCGCCGTCTCCACCAGTATCCGGTGCGGCCCCATGCGGCAGCTCGACCAGCCGTGGAGAAGCACGGCGCCCCGCGCGCGCGCCGGCCCGACCGGCTTGTGCAGGATGCCGAAGAGCTTCGATCCTTCGTTGGCGAACGTCACGACGTCTTCCATGGTCCGTAAACCTGTCATGGGACCGCCCGGCCGAGCCAGTCCATCGTGGCCGCGATCAGCTTCGGGCAGCCGGCGAAGTCCACCTTGCTCCAGAAAGGCTCTTCCACCACCGCGCCGATCTCGGCCGTCGCGCCGCCCTTGACGTAGGCCTCCTTCAGGGAGTTCACATGAATGCCCACCTTGTCGGTGAAGCTGACCTGGCACAGGAAACAGCGCCCGGGAAAACGCCCGATGCGGCTCGGCAGGTTGAGGGCCGCAAGGCCGGCGTACAGCGCGCCGGTCACCTTGTAGCCGTCCATGTCAATGTATCCCTCCCCGCGTTCGAGCTGTTCGAGCAGGTCGGTTCGGCGACCGGACGACTTGCCCCGCGTCATCATCTCCTTGATCAGCTTCTTGCGCAGGTCGGCGGCGAAATAGGAGCGGCCGTCCAGGATGGGTTCCCACAGGATCAGGTGTGCGGCGTCCGGCTCCTTCTCGGCGGCGCACGCGGCCAGCATCGCGCCGAAGCGAAGCCCCAGAAACCCGATCGCCCTTGCCCCGGTGCGCGACTTCAGCGCCGCGACCGCCGCCTGCGCGTCCTCCAGCCACCCCTCCAGCGTGGCCTCGCTGAAGTCGCCGCCGCTGTCGCCGCAGCCGCGATAGTCAAACCGCAACACCGCCATCCCCGCCTCGGCGAACGCCCGCGCCGTCTGCGCGAAGGCCCGGCACGACGACTTCCTCTCGTCCCCGAACGGATAGCAGAAGACAAAGGCCGCGCGCGGGCTTTTTTCGGGCCGGTGAAGCATCCCGACCAGGCCGAAGGCGCCGCTTTGCAGCGTGATCATTTCCTCGAAAACCGCCATTAGCTCCCCGCTGCCTTGCCCTGGGCGGACTGTTTGGCGCGCACGAAATCGGCTATGGATTTCACCGTGCGGAATATCTCGATGTCGAACTCCTCGTCTTCGAAAGAAATGCCGTAAATCTCCTCAAGGCCCACCACCATCTCCAGCACCGCCACGGAGTCCACGCCAAGCGCCTGCATGAGGGGCGCGTCGTCCGGTATGCTCTCCGGTTTGATCTTCAGGAAAAGCCGCTCCACCATCATCTTCTTCAGAGTGTCTTCAATGCGTTCAGGCACGTCCGTTCTCCGATCAAAACTTGCGATAGCCCTGCAGCGACGGAATCTCGATCCTGCGCCAACGCGCCTCCTCCTCGCTGGGGCCGTCCTCCTTCTCAAACATGTGCCGCCACCGCCGTTTGAAGAGCATCCCGTGCTTGATGATGAGGTAGCGGTTGGGCAGGGCCGGCGTGCCGTCCGACGTGATGCTCTCCCAATGGTGCACCTCGGCCTCCGGCACGTAGACCACCCGATAGCCGCGCTCGCGGGCGCGGTAGCAGAAGTCCAGGTCCTCATACTGGATGGGGTTGAAGGCCTCGTCCAGCCCCCCGATCTCGTCGAACAACCCTCGCGCAATCATCATGCAGGCGCTGATGAGGCATTGGACGTCTTTGCGGGCGTTGAAACGGGCGTCGTCGCGTTGCTCGCCCCGCCCCAGAAAGGCCACGCGCCCGCTGCGCGATATCCCCACCCCCGCGCATTGGATCAGGTGCGGCGGGAAAGGATAGGTGAGCTTCGGTCCCGTGATCCTGACCTTCGGGTCCTGCTCCATCGGGGAGGCAAGCTTCGTCAGCCATTGCGGATCGGCCACGAGGGTGTCGTTGTCCAGAAAGACGACGTACTTGCCCGTCGCCGCCTTGAGCGCGGCATTGCGCGCCGTCGAGCAGCCGAGGTTGCGCTCGTTGGTCAGGACGCGAAAGCCGAACCCCGCCGCCTCATACTTCGGCCTCATCTGCGCCAGCGTCTGCGGCGTCTCATCGCTCGATCCGTTCTGGACGGCCACCACCTCCACCGCCCCCTTCGTCTGGAGGATGCTCTCCAGGCATCGCCGCGTATACGCCGCCTTGTTGTAGTTGAGGATGATGATCGAGAACATAACCCTCACGCCCAGTGCCCTGTCTTGCCGAAAGCGCCTCAGTTGGATTTTATCGGCTCTTGCAGTGCGGAGTCAAACGAAATGAAAAAAGCGCGAAATCCCGGAAGGGACGGCCCCCCGCGCGGGGCCTGCGGGCGGAGTTTTCGCTTGACTTCCCCAAGGCCGGCAAGGATATACTACTCACTTTGTTACACGTAGTGCCAGGCACGCGCCAGACGTCCGGCGCGAGCCAGGCACTAGGCAGGCACGGAATCGCATCGGAAAGGAGTGACTATGTACATGGAATGGGGAATGACGAATCGTCTGGCGCAACTCACCAAGAACGGCCGCTGCATGTGGCTGCCGATTGATCACGGCTATTTCCAAGGCCCCACCTCCAAGCTGGAGGAGCCGGGCAAGACCATCGCGCCCATCCTCGAATACTCCGACGGCCTCTTTGTCACGCGCGGGGTGCTGCGGGCGTGCGTGGACCCGTACAAGAGCAAGGCCGTCATCCTGCGCGTGTCGGGCTGCACGAGCATGGTGGGCAAGGACCTGGCCAACGAGGCCATCACCACCTCCATCGAGGAGGCCATCCGCATCAACGCCTCGGCGATGGGCATCTCGGTTTTCATCGGCAGCGACTACGAGCACCAGACCCTGCGCAACCTCTCCCAGCTTGTCAACGACGGCGAGAAGTACGGCATCCCCGTGATGGCCGTCACGGCGGTGGGCCGCGAGTTGGAGAAGCGCGACGCGCGCTACCTGGGCCTGTGCTGCCGCATCTGCGCCGAGTTGGGCGCCCGCGTCGTCAAGACGTACTGGTGCGAGGAGTTCGACAAGGTGACCCGCGGCTGTCCCGTGCCCGTGGTGGTGGCCGGCGGGCCGCAGGTGGACTCGGAGCTGGAGGTCTTCCAGTTCGTCCACGACGGCATGCAGAAAGGCTCCATCGGCGTGAACCTGGGCCGGAACATCTGGAAACACGCGCATCCGGTGCCCATGGCCAAGGCCATCCGCGCGCTCGTTCACGACAACGCCGCGCCGAAGCAGGCGCTCGAATTGTTCGAGGCGGCGAAGGCCGGCAAGGCGTAACCAACGTTGACCGCAGAGACGCAGGGCGCGCAGAGAAGACACGACGGGTCGGTTCTCGGCGTTCTCTGCGTCTTTGCCGTTAAGAGATGAGGAGTCACTCATGCGAGTCGCGATGTACTACAGCAACAGCGACGTGCGCCTGCAGGAACAGCCGGCGCCCGCAATCGGCCCCGGCGAGATCCTCGTGCGCATCGAGGCCAGCGGCATCTGCGGCAGCGACGTGATGGAGTGGTATCGCATCAAGAAGGCCCCGCGCGTGCTCGGCCACGAGGTGGCCGGGCAGGTGGCGGAGGTCGGAGGCGGCGTCAAGAAATACAAGGTCGGCGACCGCGTCGTGGTAGCCCATCACATCCCGTGCAACACCTGCGCCTACTGCCTGAGCGGCCATCACACGGCCTGCGACACGCTGCGCTCGACCAATTTCGATCCGGGCGGATTTGCGGAGCTGGTTCGCGTGCCGGCCCTCAACGTGGATCGCGGCGTCTTCGTGCTGCCCGACGAGGTGTCCTACGAGGAAGGCTCCTTTGTCGAGCCTTTGGCGTGCGTGCTGCGCGGGCAGAGGCAGGCGCGTTTCCAGCCGGGCCAGAGCGTGCTCGTGATCGGAAGCGGCCTGACGGGTCTCCTTCACATCCAACTGGCGTGCGCTTACGGGGCCGGGCGCGTGCTGGCGACCGACATTGCCGAGTACCGGCTGGAGGCCGCGCGCCGTTTCGGCGCCGACGCCGCCATCCACGCCGGCGAGGACGTGCCGGCCCGCGTGCGCGAGGCCAACGACGGGCGGCTGGCCGACCTGGTGATCGTCTGCACGGGCGCGCCCTCCGCGATCACGCAGGGGTTCAAGAGCGCGGAGCGCGGCGGCACCGTCATACTCTTTGCGCCCACCAATCCCGGCGTGATGGTTCCGTTCGCCGTGAACGATTTCTGGGCCAACGAGACGACGATCACGCACGCATACGGGGGAAGCCCGCTGGACATGAGCGTGGCGCTGGATTTGATCCGCGCGCGGCGGCTGCGCATCCGGGAGATGATCACCCACCGCCTGCCCCTGGCGCAGACGGGGCTGGGGTTCCGGCTTACGGCGGAGGCGCGGGAATCGCTCAAGGTGATTATCGAGCCGCAGAAGTAAAAGACGCGGCGCGCGGGAACGCCCGTGCGCCGGCCTCTTCCACGCGTCGCCCGCCGCGGGTCAGGACACTTCGATCTTCGTCACCTTTTTCTCTCGTTTGCGAAGGCTCGCAATGCGGGAGTCAATGAGGCCCTTGATGCCCTCAAGGAATTCGATACGGGCGTTGTTGAAGTGGCCCCAGAATTCCGACTTTGCCTCCAGCCCCTCGCAGACTTCGGAGAGAAAACGGCACAGCGGGCAAACCAGTTCCTGCTTTTCCGACTTGGCTCCGGCCTTGGCCATGACTGAATCCTCCAACTTGCCGCCCACATAGAGTCTACCACACCCGGCGCGACGAACACAGCAGGATATCGGACGCGCCGCTATTCTCCGCGCTCCCCGAACGCCACCGTAAGCACGTCGCCCTCCAACGCCGCCCCGCGAGGCGACCGGCCCACCATGCTGCGCGGCAGGATGACGTGGCGTTTGAAACTCCCGATGCGGATGATCAGTTCTTCGCCGCTCTTGGACAGGTCCACGTCCTGCTTGGTCAGGAAGGGCAGCTTCACCCGGACCTTGTAGACCCCGTCTTCCTTGGAGAACTTGTACGGCCGCTCCGACACGTATGCCGTGGTCGGATCGTCTTTTCCGTAGACCTCTTTCGCCAGCTTGCGAAGGTCCTCCATCCCCAGCACCTCGTCCTCCGACAGCGGCACCATCAGCAGCGGCACGGGCGAAAAATAGTCCGCCGCCTCTTCGATGTATTTCTCCTGGCTCTTGCGCCACCGGGCGAAGTACTCGTCGTGCACCTTTTCGGGCAGCACGCGGTTCATGATGATGGCGTCCACACACAGGCCGTAGAGGCAGAAATACATGAACGCCCGCTGCGATTCCTTCAGGACCATCTTTTCGGGGTTGGTCACGAGCCTCACGGACGTGACACGCGGGTCGGACAGAACGGCGTCCACGCCCTTGAGTCGCTGGTACAACCGTTCCACGGCCTCGAAGTACTCGTCCTGCGGCAGGGGCACGGAGTACAGGCCCTTCATGATGGGGCGCGCGATCTTGACCACCTTGCGCTCGATGCTGAACATCTTGTTCATGTACCACTCAAGCGTGGTGGGCAGGCTCACAAAGCGGAGCGACTCGCCCGTCGGCGCGCAGTCGAGCAGCACCAGGTCGAACGTCTTCTCCTGAACGTATTGGTTGATGTACAGGATGCAACTGGCTTCTTCCATGCCCGGCAGGATGGCCAGCTCCTCGGCGAGCATCTGCTCGATGCCCGAGACGTTCAGGAGCATGGCGATGTACTTGTAGACGTCGTTCCAATATCGGTGAATCTCCTCCTGGACGTCCACTTCCTGGATCCACAGGCGGTCCGCGACGGACACGGCCAGACCTTTGCCGCGGTCCATCAGCTTGCGGTCCAGGTCGAAGGAGTCGCTGAGGCTGTGGGCGGGGTCCACGGACATGACGAGAGTGCGGTAGCCCAGTTCCGCGGCGCGAATGCCCGTCGCCGCCGCGATGCTGGTCTTGCCCACGCCCCCTTTGCCGGTGAAGAGAATTATGCGCATTGTACGTCCCTGCCCGCCTGCGAAAAATGCCGCACGGAATCGCCGACGGGGGAAGTGGCTCCGATTATGGCTTGATACCCCGTCTACTTCGGCTTCTGACTCGGGAAAAGCCCTGTGATGATGATCTGTTTGGCCTGCGTTCGTATGCGACTGCCCTTTTCGGCGTCCACCTCCAGGGAGGACGACACGCGCCCCTCGCACCGTATGCGCAGCCGCTCTTCGAGGCCGGTTTCCTGGGCGTCTTTGGGCTTTTCGGCCTGCGGTTCTTTCTTCGCGGTTGCTCCTTCCTCGGTCTTTTTCTCGGTCGAGGCCTTCTCGCGAGGCTGCGTCCCGAACCAGATCGAGGCATCGGGATTTCCCGTCAGGACGGCCTGGTTCTGCGTGCGGTTCCACACGAGCGTGTCGCCCGTGGCTTCCTGCTGCTCCTCCGTATCCTGGAGGTAGACGTTTCCGATGGCGTGCACCTTGTCAAGGTGGTTGTCGTCGGTCAGGGCGACTTCGAGCTTGCGGGACTGCACCTTGTGGGTGCCGTAGGTCACCTCCGTGTTCCACTCGAAGAAGCCTTTGCCGGAGATTTGGTCGAAGACCATCCTGTCGCGCCAGGTGATGCTGACGTCGCCGCTCTTCTCGCCCTTCATGAGGGCGCCGGCGTCGGCGAGTTTCGGGAGCGAGAATCTCAGCAATCCCTCGCCGGAGACGCGAATGTCCTTCTTGTCCTGGCTCACCTTGAGAATCTTGATCAGGGCGCCTTCGATGTAGTAGCGATACGCCTGTTTCTGCAGCGCGCCGCTGGCCTGGGCGGGCTTGCCCTCCAGGGTGGCAACGTCCGACGCGGCGTCCCACACGAACCGGTCGCCGCTGCCCTGCTGTTCATCGCCCTGGCGCATCTTGACATGGCCATCCGCGACGATGCGTTTCAACGACACGCTCGGCGCCTTGTCGGGACCGGACGGCGCCTTTTTCTCGGCCTCCTCAAACTGAACGGTCAGCGCATCGGCGTCGAGCGCGTTCTTGCCGCTGCGGGCGGTGACTTTCCCCTTGAAGACGGCCTGTTGGGAGGCCCTCTCAAAGTCGAGCGTGTCGGTCCAGGTGATGTTCAGGTCGTCCGACAGGGACAAGGACCCTTCCTTCTTCTTCTCCTTGGACTTGTCCGCCGGGCTGTGCAGCAAACCGCCGCCCTCGGTGTGGATGGCCTCTTCCCGCGTGTCCACGAAGATCTTCGGGGCTTCCAGCCTGCGTTCGCGATCCTTCATCACCACGACAGCGCGGGGACTGCCGAAGAGACTGGCCGTCTCGTCCGCCGCATCCCACTCGACGCGCGCGCCGGAGCCCGTTCCCTGCGAGTGTTCCAGGCGAAGGCCTCCCTTGGGGTCTTCGCCCACGAGTTTGGTGACCTTCTTGTTGTCCTCGTCGAACACCACCCGCAGCGTCTCGGCCCCGATTCTCAGATCGTCGCGGCTCGCGTGAATGTCTTTGTGGAAGGTGGCGACGTGCTGGTCCATCTCGAAGATCATGCGGTCGGTCCACGTGACCCGAATCTTGCCGGCCGCCGCGTCCTCCGTGGGTTTGCCGGCGGGCACCGTCGCCAGCAGACCGGTCCGGGGTTTCTCTTTTTTCTTGGCCGGCTTGCTTTCCTTTATCTTGGGCGAGGCCAGAAGGTAGCCGGCCCCAAGGCACTCGATCCGGTTCTCTTTGCTGTAAAAACCGATCTTGGGGCAGCCCAGGAAGCTCTCGGCCTCGCGCACTTCGGCGCTGGGATCGCCGGTCAGCCATGCGACGCCCGACTCGGCCGTCCACTCCAGGCGGTTTCCGAGGGCTTGCCGCCCTTCGTGGCTGACGCTCACCCCGCCGAGCGCCAACAGACTTTTCACCTTGTCCTGATCGTCGAAGCCGACCTCCAGCGTGTTTGCCGTCAGGATGCTCTGGCCCTGCTGGGCCGTCACGCGATCGCGGAAGACGGCCCGGTTCTTCTCATACACCATGTCCTTGGCCCAAGTGACGCGCATGGTGGAAGTGACGGCGTCCTTCTTCATGCTCTCCTTGGCCCGGCCCGTCCCCAGGCCGGAACGGGCGGAGATCAGGTCGCCCTTGGTCTGGAAGACCAGTTCCCCGCCGCTGGGGACCGAGAGCGTGCTTTGGTCGAGATGGTAGACGAGCGTCTCGGCGGTGATGGAATTCTCCCCCTGCCGGAAGCGGGCGGTCTTGCCCTTGAGGGTGGCGCAACGCTTGGCGGCGTCCCACACCATCTCGTCGCCGGTGGCTTCCTGCATCTCGTCCTTGAAGAGGACGCTGCCCTTGGCCGTGATCATCTCGATGCTGGTGGCCGCCGGGGATTCGGCCAACACCGATGCGCCTTTGGTCCGCTTCTGTCCCGCCTCGGTCTTGGCCTTGTTCTGGGCGAAGCGGATATCCAGGAAGTCGGTGTCGAGCGAGAACGTCTCGCTCCTGACCCGAACGTTCTTGTTGAAGGCGACCGAAAGCGGCGCCCGCTTGCCGGACATCTCTGCGTCGCACGTGATGAGGACCTCGCGCAGCTTCTTAGGCTCCGCCTTGGCGGGGGCCGGTTTCTTCGCCGCTCCAGGCTCGCGTTTGGCGCCCGGAACCAGGGGGCCGGCGCCTGTCTTGAGCAGCGCCCGCACCTCCTTCTGCAACGTGGCCGTCTCTTCCTTGACGTTGGCGAACATGCCGACGCCGGAGATGTCCAGGTCCTGTCCCGTGATCTTCACGGGCTGGTCGGTCGAGACCAGATTGTGGGCCGGATCCCACGACACCCGCGTGGTCTTGAGATGAATGCCCTCCTGAAGCTCGACGTCCACCTTTTTCTCGAGGATGGCGGAGTTATCCACCTCGTTGACTTCCGCCATGTCGAAATTCACGACAATGGTCCTCGGTTTGCCCTTCTCATCTTTTTCCTCGCGGAAGATGGTGAGTCTGCCGTTCTCGGCCAGGAGTTTGCGCGTCTTGACGAGTTTCTTGCCGTAGGGCAGGTAAAGCTCGGCGATGGTGCGGTTCTCGCTGGCATACGGCATCGTGAGCTTGAAGAACTCCATTGACGGTTCGGCCTGAGCCTGTTCCTCCCCGGCCGGCGTCTGCCCCGCCTGCGAAGGGGGCGCGGGTCTCTCCGGCGCCTTGGCGCGGCGCTCCCAGAGACCGGCCAAAGACAGCAGTACCAGGATGACGCAGCCGGCGATCACGCCGAGCAGCACCCATCGTTTTACACTCACAAGCGTTTCCTCCTGGCGGGGGGCAACGGCAAGACGCAAGCCGCTGCGTAGACGGCCCGCACGTGCTTGCGCGTTGCGTGCTCTCTCCCAAGACCCCGAATACCATCTCCTTATAGCACATCCCTTCTTCCCGGTCAATTCAGAACACCGAACGAAACGCGCCGGACAATGGTCTTGTGCGCCCTCCGCCCTGCCGATAGAATCAGTGACCGTGGGTATCCGCGCATACCGCCGACGGAGCTTTGCATGAACAAGCGCATTCTCCTGGTCTCCTGGTGTCTTGCGGCGCTCATCATCTCGGTCTCGTCTCTTCCGGCGCAGGAGCATTCCAGCATGGGCAACCCGCCCAAACGGTTTCTCTGGGTCTGGTTGCAAAACCTGGACGGCCGCTGGAAGGAATATATTGACTTCGCCGCTGACTGGAAATGCACGGGCGTGGTGATCTGGGGGCTGGACGGGTGGAAGGCGCCCGCCATTGGCGGGCCGACCGGAGGCGCCGACGAGGCTTTGTGCCGCCAGATCGTCACGTACGCCCACGAGCGGGGCGTCTGGGTGGTGCACGGCTTCGGCCTCAACGGCTATCACGAAGGACAACACATCTGCAAACAAGCCCCCGGGACTCAGGCCCTCATCCCTGAACGCCTCCGGAATACCGAGAAGGGAAAGGACAGCGCGGGCAACATCTTCTGCCCGTCGAATCCCGAGGCCCTCAAGCTCTTGCGCGAGATGCTCCTGCGCGCCGCCGACACCGGCATAGACGGCTTCAACTTCGAGACGGCGGACGTGGACTACGTCACATGCCACTGCCCCGCGTGTGAGGGGCGTTTCCAGAGCGCGGCCGAGGAGGAGCACACCAACAAGCCGCCGCGCTGGTCCATCGAGCAGACCAACTGGGCCGTGAACGCGCTCCGGGCCGAGCGGCCCCGGCTGTGGCTGTCCGTCGAGTTCGCCATGCAGCGATTCGGCGCCGCGTCGCTGGTACGACGCGCCGCGCCCTATCTGGATTCTCCCACGATAGACCAGATCAACAGGGAGATTGACGAGGGCATCACGCTGGTGTGGTCCGAGGCCACGTACCCGCCCCAGCCGGTCTGCGAGAAACTTGCCGCCGGCCGGCGGAATATCGGGTTCTACCTCCGCAGCGCCGAGTTCGCGGGCTGGGCGGGCACACGGAAAATCCGGCGCGAGGACATTGTCGGAACCGTGCGGCGCCTGTGGCCGCTTCATCCGCAGGCCTTCATGTATCGCAGTTGGTATCCTCTGGATCGCTGGGCCGTGAACCTGGCGGTCGCGGCCGAGGCCATGCGCGACCCGGCGCGTCCCGACGCCTGGTTCGCCGACATCGAGAAGAAGGTGGAAGCCCTGACGGCGCCGGGGCAGAAGTACACGCTGATCGAGAAGGTCGTTCCCGGAAATCTGCTTTCGGCCGATT
>CAYPFP010000015.1:0-13649 GCA_964409935.1 uncultured Planctomycetota bacterium | reverse complement strand
TCCAACGCGCAGTCAGAAGCCCTCTGTTCCCCTACGCGCTGCAAGCCGCGGCGCTGGCGGTGTTCGCCGTCCTGATCGTCGCGGGGCTGGCGGCGGGGGCGCCCGGCTCTTACGATGGGAAGCTGCTGCCCATCCTGCGCAAGGCCAATGCGAGCACGCTTGTGGTTTGGGGACTTTGGTGGCCCGGCCTTGTGCTGGCGACCATCCTGTTCGGACGGGTCTGGTGTACGGTGTGCCCCATGGAACTCGTGACCAACATCGCGCGTCGCGTTGCGAGCTTTGCCGGCTTGCGGGGCCTGGCCCTGTCGCCGTGGCTTCGGGCAGGTTTCGCCGTGCTCGTTCTCTACGCCGCCCTGCAGGTCCTGGTCGCGGGGTTCCAGATCCACCGGATTCCATACTACACGGCGTTTGTGCTCCTTGCGCTGTTGGCGCTGGCCCTGGCCGTCGGTTTCCTTTTCCGTGAACCCCGCGCCTTCTGCCACGGCTTCTGCCCCGCCGCGCTGCTGCTCAACGTGTACAGCCGGATCACGCCGATCGCGCTTCGCGCCGCAAGCGCCGCCACCTGCAGGGGGTGCGGGACGCGGGACTGCGTCGAACCGAAGAACCGTTTCCGACTCGACGCCCGAAGCTGCCCCAGCCTGCTGAAACCCTACGATCTGAAGGCCGAGGACGCATGCGTTCTCTGCTTCCAATGCGCCAAGGTCTGCCCGCACGGCAACGTCGGGTTCGGCGTCCTCAGGCCCGACGCCGGCAGGCTCGGCGGCGCAACCCTCGCAACCGTGCTTTTCATCTTCATGGCCAGCGGCTTCGTGTCTCACGATCTCTTTGCCGAGGTGTCGGCGGTTGACCGGCTTTTCCACGCTGTCCCACAGTGGCTGACCGCCCTGACCGGTTGGGCCGGGGGGTTTGTCTGGTTTGAGGCGGCGTGGTATCTGCTCATGCTTCCCGCGATTGTGTGCGGCGTGGCGGGCCTGGCGGCCCTTGTCTTTGGGGCGCGAGGAACGCTTCTGGAGATCGCGGAGAAGATTGCGCTGTCCCTGGTTCCCGTCCTAGCGGCCGGACATGCCATGAAGGCCCTGCTCAAGATGAACACGTGGGCCGGTTTCCTGCCGGGCGCATTCAGGGACCCGGTCGGGCTGGCTACAGCCGGCGCAACGGCCGCCGGGAGCGTCACGGCCCCCCTTCCCCTGTTGCCGCCGAACGTCGTTGCCCTGCTGGTGACGATCCTTCTGGCCGGCTCAGTATTCCTGGCGTTCCGGACGATTCAGCGGCATATTGACCAGACCCTTCGAAAGGCGGCTTACGCAGGCGCCGGCCTCCTGGCCTCCCTGTACACCATTGTCGCCATCGCCCTGCTCATTAAATAGGTCTCTCCCCGAGTTGCAGGTTCCGGGGGGGGAGGGAACGCTGCACACCATCGAGGAGAGCCCCTTGAGTACAGTCTGAACGCCCGAACAAACGTCAATCCACGGGGCAGGACATCGCGCCGGGCGGATTCCCAAGCGCCGGCGCGCTCGCGCCCGGCGCGCTCGCGCCCGGCGCGCGGAACCAGGGGAAGCCTGCCCTGCTTCTACCCCCGGTTCCCGGCAACCAGAAGGTTGCCAAGAACAAAGCCTTCCGCCGATAGCAGGACCGGCCGGCCTCCCAAGACGAGCCGCCCCATCGCCCCGCGCGCCACGACGCCATACTGCTCGGCCGAATTTGTGGAGCCGCTGACCGCGCCCTTCACCGTGAGCGACCGAATCGCCCCCTCCAACGTCCCTGATACCACCACGTCGTCCTCGCTGCCGAAGAAACCGTCGGCGCCGGGACTCACACCGGCTGCGATCGAGGTGGCCGTCAGATTGCCTCCCACGCTGATCGTGCCGATGCTGCCGCTTCTGCCGACAAAGCCCCCGTCGTCGTCCGAACCCAACTGCAAATCCGCCCCGATGTCGTGACCGGCGAGGAGTCTTGACCCCGTCAGGTCTCCGGTCACGGCCAGGCTGCCGAGGGCGCCGGTTGAGATGACGGTATCAGCGATGTCCTTCAGTCTCACCATCCCGATGGCCTCTTGGGCCCGAATGGTCAGACCCTCCGCGCGCGCCCAGGCGCCTTTGAGCGACCCGATTCTCATCACGTCCATCAGGCCGCTGAGTTTTCTCGGGGCCGAGGCCGAACCGACGATGGCGAGGGCGTCGAGTCCGCCGGCGGTGCGAAGGGCGAAGTCCGCGTCGCCCTTGATGGTCATCTTCCTGATGCCCTCCGCACCCGCCTGGAACGACGCCGGTCGCTGTCCGGACGACCCGGCGGCGATGCTTCCGCTTACGGTGATTGTCCCGATGCCGCCTCCCGCCGCTATGTCCGCCCCGGCTCCGATATTGGCCGTACTCAGTTTGCCGATGCCTCCCTGCACGTTCAGCCCGAAGGAGTCCCCCAGATTGCCGAGCGTGATAGTCGTTGCGGAACCCTGGATGAGTATCTGCGACCCTTCGCCGGCGCTCCCGAGCGTGAGCGCCCCGATGTCGCCGGCGGCGTTTATGAGTCCGCCCGGCGTCAGGGCCATCGTCCTCGCGCTGAGCGTGCGAAGGGCCGCGGTCCCCGACGCCGGATTGACCTCAATGCGTTCCACCGACGTGCCGGGCACCGCGCCTCCCTTGCTCTGCATCTTGACCGCCGTGCGCTCCGTGGCGCCTTCGACAACGAAGGACTCAATTGCCGCCCCCGTCGCCAAGCCGTTGGTCAGGTACAAGTAGCCGACCCCAGGCCCCCTGATGAGAACCGCGACCGTGCTGCCGTCCCCGTCGAGGAACCGGTGGGGCTTGCCGGCCTGTACAACCACGGGGGCGCCCTCATTTATGCTGAACGTCCCAAGCCGCATGCCCGCCGCGACGTTGCCCCGGATGTCGCTGACCACGCCGCCCTCCAGCCAGACCGTGTAGACGCCCATCTCGGCCTCGCTCCATGCGCCCCCCGCCGCGCTGAGGCGATAGCTCGCCGCAATCTGCGGTGCGTTTGACAGCCCGCTCACAGTGACGATCTGCGCGGCTTGCGCCAGGCCGTTCGGCCCGACGACGCGGATTTCGCTGCCGTTGAGGCTCCACGCCGCGACGGCCTTGTTGTCCGCGTAGGTGACCGTGAAGACGTACTCGCCGCCCTGCGGGTTGATCAGGTCGAGTGCGTTGAGGGCGGCGGTGGGGGCGATGCCGTCCAGGCCGAGGTCCAGCGAGGGGTCGCCATAGAGGTTGAACGACAGCACGTTCATCCAGCTCATGCTCCCCAGCCCGGACCCCAGCGCGCCTATGGATCGGTACAGCGCCTCGGAGAAAGTGGCGCCGTTGATCACATATTTGAGGAAGTCATAGTTGATCGCTCCGGAATCGCCCGCGTCCCGCGCTTTTGCGGGATTCCAGGAAATGTAGCCGTACCATGTCGTGCTCGTAGTGGGTATGGTGGCGATGGCCCCGTTCTTGAGCAGGCTATACCCCAGGTTGTCGGCATGTTGGGGACTTCCGGTGTTGCAGGCGTTCAGGAGAGCCACCGACGGGCGCGTGTCGTCCAGCGCGCGGGCATTGGCCTGGAAGAGCGCGGGCGCCCATTTCATCTCGGCATCCTCGGCGACACGGTCGCCGTCGTCCCACTCCCAGTACCTTCTCCACAGGAACTGGCGGCTCCCGTGCCCCCACCAGGCCATGACCCCGTAGCCTTTCTGCCATTCGGCGATCAGGTCTTCCTCGGTCAAGGGGGCGTCGGCGGGGGCGGTTACCGGTTTCAGGCCGGCCTTTTCCAAGAGCGTGTAGTGGCTCCAACCGGCCGGGGCGAGCACGTCGGAAACCATGTACTGCCCCAGTTCGTGGCCGTCCACTCGCGGGATTCCCGCGTGATTCTCGCCCTCATAGTTGGACATGCCGATGGGCAGCAGCGCGCTCTTTCGCCAGGCGATGTCGGCGGACAATTCATAGTCCATCGTCTTGCGCAGGATGCGGTCGAGTTCGTCGTAGGAGCCGTAGAACGGGATGCGCCCGACGAAGATTTCGGGGGCCGGAAGGGACGACAGGTCCTGTTTCCATTCCCCGAAATAGCGGTCGCCGTCGGCGTTCCAGTTGCTCGTGAGGTCGGCGTAGTAGTAGTCGGTGGGCGTGATCTCGTCGGGCCGGGTGCTGAACATGGGATAGGTGATCTTCATGGGGACGTCGCCGGCGTAGGGATCGGGGTTGCCGATGAGGAGGGCGTAATCAATGCCCAGCGAACCGTAATGGCCGGCAAGCCACGAACGGATGCGTTCGGCGGCTGCGGCGCCCGTCCCGCCGCCCCACTGCGCCTCGGTCACGACGGCCGTGTGGAGTCCCAGGCTCTCCTTGTGGGACACGAAGTTCCAGAGTTCCTTCGAGTTGGCCGCGATCTCGCCCGTGGTCAGGATCACGTAGTCGGCCTCGTGTCCGAGTTGTACGGCGGGGATGGCGATCCCCGGCACGGCCCTGGGTTCGAGTTCCTCGATCTGAAGTCTGCGGTGAACGCGTCCGCCAATCCGTCGGGCGGACGCGCCGCGTCGCTGGTACGACGCGCCGCGTCGAGCCGCCGCCCTCTTCGCCGGAGTCTCGCTGCCTGTCTCTGTAGGCGAGGGATAACTTCTCAGCTTCATTTGCTCCTGCCTCCCCAGGCAAAGCTCCATCTAGTTGCCCCTGGCTGATGGTTCAGCCCATTCTGCAGGGATGTATTAGCAACCGTCGTGCCCGCGCCGAACGCGACTCTTTTTCCGGCGCCGGCCCCGGTATGCGAAACGGCCTGTCGAGCGCCACGGAGCGCGCCGTGGGCGGTTTCGCCGGCTCGAAATATCCGCAGAAAAATGCGCGCCGGCGTGCTGCTCATGCCGCGAAGGATTCGTCCGCCGTTTCAAAAAGGCATGGTCTGTGTCAAAAGGGAAAGCGCGATCGGGGTGGGCCGGGAGAACACGGCCGGAGCGGAGCAAGACAGGGGCGTCCAAGGCAGGAAAGGCAAGCGGGGAACGTCTTCACGGGCCTGGCAATCCGGGAGGGCCGTGCGGTCCCCGGTCAGAACTCCACAACGTCCTCAAGCCGCGACAGGCTGATGACCTCGGCGATGCGCACCGAACATTTCGCGCGGTTGCGCTTGATGCCGTACTTGCGCGTCTCGAAGACGTAAACTTCCTTGCGCGTCTGCGTCTCGGAGGCGTCGTAAACATCCACGTTGCTGAGACTAAGGATGTGCTCTCCCACCGAGTCCAATGTGCCGATGTAGACAAAGCTCCCCCGGGTGTCGAGCACGACTTCCCGGCCGATCATGTCCTTGAGTTCGTCCGCCAGCGAAGCCATCGGCGTCTCCGCGGGAGATTCCGCTATCGCGTCAGCAACATGTCGAGCAAGCCCCGCCGGCTCACGACGATGTGCGCCGTGACGCTCGATCCGAACTTCAGCGGCAGAGGCCATTCTTCCACCACGATGCGCACCCAGAACTGGTTGCTCCCTCCCACTTCCTTGGCGTAGGGCGAGATGTCCGTCACCGTGCCCTTGGCTTCGCCGTACTGCCGCCAGTCGAACGCCGTCGGGTAGATGTGCACGCGCTGCCCCAGCCCCACCTTGTAGATCTGGTTCTCCTCGACGTAGGCGTGAATCTCCGTGTCGGGCCCCTTGGCGATGATGAAAAGCAGCTCGCCCGGCGTGACGGCCTCGCCCGGCTTCTTGGCGTGAAAGACCACTTCTCCGGCCACGGGCGCGCGGATGCAGTACCGCTCGATGCTTGTCTCGACCGTCTTGCATTCTTCCCGAAGGCTGGCGAGCCTCTTCTCCTGGAGATCCGTCTCGGCCTGCATCTCGCCCAGCATATCCTGGCTGAGGCCGAGTTCGAATATCTTCACCTTCTCCTGGGCCGTCTTGAGCCTCCCCATCGCCTGTTCCAGCTTCACCTTCTCCTTGTCCAGCTCGGCCTGCGAGGCCACCCCGTTCTTCACCAGCGACTCCATGCGCGCCACTTCCCGCTGTTCGGCCTCGACTTCTTTCTGCGCCACTTCGAGGTCGTTCTTCGCAAAGCGGTACTGGTCGCTCTGGGCGGGGTCTTTCCTCAACCGGGCCGTCTTGCGCTTGAGCACTTCGAGCAGTCCCTCGGCCTCGGTGATCTGGCTTCGCTTGCGGACCAGTTCGTCTTGCAGCTTCTTGTCGTCCATCTGCAGGATGATTTCGTTGACGTTGACCGAATCGCCGGCCCTCACGTACTCGCCGGGTTTCGCCGGCTGGCTGCCTCGCATCTTGAGCGGACCCACGACGCCGACCTCCGGCGCATGCACTTCGAAGTCGAAGCGCGGCTTCACCACCCCCCGCGCAATCACGACTTCCTCCGTGCTCCCGATGAAGAGCAACGCCACGACGCCGATGACGAAGAAGATGCTCGTGTAGATGATGACCTTCCCGACGAAGAACGTCCGCCGGAATTTTGATCGCGCAACCGAACGCAAGGGACCCTCCTCACTCTGTATTCTTGCCGGGCATTGTACCACAGCGGAACCGGGACTTGTACGGCGGATTCCCGGTCCTGCCTCGGCTTCGGCGCCGTTCCTGCCGACCCTCAGTATCGCCCGTACGTCCTCGCCGTCTCGATCATGGCGTAAAGGTTCTCATCCGGCGTATCCCGCCCGCATTGGTCGCCCGTCGAGAGGATGAAGCCCCCGCCCTCGGCCGCGTCGTCCATGGCCTTCTTCGACGCCTCCCTCACCTCGTGCGGCGTCCCCTTGAGCATCACATCGGTCGTATGCAGGTTGCCCATGAGGCTGAGCTTCCGGCCGAACTTCCTCTTCACGTCGGCCAGGTCGCAGTCGCCCATCGGCGGGATTTCCAGGGGGTTGATGTTCGAGAGGTCCGACTCCTCGGCGCTGATCTTCACGAGCGCGTACTCCGGCCCGCAGCAGTGGATCTGGCTCGGGACGTCCGCCTCCTTGCAGAGCCTGGTGACGTCCTTGAGCGCGGGCAGGGACAGTTCGCGGAAGATCGGTTCGGGGTTGTTGATCATGTGTCCCGAAATGCCGATGAGGATGAGGTCGGGCTTGAGCTTGAGCATCTCGCGCAGACGACGCACGATCGCCTGCCGCTGCTGCTCGCAGCGCGCCGCGACCTTGTCGCGCTCGTCGTAATACTCGTACACCGACGCGGGCTGGAGCGACAGTCCCGGCAGGTGCACGGCGGCGCCCACCACGCCCGCCTCGCCCATCATCTGGCGCGCCTTGTGGAAGGCCGAGACGCCCGGATAATGGGAGCGCGGCTTGACGTCCTCCCACTCTGCCGGGGGGCCTTCGGGCAGCCCGACCTTGACGAGGGGCACGCCCGCCGTCGGCGGGTTGTCAATGTAATAGATCGAGCACGCGGCCGACCACTGCTCTTTGCCGTTCACGGTCGCGTGCGTGCGCGTGTAGATGCGGTCGGCGGTGCGCTTCACGATGGCTTGCCGCCATTGCGGCTGATTCCGGGCCGCCTCGATCTCGTACTCGAACTGCACCGGCACGGCGGGTTGCCAGCCGTCGAACCCGAAGCGCTTGCAGCAATGGATGTACGCCTCCCACAACGGCGGGTCTTGGTAGAGGTAAATCTCCCAAAACGGTTTGCCCGTCAGCCGGCAGGGGATCATGTTCGACGTGTCCGGCGCCACCGGCACCATATCCGGTTTTTTGTTCCGCATCGCGGCCAGCATTCGTTCTCTTGAGGTCATTCGCCACCCGCAAAAAACACGGCTCAACCCGCGGCCCGACAAACTCCGCGGCCGGAATCGTCGGATGCGAATTGTAGCATACAATAGTATTGAAGGACACGCCTTCTATGCCTAAAATGTGACCATCCCTCATGAGGGCGCCAGCCGGGCCGGAGTATGGCCGGGTCCCTGGCGTGCTGTGTTGCGGCCTACGACCCAGGTGAAAGATGTTCCGAAGACGCATGATGGTGTCCATCGCGCTGGCGGCGAGCCTGTACGGCTTTTCGTCCTGCGCGGCCCTGGCCCAATCCCCGCCGCCCGCCGCGTCTGAATGGGCCCTCATTGACCAGTTGGAGTCGGAGATGGTCCGCCGGCTCGCCGCCAACAATCGCCCCGCCAGGGACGGCGCGATGGGCCGCAATCGCCGCGCTTACATCTCGGTCGTCTTTCAGCGCGCCGTGACATGGTCGCTCATCCACGGCCTGCGAACGTTCGATATCACGATCACGGGCGAGGCCCTCGGCGCGCTGGAGTACGCCTTCGCCCGTCAGAATCCCGACGGCAGTTTCCAGTTTGCCTCGCCGCCGGGCATGGAGGACAAGAAGCCCAACGCGGCCGACCTGGCCAGCGCCGCCGCTTTCTTCTACAGCGAACTCGGACACGGCCTGCTCCTCCTGCAGGACTCCGACTGGTTCCAGAAGCAGGAGGAGACCGCCGTGCTGCGTCAGCGTTTGGGCAAGATCAGGGAGCACGCCCTGGTCTCGCTCCAGTGGCTTATGTTGCAGGCCGACATCTTGCGCGCCTACGACCGCACCGCGACCAATCGTTTCTTCTTCGACGCCATGGCCTTCTACCTCACCGGCAGGGCGCTCAATCACCCCGACGCCGTGAAGCTCGGCGAGGAGTTCCTTAGAATCGCCCTGGCTCAACAGGACCCCAAGGGTTTCTTCCTCGAAAAGGGCGGCGGCGACAGCAGCTACCAGGCCGTCAGTATCCTGCGCGCCCTTATCCTTTACGTCCATCTCGACCCCCGCGCCGCCGAACTCCGCGAGTCGCTCTGGAAGGCCATCGAATCCGCCGTCCGATGGGAGGCCGCGCACATCAAGGCCACCGGCGAGGTTGATACGGCCGGCAACACCCGAGTCTTTCCGGGGGGGGAGAAATTCTTCGGCCTCGAAAAGGGCGTGGCTTACGTAGACGTAGCGCTGGGTTTCTACTACTACGCTTTTCTGGCAAAGAAAGATGAGTTCCGGGACGAAGCCGACCGGGTGCTGAAGTTCTACGTTCGATAGGCGAAAGGATTCGAATTCCATCAGTACAAACGAAGGAGCCGCCATGGCAGAACGCGTTCGAAATTTCTCGATGAAGGCGTATTGGGACAGGATCGCACGGGACTGGACGCCGTTGCTCAAGTTCAAGGGCAAGTCAAAGTCCGACTGGTCCCGATGGCGCAAGGAAGCCTACGCAAAGTATATGGAGCTTCTCGGCCGGTTCCCCAAGAAGGTCCCCTTGCAGGCCGAGGTGGAGTCCTCCGTCGAGGACGGCGACCTGATCCGTGAGCGCGTCGTCTTCGACTCCGAGGAGTTCATGTCCGTCCCCTGCCAGGTCCTGCGCCCCAAGGACATGAAGGCCACCGGAAAGAACCCGGCCATCCTCTGTTCTCACGGCCACGGCCCCTTCGGCAAGGACCCCGTGGCGGGGATCAGATCGTCGAGCGCGCACGCGGCGAACATCAAGGAGAACAACTACAACTACGGCGAGCAGATGGCCCGGGCGGGCTTCCTCACGCTGTGTCCCGACCTTCGCGTCTTCGGCGAACGCCGCGACGGCCCCGACCCCTTCCCCGGCCGCGACCCCTGCAACGTGAACTTTGTCAAGGGCGTCATCCTCGGCATCCACACGCTGGCCCTCAATGTCTGGGATATGAAGTGCTGCATTGACTACCTGGAGACCCGCCCCGAAGTGGACAAGAACCGCATCGGCATGATGGGCCTTTCCCAGGGCGGCACGATGACGACCTTCACCTCCGCCGCCGAGCCGCGCATCAAGGCCGCCGACATCATGGGCTACGTCAACCCCTGGGCCAACTTTGGCATCGCCCGCGCCAACTTCTGCGGCTCCCAGATCGTCCCCAACATCTACCGGTTCTTCGACACCGACGACATCGCCGGTCTCATCGCGCCGCGTCCCCTTCTGCTCGAAATGGGCATCTACGACAACTGCTTCTTCATCCATGACCTGCTCAAGGGCTACGAAGGCGTCAAGAAGATCTACAAGGCCGCCGGCTGCGAGGACAAACTCTGGGCCGACATTCATTCCGGCCCCCACGGCTTCGCGGGGAACAAGGCGTTCGAGTTTTTCAGAAAATACCTGTGACGCCCGGCAACGGCCTTCGCAATGGGAGGGTTTTTCGGAGAAAGAGGTGGGCTATGAGTAGACGCATGAAGCTCGGTCCGATCGTGATTGCGGCGTTGGTCGTGAGTGCGACGGCGATGGCGGTCTGGGGGCAGCAGGCCGCGCCGCCGGCCGGCGCCGCCGTCTCGCCGGTAAAGTGCCTCCCCCCCGACACCCTGGCCTACGCCGAGATCCCCGACTACGAGGCCTCGAAGGCGCGCTTCGAGCAGACCGCCCTCTACAAGATCTGGTCCGAACCGCAGATACAGGATTTCCTTGCGCCCCTTCGCGCCTTTCTCTCCGAACAGATCGCTGGCGGAACGGCGAAATTCCAGGCCGAGGTAGGCGTGCCTTTCGACGACCTGCGCAATCTGTTCTCCGGGCACATGGCCGCGGCGCTCATGTCCATAACGCCCCCGAAACAAGGGGAATCCTGGGAACGCCCCGACGCCGTCGAGGCCGCGATTTTCCTCACGCCCAGGGACCCCGCCGCCCTCAAACCCCTCGTGGCCGCCCTCCAGGCGTACCTGAACAGGAGCGCAAAGAACACAACCGTCCAGACCACCCGTCACGGCGACGTCGAGGTGACGCAGATCGTCAATCCCCTGGCCCCGACCGCCCCCTGCTTCGCTCACGCCTGGCTCGGCCCGACGTTTGTGCTGACCATCGGCTCGCGGGAGAAGACCCTGCCTGCCCTCCTCGCGCGGTGGAAGGGCGAAAACCCGGATTCCCTCGCCGCCAACCCGCTCTTCCTCGCCGCACGCAAACGTCTCGAAGCCGCAACCACGGAGTTCTTCGCCTACATCGCCGTGCGCGACATCCTGCGGCAGTTGGATTCCCTCATCGCGCCCGACTTGTGCGCGCCTCTGGAGGCCGCCGGCGTCTACGGCATCAACTCCGTGTCCTACAAACTCATCTTCGACGGCCCCGCCATGCGCGAGATCACGTACCTGCACACCGGGCCGGAGAGGCGGGGCTTCGTGGCCGCGCTCTCGCCCGCGCCCCTGGATGAAAAACTGCTCGACCTCATCCCCGCCGATGCAACGGGCTTTATGGCCACGCGCGTCAACGTCCCCCTCCTGTGGCAGAGCGTGGACGCCTTCGCGAAGTCTTTCGGCGAAAAATCCTACCTCGAGTTCCGCCGCTTCGTGGAAAGGTTGAGCGCCACGGCGGACATGGATATCGAGAAGGAGGTCATCCCCGCCTTCGGCGACTACGCAATCTTGTACAGCGTGCCGACGGGTCTGGGGGCGATGATGTTCGGAATCTTTGACTGGGTTGCCGTCGTGGGCGTAAAGGACACCGAAAAGGCCGCCGTCGTCGCCGAGATGGTGCGCCTGAAGACGACCGAAATGTGGGAAGGGAAACTGCCCCAGGCGGACCCGCAGGACGCCGTCAAGTGGCAGTCGCTCAATGCCGGCAACACGACGCTTAACTTTGTCTCTATCCCCGGCGCGCCTTTCGTCGGCCTCTCGCCCGGCTACGCCCTGGTGGCGGATAAGGCCGTCATTGCTTTTTCCCTGCAATCCCTGCAGTCGGCTGTCGCGCGCCTCGCGGCGGCCGGCCCCGGCATCCGCACCCGCCCCGATTTTGCCGCCGCGTACCCCAAGATCCCCAGGGGCGGGGGCGTGATCGCCTACAGCGACCTGAAGGCAAACTACCCGACGCTTCACACAACCCTCGCCATGATGTTGCCCGCCTTCAAGGCGAACCTCGACAGGGCGCAACCCGGCGCCGCCCCGGCGTTTGACATGGTGAAGTTCCCGCCCGCCGACGTGGTCGTGCGGCATCTGTTCGGCAGCATCAGCGCCATGCGAAGCGAGGACGACGGCGTATCGTTCGAGTCGCACGCCGTGCTCAACGCCAGCCCGCCGGCCTGCGCCGCCCTGATCGCGGCCATCCCCATACCCAACCTCTTGCGCTCGCGCATGGCCGCCAACGAGGCCACGGCCATCGGTTCGCTGAAAACGCTCTCCACTCAGCAGGCCATCTTCCGCCAGCAGGCCGAAGTGGACCAGAACGGCAACGGCCTGGGCGAGTACGGGCTGCTCGGCGAAATGGCCGGAGAGATCGCTCTCAGGCCGGCCACCGCCAGAACCGCGCAGCCCGCCTACATCGCTCCGCACTACAAGACTGCCGGCTCAGCCGGCAACGGCAACGCCACCAGGTCCGGCTACCACTACCGAATCTACCTGGCAAGCTCCCCCACCTCCGCCGGCGACGACGCAGCCCTGGGCGGCACGCCCCAAACCGGCGGCAAAGCCGCCGACCCCGCTGCCGTCGCCCTGCAGGAGCGCCACTTCGCCCTCTACGCCTGGCCGGCCGAGCCTCGACCCGGCGCACGGGCCTTCTTCGTCAACGAAGTCGGAGAGGTGTACGCCACGCGAATGGAAGCGAAGGTCTACGCCGGCCCCGACGGCCCCGCCGCCGACGCGGCATACACCGCAACGGTGTTCACGAGCCCGGTCTCATCTGGCGGCAAACCGGGCTGCGACGGCAACCAGTGGCAGCCGACGGCAGAATAACCGTCGTATATCCGTGCTCAGTCAGGGAGCGCCGAAATGGACGAGAACCCCATGTTCTTAAGATTGATCCTGCCGCTCATATTCATCGTGGCAGGGTTCCTGCTCGGTTTTATCCTGGAGGGTCTCCTCCCCGCTCTCGTACGACGAATCGCGGCGGAGAAGACGTGGGAGACCGTCGGCCGTGACATCCGGATACTGCGCGGCATGGTGGTCCTATGGACCACGCTGGCGGGAATCTGGGCGGCCGTCAGCTACGTGGGCGTTCATCCGGCGTGGTTGCTCCCCCTCCAGAGGGCCTTGCTGGTCTTCGTCATCCTCTCCGTAACCCTCGTACTGGCGCAGGTGGCCGTGGCGCTCGTACGCCTCTATGCCGCCCGGGCCGAAGGCGGCGCGCGCGCCACGTCCATCCTGACCAACCTGACAAGACTGACGCTGCTGCTCATCGGTGTTCTGATCGCGCTGGACTCGCTGGGCATCTCGATCATGCCCGCCTTAACCGCCCTGGGCGTGGCCGGCCTCGCAGTGGCGCTGGCCTTGCAGAGCACACTGGCCAACCTCTTCGCGGGACTGCAGATACTGGCCTCAAAACAACTGAGGACCGGCGATTACGTCAAGCTCGACTCCGGCGAAGAAGGATGCGTCATGGATATCGCCTGGCGCACCACCACCATCCGCACCATCCAAAACAACCTCGTGTTCGTACCGAACTCCAAGATGGCCTCCGCCTCGATCACCAACTACAATCTGCCCGAAAAGGAACTGGACGTCACGATCCCCGTCTCGCTGAACGCCGGCGCCGACCTCGACACCGTCCGCCGCGCCGTCGCCGAGATGGCGAGGGAGGTCCTCCGCGACCTGCACCCGACCGCGTCCGCCGAACCCCAGATCCGTTACGCCTCCCTCGCCGACCCCAACATCAACCTCACCGTCATTCTGCGAGCGAGAGATTACGAAGCCCAGCAAAAAATTCGCGACGAGTTCCTCGCCCGACTCCTCCTCAAATTCCGCAACCAGGGCATCATCAAGACGGCGGGATAATCGAACCCAATGTGCCGATTC
>CAYPFP010000014.1:27244-57644 GCA_964409935.1 uncultured Planctomycetota bacterium | reverse complement strand
CCTCCGCTCGTATCTCTCATGCTCTCAACACTTCACGCCTTTTCGCAATAGGCTTGGAAGAAAATGCTCTTGACAGACTGCGCCGCCGCGAGTAGCATAGTAGCCGTGAACGGCGGATCGCTCTTGAACTGAGCGGTCTTTTGTTTGGGGTGGTGTTGAGATTGAGTCTCAATATGATATCGGCGGCGGCCGAGGGCGGCCGCCCGTCCGTGCCACGTAGCGCTCGTGCTACGTAGCGGAGCTATTTCGCAGAGTAGCAAAGATGCTTCGCAAAGCAGCACAAGATGCGCAGCAGCCAAGGGGTCGGAGCGCCAGAGTGAAGGACAAGATCAGTTGGGGTTCCGTGGAACAAGAGAAGGGTCCGCGCGGCCCCGCGCGCGCACCTACCAAGATCCCCAGGAAGGAAGCTCTTGCCTTCCAGCAACCAAGTCCTGCGAGATGAGATGCAGCACAGCCACAAACAGACCGGCCCCGGCGAACGCCCTGTCGTTGCGCTCGTAGGCAATCCCAACGTCGGCAAGAGCGCCGTCTTCAACCTGCTCACGGGCAAGTACGCCGTGGTCTCCAACTATCCCGGCACCACTGTCGAGATCGCCTCCGGCACGCTTCACCTGGGAGGCAAACATTTCACGGTCATAGACACGCCGGGGACGAACAGTCTGGCGCCCAAGTCCGAGGATGAGCGCGTGACCCGCGACATCCTGTTGGAGAAACCGGTTCGGGCCGTGATTCAGGTTGCCGACGCAAAGAACCTGCGGCGGGCGCTCACGCTCACGGCCCAACTGGCCGAGATCGGCGCGCCGGTGGTGCTCGACCTGAACATGTGGGACGAGTGCCTCGAACGGGGGATTCATATCGAGGTGAACGCGCTGGCGCAGGCCCTGGACGTGCCGGTGGTGTGCACGGTGGCCACCGAGCGGCGAGGCGTCCGCGAACTGCTCGACAGCATCGAGAAAGCGCGGCCGCCCCGCCTGCCCCTCGACTACGGCCGCATCATCGAGACGGCGCTAAAGAAAATCGAGAAGACGCTGCCGAACACGTTTCCACAGGCGCGGGCCATCGCGTTGATGGCGCTTTCGGACGACCCGACGGTCGAGGAGATCGTCACCCGCCGAATGGCCGAGAGCGCTCCGGCGGGTCCGGACCGCGCGGCGGCCGAAAGCGGAGGACCGCATCGGCACAGGCATCGCGGGTCGCCCTGGACGGCCCGGCCCGATGAGAATATCCGGGGCGTCTGGCATGCCGTCCGCGCGGAGGCGCAGCGGGAATTCGCGGAGCCGCTCAGCTACGTGATCAGCCGCAAGAGAGCCGAACACGCCGATGCCCTCGCCGCCACCGTCGTGCGTGCGGCGCGGGCGTCGAGAGTCACTTCGTGGCGGCGCACCGCGCCGGTGTGGGCGGCGCTGCCGGTGGTCTTCTTCCTGATCGGGTACAAGCTGACGGAACTGGCGTGCTGGCTGGCCGGCTCGGTCTGGCCCTGGGCGGCGGAGGGTTTCTGGCTCTCCCTGGTCGGCGGGGCGGCCTTTTGCGCGGCGTATATGCGCCACCTCCTGCGCGGCGCAAAGACGCACACCTCCCTGGCCGGGCAACTGGGCAGTCTGACGATGCACCCGCTGTTCGCGTTTCCCATCCTCCTGTACGTGCTGTGGCTGCTCTACAAGATCGTGGGGCAGTTCGGCGCGGGAACCTGCGTGGACTTCCTGCAGAACACGGTGTTCGGCGAATACATCCTTCCCGTCGTTGCGGGGGCGGCGGCGCGAATCCTGCCGGAGGAGAACCTCATATACCAGTTGTTCTTCTCGGAAGACGCGGGGCTTATCTCGGTCGGGTTGACGTACTCGCTGGCGATCGTCACGCCGATCGTGACGTTCTTCTTTCTCGCGTTCGGAGTGCTGGAGGACTCGGGGTATCTGCCGCGGCTGGCCGTGATGCTCGACCGGATTTTCAAGAAGATCGGGCTGACGGGCAAGGCCGCGCTGCCCATGGTGCTGGGGCTGGGCTGCGACACCATGGCGACGCTCACCACGCGCATCCTCGACACGCGAAAACAGCGGGCCATCGCCGTGCTGCTGCTGGCGCTGGCAATACCGTGTTCGGCGCAACTCGGCGTGATCAGCGGCGTGTTGGGGCGCGTTTCGGGGGCGGCCTTTGCGATGTACGTGCTCGTAATCATCTCGCAATTGCTGCTGGTGGGTTACCTGGCGGCGAAGGTGCTCCCCGGCGAACAGCCCGACTTCATCATCGAGATCCCGCCGTTTCGGGTGCCTGGCGTGCGCAACATCGCGGTCAAGACGCTCTACCGCCTGCACTGGTTCCTGCGCGAAGCCGTACCGCTGTTCCTGTTGGGCACATTCATCCTGTTCGTGCTGATGCAGCTTGGCATCCTTGGGGCGCTTGAGACGGCGGCAAGCCCGCTCGTGGTGGGCGTGCTCGACCTGCCCAAAGAGACGACGGCGGGATTCATCCTCGGCTTTCTGCGGCGGGACTACGGCGTCATCTCCATCTTCGAGGCGCTCGACCGCGTGGAGCACGGCAACATCGCGCCGGCCGACCTGCTCGTAGCCCTGACGGTCATGACGCTGTTCGTCCCGTGTCTGGCCAACTTTTTTGTGATGATCAAGGAGCAGGGACTCAGACGCGCGGGGCTGATGGTGGCGTTCATATTTCCGTACGCGTTCCTGGTGGGAGGGGCGCTGCGTCAGGTGTTAAGGCTGGTGGGCATGTAGTTGAGTGCGGGGCGGCAAGATGGTTGGAAAGGTTCTGAAGGTTGAAGGACCTGCGGCCACCGTGCGCTTGTCGCGCAACGGCGAAGGCTGCCTGTCCTGCACGCGCGACTGCGCGACCGCCAAAGGCGAACCCACCGTCACCGTAAGAGCGCCGGCCAACCTCCGCGAAGGACAAGTCGTAAGACTGGCGGACCGGCGCTGGACCTTTTGGTGGATCAAGGCGGGCCTGTTCCTGGCGGCCTTCATCCTGACGGCCGGCCTGTGGGCAAGCGCGGCCGGTCTCGTGGGCCTTCGAGAAGGACAAGACAAACTCACGCTCGCCCTGAGCCTCATCGCCGGCGGTCTGGCCTGGTACGCGGCCGGCCGACGCCTTGCCGGAAGGCCGTTTTACGTTGTCAAGGAAATCCTGGAGACAACACATGCCGGAACGCAGAATTGACGAAATCCTCGAACAATTGTGGATCGCCGAAGAGAAAGAACAAAAGGCAACGCGGGCCGGCCTTCTCGATCACCACAAGAATCCATTCGATCAGCACGTGTATGCCAAGATGGAACACGAGGACCTGATCCTGCCGACAGGAGACACGATCACGCTTACGCAGCAGGGCCGCCGCCGCGCCGCCGAGATCATCCGGCGCCACCGACTGGCCGAACGGCTGATGAGGGATGTGCTGGAGATGCGAGAGCCGGCGACCGAATCGGCGGCGTGCCAGCTCGAACACATGCTCTCGGTTGAGGCCATGGAAAGCATCTGCACGCTTCTGGGCCATCCGAAGAAATGTCCGCACGGACACGCCGTCCCGCCGGGCCGATGCTGCGCAAGGGCCTCCCACGAGGCGCGGCCCGTGGTGACGACCTTGACCAAGATGCAGCCCGGCAAGGAAGGGACGGTGGCGTACATCGCCACGCACCACCATCACCGCCTGGACAAGCTGGCGGCGTACGGACTCCTGCCGGGCGTGCGCATCCGCCTGCACCAACGCCACCCCTCCTTCGTCATCCAGATGGGGGAAACGACCATTGCCATTGACGAAGAGACCGCAGGGGACATCTACGTCCGGCCCAAATGGGAAGTTTCCTGATCTTCCGGACAACGGCCCTCCTTTTTTCCCTGTTCTCCGGTCAGGCAAGAACTTTCTCCACACAGGAGAGGTTCTTCGTTTGCGTTGCGACGGCGCTTCGGTATAATGGCTTGGATAATTCGAACCCGATAAAGATTTGAGGGACACAGAATGGTCGAGCATCTGGCCGAATTTTTCACGTACCTGATCGAGCAGATGG
Organism: uncultured Planctomycetota bacterium; assembly: GCA_964409935.1. Lineage (GTDB taxonomy): Bacteria > Planctomycetota > Brocadiia > JAADGH01 > CAYPFP01 > CAYPFP01. The sequence continues at coordinate 53,637 of CAYPFP010000014.1, read as the reverse complement.
GCTACCTCGGCGCGGGGTTCCTGATGGCGCTCGAAAGCATGATCGCGCCCGTACCGAGCGAACTCGTGATGCCGTTCGTGGGCTTCCTCATCGTCCAGGGGAACTTCACATGGACAGGCGCGATCCTGGCCACGTCGCTGGGGTCCATGGCCGGATCGCTCGCCTCCTACTACATGGGCTACTGGGGCGGCCGGCCGCTGGTGTTGAGCGTCGGCAAGTACCTGCTCCTGAACAAAGAACACCTCGAATGGACCGAGCGGTGGTTCGAAAAACACGGATCGTGGACGATCTTCGTGAGCCGCTTCATCCCCGTCGTGCGACACCTGATCTCGATCCCGGCGGGGATGGGCAGAATGAGACTGCTGCCTTTCTGCGTCTACACCCTCATCGGCGCAACGATGTGGAACGTCTTCCTCATGTGGTGCGGGTACAAGCTGCGGCAGAACTGGAGACTGGTCGAGACGTACTCGCATCAGATTGATATCGTGGTGGCCGTAATCTGCGCGGGAGCGGCGGTCTGGTTTGTGGTGACGCATCTGCGCCGAGTCAAGACGGTTGCGCCAGAGAAATGACGCCCCCCCGTGGGGGGGCCCCCCACGGCATTGGCCACAGACGGGGAAAACCATGAAGGCAATCAAGATCGGCAAGACGGCCTTTCGCCCCGGCAAGCAACTGCTCCTCATCGCCGGACCATGCGTGATCGAGAGCCGCGACGTATGCCTGCGCGTGGCCGAGCACATGAAGCGGCTCTCCGCAAAGCTCGGCCTGCCTTACGTCTTCAAAGGCTCGTACGACAAGGCCAACCGGTCGTCGGCCAACGCCTATCGCGGGTTGGGGATGCAGGAAGGGCTTCGGATCATCGAAGAGGTCAAAGCCCAATTCGAGATTCCGGCGCTGTCGGATATCCATGAGACCCAGGAGATTGCGGCGGCCGCGCAGGTGCTGGACATACTCCAGATCCCGGCCTTTCTGAGCCGCCAGACCAGCCTCATTCATGCCGCCGCGCGCACGGGCAAAGCCGTCAACCTGAAGAAAGGCCCGTTCCTCGCGCCGTGGGACATGGGCAATGTGGTAAAGAAGGCCGAAGCGACCGGAAACCGCAACCTGCTCATCACCGAACGCGGCGTGTGCTTCGGCTACAACAACCTCGTGAGCGACATGCGCGCAATCCCGATCATGAAGAAGTTCGGGTATCCCATCGTCTTCGACGCCACGCACAGCGTCCAGTTGCCGGGCGGACTCGGCAACGCCTCCGGCGGCGACCGCCGGATGGCCATCCCCCTGGCGCGCGCAGCCGTGGCCGCCGGCTGCGACGGGCTTTTCCTCGAAGTGCATCCTCAGCCTGACAAGGCCCTCTGCGACGCGGCCTCGATGTTGCCGCTGGCATGGTTGCCGAAGTTCCTCGAGGGCATCGTCGCCATATTCAAGACCGTGCGCAAAGACGACTCGTCTTTGCGTGCGCAAAGACGCTGACAGCGCGGCCATAGAGGAGAGGGGGATATCGTGGTCCACCACAGGACTGAATCGCTCCGCATCCTCGCGCCAGCGTACATCGCGTTTCTTCTTCTCTGGCCGACGTCCGGCGCATTCCCTCAGGAAGACTGGACCGCGCGTCTGCGGGAGATGAAGGATCCCGACCCTGTCATCCGCGATCAGGCCGCACAAGCCCTCGCGGCGTCGAAGGACGCTCGGGCGGTCGAGGCCCTCATCGCCGGATTGAAGGACAAAGACGCGGGCGTGCGCTACAGCGCCATGACCTCGCTGGGCAAGATCAAGGACAAGCGGGCCGTAGACCCGCTGATCGAGATGCTGGTGGACAGCGATTGGGATATGCGATGGCGTGCCATGAGCGCGCTGGCCGCCATCGGCGACCCGCGCGCCGTGGAACCCCTCATCCTCTCGCTCAAAGACAGGTGGTCGGGCGCCCGCTCGCATGCGGCCTATGCGCTCGGCGCGCTCAAAGACGACCGCGCCGTCGAGCCACTGCTGCCGCTGCTCAAAGATCGTCACGCCTGCTGCCGCAAGGAGGCCATGCGCGCGCTGATACGGATCGGCCTGCCGGCCGTGGAACCCCTCATTGTCGGCCTGACGGACACCAACGTAGAGATGCGGCGCGGGTGCGCCGAGGCGTTGGCGGCCATAAGAGACGATTTCGTCGTGGACGCGCTGGTCGCCGCCCTCAAGGATGACGATTGGTACGTGCGGGCGATGGCGGCAAAGGGTCTGCGAAATTTCCGCACGCCCATCGCAACGCAAGCCCTGCTCGAAACGTACAAGGACGAGAAACTCGCGCTGCGATGGGGCGCGGCCTGGGAGCAGGTCAAGAAAAAGGACCCCGCCGCAATGGACTCGCTGATCGTCTTCTCGAAAGACGCGAACCCCGACGTGCGCCGCGCCGCCGCCGAGGCGCTTGCCGAGACCGACGACGCGCGCGCCGTCGAGGCGCTCGTTCAAGCCCTCGCCGACAGCGAGACCCCCGTGCGCTGGGCGGCCGCGCTGGCCCTCAAGGAGAAGAAAATTCCGAGCGCCGCCGCCGGATTCCTTACGCTTGTGAAAGACAAGGAACCGCGAGTGCGACGCCTGGCCGCGCACGCGCTGGGACACCTCCCCGGAAACCAGCAGGCCGCGCCGCTCGCAGTGGCGCTCGCCGACAACGACTGCCTCGTGCGCGTGGAGGCCCAAAACGCCCTGTCCCGCATCGGCGCGCCCGCGCTGGAGACCCTGAAGGCCGCGCTCAAGAACCCCAACCGCAACGTGCGCGTGTATGTCGTGCGCGTGCTGGGAGGCATAAAGGATCCTCAGGTCGTGGACGCGCTCAACGCCGCCCTGAACGACACGGACGCCTCCGTGAAAGCGGAGGCGCAACAGGCATTGCGCCGGCTGCGGATCGGCCCCAAGTGAACCGCCGCGTGCGCTTTTCAAAGGAGAGAGAATGGCCGCCAACAGAGTCATCATAAGCCTCGACGCCGGCGCCTTCATCAACCCCAACATCTACGGCCACTTCGCAGAGCACCTGGGGACGTGCATCTACGAAGGCGTGTGGGTAGGCGAGGACTCGCCCATCCCCAACGTCGGCGGCATCCGCAAGGACGTCGTCGAGGCGCTGCGGAAGATCCAGCCGCCGGTGCTGCGCTGGCCGGGCGGATGCTTCGCGGACGATTACCACTGGGAAGACGGCGTCGGCCCGCGCGCCGACCGGCCGCGCCGCATCAACATCCATTGGGGCGAGGACATCGAGACGAACGCGTTCGGCACGCACGAGTTCGTCCAGTTCTGCCGCCTCATCGGCGCGCAGCCCTACATCTGCGGCAACGTGGGGAGCGGCAGCCCGGTCGAGCTGCGCAACTGGCTGGAGTACTGCAACTTCCCCGGCGACAGCACCCTGGCGCGGCGGCGCGCCGCCAACGGCTCGAAGGAGCCTCTGGGGGTGAAGTACTGGGGCGTGGGCAACGAAAACTGGGGCTGCGGCGGGAACTTCGCGCCGGAGGATTACGCGACCGAATACAAGCGGTTCTCGACCTATCTGCGCGACTTCGGCGGCTTCCAGGTCTACCTCATCGGCTGCGGACCGAGCGGCAACAACGCCGACTGGTCCCACCGGTTTTTCTCCAAGCTCGGCGGGTACCGGCGCATGCACGGCTACGCAGCCCACTACTACTGCGGAAGCGCCGGCAAGGCGACCGAGTACACGACGGACGAGTGGTACGCCCTCATTCACCGAAGCCTCGCGATGGAGACGCTCGTCAAGCAACAGCGCGCCATCATGGACGGATATGATCCGGAAAGAAGGATCGGCCTGCTCGTGGACGAGTGGGGCACGTGGCACCCGCCCGCGCCCGGCCGACACCCGCGACATCTCTGGCAGCAGAACACCCTGCGCGACGCCCTCGTCGCCGCCGCCACGCTCGACATCTTCAACCGCCACGCCGACAAGGTCGTCATGGGCAACATCGCCCAAACCATCAACGTCCTTCAGGCCATGATCCTCACCCAAGGCGACAAGATGATCGCCACGCCGACGTATCACGCGTATGACATGTACAAGGCCCACCAGGGCGGGCGAAGCCTGCAGGCAACCTTCGAGTCGGACCCCATCTCGTTCAAGGCCGGAGGGCAGACACAGAATATCTTCGGGCTGAACGGATCGGCCTCGTTGAAAGGAAACGTCCTGACGCTGAGCGTGGTCCACACCCACGCGACCTCGCCGCTGGAAGCGACGGTCGTCCTGCGCGGCGGCGAAGCAAAGTCGGTCCTGGTCACGACCCTCACCCACACCGACATTCACGCCCACAACACCTTCGAGGCGCCCGACGTCGTAAGGCCGGCGTCCTACCCGCTGGAAGTGAACGCCCGCGAATGGCAACACACGTTCGCGCCGGCTTCGGTAACGGTCTTCAAGATACGCCTTTAGCGGAAAGCCTGATCCCATGAACGGTTGCAACCTTTCCAAACCCCCGCGAGACGTACCGGGGCTGGTGTCCTGCCAACTCCTGTTCGGAGGCGCGCTGAGCCAGATCGGCTGGCTGCTCTTCGGGTTCGGGGCGGTCTTTTTCTGGGCCTTCGCCATGAACTCCGATCTGCCGACGCTGCTCGCGTTTGGCGGTGAACTGGAGCAGCGCCAGGGCGTGGCGACGCGATGGGAGAAGACCCGCGCCACCGAGGGGGGATCGAAAAACCGGCTTGGCATGCCCGTGTACGCCACCCATTATTCATTCAAGACGCCGGACGGGAAGGAGTACTCCGGGGTCTCCTATGCAACGGGGTCCTACCGCCCCAAGGGGACGGCCGTGACGGTGGAGTACCCCAGGGGAAACCCCGCGATGTCCCGAATCCAGGGGACGCGAAGGGCCGTCTTCGGCGCGTGGGCCGGCATCATGGGCCTCTTTCCCTTTGCGGGGCTGGCGCTGGCGGGCGTCGGTCTGGCAAAGGGAACACGCGCCCGACAACTTCTGGCGAACGGCAAACAGGGCATGGGGAAACTCAAGTCGAAGGCCGCAACGAATGTGCAGGTCAACAAGCAGACGGTGTTCAAGCTGACCTTCGAGTTTGCGGCCGAAGACGGGCACAGCTACGAGGCCGTCGCGCGCACGCATAAGCCCCATGAACTGGAGGACGAAGCGCAGGAACCGCTGCTTTACGATCCGGCAGACCCTCGGCGCTCCGTCATGCTCGACACGCTTCCCGGCCGCCCGCGCATTGACGAGAAGGGGCAGCTTTGCACGGCCCGCCCCGGTACGGCATGGCTCGTGCTGGTCCTGCCGGCGCTGAGTATCGCGGGGAACGGCCTCGCGGCTTATTTTCTATCGGCCCTGCCTTGAGGAATTTATCGCATGAGACACATGTCTTGCGTCTGGGTCGCGTTAGGGGTTCTCGTCATGGCCGGCTACTCGCAAAGTCAGACAACCGAGACGATCCCGAGTCTTCCGCTGACGAACTTCGAAGACATCGCGAACACCCCCGGACTGGAACTCGACACAACGCACGTGAAGACGGGCAAAGCATCGGGCAAGTGGGCCGGGATGGACAAGACGCCGGGCATCGTCTTCGAGAATTTTCCGCGCGATTGGACCCGGCACAATCACCTTGAGTTCTGGTTGTACTCCGAGAAAAGCCTCGACACGGCGTTCATGATCATCGCCGCAAGCGAAAACCCCAAGAGCGAAGGGCCGGACTATTACGGCTATCGAGTGCCCCTGAACTTCACCGGCTGGAAACACTTCTCCTTCTACCTGGACCCCAGGGTCGGAGCGCGGATGCCGATTGGGTTCCATCATATTACAGGATTGCGACTTACGGCAAGCGGATGGGACAATACGCCGCATCCGGAAGCGGTGGTGTATCTGAACGATCTGAAGCTGACACACATGCCGAAGCAGCTCGGACCGCTCACGAAAGACGACGAGTTCTTCGCCGCGCTTGACCTGGAGCGGGCCGGGCTTGAGGCGGTGCGCGCCGCCGCCGAGCGAAAGGATATTGCCGACGCAAAGACCCAACTGCAGGCGTACATGCGGAGTCGAAAGACGCCCGTGTGGCGCTTCGACTGGCGCTCAAGGCCGGAAGGGGTCCCGCTGCCGCCCCCGCCGCCCGGGGCGAAGCCCTCGGATGGCGCGGACTACTTCTCGCAGGAGATCACGATTGACTGGAAAGGCTGGAAACACTTCCGCCTGCCCAAGCCCGGGTTCGGCGTCTCCCGCAAGCCCGTAGGCTGGAACTACATCGTGTCCGTGAATTTTTGCGCGGCGGGGTGGAACCACACGCCCGACCCGCGGCTCGTGCTGCACTTTGACGACGTCAAGCTCACGGGAAATCGCACCGCCGTGATCGGAGACTTTTCGACCGAACGACAAGCGACTAGATGGTCCGGCGCACAGCGTGACGAGAGCGTGCGCAAAGTCGGCTCGGCGTCGGCGCGTTGGGAGAAGATGCACATCACTTCCGCATTTCGCACCTCGCAGATACCCCACGACTGGACCGACTTCGACGCCCTGGAGTTCTGGTGTCACGCCAACGAAGCCACCGGCGCCAAACTCCAACTGGTCCTCAGCTCCGACGCCAAGGAGCACTCCCGGAGAGAACCGGACATCATGCGCCACGTTTTCCGCACCCTCGACGCGGAAATGTATCTGGGCGAACGCATTGACTGGGAGGCGAATCCCGTCCCCCGCACCGAGCCGCACTTCACGAACGAGTGGACCTACGGTCTCAACCGTTTCGGCTTCTGGAATCAACTCGGCGACCTGTACTGGGCGACGGGGGATGAGAAGTATGCGCGCGAGTGGGTTGCGCAGTTGCGGTCGTGGGTCGAGGATCAGCCCGTGCCCTACGACTCGGGGCCGGGACGCCCGCTGTGCTGGCGCACGATCGAGTGCGGCATTCGCATGGCCGGGTCGTGGCCGAACGCCTACTACCGATTCCTCGGCTCGCCCTCCTTCGACCCCGAAACGCATGCCATGTTCCTGAAATCCGTACGCGAACACGCGCGGCGGCTGACCCTCGTCCTGGAAAGGGACAAAGAGCGTTCGAATAATTGGATCATCATGGAGTGCAATGGGTTACTACACTGCGCGGTGCTGTTTCCGGAGTTCCGCGAGGCGGCCGAGTGGATGCGTACGGCGGTGGACAGGTTGAACGTCGAGCTGACGCGCCAGGTGTACCCCGACGGCGCGCAAATGGAACTGACCAGCGGCTATCACCAGGTGTGCCTCCACAACTTCTACGGCGCTTCGGAGATCGCCAGCCTCAACAAGATCGCGCTGCCGGGCGAGTACATGAAGAACCTGGAGATGCTCTACCACTACAACCTCTACGCCATGATGCCCAATCGAACGCTGGCCCCGCTGAACGACGCCGGCATCACGAACGTCAAGAGTTCCCTCGCGCAAGGCGCGCAGCTTTTCAACCGCCCGGACTTCCTCTGGGCGGGAAGCGACGGGACCCAGGGCACGCCGCCCAATGTGACGTCGTACGCCTTCCCCTACGCCGGCCACTTCGTCATGCGCACCGGATGGGAAAAAGACGACAAGTTCCTGATCTTCGACGGCGGACCTTACGGCATCGCGCACCAGCACGAGGACAAGCTCACGTTCTTCATGTGGGCGTTCGGGCGAGCGCTCGTCACCGAACCGGGCAACTACAGATACGACCATTCGAAATGGCGCCGCCACGTGCTTTCGACCGAGGCGCACAACACGATCCTGGTGAACGGCATGGGACAGCGCCGGTCCGCGCTCAAGGACACCTGGCAGACTTCGCGCTCGCTCACGGAGGGGCCGAACGCCCCTTGTGTCTGGTTCACGTCGGATCGCATGGACCTGGCGCGGTCCACGTACGATTCCGGATATGGGCCGAAGAACGACAAGACCGTCTCGCACGAACGGACCCTGATCTTCGTGAAGCCCGATTACTGGGTCGTGGTGGACCGCCTTCTCGGCAAAGGCAGGCACGCGATTCAGTCGCTCTACCACCTTGATTCAGACAATGTCCACACGGACCCCGCGACCAAGACCGTGCGGACCCTTAATAAGGACGCCAATGTCGCGATCGCGCCCGCGAGCGCAGCGCCCCTTGATGTCGAGGTCGTGATCGGGCGGGAAGACCCCGTGCAGGGATGGATTCCCGACAAACGGCGCAAGATACCGTGCGTGATCTTCAAGCAGGAGGCCGAGTGCCCCATGGTAGTCGCGGCGGCGCTCTTCCCCTACCAGGGGGCTGAAGGCCCGCCCATCTCGGCAGAGATTGTCAAGTCACAAGACCCTATACATGAGCGCTTTGTGCTCAGGATTTCGACTCCCGCCGGGGGGACGGATTACGTGGCCGTATCCTTCGCGGGAAAGGGCGAGACGCGGTTCGACGAGTTCACGACGGACGCCGAGGCCGCCGTCATCCGCACCGGCCCGACAGGCGTGACGGGCGTCGGCGTGATGAACGGGACGCACGTCGCGCGACGCGGAGAAAAGATCTACTCGAAGCAGTGACCACGCCTCAGAACGAATCCCGAAAGAGCGTGTGCGCGTCGGCGGCCGGGGTTTCCGGAAGCGCGAAGTCGGCGTCGTAGCGCACCACGTCGGAAATCCGCACGTCGTCCACCGTGAAGGCCGCGTCGCCGCCGATGAGTATGATGTCGCCGGTCCAGTCGCCCAGCGGATCCTTGGGCGCGGAGAGGACGTTGCCGCAGAGGTCGAGACCGTTGATGAAGAGGCGGCTCTTCGGCTCGCGACCAGGCGCGCCGGCGTCCCACGTCACGGCGAGGTGATACCACCGCCCCGGTTCGGTCACAAAGCCGGCCTGGACCGTCCCCGCCAGATTCACATACGTGCCGAGCCGGCTGCGGCGGTAGAGGTGCAACTTGCCGCATTTGGCGATCGTGCGGTCGGCAATGTCATCGGGCGCCCATTCCGGACGGAACCAGAACTCCAGCGTTCCCTGCTGGGGGTTGATGTTCTTGTAACGGTCGCCGGCGCGCTCGCCGCGCGGGATGACGAGAGGTTTGCCCGGCTCGATGCGCAGTGCCTTGCCGGCCCCCGCGTACGGCTCGGCAACGGGGGACGGACGCGGACGGGGCTGCAAGCCCTTTTCATCCGGCAAGAAGAAAGCCTCCGCGCTGGTCCACACAATCGGCGGAACGCCCTGGAATTTCAGGTACGTCTGCTCCACCTGAACGGCAGGGGGGTCCACGCACAGACGCCACAACTTCCCCCGATGTTGCGGCGCGGCACTGAAAGGCCACACGAGATATTGCGCCTGCGGTTCGGCGCCGAAGTCCAGGCGCTCCGTCCGCCGCATTTGCCCATCGGGATCATGCACAGTGAACTCCACCATCCGCCGCAGGGCCAGGGACTTGAAGAAGACGCTGAATTTCTCCGCATCGGGCGGAACGTAGAAGTAGTAGGTCTCCGCGCAGGCCAGATACTCGTCCTGTGTGGCGTACCCCCATTTGAGCAGGTCCGACGAGGAAAGGCGGAGCTTGTAGTGAAGATCGCCGGCGTCCTCGATTGCCAGACGATAGTCGCCCGGCGGCCCTGCGGGGGCGTCCAGGGCCACCTTGCCCTTGCGTTCGTCCAGGTCAACCTTGGGAGTGCCGGGGAGTTCGGGGGCGTTCACGCCCGATTTCGACTTGGCGGCGTCCTGCTTCCTGAGCAAAGGCGCCGAAGCGATCTCCGCGCCGGTCGGCCCGCGCAGCACCAACCGCGCCGCGCCCGGCTTGCGGGCAAAGTAGCGGTCCAGACGGCGGACGGCGGCGCCGGTCGAGTGAGTGGACGAATAGCAGAACCATTCCGCCGAGACGCGGAACGGTTCGGCCTTTTCCCTGTGGAGGATGATCGAGCCGCTCGTCACGGCGTTGTCGAGGGTAATGGGCTGAACGGGACCGCCCAGAGCGCGCGCGGCTTCCAGGTAGTAGGGCATGTAGAGCAGATGCAAGGTAAGGTAGCAGTAATCCCACTGGCCTTTGGGATCGCCGCGCCAGAACGGGTCTTCGGAATCGTTGACGCAGCGCACAAAATCCGTCTTCCAGCGCTCGCCCCACGGGAGGAAGGCGGCGTCGCCGGTCATGAAGAAAGCCATGGCCAGACCGTAGTAGCCCCAGGAGCGGGGGTCGGCCTCGTCGCGGCCGACTTTGGCCTGGTAGCGCATACAGCGAAGGAAAAGGTCGCGCATACGCTCGTCGCCGGTGGCCTGGTAATACGTCACCATGCCGGGGGCCATGTAGACGTCATCGAAGCGGATGATCCCCCCGGAGTCCTGGTTCTGGTAGCAGAACTCGGCCATGCGCTGCGCGAGCTTGAGGTAGCGCGGGTCCCACGTGGCTTGATAGAGGGCCGTCATGGTGCGCATGGCGCCGCCGGTCATGCGGTGTCCCCAGGCGTGAAGAGAGCCGCCAGCCTGCGTTTCCTTCCACAGGTAGAAGTCGGCCTCCTCCATCAACACATCCCAGGCGCGACGGTAGCCGGTCAGGTAGTACTGCAGGAGGAGATGGTCCACGTGGGAGTCGCAGCCGATGTCATAGATATCGGCGCCGTAGTGAATGATGCCGCCGTTGCCGCCGTATCGGCCGCCGCGGCGCTTGGGGAACTTGTAGTCGCCGACTTTTTCGTTGGTGAGGTGGCACATGTCAATGTCCATGACATGGCGGGCGTTGTCAACGCCCCATTGAAGATAGCGGCGGTCGGCAGTGCGCAGGAAGCCTACCCACGGCATGACGGGGTGGCCGTAGAAACGCGAGGCCCAACAACGCCAGGGCCTCCACTCCCACCTATTCTTGTCGGTATTCAAGACATGGTGGTAGTTTACGTCACCGAAGTGGATGAGGCCGTAGTTGCCCAGGTGTTCGCGGAACCATTCGAATCGCGAGAAGCCCAGGTCGAGTTTGCGCTCGACGTCGGGCAATCCCTTTGTATCGCGGGGGCGAAGAGGCCCCATCACGTCGGAGCGGCACATCCACTCGGGCGTGGCGCAGACAATGACGGGTTCGTCGAGCGTGCGGCACAAGGCCGCAGCGCCCGTCCTGTCCGCTCCGTGAAAAACGATCATGAGATCGTTGGACTTGGCAAGGCCGTACGCCTGGTCGTACTGGTCCAGGCCGCCCTTGTACCAGTCTTGCCAATAAACTTTGTCGCCCCATTCCTTGTAAAGGTCCGGACCGAGGGTCGCCTTCGCGTCGAAGTCGAGCAGGCGGTCGTGGCGCGCGGGCCACAGATGCGCGACGATCATGTTGCCGGCGACCTCAAGCTCGCGCGGATACTCCTGCCAGAAACGACGGACGGCGAGGGTCACGCCCGTTTCGGACGAGGACAAGTCAACCCAACCGGAAGCGCGTTTGCCCGAGGCAACCTCGACGCCGTCGCCGCCCTTCAGCGCGAAGTGATCCGCCGAGTCCTGCACGAGGGACGCGGGGCCTTTCAACTCCCGCACGCCCGCGCCCTCCAGGCCGAAGGAGCCTCGCGCCTCCGGCCCCGCGTCAACGGCAAGAGGAATCGCGATGTCGCGCAGGCGGGTCTTGTCGGTGTCGAACGCCACGACAAACGTGTGTTCAAGGCGGATGAAGGACTGACCGGCCCAGGCATGAAGCCGCGCGACCATCCGGCACAGTTTCACCCCCTGATCGGACTGATACCAACCCTCAATCCTGACGACGGCCCGGAGCGGACCGGACTGTTCGACCGAGACGGTGTAGTCGTCGGGACCGAGGGCGTACCGCACGCCTTGATGGTCCACCATGTAAGGAGCGGGATTCGAGCCGGGAGCGACGACGGGGGCCGCCTTGTCGGTCATCCAGACGGCGTGAACAAGACCCGGTTGCGTCCTGCTGACAACGAACCTCAGAGGACCGGTGGAGACGGCAACAGCATCCTTTCCGTCCTCCACGCGCAGATCGCTCTTTGCCTCGGCCCGAACCACGCCCGCGCCGTACTCAAGCGCGTACTGCTGTCCGGGACGGAAGGAGGCGTCCAGCAACAGCCACCTGACATCGCCGTCGGGCCGCTCCCATGTGGCCGTCTTGCGCACAAAAGCCGGGATTTCGGCCCCGTTTTCGAGCAGACGCACGTTCATCTCTGAGCGCAGCGCGCCGCGCGGAAACGGGACGCCGAAGGTCACCGGAAACGATTGCGGCGTCTGCGCCGCTCCCGCCTCAACCAGGAGCGGCGTCTGCGCCCTGGCGGCCGGCGGAACCTTCCGCGAGAACTTTTCCAGGTAGCCCTCCGTGGGCTTGATGTCCTGCGCGGAAAGAGAGAGACACACGAGGGAAATCAGGAAAGCCGCGGCGCGTCGCATACGTGCGCTCCTTTCACACTTAAGAACAAGCCGAACCGCTCAAGGCAGCCGATACAGGGCCGCGTCATCGAACAGAGCCGTCGCGCCGTCGGGCTGGTCGCTGGCGGTGAGCATGACCACGACGGCGCCCGCGCCCTCCGGCACGTTGACCATGAGGGTCAGGAGCTGCCAGCCGTCCTTACCCTCCAGAGCGACGACATCAGGCTCGATGTCCGTGCGCGGATGCCAGCCGCCGTTTTTCTGGCGAAAGCGGACGGCCAACTTGGCGTTGCCGCGAAGGTTTGACGGCTCGCGTTTGGCCCAGGCCAGGCAGACATAGCGCTCGCCCGGATTGACCGGAACATTCTGGAGATAGCACGCGGAACTGGCCTTGGCGATGGAAGCGCCGGCGGTGCCGTGTCGGCCTTTGCCCGGCAGCACGCTCAGGACAGCCTGCCCTTCGCGCGACCAGACGGACCAGGCCTTGGGCGCTTCGGCCGTCTTCCAATCCTTCTCAGGCTCGTCTTGATTCTTGTCGGCGGACTCGAAGCCGTTGTTCTTTATGAGATTCGGAGAACCGGCGCCCGTCATCGCGATCCAGCCCTTGATCAGATCCATGACCTCGCCCGGCGGGGCGTTCTCGGCGAATGACGCCGCCAGGTCCTTGAGCTTTTCCGGCACGTTGGCGGAGTACCAGCTCAGGGCGTTCACGACGGCCGTGAAAGCGCCGCCCTCGACGCCGGCCGCCTGGCCGGTGACCAGATAATTCATGCCGGCGAGACCGCGCAAGGTCTCTCCGAGAAGATCGTCGCGCTTCATGGCCGCGTCCCAGAAACGCCGGCGATCATCGGCGGACCGACCGAGTTCAAGCGCCAGACGGAGCGCCTCCCGCGCGCCGGCCTCGTCCGCGATCTGCATGGCCATGAGCCGCTGCGAAAGACCGTACGCCTTGATGGGATAACTGCCGTACTGCAGACCGGCGCGGACGACGTCAATGCGCCTGTTGAACAGGTCGCTGCCGGCTTCCGCCGCCGCCTGCGCGAGCAGGCGGAACCCCTCGTCCACGTCCTCGGGCGACATCGCCAGGGCCTGTACGAGCAAGCGTCTGTGCACCCACGCGGTGCGACCGGGGCGGGGCGTCATCCAGGAACGCTCGAGCAGGTCGAAGTACCGGCGCATCGTCGCGGCGGCGGGGCCGAACATCCTGGCGCAGTACTCATCCAGGAGGGCGCCCACGTCCAGCGCCGCGTCCCACTGCATCTTTGCGAAGGCCCATATCATGGGCGCGGTGTTCGCCGGGAAGGTGTAGACCTCCGTGTACATGCCTTCGAGACCGAGCGACTTGTCGAACTTGAGCTGCTCGGCCATAAGGCGCGGATAGAAGCGCGGCGTGATGCAGCCCATGCCGTAGTAGTCGTAGCGCGATAGATGCTTGCACCGCCTGGCCCACTCGCGGGTCAGTTCGTGGTCTTTGCGCTTCACGTCCTCCTGCCACCACGAAGCGCTCTCCTCGGTGATGAAGCCGAAGACGTTGTCTTCGAGTTTCGGGACGGTTTCGGGCAGGTTGCGCGCACAGGAATAAATGAGCGTGCCGATGTAACGGTCGGGGTGGGTCCTGGCGATCTCGCGCGCGATGGCGTTGACGAACTTGTAGTGACGGTCGGAGAGGCTGTACTTTTCCAGCGAATCCGGATGCGCATCCAGGGCGCGGCAGTTCGGACAGCCGCACAGATGGGAGATGTCGTCCATGCCCAGCGAGAAGCTGTCCACGTCGGGGTGGTCGTCGAACCACTTGCGGGCGTACTCGACGACGATCCGCTGGACTTCGGGGTTGCTCTCGCAGGGACGCCAGTATGGCTCGGATCGCGGAGGCGGAATCCAGCGCTTGCCCCTGACGAGCGGATAGTACTCCGGGTGTTCCTGCGCGTACTTCTCGGGCGGCAGGACGCGGTGCAGAAAATTCTGGAACTGCCGGCGCGGCACGACTTCGCTCAGCACGGTCTTGTTGCGCAGGTTCCACTGTTTCCACGTCGGCGTCCAGGCGTGGCCGGACCAGACGCGGGGCGAGGTGTCGGGCACTTTCACCTTCTCGCGCACATCCACCACCAGCTCGCCCGGCTTCCCCTGCGGCACGTATTCCCACAGATCGCCCGGCGCGAACCAACGCACGCCGAGGACGTCCTCGATGAAGGAGATGACGGCGAAATACGTCGGCGCGGGATGCCGTCCGGTCAAGAAGACGTCGCCGCCGCGCAGGCGAATCGCATAGGTTTCGGGGTTCAGGTCCGGCGCAGGAAGGTCGGCCTCGGCCGTCGCCTGACAGCGACCGATGTAAAGTCCTGCGCCCTCGACCTTTAGACCATCCTCACGCATGGGCAGCTTGACGCCGCAGATGAGATCAACGTAACGCTGCAGTTCCTGAGCGGCGAGTTTCTCCCTATCGTTGGCCGCGGCGGGCGTCACGATGGTCGCGACCGGTTTGCCGGACCTGGCCAGCGTGAACGGCTCCGCCCGAAGCAGTCCGCCAAGGAACACAAACGCCAAGACAAGGAGAACGCGCATGGCGAGTTCCTCACTGATAGACAAGGGATGCCAGATGATTCGCAAGCCATATCCAGCGCCGCGCCGCGTCGGGCGGCAGCTTTGCGCAGCGAGCGACAATGGCGTTCACGGCGTCGGGGACCGAGCCGCGATCCTCCTTTGGCCTCCGCGCGAACCGGAGGTACTCGCCGGCCTCCTTCTCGCCGCCCAGGAGCGGCGCGGCCACGTCGCGCAGAAAAACTCCCAGGTCCGCGTCGGGGTTCGCCGCGCTGCCGTAGTTCTCCAGTGCCAGGTAGTTCATCTCGGCGCCGGCGTGGAACGGCGAGACCTCCCCAAAGAGGGACACCCCCTCGAAGCCGTGCGCCACGCTCTGACGGACCACGTCGGACATCCAGTCCACGGCCAATTCCCCCCGAATCCCCCCCCGCCAATAGGTCGCATGGTGCGAGCGCATGACGTGGCGGCGCCGGCCCGGCGACACCGCGCCGGCCGCCGTCCATTGCCGCGTCGCAATAGGCTGTACGTAATCATCGCATACCCACTGGACGAAAACGTCTTCGGGGAATTTTTCCAGGCACTCGTCGGCCCACGCGGGCTTGCCTCCGCCGAAACCCGGGGCCGGCACGGGACCGGAGTGAGGCTCCGGATGCGCGTAGGTTTCGCACACGATCCACGCCTCCGCCGCAACGGAACGGATCGCCCTGGCAGCAAGGGGGTACGTCAGCGCCATGTCTTCCCATGAAAGCGCCGACACGGGATGGCGGCGGCGCTCGCGGCACAAGCCGCACACGCAGACGCCGGTGTCGCCCGATTCGATCTGCACGCCGCCCAGGAGCGGCAACTGCCGGAAGAGCCACCGGAGCGACTCGGCGGCGAATTCCTGGTTTTCGCGCCGCGAGGGACAGGCGTGATGAGCGACCTTCGGCGCCGAAACCCCGAGGCCGAAAACCATCTTGTTGCCCCTGGCGTCCAGCCCGTAAAGCTCCGGATGGGCCTCCAGGTGGCGCTCCAGACTCCACGGCGAATCGCCCTCGTAATAGACGCCCCCATACGCGTTCAGCCCCACACCGCAAAGCACGCGCACGCCGCGCCTGGCCGCCTCCTCGCACAGACGCTTTGCCGACTCAAGCCCGCCGTGCGAATCGCGCAGCAATCCCCAGATGACCACCGCGTCCACGCCGTGCCGCCCGCACCACTCCAAGAGCCGCGTGTAATCCTTCAGGAAGACCTCCGTCTTTTTCGTGTAGCTGTTGGACGCGCCTATCGTCTGCGCGCCCGCGCGGTTCAGTTCCCATTCGGTGCTGTGGTCCCACGTCCAGAACATGCGAACCTTCACGGACGAGGATGAATCTGTCGTCTTTTTTCCCGTCATGGCGGAATCATTCCTCTCGATGAATTGTTAACGCCCCTCGCCCACAACTACGGTGCGCTGGGGCGAGCGGTGAAGCTCGATACCATCGTACTCCAACACAACGCCGTCGAGAAGGGCCCAACCGGCCACGGCATCATTCTTCAGACGCACGAGACCTGCCGACGCCTCCAGGCGCATCTTGCCGCATGAGGCCTTGTCGCGCGCAAACACAATGTGGTCCGTCACCGACGGCCACTTCACCGCGACACCCACGCCGCCTTCGCCCGCAAGAGGCGTCACCGACGGACGAGAAACGCCGGAACGGCGGGGGACAAAGACCTTCAGGAAATGGGGTTCAACGGCGCGCGCGGAGTACAGGAGCCTGGGGTGCGCGCCTTCGCGCGATGTCAGGAACCAATCGGTCTTGGCCTCGCCGCGCGGGGGGTTCACGGGGAACACGTCCATGAAGGCATCCGGACCAACCACCTCGCCCTCGCGCCGCCGCTCCAGTCCGGGCTTTTCGATCACGGCATCGGCCAGCGACAGCGCGACTGCGCCGTCGGGCGTGCCGTCGGGATCCAGCGGCGACGCGGCCTCGGCGGGCATCACCAGCCACCGGGCCAGTTCCGCCTGACGCTCGCGAACCTCCAACCGCAGGACATGCGGCCCCTCCGCGAGTTCGAATATTCGCGGCGTCGGCTCTCCCCGATGCGTCACCGCGCCCCACGACAGATGCGCGCCGGACTGCAGGTCCCAACACAGACGATCCCCGCCGTCCATGCTCACGAAGAAACTGTCCGACTTCCCCTGCTCCGGCCCGCCGGCGCGCGCCAGACCGTAGACGACGTAACGCCCCGCCGTGGGGATGTTGAACTTGAAGACCGCAGAACCGGCAGGACCCGTCGGCGGCGAGGTGAGAACATCGTGCGAGCGCGGACGCGGCGACGCGGTCCAGACGCCGTCGGCAAGACCGAATTTCATCTGCGCGGGGATGTGCCAGAGCCAGGTGTAATCATGCTCCCTGGCGTCTTTCACGATATCGTCGTAGACGACCAGATAAGGCGGCGCGCCGTCGCGCGGGCGCACGAAAAGAAACGAACGCTCCGCCTTCGCCACACGCGGCATGGCCATGGGCGTCAAGTCGCTGTCGTAACGGACGTTCCATGCCTCGGCGGCGTCCACGCGAATCCAGTCGAGCAGGGGCGAGTGCTGGAAACCGGTGATGCGCCCGCTGGACTGGTTGTGGTAGCGCATGGGCTGACCCTCGCCGTCAATGAGGACGACGTTATGGGCGTGGCTGCTGCCGCTCTTCAACGGATCGCCGTCGTTGCCGTAGCCGCTGTCAATGGCAAGATCGCCGCCGTAGGCGTAGAGGGTGAAGGTCCCCTTGTCGCTCTGGTCGTGACCGGCCGCGTGGGGGCCGGCCTCGACGGCCAGGTAGACGTCGTCAGGTCCGAAGCCGGTGCGCGAGACGACCAGCCCGCGACCTCGGAAGTGAATGCCAAGCGGCAGAAGCAGGGCGGGATCGGGCGCGGGCGCACACGGCTCATACAGGAGCACGTGCGCGAGGGACTCGCGCGCGCTGTAATCGGCGGGGGCAATGCGGCCCGGCCCCCGTTGCCAGGCCCAGCCCATAAGCCCCGCCAGGGACGCATAGCCGAGACGGCGCGGGCCGGGCGCTTCGGCAAACTGCTGCAGGAAGTCCAGCGGCGACCGGACATTCGCGGCCGGCCAACGCGCCTCGCCGGAGACCGCCGCTCCGCCCCGCGCAAGCTCCGCAAGGCGTCCGCACGCATACATATACACCGGCCAGGCCGCCTGACCGTGACCGCAGTCGGAGAGATTGTTCCAGCGCCGGCCGTCGGGGAGCGTTTCGGCGATGAGCCACGGCGGGATGAGATGGTAGTTTGTCTCGACGAAAAGGTCGCCGCGCCCCTGCAAGCGGAGCGCCTCCACAAACTCGACGCCCGCGCCGATGCCGTACCCGATATAGTTCGGCCCTTCGTGGCAACAACCGTCGGCGTCTATGCCCAGCACAAGGTAGTCGCGCAGATGGCGGCGGCAGTCGAAGAGGATGGCCTTCTCGGCCAGACGGGTCTCGCCCTCCATCGCCAACATGCCGATGCCGCACGCGCCCATCAGGCCGGGGGCCCAGTTCCAGACGCGATGCAGGGGCCGCCGCCCCCAACTGTCCGTCTGGCTTCTCTCATGGATGTCCTGCACAAAGCCGAGCAGCGTCGTCTTCACGAGGCGGCGCTCATCGGGACTGAGGACGTCCCAGAGCCAGTCGTAACCAAAACCGAGCGCGCGCACATAGAACGTGCGGCTGTAATAGAAACCGCGAGCCAGGAACGACTCGTCCGTGGTCAGCCGCTCGGCCGCCGCCACCAGAGCACGCGCGCCGTGCGCGCCGAAACGCCTGTCGCCCGTAAGCCGGTAGGCGGCGCCGAGTATCTCGATGGGATGGCTGGCCGACACGATCTCGCCCTCGAACGCCGCGCGCCACGGCACGCCTTCGAACTTGCTCTCTTCGACATACTTGTACAGACCCGCGAAGGGGTCGGCGGCGTTGTAGCGCGTCAACATCTCCGACGCGAGGGCCAGAAGACGCTCGTAGGCGGCCTGGCGCTCATCGCCCGTTTTCGCCTTCGCGCGATAGAGCGGGAGACGCTCCGGCGTGAAGAACAAACGCGGATGGGATGACGCCGCGATCTCGTTTTCGGGCATAAGGAGCCGGCCGCGGGCGGCCTGGGCGCAACGCACCGCAACAGCGGCGGCGTCTGCGGCGTTCAGGAACTCCACCTGGTCCACGTCAACGGCCACCGGCCGGCGGCCCTCGACCCCGGCCATAAATTGAATCAGATCATTCGTACCCAGCGCCCCAGGCCGCAGGCTGCGGAGGGGACCGCGTTCATAACGCAGGTCGCGCAGCGCCGCGTAAAACTCCACCCATTGGCCGTTGCTGTCGCTGAGCTTGCCGAGGTCGGCGGCGAAATAGCTGAGTTCCCGGCCTTCGGAGTGCAGGCAGAAGTACATCCGGAGATGACCGACGGCGCCAGGGACGGCGCGGAACACGCCGCCGACGCCGACAAGCTGCCCAAAGTCCATCGCCGGCAACGGGCGGTGTATCCAGCCGAACGAAAACTCCGCCGGATCAATCGTGAACCGCATCGCGCCATCCCCCTTGAACGGCGAGGGAGGACGAACGCTGATCACCGTGTTGCTCTTGCGGTTCCAACCCTCTGCGGATTTCGCATCGTCAAAGTCGTAGGTGTGGAGCGGCGCAGCCAAGGCCCGCCCGCAGAGCAGGACGACGAACAAGGCAGGAATGAATCGTCTCATATCAGGGTCCTGTCACGAGAAAAAAACAGTCAGCGATTGCGCGGCCTTCGCCGGATCGTGGACGTGCTCCTGGGCGACCAGCTCGGAAAGGCCAAAGATGATCTCGTTGCCGTGGTCGCTCAGGGAAAGAACGTCCCTGGCCGGCTTGCCCGCGGCGAAATCCCAACTATGGCAGGGCAAGTCGTTGTTACGGGGCAGCATGTCCAGGAAATAGGCGTCCCCGATGCGCTCCGCCCAAGCCTTGAAACGCGGGTCGCCCGTGGCGGAGTAGTAACGCGAGAGGCCCTGCAACATGTTGCCGTTGACCTCCGCGCCGTCGCTGGGAATCTTGCCGAAACGCGTCTCCACGGGCGCATGGGCGCAGATGTCCTCCAGCAGATCGCGCCCGCGGTAGAACCACGCCGTACGCCCCATGGTCTCCACGATGGGCAGAAGACCGTCCTTCACATATTCGCTCGCGCCGAAGATAATCTTCGGGAGGTCAGGCTCGCGGCGCACGAAGACATTCCTGTCAATATCGTAGTCGTCGGGCAGACGGCCAAGGCGGGTCGTGAGGCGGATCTCGTCGCGCAGGGTCTCGCGCACGAAGGTGTCGAGAGCCTCGGCGTCGGTGAAGTAAGCCGTAATGACGAAGAACGACCAGAGGTCGGCGGCAGAATTCTGCGCCGTCCACTGACGGCTTCGAAGGTTCTGCGGGAGCAGGTGGTTGTTCACGCCCTTGTGCTTGTACCAGGCGTACATGAGACGACGGCAGCGGGCGAAGGCTTCATTGGCCTGCGCGGCGTTGCGTTCGGCGACGGCCCAGGGGTCGGGCTTCGCGTCGGAGGCTTCCGCCGCCGCGACCAAGACCAGACACGCAAGCAGCGATATGCGCAGCGCCATACTGCTTCTCCTCTACGCGACCCCTTGACCGCTCTCCGACAGCCGAAGCGGCGCGCCGGCGCTCTCCTCTCCCTGGGCCGGACGGCGACCAGTTCGGGCTTGTCGGCTATGTCCTAAGGGATTGAAGCACAATCGCTTGGAATCATGGCTTCAACCTGCGGTCAAGCCAGGCAAACGCCTTCTCCTGCATCTCCGCGTTGAACTCGTGCGGACCGTCGTAGGTGACCCCCTGGAAACGGTCGGGCACGCCGGCCTTGGCGTAGACCTTCGCGATCTTATCGTAACAGGCCTGCACGCCCTCGTTGGTGAACAGGCCGTCCTTCGTGCCGTGGATCACCATGAGCGCGCCGGGCGCGGTCATGGAGACCACGTCGGGCAGGTCCATATATTTGTAGAGGCCCGGAATCACCTTCATGAAACCGATGCTCGTGAGCTTGGACTTGAGCATGTGGCCGTAGGCGCACATCCAGCCCACCACGATCGCGGCCTTGATGCGCGGATGCAGACCCGCCAGGTGCGCGGAGCGGAACCCGCCGACCGACAGGCCGCAACAACCGATGCGATCCGCGTCCACTTCGGGACGGGCGGCAAGGTAGTCCACGGTGCGCAGATCGTCCGTGAACATGACGCCCGACCACGTGATGCCCGCCTCGAAGAGGCCGGTGGCGATGAGACTCGTACCGGCGGAGGAGCGGCGATTGAAGGCCGTCACGTCGTCGCCGGTCATCTTGTCCGGCTCGCGCCAGACGGGCGGGTCGGCGGCGAGGACCATTCGCCGCTCGCCCCAGTAGAACATGTCAATGGCCATGACCACGTAGCCGCGCCGCGCCAGTTCGCTGCCGTAACTGCGGCCCGCATAGGCCGTGCGCTTGAACTCGGCAAGCGAAGGGTGCTCGTTCTCCGTCGCGATGACCTTCTCCTTGCCCCAGACAAAAAACGCACCGTGGTCATGCAGCGCGACCACGGCGGGCCGGCGCTTCTTCTCGCCCTTCGGGAGGAGAAGATAGGCCGGCACGCGAATGTCGGGGGTGGTGTTGAAGTAGATCTTCTCGCGGACGAAGTCGCCGCAGTCCGTACGCTCGACGGTCTCGGCGCGCGGGTCGCACGGCGGCGGGTCGTAGCGCAACAGCTCGCGCACCCTGGCCCGGCCCTCGCGCTTCCAGGCCTCCACATCCTTGTAGCGCTCGTGAAGGAAGGAAAGCTCGAACGTCGAACGGCCGGCGGTCGCCTGGACGAACGGATACAGCGTCCCGGCCTGGGCATCGGGCACGGGCATCATGCCGGAAGACATGGACTTGTTTCCTCCACCAAACAAACTTCCCGCACCGCCGAGAAAAAGCGCGGAGATGCCGGCGGACTTCAGGAACTCGCGACGCCGCAGCCATCCGTCGGGAGCGTGCGCGCTCACGCGGTCTTGTCGGGATAGTCCACGGCCCATGTACCCTCCCCCTCGCGCGCGCTCCTCCAGAGGGCCAGACACGCTTCGGAAGCGCCGTACGACTTCAAATGATCGAGGAAAAGCCCGTGCAGTTGCGCCACGACCTTCGCATGTCCCGCGGCGATGTTGCGCTCGGCCAAGGGATCCCGCCGAATGTCGTACAGTTCCGGCTTGCCGTAAGCGCCGACGGGCGCGTAGCCCCAGCGATCCGTGACAAGAAACGGCGTAACGGCCTTGCGCGGGCGCACGTTGGGGTCCGCCTTGATGTGGCAGCCGCTCACGAGGTGATCGCGATGCGCGCCCTTGCTTTTGAGGACGGCCTTGGCAAAGGAGATACCGTCGAATTTCTTGGGCGGCTCGGCCTTCACGCCGGCCAGCTCGATCAGCGTCGGCAGGATGTCAATGGGCTGGGCCATGAGGTCCAGGCTCTTGCCGCACGGCACCTTGCCGCCCGCCAGCAGGAACGGGACGCGACCGATCTCCGGATAGATGGGCCAGTAGCGGGGATCGGTCGGATGGATGTTGGATTTGCCGGTGCGGTTGTGTTCGCCCAGCGACGTGCCGTGGTCGGCCGTGACCAGAACAACCGTGTCGTCCCAGAGTTGCAGGTCGTCAATCTTCTGCAGAATCCGGCCGAGATAACGGTCCACCAGTTCGGACTCGGCGGCGTAGTGCGCCCAGAGGTTATGAAGCTCGGCGGCTGTGTAGTCGGTAGCCGGACCGTAATTGCAGTGAAGCATCGGCGTGCCCGTGTAGTCGGGATCGTAGCGGCGCACCATGTACTCCGGCGGATCCCACGGCTCGTGCGGGTCGAAGAAATCCACCCACAGGAAGAACGGGTTCGCCTTGTAGTTCTCCTCAAGCCAGCGCACGACCGTCTGCGCCGTCTTGGCGGGAAACGTCTCCTCCTCGCAAGTGAAATAGCGGTTGATCCAGCGGTGCATGTCCACCAGCGTGTGCTCGCGGAACAGCGAGCGATAGCGCGTCTTCTCGATGGGCACAACGGTCTGGATCGGGTCGTTGAGATGGAGCAGAGACCTGTCGCCCTCCTGCCCGCGATGCACAAACGCGCCGTGGAAACCGTACTGGAAACGGGCATGGAAAAGGTGCGGACAGTCGCAGATGAGTTGGGTCGCGTAGCCCGCCTTGCCGAGCATGGCGCCGATGTGATTCGGACCGCTCACCTCGATGGGCTGCCACCCGTAATGCGGCCAGCCCAACACGCCGGCCGCCACGTCGGTGCGATGGGGAATCGTCGGAAAGCTGCCCATGTACACCCGCTCGACCGAGGTCGCGCGCTCATCCGCAAAACGGTCCATCTCCGGCGTGCGCACCGGTCGTTTTGCCTTGTTGCCCAGGTTGTCGTAACGAAAGGTGTCCGCGATCAGGAGAATGATGTTCTTCATGCTTTTCTTTCCTTCAGCCGAGTTGAGGATCAACGTTCCAGAATCGGAGATCAAGCCGTCTTCGCCCCGACCTCCTTGGCCAACGCCGCCCAGTCCCTCAACCGCTTCGGGTTGTGGTTGGTCGTCTCAAGCTCCTGCAAAACGATCATGACGCGGCAGCCCTTGGCCTGCCGCAGACCGCGCTCCAGGTGCGCCCGCACGGCGCTCAGGTCGGGCGCATAAACCACGTCCGTGGCCTTTTGCCGCCATTCTATGGCGTACCGGTCCTTGACGGCCTCGGCCAGCCTGCCGATGTCCGTCCACGCCGAACAGACGAACTTGCGCAGGTTGGGGATGCTCAGGATCAGGCCGATCTTGTTCGTCAGGTCTTCGCAACAACCGTAGAACGTCAAGCCGAAACGCTCCAGGATGGGCTTCTGATAACGCAGCAAGAACTCCTCGTGCTGCTTCGGCGAAACGCCCTGGAACTCCTGGCTCTCCCCGCGCCCCCACAGATCGCGAAGACGCGCTACTTTGCCGTCGTAGTCCTTCTGAGGCAGATCGTCGCACGCCATGAGACCGGTGTTGTTGAGCGTCAGCACGCCCATCTTCTCGTACTGGTCCAATACGCCGAGGAAACCTTCCATCAGCGTACGCATCAGCCGATGCACCCAGGCCGGACGGTCCATCAGGTCCTCCAGCAACTGTTGAACGCCCCGCAGTTCGGTCGCCCACCCGTGCAGCCACGCCCCCGGTCCCGGCACCGCGCAAGTCTCCTTCACCGGCAGGATGTCGCCGAGCAGGTCGTGCATCCGGTTGAGGTTTGCCTGCGTCGCCTCCCGGTCGTAGCGATAGCGCGGGGGGACGATCTTCTCGATGTCGGACTCCTGCTTGAGCGGCGGCTCATAGCGCCAGGCCGTGCGCGAGACGTCGTCGTACTTGACCTGCACGTGTTTGACGGGCAGGCCCCAGAGATACTGCCCCTCCAGACGCATGACCGACGGCGCCGGCATGCAGGCGTCGAGCACCGTATCGTCGCCCAACTCCCACTTGCACAGCATCTGGCGGAAGCGGTACTCAAGGTCTCCAAGGAACCGATCCTGCGTCGTCACCGTCGAGCGCGGCAGCGTTTCCTCCCACGCGCCGGAACCCGGATGACATATCACCGGCGGGCGCTCGGCCTTGCGCAGACTGTTCACGTCGCACCACAATCCCAGACGGCGCTTGTTCTCATCGCTGTTGGCGAGTTCCGCCACGCGCCGCGCCAACTCGCGCACTTGGTCGCGCGCTTTTGCGTCCTCGGTCGTCATGCTTCAACCTCCCTTTGGGCAGGATACGGCGGCGCCGATTTCCCAGGCTCGAACCATGTTAATGACGCATACGCGGCGTTACAAGCGCAAAAGCCGCGCCCCGGCGGGCGCCCCCGCCAGGAACGAGGCGCCGGCCCTCCGGTTTTGCCTTGAGAAAGACGCCGCGCCTGATAGAATCTATTTGTTCGAAAGGATGTCCCGACCCCGATGCAAGCGCACGATAAGATCACGCCGCTCTACTCGGCTGAACAGGTGCGGCGGCGGCTCGACGAACTGGCGCGGTGTCTTGACGAGGACTACCGCGGGCGCGAGACGACCCTGGTCGGCGTGCTGAACGGCGGGCGGACGCTCACCGAAGAGATGGCCCGCCGGCTGCGCGTGCCTTTCATGCTGGATTACGTAAAGGCCGCCAGCTACGGCGGCGCAACGCGACCGGCCCAGCCGGTCCGCGTCGAGATGTGCCTGCGCCACGCCGTCAGGGGACGCCATGTCTTGCTGCTGGACGACATCGCGGACACGGGCCAGACCCTTGCCGCCGTAACCGCCAGGCTGCTTCTGGAGGAACCGGCGAGCCTGCGCGTCTTCGTGCTGGCGAACAAACCGCTGCGAAGGATCGTCGGCGCGCCCCTCGACTACGTGGCTTTTACGGTGCCGGACAAGTTCATCGTCGGCTGCGGGCTGTGCCGCGGCGAGGAGTTCCGCGATCTGCCCTTCCTGGGCTACCTTAACGAGTAACGTTCATTGGAGCGAGACGACAGACATGGGCGACATTCTCGTGGACAAGATCATGGATCTGAAGGCGAAGCGCAACGCCGTGATCCTCGCACACAACTACCAGCGCCCCGAAGTGCAGGACATTGCCGACTTCACCGGCGACTCGCTCGGCCTCTCGCAAAACGCCGCGCGAACGAAGGCCGACGTCATCGTCTTCTGCGGCGTGAACTTCATGGCCGAGACGGCCAAGCTCATCTGCCCCGACAAGAAGGTGCTCGTGCCCGACGAGAACGCCGGCTGCCCCATGGCCAACATGGTCACCGTGCGCGAGCTGCGCGAGATGAAGGCCAAGCACCCCGACGCCGTCGTCGTCTGCTACGTCAACAGCACCGCCGCCGTCAAGGCCGAGAGCGACATCTGCTGCACGTCGTCCAACGCCGTGCAGGTCGTGGCCTCCATCCCTTCCGAGCGCAAGGTGCTCTTCCTCCCCGACAAGAGCCTCGGCGCGTGGGCCGCGTCGCAGCTCAAGCGCGACCTCATCCTCTGGGACGGATACTGCCCTTCGCATCATCGCATCCTGTCCGAAGACATTACCAAGCAGAAACGCCTGAACCCCGCCGCAAAGGTCGTGGTCCATCCCGAGTGCACGGCCGACGTAATCGCCCTGGCCGACAAGGTCGCCAGCACGACGGGGATCGCGAAATATTGCCGCGAATCCGACGGCGCCGCATTCATCATCGGGACGGAGATCGGCCTGCTGCATCGGCTCCGGAGAGAGAGTCCGAACAAGACGTTTGTCGCCGCCTCGCCCTTGGCCGACTGCCCCAACATGAAGCTTAACAGCCTCGAAAAAATCCTCTGGTCGCTGGAGGATGTGGTGTACGAAGTGACTGTGCCGGAGTCTGTTGCGACTAAGGCCAGGCGCACCATCGAGCGGATGCTGGACCTTTCCGACTAAGGGGCACTGCGGCGCGCCCCCCGGACAGTCGCGCGCCGGCGCCGACCTCGGAGCCATTGCCATGCTCGACCCCGTCGTCCACGACCGCATCACGAGGGCCATGAATTTCGAGGAAGGCGACCGCGTCCCCATCTGGGACTACCTCGACAACCGGGACATCTGGAACCACTTCGCCGCGCCCGGCGACACCTACGAACAGGGCATCGTCAAGGTCTATCACGGC
>CAYPFP010000014.1:0-27144 GCA_964409935.1 uncultured Planctomycetota bacterium | reverse complement strand
CTCTTCGAGCCTTTCACCCTGTACGTCCCCGGCCACGGCTGCGGGTTCCATGCGACCTATGGATTGATGGGACTCGAACTTTTCTCTTATGCCATCCACGAATGCCGCCGCGACATCGAACGCGTCATGGAAACGCTGTGCGCCAACGCCGCGCTGCACTCGCAAGTCTGCGCCGAGGAAAAACTCTGCCCGATCTTCTTCGTGGGCGACGATATCGCCTACAAGAATCGCCTCATGTTCTCTCCGCGCTTCCTGCGCGAGACGTTCATCCCCTGCCTGCGGCGCGTGTGCAAGCCCTGCAACGACGCCGGCATCAAGGTCGTCTTCCACAGCGACGGCGACGTCACGGAGATTCTCGACGACATGATTGACGCGGGCATCAACGGACTGAATCCCATCGAGCCTCTCGCCGGCATGGACATCGCTCTGCTCAAGAGACGCTACGGAAAGAACCTGATCCTCGTCGGCAATGTGGACTGCTCGCAAGTGCTCCCGCTCGGGACGCCGGAAGCCGTCGTCGAGGCCACGAAGGCGTGCCTGCGCGCCGCCTCGCCCGGCGGAGGGCACTTCGTCGGCTCCTCCAGCGAGATCGTCCCCTCAACGCCGCTTCAGAATATCCTCGCCTTCTACCGTGCCTGCCGGCACTACGGGCGATACCCCATCGCCTGCTAGTGCCGTTCCAACTGGATTTCTCGTCCCGTCAGACGGGACGGGCCGGGGCAGGTCGCCTGTTGATTTAGTTGGAACGGCGCCAGAAGCCCTTCGGCAGTGACCCCCGGCGCCAAGCCAGATCGGTACGCCCACCGGACTAAGAGGGGTCTTCCCCCTACATAACCTCATTACCCTCAACGTATTGCGGCTATCTGGGGGCCTCACGCAATCAAGAGGGGTCCCGTGCCAGAAGGCTATCCAGAGTATGATTCTTACGTACTTTTTCGGAAGAATTTCTTGACATTCATGCACAGTTCTGGTAAAAAATCGCATCAATAGTCGGTGCAGGCTCAGCTACTGCCGGCCTCTGGCAAGACCGTTAGGAGTGCATTTAATGAGCCTAATGGGCCTGGACATCGGGACGACAGGCACCAAGGCAATCGTGTTCAGTCGCGATGGGAAAATCTTGGCCGCCGCCTATCGGGAATACCCCCTGCACTCGCCCCAGGCGGGCTGGCTCGAGATCAATCCGAATCAGGTCTGGGGGAGCGTCGTCGAGGCCGTCGCCGAGGCCGCGCGCAAGACCAGGGAACCCGTAACCGCAGTGGCCGTCTCGTGCCTGGGCGAAGCGGCCACCCCCCTTGACGCCAACGGCAACATCCTCCACAACAGCATCCTCGGCTTCGACAGCCGGGCCAAGGACCTGGCCTGCCGGTGGATCGCCAGAAACGATCCGATGCAGGTCATGCGCATCACCGGCCAGCCACCCAGCCAGATGTTCACGATCTTCAAGATCATGTGGCTCAAGAAACACATGCCGCAGGTCGTGAAGAAGGCGTGGAAGTTCCTGACCTACGAGGACTTCGCCATCTACAAGATGACGGGCGCGCCGACCGTGGACTACTCGATGGCGTGCCGCACCATGGCGTTCGACGTGAAGGCGGAACGCTGGTCGGGAAAGATCTGCGACGAAGCCGGCGTGGATGTCTCGCTCTTTCCGGACGCAAAACCTTCCGGGACCATCGTGGGAGAGATCAACGGGAAGATGTCCGGCGTCCTCGGCCTGCCCAAGGGGTGCAAGGTGGTGACCGGCGGCCACGATCAACCCGCAGGCGCGCTCGGCGCGGGCATCGTCAAGGAACGCGTAGCCATTGACGCCACGGGCACCGTCGAATGTTTCGCGCCCGCGTTCTCCAAGCCCGTGATGAATCAGACGATGCTGCGCAACAACTTTTGCTGCTACTTCCACGTCGCTCCCAAGTTGTATGTAACGCTCGCCTTCAACTTCACAGGCGGGTCGTTGCTGCGGTGGTTCCGCGACACCCTCGGCGGCGAGGAGAAGATCGAGGCCCGGAAGCGCGGCGTGGATGTGTACGACGTGCTTCTCGAAAAGATGTCGGACAAGCCGACCGACCTGTTCGTGCTGCCGCATTTCACCATGACGGGAACGCCGTACATGGACCCCTCGCCCACCGGCGCCATCGTCGGCCTCAACCTCGCATCGAGCAAGGCCGAGATGATCAAGGCCGTGCTCGAAGGCATCAGCTACGAGATGAAGCTCAACATCGAGTTGCTCGAAGAGGCCGGCATCGTCGTGGATGAGTTGCGCGCTATCGGCGGAGGCGCGAAGTCCGAGAAATGGCTGCAACTCAAGGCCGACATGTTCAACAAACGCATCGTGCGGCTGAAGACCACCGAAGCCGCCTGCCAGGGAATGGCCATCGCCGCCGGCGTGGCCACCGGCGTTTACACCTCGTTCGCCGACGCGGTGAAACTGCTGGTGAAACCGGACAGGACATTTGTCCCAAATAAACGCAACGCAAGCATTTACGAAGAGAAGCTCGCCACGTACCGCCGGATTTATCCGGCCCTGAAGACGCTAAAAGACGAATAGGACGCAAGATGGTCATCGTGATTGACAATTACGACTCCTTCACCTACAACCTCGTTCAACGGCTGGGCGAGCTGGGCGCCGTGCTGGAGGTCTACCGCAACGACAAAGTCACGGTAAAGGAGATCGCGCGGAAGAAGCCCGATCATCTCATCATCTCCCCCGGCCCCTGTACGCCCAAAGAGGGCGGGGTGTCGAACGATGCCATACGGGCCTTCGCCGGCAAGACGCCGATCCTCGGCGTCTGCCTCGGACACCAGTGCATCGGCCATACTTTCGGCGCAACGGTCACGCGCAACAAGCGCCTGATGCACGGCAAGACCTCGATGATCAAACACGACGGCAAGACCATCTACCGCGGGCTTGAAAACCCGTTCGAGGCCACGCGCTACCATTCGCTGGTCGTGATTGAGAGCACACTGCCCGACTGCTTCGAGATCACGGCCCGCGCCGTGGACGATCCGACCGAGGTCATGGGCATCCGGCACAAGGAGTATCCGCTGGAAGGCGTGCAGTTCCATCCGGAGTCGTTTCTGACCGACGAAGGGCCGAAGCTGCTCAAGAACTTTCTCGAACTGAAGTGCGCGTAGCCGACGGCGCACGGCAGACCGCGCAGGACGACAAGAGGCGGGAATGGCGTGAGGAATTTCGCGGACCGATTGGTCGAGGCCGTACGCAGGAAAAAGAGTTGCCTCATCGTCGGCCTTGATCCGCGTCTCGACCTGATTCCCGGCGCCATCCGCGCCAGGGCATTTCGGAAATTTGGCCGTACGCTGGAGGGCGCCGCCGCAGCGGTGCAGGAATTCAGCCGTGCGTTCATTGACATAGTGGCGCCGCATGTGCCGGCCATCAAGCCGCAGATCGCCTTCTTCGAGCAGTTCGGGTGGGCGGGCTACCGCGCGTACTGCGCAGCCGTCGCCCACGCGCGCCGCAAGGGCCTCATCGTGCTCGGCGACGTCAAGCGCGGCGACATCGGGACGACCATGGCCGCCTATGCCGCCGCCCACCTGGGCCGGGTCTGCGTGGACGGCAAAGCGTGCGAACCGGTCGGCGCCGACGCGATCACGGTCACGGCCTACGTCGGGTCCGACGTGCTGGAGCCTTTCGCCGAGCTTCTGGCAAGCCAGGGCAAGGGTCTCTTTGTGCTGGTGAGGACCTCGAACCCCTCGGCGCGCGACTTGCAGGATATCGTCTCCCGTCGCGAGCGGCTCTACGAAAAGGCGGCCCGCCTTGTGGCCAGGTGGGGCGCGCCCTTTGCGGGCCGAAGCGGCTATTCGGCCGTGGGCGCCGTGGTCGGCGGCACCGACCCGAAAGCCGCGGCTCGGCTGCGCCGCCTGATGCCGAAAACGATCTTCCTTGTGCCCGGCTACGGGGCGCAAGGCGCAACGGCGCAAGATGTGAAAGTCTGTTTCAAGAAGGACGGAACGGGCGCCATCGTGGCCTCCGCACGTTCCATCAACTTCGCCTACACACTGGCGCCGTGGAAGGCCATGTACGGCGAGGCAAGATGGGAGCGGGCCGTCGAGGAAGCCGCCCTGGCGGCCAACAGGGAACTGCAAGGCGTCATAACGTGAGACAACGGGCGAGGCTGTTTTTCATTGCGCCCGGCCGGACTTGACGTTAGAATATTTCCACTTCGCTCGCAAGGAGCAGTGATGAGGGACCGAAAGGCGGAGCAAAGCGAAGGCTTACGATCCCCGGAGGAGTTCCGCGGGAAGCGCGTGACCGTCATGGGACTGGGGCTTTTCGGCGGCGGCCTCGGCGCCACCCGCTTCCTGGCCGCACACGGCGCTCACGTCACCGTCACCGACAAACGCAGCCCGGCCGAGCTGGCGGAGTCGCTCGAACATATCAAGAACCTCCCCGTTAATCTGGTGCTGGGCAACCACCGCGAAGAAGACTTCACCAAGGCCGACCTGGTCATCGTCAACCCCGCCGTTCCGAAGCATTCGCCTTTCCTTCGCCTGGCGGAGCGGCACGGCGTCCCGCTCGACATGGAGATGAACCTCTTCTTCCGTTTCTGCCCCGCCCCCATCGTGGGCATCACCGGCAGCAACGGCAAGTCCACCACGGCGGTCCTCACCTATGAGATATTGAAGGCGTCCGGTTGCCGGGCGTGGTTGGGCGGGAACATCGGCCGCTCGCTGCTGGGCGACATCCAGCACATCCGGCCTACGGACACCGTGGTGCTGGAGCTGTCCAGCTTCCAGCTCGAGGACCTTCACCGCCTGGGCCGAAGCCCGCACATCAGCATCGTCGTCAACATCACGCCGAACCATCTTGATCGCCACGAGACGATGGCCAATTACATCGGCGCCAAGAAGTGCATCATGCAGTACCAGTCCGGCCGCGACTTCCTCGTGGTCAACCACGAGGACGCCGTGTTGCGCCGATGGGCGGTCGAATCCGGCGCGCGCGTCTACTTCTTCAGCGCCAACTCGCCACTCGAACAGGGCGCGTACGTCCTGGACCAGGAACTTCACGTGCGCGACGGCCGCGCGCCCGTGCGCGTCGGCCTCGACCGCGTCAAGCTTCCGGGCCGCCACAACCTGGAAAACATCGCCGCGGCCTCGATGGCGGCCTACATCGCCGGCGCGGGCGCGGGCGAGATTGGCTCGACCGTCAACCGCTTCGAAGGGCTGGAACACCGGCTCGAACGCGTGGCCGACGTCAAGGGCGTCCGCTACTACAACGACTCCATCGCCACAACGCCCGAGTCGGCCATCGCGGCGCTGCGCTCGTTCCGGTGCGGCCGCATCCTGATCGCCGGCGGCATGGAAAAGGGCGTCTCCCTCGACGCCTTCGCCGCCGAGGCCGCGCGTAGCGCCAAGGCGGTCGTCCTGATCGGCAGGTCCGCCGCCAAGATCGAGGAACTCATCCGCGCGCATGGCGGCGCGTCCTCGAGTCCCGCCATTCATCGCGCCGAGTCCCTCTCCCAGGCCGTCGAATGCGCCGCGCACAAGGCCGAGCCGGGCGACGTTGTCCTGCTCTCGCCCGCGTGCGCCAGCTTCGACATGTTCCGCAACTTCGCCGAGCGCGGGCGCCAGTTCAAGGCGCTCGTACACGAAATGAAGACCCGCGAGTTTCCGACCGCGCCGGCGCGTTAGATCGCGGCGGCCGATTTTGCCGCAGCCCGTATTGACCCTGCCATACCTTGCTGGTATCCTCCCTCCTGATTGGCGTCCGCAAGAGATACCTGGAACGCACATGGGAGGCCGACCGATGACCGCCAAGATTCGCTACGAGGAGATGCTTCCTCACGAGGTCGTGAAGGCGCGCCGAAAGTGTCCCGTCGCCTATCTGCCCATCGGCGGGATCGAGTGGCACGGGGAGCACAACTGCCTCGGCCTCGACACGGTGAAGATCCACGCCATCGCCATGAAGTGCGCCGAAAAGATCGGCGGGCTGGCCTTCCCGCCCCTGTACTATGGGGAACCGCGCGAGAGTTATCTGATGGAGGCCAATCACGACCCGGAAGGCAAGATCCGCCACAAGATGGGCCTGCCGGAGGGAAGCTTCGCTCCCGGCTATATGGAGGAGCGCCGACGCGAAGCCGACCTCAACTACGTAAACCTGCTCCTCCACATCCTCCACGAGTTCAAGAGCCTGGGATTCAAGGTCATCGTCGTCATGGCCGGACATTATCCGCTGCTCCGCCACGCAACGGCCGCCGCCGAATTGTTCAATCTCGAAGCGCGCGGCGCCGCCGTCGCGTGGGCGTGCACCGGCTATGAGCTGGTGCGCGACAAAATCCCCCACGCGGGCGACCACGCGGCGGCCTGGGAGACCTCGCTCATGATGCTTCTGCGGCCGGAACTCGTGGACATGTCGAGGCTCCCCAAGAATCTCGACGAAAAGCTGATCGGCGTCTCCGGCCGCGATCCGCGCCAGTTTGCCTCCAAGCGATACGGCGCACAGGGCTTGTGGGCCATCATCGAGCGCGTTCGCGAAAAGGTGGCCCAGCTTCTGAGGCCATACCTCAAGTAGTCGGCCCCGCCTCGCCAGGAAGGAAGAATCCGATGTTACATGCAGCATTGTCGTTTGCGGCGGCCCTTCTGGTTGCGGCGGCGGTCGTGCAGGTCATGGCGGAGGACTTGCCGCCGCTGCCGACCGATTTCGGGCCGTGCCCCCGCAAGACCGAGGACTTCCTCCGCTACATCGTCCAGCGACGCGCGGCGGAGGGACTCAACAGGATCGTCCTGGACGAAAAGGATCCCCGCGTCGGCAAGGACTTTGGCGACCGCAAGGTCCAGGTGGGCACCGTGTACGGCGGAGCGCCCGAGGACGCCAACATCGCCTGGGTCGCCGCTGCCGCGTACCGCTACAAGTGGAGCCGCTTCCATCGCGATACGCTGTTGCGCAAACGCGCCTTCTTCCTGCTGGACAACATCGCCCGCATCCGCGCGGACGGGAAATGGGACGACGGCGGCCTCAACGCCTATTTCGGCCCGCACAGTTTTGCATGGGCCGCCCTCTCCTGGATCGAAACAGGCGACGTGGACGCCCCCCGCGCCGCCGTATGGCGCGAGACCGTGGCAAAGGCCGCCGACGACGGCCTGGTCTGCCTGCACTACGGGCCATACCGTCCCAGCGCGCTGACGGGCCAGTACGCCAACCCCGAGATGTATTTCCTCTCCGGCCTCGCCGCCGCCTGGAAACTGACCGGCCAGGAACGTTACCGCGCGGCAGCCGCGCAAGCCCTGCGCCGTTACGACGAGTGGCTCTTTCCCGGCGGCGGCATGGCCTATTTCGTCCGTTCGCAGCCCCAGCACGGCTACCAGCAGATGGTCGTGAAGTCCGTCGCGCTCTACTGGGACCTCACCGGCGACGCGCTCGCCCTCGATTTTCTCAAGCGCTTCGCGCCCTACTTCCCCAACGTCCAGCACCGCAGCGGCCTTCTGACCGACGCCGAGCAGCCCCACCTCAAACACAGCTTCTGGAACCTCGTCAACCCCGGAACGCCGGTCATGATCGCCTGCGCCGTGCGGTGCAAAGAGAACCGCCGCGTCGCCGACATCGCGACCGTCCTGATGGCCGACAACGTGGGGGAAAAGGAGCCTTCCTTCGGCAAGAAGAACTTCCCCTGGTACAACTACCAGGCCGCCACCTACGCCGCGTCGGCCCTGCGCCTGATGGAGCGCCATGCCCTGCCCGCCCCGGCCGCGCCTCCCGAGCGCCGCGTCTTCCTCGACGGCAGCTTTCGCGGCCCCCGGTCGCAGTGGGATGACTTCACCGCCGCCGTCGGCACGCGCCAGATGAACGACAGCCTGGCCGGCGCCTATCTGGCCGACACCCGCGAACCGCTCATGCCTCTGGGCGCAGCCGTGGACGGCGTCTACTTCGAGGCGCTCTGCGGCAAACAGACGGGGCCGCGCCCGTGGAAGTCGGAATTCCGATGCGTCGAATGGAGCCCCGCCATCAATTATGTAAGCTGCGAGGGCTTCGCCGCGACAAGCTGCCTGACGCGATTGTGCTGTCCGTACTGGGGCGACATGCCCTACATGGCCGGCGAGTCCGGCGCCTCAAACGAAGTCTCCGACTGGACGAGTCTCCAGCACTGGGCGGTGTGGCGAGACGCGCTTATCGGCTTCGGTTCTCTGCGATGCCACGCGAACGGCGGCGACGCCGCGACGCACGACGTCGCGCGCGTGCGCTGGCGTCTCTCGCCGCAGGACCGCAAGCTTGACATCCTTGAGCAAGGCGAGAATACATTGAGTTTCCAGTACGGCGGACTGCGCGTAGACATCGTGCGCCTCGACCAGCGCGGCGGCTTCGCGCTCAAACCCGACTCGATCACCGACGCGCCGCGCGCATCATGGACGCCGTTGCTGGTCCGCCCCGCGCCCTGGTTGCAAGGCGACTTCGCCAACGTCTCGACCGTGGTCCGCCCTGCCGGCGCGCAAGGCGCGGTACAGGTCAAGGCCCTCACGAACGGCGCGGCGGCGGCGCTTCTCGAACCTGACGGCCGCAAGGCGTTCGTGTGGGTCGCCAACCTGCATCGGCAGTGGCAGCAATACCTGCTCGACGTCCCGCCGGGAGTCGCGGTGCGCGCCTTCAAGCGCGACGTCGAGATGCCGCCCGTGCCGCCCGGCGAACCCGCCAATGCGGGACTGCTCGGCGGCGAGAGCGCGGTGTGGGTCTTGGAGTCCGGCGCGCCGCTCGAGCCGAAAACACTGCTCGACGGAATAAGAGCCGGCAAAGGGAGATGACCCATTGAGATTCGCCGTCATGATTCTTTCGTATATGGCCCTGCTCGGCGCCGCCGCCGGATTGCGGCCTTTGTGAAGCGCCTCGTCGAGTGCAACAGCTACGTGCATAACAAAGAGGGCGTGGAACGCGTTGCGCGGATGGTGGCGCAGGCCATGCCGAAGGGGTTCAGGCATGAGCGCGTGAGGAACGAACGCTTCGCAGATCATCACCGATTCCTGCATCTGCGAGGCGGTGCGCCGCCCGTGGTCCTGGCCGGCCACCTCGACACCCTGTGCCCGCCCGACAGCCCGTTCCGCCGCCTGAAGACCGTCGCCGGAAGGCTCGTCGGGCCGGGTGCGTGCGACATGAAAGGCGGAATCGCCGTCATCGTCTGGGCGTTGAAGGCCCTTGAGCGTTGCGGCCTGCTGGACGATCTCTCGCTGGTGTGCCTCTTCAACGCCGATGAAGAGGTCGGCTCCCCCACGTCGGCTTCGCTGTTTACGGCTATGGGCGCAACTGCTTCCGCCGCATTGGTTTACGAAGCCGGCGGGCCGCGCGGGACCGTCGTCACCACGCGCAAGGGAGTCGTCCGATATCGTCTTGAAATCGAAGGACGGGCCGCGCATTTCGGATGCCTCAAGGGCAGGAAGGTCAGCGCGGTGCAGGAGATGGCCCGCAAGGTCCTCGACATCGAGGCGCTGAACAAGCCCGACCGGAGCCTCGTGGCGAACGTCGGAAAGGCGGCGGGCGGCCTGGCGGCCAACGCCGTGGCCGAGAGGGCGAGCATGGATTTTGAGATTCGCTACTGGGACGCCCAAACCGGCGCGAAGGCCGAGAAAGCCGTCCGCGAGATCGCGTCTCGGACAAGCGTTCCGGGCTGCCGGCTTACGTTGACGCGCCTCTCGTTCAGGCCGCCGCTGCAGCCGATGCCGACCTCCATGAAACTGTTCGACCGCATCCGCGAGATCGGCGCGGACCTCGGACAGGTGATCAAAGAGGAGAAACGCGGCGGCGTGTCCGATGCGAACTGGCTTTCTCACGCGGGGATTCCAACCATTGACGGTCTCGGCCCCATCGGCGACCTTGACTTTACGGATCGGGAACATATTGTCGCGGAGACCTTGTTTCAAAGGGTCGAACTGACCGCGCATCTGCTCGTCAGTCTTTTTCCAGCGGGAAAATGATGAAAGACCAAGAGACGGAATATCGGGTCGGGATGGGCCGAGCCGACATCACCCCTCAAGAATCCGTTCGCCTGGGCGGGTACGGCGCGCGCGTCAAGCCTTCGCAGGGCGTGCTCGATCCGCTCATGGCCAAAGCGATGGCGATTGAATCCGAGGACGGCCCCGCCGTGGTGATCGCGACCGACCTCATCGGCTTCGACGCTCCCTTCGCCGATCTGGTTTGCCGCGACATCCGCGCGCGCACCGGCATTCCGCCGGAGAAGATCATCATCAACTCGTCGCACACGCACGCCGGCCCGATCTTCGGGCTGCGATACCCTCTCTTCTACGGCCTCGACCCGGAACGCTGCGAACCCATTGCGCGGTACAATCAGATGCTTCGCGAACGCATGGTCGAGGTCGTGGCCGCCGCTCTGGCCGACCTCAAACCCGCGCGGCTCTCGTTGGGAATGGGCGCGGCGATGTTTGTCATGAACCGGCGCAGGTACACGCCTCAGGGCGTCGTCAACGCCCCCTATCCCAGGGGCTACGTTGACCGCAGCGTACCCGTGCTCCGCGTGGACGACCCGGACGGCCGGTTGCGCGGGGTCGTCTTCGGATATGCGTGCCACAACACGACGCTGACCGGCGAGAACCTCATGATCTCCGCCGACTACGCCGGCTTCGCGCAGCGCCTTGTCGAAAAGCAGAATCCGGGAGCGCAGGCCATGTTTCTCGCCGGCTGCGGGGCAGATGCAAACCCTTACCCAAGAGGACGATACGACCTGGCGCATCGGCACGGCGAGTCCCTCGGCGCGGAGGCATGCCGCGTCCTGGAAGAACCCCTGCAACCGGTGGGCGGACCGCTGCGCACCGTCTCCGACCACGTGGACATGCCGCTCGAACCCCGGCCTTCGCAGGAACAGATTGATGCCTTGCAACGGCGCGGCGGATACTACGCGCAAGTCGCCGAGAAGGTTCAGCAACTGTTCGACAGCGGCAAGCCCTGGGCCGCACACTACCGAACGCCCATCGCCGTGTGGCAGTTCGGCGGCGACTTGACGCTGGTAAGACTTTCGGGCGAGGTCGTCGGAGACTACGTGCGGCTTATCGAGCGAAGCGTCGGGCCGCTCGGCCTGTGGATCGCCGCTTACTGTTCGGACTATTTTGGGTATCTGCCCTCGGCGCGCGTCCACAAGGAGGGCGGATACGAGGCGCACGATTTCATCACAGGTTACGGCTACCTCGACGCCTCGGCGGAGGCCGCCGTTGTGCGCAAGGTACAGGAACTGGCGCGGCGGGCCGGGCGCAAAGTCCCCGCCGCATTTGACCGTTGACCGCCATGAAGTCGTCGGATAGCATACTACCATTAGGGATGTGTCACGAAACGCATGCAGGCCCAGGAGTCAAGCGATGAAGATCGTCAATATGAAAGACGGCGTGAAGTTCGACATGGGTTTGGGCGACACGAGACGCGTGATCGGCCCGCACACCGGCGCCAAGCGCATCACCTTCAACTACGCCAAGTTCAAACCGAACGTGGCCTTCAAGCTTCACATTCATGAGAAGTCGGAAGATCTGATATTGGTGCTGGCGGGGAACGGCGTGATCATGTGCGAAGGCAAGCCGCATCCCATCAAGAAGGGAGATGTCATCCACGTCTCCGCCGGCGAGTATCACGGCACCATCGCGGGACCCAAGGGGCTGACCTGCGTGTCGTGCCAGGCGCCGATTGACTACAAACTCTACAAAGGCGGAAGTCAGCCGAAGAAGAAAAAACCGGCCGGAAAAAAGTAGCGTTATGCCACCAGTCACCATTCGAGACGCGATACGGATTGCGCTCCAGCTTCACCAGGCGGGCCGCCTTGAGGATGCCGCAAAGGTATATCGCCAAGTCCTCGAGCAGGAGCCGAACAACCCGGACGCCCTGCATCTGATGGGAGTCCTGGCGCACCAGCAGGGACGGCAGGAGGCGGCGTTTGAGTATGTGAGACAGGCGATTCGCGTCAGCCCCTTTGCGTCCGAATACTACAACAACCTGGGCGAGATCTGCCGTGCGATGGGAAAGCGCGATGACGCCGTCGCGTGCTTTGAAAAGGCAATCGAGCTGAGTCCCGACTATGTCGTGGCGCAGGTCAACCTGGGGAATGCCCTCCAGCAGTCCGGCCGGCTCCACGAAGCCATAGCCGCCTACCGCAAGGCCCTCGACATTAACCCCAACATCGCCGCCGCCCACAACAATCTGGGTTACACTCTTGCGGAGATGGGGCGTCTGGACGAGGCGCTCGCCTCGTACCGCACGGCGGTGGAACTCAAGCCGGATTACATTGACGCCCTTCTGAACCTGGGCAACGCGCTTCAGGCAAACGGGCAGGTTGAAGAAGCCATCGCCTCCTTCCAGCGCGTCATTGACATGAGGCCCGACAACGCAGGCGCGCACTGGAACAAGTCGCTGGCGCTGCTCCTGAAGGGCGAATTCCGGGAGGGCTGGGCCGAGCACGAGTGGCGATGGCGAAGGACGAATTTCACCTCGCCGTGCCGGAACTTCTCCCAACCGCAGTGGAAGGGCGAGGAGGTCCGCGGGCGAACGGTCCTGCTTCACGCGGAGCAGGGGTTTGGGGACACGATCCAGTTCGTGCGCTATGCGCCCCTCGCGGCGGAGCGCGGCGCGCGCGTCATCGTCGAGTGCCAACCCGAGATGGTCGCCCTTGCGCAAGGAATGGAGGGCGTCGCGCAGGCAGTGCCTGCGGGACAAATGCTTCCTCCCTTTGACCTGCACACGCCCCTGCTGAGCCTGCCGCTGGCCTTCGGGACCACCCTCGAAACCATACCCGACAAGGTCCCGTACATGAACCCGCCGCCCGCACTTGCGCAGGCATGGCGGGAGAAGGCCCCGCCGGAAAAAGGGCGCCGGAAGGTGGGGCTGGCCTGGGCGGGAAGCCCGACGAGACAGGACGATCGCTATCGTTCGCTGCCGCTCTCCGCCTTTGCGCCGCTGGCCGCCGCGAAGGCGGTCACGTTCTACAGCCTGCAGAAAGGAAAGCCGGCCGAGCATGCCGGGGAGGCGCCGCCCGGCATCACGATGGTTGACCTGACCGACGATCTGAGGGACTTTGCGGATACGGCGGCCCTGATCGCCAACCTGGACCTGGTCATCACCGTGGACACGGCGGTGGCGCACCTGGCCGGCGCGATGGCCAAGCCCGTCTGGGTCCTGTTGGAGTTCGCGCCGGCGTGGCGGTGGCTGCTGGGCCGGAGCGACTCGCCCTGGTATCCCACGATGCGGCTCTTCAGACAGTCGAAACGGGGTGATTGGGAGGGCGTGCTCGCGCAGGTCGCTGCGGAATCCGGGCGCTGGGCGCGGGCTTCTCAAAAATGAGCGTTCGTGAAGCGATTCAAACTGCGCTGCAACATCACCAGGCCGGGCAACTGCGGGAGGCAGAGGCCCTCTACCGCCGGGCGTTGAGCGTGGAGCCGGACAACGCCGACGCACTGCATCTCCTGGGCTTGGTCGCCTACCAAACGGGAAGACATCAGGAGGCCATCCAGCTTATCGAGAAAGCCATCCTGTTCCGTCCGTTCGCGGCGGACTTCCACAACCATCTGGGCGAGGCATGGCGAGCGCTGGGGCGGGTGGAGCAGGCCGAAAAGTGTTGCCGAAGAGCAATCGTCCTGAAGGCGGATTGCGCGGAAGCCCATTTTAATCTCGGCAACGCCCTGTTCGCGCAGTCGCGTCTGGATGAAGCGATTGCCTCGTACGAAAGAGCCGTCGCACTGAAACCGGACTATGCGCAGGCCCACAACAACCTCGGCAACGCGCTGAGGCAGAAGGGCGAGACCGAGGCGGCGCTGCTCGCCTACCGGAACGCCGTCCGCTCGCTGCCGACCTTCGCCGAAGGGCATAACAACCTGGGTGTCTTGATGGAGGAGCGAGGGCAACTTGCTGAGGCGATGGCGGCTTTCCGGCGGTCGGTCGCCCTGAAGCCCGACTACGCAGAGGCCTGGAACAATCTGGGGGCGGCCCTGAGCGCAACGGGCCAGCCCGCGGAGGCTATCGCCGCGCATCGGCGCGCCATCGAACTCCGGCCGGACTTTGCCGAGGCCTACGACGGTCTCGGACTGGCCCTTCAGCAGCAGGACCGGCTCGAAGAGGCGATTGCGGCCCACCGGAAGGCCATCGCGATCAGGCCGGACAGCGCGAGCGCCTTCTGCAACCTCGCGGTGGCTCTGCGCGACAGCGCCCAGTACGACGCCGCCCTCGCGTGTTGTGAGAAGGCCATCGCCATCCGGCCCGACTTCGCCGAAGCCCACTGGAATCGGGCCTTGCATCTGCTCTTGAGGGCGGACCTGGAAACCGGATGGAAGGAATACGAGTGGCGCTGGAAGTGGCGGGGCTTTACGACGCCGAGACGCGATTTCGGCCGGCCCCAATGGCGCGGCGAGGACCTGCGCGGGCGCAAGATTCTGCTCCACGCCGAGCAGGGACTTGGCGACATGATCCAGTTCGTCCGTTACGCCCCCTTGCTGACGGCGCGGGGGGCGCGCCCCGTACCAACCTGCTCTGAAATTGTGTCGGAAGGGCCGGGCCCGGCGGGTTGGTGCGGGGCGCGCGTGATCGTGGAATGCCATCCGGAGTTGAGGCGTCTCTTCCGCAGCCTGGAGGGAGTGGAGCACGTCATGGCGCTGGGCGAACCGCCGCCGGACTTCGACTTCCACTCGCCCATCATGAGCCTGCCGTTGGCGTGCGGGACGACGCTTGAAACAATCCCTCGGAATGTCCCGTACCTGCGGGCGGACAAGGCGCTAGTCGGAAAATGGCGGGAGAAGATTGAGGCCGACGGCGGCGCGTTCCGCGTGGGGCTGGCCTGGACCGGCAACCCGGCCAATAAATGGAACAGGCGGCGGTCATTGCCTCTTTCTGCGCTGGCGCCGCTGGCAAACGCGCAGGGAGTTCGTTTCTACAGTCTTCAGAAGGGATATGGGGCCGATGAAGCCGGCAATGCGCCGGCGAACATGAAACTGATTGACCTGATGCAGGCGGCGGAGGACTTTGCAGACACGGCGGCGCTGATGGCCAACCTGGACTTGATTATCACGATCGAGACGGCGGTGGCGCACCTCGCGGGAGCGCTGGGGCGGCCGGTCTGGACGCTGCTTTCGTTTGTGCCGGACTGGCGCTGGCTGCTGGAGCGCGACGACAGCCCCTGGTATCCCACCATGAGGCTCTTCAGGCAGCCGGCCGTTGGGGATTGGCGGAGCGTGGTCCGCCGGCTGGCGCTGGAACTTGACTCGAAGGCGAAGACATGCAGAGCCTGAGCGCGCAAGAAGCGCTGCGCCTTGCGCTGGAACATCACCAGTCGAGGCAGTGGTCCCTGGCGGAGACCTTCTGCCGGCAGGCCTTGACGGCAGAGCCGTCCAACCCCGACGCCCTGCACCTGTTCGGCGTGCTTGTGGGCCGCAAGGGCGACGCCCTCGCCGCCGTCCAGTTAATCCGCCGCGCCATCGCCGCCTGCCCGAGCGTTCCCTTTTTTCATAACAGCCTGGGGGTTGCCCTTCGAGGATGCGGCAGGCTCGACGAAGCGATATCGGCCTATCGCGACGCCATCCGTCTGAAGGAGGATTTTCCCGAAGCACACAACAATCTCGGCGTGGCTTTGCGAGGCGCGGGCCGTCTCGATGAGGCGATCGCGGCCTACCGCAAGGCCCTCAGTTACAGGCCGGATTTCGCCGGGGCTTACGCCAATCTGGGGTATGCCCTGCGGGACAACGGCTGCCTGAACGAAGGGATCGTCGCCTGCCGGAGGGCGATTCAGATCGAAACCGATCTCGCCGAAGCCCACATGAACCTGGGCATCATGCTGCTCTTGAAAGGCGATTTCCGCGAGGGCTGGGCCGAGTACGAGTGGAGATGGCGGTGCGCGGATTTCGGTCCTGCCCGCCGGAGTTTTGCTGCGCCTCAGTGGAGAGGAACGCCCATCTCCGGAAAGACGATTCTGCTGCACGCCGAACAGGGGTTCGGCGATACAATCCAGTTCATCCGTTACGCCCCGCTGGTCGCCCGCCTGGGGGCGCGCCCGCCAAGCCGTCCGGCGGGCGTCGTCGTTGAATGCCAACGCGAACTGGTTGCTTTGGTGCGCGGGATGGACAACGTTGATTCCGTGATCGAGGCCGGAAGCCCCCTTCCTCCCTTTGATCTCCATGCCCCCTTGTTGAGTCTCCCGGCGGCCTTTGGGACTACCCTCCAAACGATCCCGGACCGAGTGCCTTACCTGAAACCCGATCCTGCCCTCGTGGCCGCATGGCGCGAGAGAGTCGCAGGCCATAGCGCTCGTCTGAGGATCGGCCTGGCGTGGGCGGGCAGTCCCACGCGCAAGGACGACCGCCTCCGCTCGCTTTCGCTGGCGGCGCTGGCGCCGTTGGGCGCGGCGAAAGACGTCGTCTTTTTCAGCTTGCAGAAGGGCGAGGCCGCAAGGCAGGCACAAAGCCCGCCGAATGGAATGGTTCTCGCGGACTGCTCCGGCGACTTGCGGGACTTTGCCGACACCGCGGCCCTCATTGAGAACCTGGACCTGGTCATTTCGGTGGACACGTCCGTGGCGCACCTAGCGGGCGCGCTGGGCAAGCCGGTCTGGAACCTGCTGGAGTTTGTGCCGGCGTGGCGCTGGCTGTTGGAGCGCGAGGACAGTCCCTGGTATCCTACAATGCGGCTGTTTCGCCAGACACGGCGGGGCGATTGGGACAGCGTCGTCGCGCGCGTTGCCGGAGAGTTGCGGAAGTTCCGCCGTCGAGAGTGAATGCCGTGAGAGCGGACATGAGCGACAATACCGTCGGGATCGCGTGGCAGGTCAACGTTGAGACGGGTTGGGGCGTTTACGGCCTCAACCTGGCCCTCGAGATGGCAAGGGACGGCCGGTTCCGGCCGGTCTTCCTCGTGGAGCCTGACGTGCAGCGCTTCGACCCCGAACTCGCAACCCGCCTTGCGCCCATGATCGAACAAGGCAAACCGTACTGGGAAGAGGTCTTCGTTCCCTTCCCCGTCTTCCATTGCATGGCAAACGATTTCCGCGAATACCGATATCTTGAGGGACGCCTGAACGCGGGTTTCTTTTTCTTCGAGAGCGCCCATTTCACCCAGTTCGGCTATACCAGGGCGCGGCGCATGGACGTCCTGGTCGCCGGCTCCGCCTGGAACCTCGGTCTGGTATCGCGCCCTGATCTGCCGCCGGCGATCCTCAGTCTCCAGGGAATCAATCCTGCGTTCTTTCACCCCGCGCCGGCCACAAGACGTTTTCCCGGCAGGTTCGTCGTCTTCTCCGGAGGAAAACTCGAATACCGGAAGGGGCAGGATTTGGTCGTGGCGGCATTCCGCGAATTCCGGAAAAAGCACAACGAGGCCCTGCTTCTTCTCAACTGGCACAATTTCTGGCCGCAGGTTCCGCCGACCATATGCGAGTCGGGCCTGGTCCAGGGCGTTCCCGCCAGAAAGCCC
Source organism: uncultured Planctomycetota bacterium (assembly GCA_964409935.1). Classification (GTDB taxonomy): domain Bacteria; phylum Planctomycetota; class Brocadiia; order JAADGH01; family CAYPFP01; genus CAYPFP01. The sequence continues at coordinate 9,761 of CAYPFP010000014.1, read as the reverse complement.
GACAGGCGGCTGAACTTCCGCGATTGGCTCCTGCAGAACGGACTGCCCGAAGATTCTTTCTTCGATATCGGGTGCGTGCCCAACAGCCGGATGCCGGAGTTCCTGAGACAGGCCGACGTCGGCCTGTTTCCAAACCGCTGCGAGGGCGGCACCAACCTGGTGGCCATGGAGACCATGGCCTGCGGCGTACCGTGCGTCCTCTCGAACAACACCGGTCATAAGGACATCATTTCCGACGATTGCCTCGTGCTGGAGCGGCAGGCGCCGTGCAAGCCCATGCCGGCATTCCCGGGAACCGCCGACTGGGGCGAGAGTTCGGTGGAGGAGATTCTGGAGCGCCTGGAAGAGGCCTACCGGTCCCGCGAGAAGTTGGCCGGGATGGGCGCTCAAGCCGCCGCGCGGATGCGGAACCTGGCCTGGCCTCATCATATCCAAACACTGCTGGATAAGTTGGACCTCAACAACAGAAAAAGATTCACAATCCGTCCTCCAAAAGGCGATCCCAACGCCGCTCAGGAAGCCCTCCAGGCCGCCCTGCCGTACCACCAGGCCGGCGACCTGAGCCAGGCCGAAGACCTCTACCGCCTGGCCCTGGCGCACGACCCCCGCAATCCATACGCCCTGCACTTGTTGGGCGTGATCGCCCATCAGTTGGGCAATCACAGGAGCGCCGCCGCGCTGATCAGAGAGGCATTGCGAATCATGCCTTCCGCCGCCGATTTCCACAACAATCTGGGCGAGGCCTACCGCGCGCTCAAGGCCTTTGACGACGCCCTTCGATGTTACGACAGGGCGCTCGCGCTGAGGCCCGGCTTTGCCGAGGCCCACGCCAACCGGGGCAACGCCTTCTTTGAGAGCAAACGCCTTGATGAGGCGATTCAAGCCTATCGCGCGGCGATTCGCCTCAAGGAGCCTATGCCGGCCGCGCACCACAACCTGGGATGCGCTCTCCGTGAGAGGGGCCGCCTCGACGAGGCCCTGGCCGCCCTAACGAGGGCTATCGAACTCAGGGCGTCCTATGCCTCCGCCTGGTTCAATCTCGGCAACACCTTCAGGGACAAGGGCCGGCTCGATGAGGCCGTCGCCGCCTTTCGCCGCGCAATCGAACACAAGGCCGATTTTGGCGAAGCCTACGCCAACCTCGGCAGCGCCCTGCGCGAGAAGGGAATGCTCGACGACGCCTTGTCCGCTTTTCGAGAGGCGGTGCGGCTCCAGCCGGAACTCGCCGACGGGTACGCGGGACTGGCCGGCGCGCTGGCCGTCGCCGGCCGATATGACGAGGCCCTTGCCGCCTGCGAGAAGGCGCTGGCCGGCAAGTCCGACCTCGCCGCCGCACGGCTGACGAAGGCCATGCTGCTCCTCCTGAAGGGCCGCTTCGCCGAGGGCTGGGCGGAATACGAGTGGCGATGGAAATGGGAGGCGTCGGGCCAACCCCGGCGCACCTTCACGCAGGCGCCGTGGCAGGGCGAGGACCCCGCCGGCCGCCGCATCCTCGTCCATGCGGAGCAGGGGTTCGGCGACATGATCCAGTTCATTCGTTACGCCCCGCTGACGGCCCGGCGCGGCGCGAAGGTCCTCGTCGAGTGCCCGCCTCCGTTGGAGTCGTTGCTGCGAAGTCTCGACGGAATCGAGGGCGTGGTCGCCGCCGGATCGCCCCTGCCGGATTTCGACCTGCACGTCTCCCTCCTGAGCCTGCCGCGCATCTTCCAGACAACCATCGAGACGATTCCGGCCCAGGTTCCGTACCTCAAGGCCGACCCGCGCGCCGTGGAGCACTGGCGCCAGAGAATGCGCGCAAGGCGCGGCCGACTTAACGTCGGACTGGCCTGGGCGGGGAATCCCCGGCACCAGGAGGACCGCGCCCGTTCCATCCCTCTGGCGCTCCTGGCGCCCCTCGCGCAGACGCCGAACGTCGCCCTGTGGAGCCTTCAGAAAGGGGCCGGCGCCGAGGAGGCCGAAGCCCTGCGAACCCGGATGAATCTTCTCGATCTTACGCAAGAACTGCGGGACTTCGGTGACACGGCCGCTCTCCTGGCCAACCTCGACCTGGTCATCTCGGCCGACACCGCCGTGGCGCACCTGGCCGGCGCGATGGCCCGGCCGGTGTGGACGCTGCTCCCCTTCGTGCCGGACTGGCGATGGCTGCTCGAACGCGAGGACAGCCCCTGGTATCCTACCATGCGGCTGTTCCGCCAGAGGGCACAGGGAAACTGGGATGAAGTGATAAGACGCGTCGTCGTCGAGCTGTCGATGAAGGCGGACAGATTCAGGCGGAACGCAAAATGACAATGCCCTACGACCATGACGCCATTCAGGTAGCCCTGCAGTATCACAGAGCCGGCAGGCTGCAGGAGGCGGAGGTGATCTACCGCCAGGTTCTCGAGCGGTCGCCGGACAATTGCGACGCTCTGCACTTCCTCGGCGTGATCGCGCTCCAGGCGGGCCATCACGAGGATGCGATCGCCCTGGTTGAGCGCGCCATACGCATCAATCCATCCGCCCCCGCCTTCCACAACAATCTCGGCGAAGCGTATCGAGGCCTCGGCCTGACGAATGAGGCGCTCGGATGCTATGAGAGGGCCATCGCACTGAGACCGGACTACCGGGAGGCGCGGATCAACCGGGCCAATGTCCTGCTCGAGGGCGGCCGGCTTGACGAGGCCATCGCGGTCTACCGCAAGGAAATCGAGCTGGACCCCGGCTTTGCGGACGCGCACTGGAACCTGGCCTTTGCGCTGCTCATGCGCGGCGACTATGCGGAAGGCTGGAAGGAGAACGAGTGGCGCTGGCAGGCGAAGGGTTTCGCCTCCACCCCGCGCCAATTCCAAAGTGCCAGGCACGCGCCGGACGGATGCGCGAGCCAGGCACTATGGAACGGCGAACCGCCGCTGGGTCGCACGATCCTCCTTCACGCCGAACAAGGCTTCGGAGACATGATCCAGTTCGCGCGCTATGCCCCGCTGGCGGCCCGCCTCGGAGCGCGCGTGATCGTGGAATGCCCGCCGGAACTCAAGAGGCTCTTGGCCAGCCTGGAAGGCGTCGAAAGGGTCGTGGCAACGGGAGAACCGCTGCCGCCGTTCCACCTGCACGCGCCTTTCATGAGCCTGCCGCTGGCGTTCGGGACGACGCTTGAGACGGTCCCCGCGCAGGTCCCCTACCTCAAGGCCGACCCCGCCCTCGCGGATGCGTGGCGGCGGAGACTCCCCAGTGCCTGGCTCGCGGCGGACGTTTGCCGCGTGCCTGGCACTCTCAAGGTGGGCATTGCGTGGTCGGGAAGTCCCCAGTTCGAGAGAAATCGCTTGCGGGCGCTCTCGCTGGAGGCCTTCGCGCCTCTGGTCCGGCCGCCGACATCCCACGACCGCCTCGATGAAGCCCTCGACGTGACAGACATATGCTTCGTCAGTCTGCAGAAGGGCGTCGCCGCCGAACAGGCCCTGTTTCCTCCCGCCGGAATGCGCCTCGTGAATATTGCGGACGAACTGGTGGATTTTGCGGATACGGCGGCGCTGATCGCGAACCTTGATCTCGTGATCTCCACAGATACGGCGGTCGTACACTTGGCCGGCGCCTTGGCCAAGCCGGTCTGGACGTTGCTCGGCTCTGCCCCGGCCTGGCAATGGATGTTGAAAAGACCCGATACGCCTTGGTATCCTAGTATGAGGCTGTTTAGGCAGACGGAAGTGGGAAACTGGCGTACCGTGCTGGAGCAGGTTGCGAAGGAGTTGCGCCGCTTTCCGGCGAAGCGATAAAGGTGTTTCATGGGATTCAGTTTCGTACCGTGGCCGCGCAAGAAGAGAATCGGGATCGGCTGGCAAATCTCAAACATCACGGGTTGGGGAGTTTATGGACTCAACCTGACCATGGAGTTGCTGCACGACAGGCGCTACCATCCTTGCGCACTGCTCGAACCCCTGATCGTGAGCGCGGACCCGCTTTCGGCGTCGCGCCTGGCGCCGCTTCTGGCGGAAAGCAAGACCCTCCGAAAAGAGAACCGCCTCTCGTTTCCTCTGTTCCGGGGCTTCGGAAACGATTTTGTGTCCTCCACGGAGGTTACGGGGGTCACGAATATCGGTTTCCTCTTCATCGAGAACACGCACTTCACCAAGGCGGGCCTGGATCGAGCCAGAGGGATGGATGCGCTGGTGGCCGGCTCATCGTGGAATTACCAGCTCTTGTCTCAATTCCAACTTCCCAAGACCTTTGTAAACGTCCAGGGGATTGATCTGGGAATCTTCCATCCCGCACACGTGTGGAAGGCCTTTCCGGACCGATTCGTCATCTTTTCGGGCGGAAAGCTGGAATACCGCAAGGGGCAGGACCTCGTAATCGCGGCGTTCCGGCGATTCCGAGAAAAACACCCCGATGCCCTGCTTGTGTTTGGGTGGCATAATCTCTGGCCGTCCACGGTGAGGGAGATCGGGACTGCCCAGCTTGTCGCCGGCGTGCCGCAACCGGATGCGTACGGACGATGGGACTTCCGTGCCTGGCTATGGCAGAACGGGCTTCCCGACGACTCCTTCATTGACATCGGCTGCGTCCCCAACCATCTGATGCCCCAAGTCCTCCGACAGGCCGACGTCGGCCTGTTCCCAAACCGCTGCGAGGGCGGCACCAACCTGGTCGCCATGGAGACCCTGGCCTGCGGCGTGCCGTGCATCCTCTCAAGGAACACCGGCCACATGGACATTATTTCGGACGACTGCCTTGTGCTCAGGCAGCAGGGCCGCTGTCGTCCGTCGCCGGCCTTCGCGGGCGTCGAAGGCTGGGGCGAAAGCTCGGTGGACGAGATCGTGGCGCACCTGGAGTGGGCCTATCACAACCGAAGCCAGTTGACCGAAATGGGCGCCCAGGCCGCGCAGCGGATGAAGGGGTTCTCCTGGAAGATCCAGATTCACAAACTGCTCGATCACCTGAAGCTCTAACCGAATCCGCCTGGTATGGCGGTCTCCGGCAAACAGGCCGGACGGCCTAGAGCAACACGAACATGCCTGCTCTACCTTTGTCGCAGACATTGCAGTTGGCCATTCAACATCATCAAGCCGGACGCCTCCAGGAGGCGGAAGCGGCCTGCCGCCTGGCGTTGACGGAAACCCCCCTGAATCCTGTGGCCCTGCACCTGTTGGGCGTCGTCTCCCATGAAACCGGCAGACACCAGGCCGCCGTGGACCTGTTGAAGAAGGCCGTGGAACTCAACCCTTCCGCCGCCGAGATTCACGAAGATCTGGGCGACGCCTACGCCGCGCTGCGGTGGGAAGGAAACACGTCGCCGAAGCGGGACTTTGCGCAACCCCGATGGGAGGGAGCGGACCTGTCGGGCCGGACCCTCCTTCTGGAGGCCGAGCAGGGCTTCGGAGACATGATCCAGTTCGTCCGCTACGCGCCGTTGGCGGCCAAGCGGGGCGGGCGCGTGGTGCTGGAGTGTCCTCGCGGCCTCAAATCGCTGTTCCAGAGCGTAGAAGGCGTCGCCCATGTCGTGGCCCTGGTCGAGTCCTGGCGCAGAAAACTGGCGGCGGACGGTCAAGGCGTTCGGGTCGGCCTGGCCTGGGCGGGCAACCCTCGGGGCTTCCAGAACCGGCTGCGTTCGCTTTCTCTTTCGCAGTTGGCGCCCCTCGCCGAGGCGAAAGACGTCCTTTTCTCCAGCCTCCAGAAAAACGAGGCGGCCGAACAGGTCCGGAATCCGCCTGCGGGCATGAGAGTGGCGGACCGAATGCGCGAAGTCGCGGACTTCGCCGACACGGCGGCGCTGGTCATGAACCTCGACCTGATCATCTCCGTGGACACCTCCGCGGCGCACCTGGCGGGAGCGTTGGGCAAGCGCGTGTGGGTCCTGCTGCCTTTCGCGCCGGATTGGCGTTGGGGTTTGGAGCGGCGGGACTGCGCCTGGTATCCGACCATGGCGCTCTACCGCCAAGCGGCGCGTGGCGAGTGGGCCTCCGTAATCGAGCGCGTCGGGAAGGACCTGGCCGACCTGCCGGCATAGCGCCGCGACATCGGCCGGACGACTGCCCGGCGTCCGCCCGCCTTACACGCTGAAACGGTAGTAGATGACGTCGCCGTCCTCCACGAGGTAGTCGCGGCCCTCGACCTTGAGCTTTCCATGGGCGCGGGCGTCCTTCATGGAGCCGGCGGCCTTGAGGTCGTCGAACTTGACGACTTCGGCGCGGATGAAGCCGCGCGCCATGTCGGTGTGCACCTTGCCGGCCGCGGTGACGGCGTTGTCGCCCTCGGTCACGTTCCAGGCGTGAACCTCCGATTCGTTGGCTGTGAAAAAGGTGCGCTGCTTGAGAACACGGTAGGACGCAGCCTTCAGGAGGCCGCCGGCCGGATGCTCTATGCCGAGATCGGCCAGGAAGGCGGGCCGGTCTGCAGGATCGAGGGCCGCGATCTCCATCTCCATCTCGGCGCACATCGCCAGGTTGGCCTCGGCCTCGAACTTGCCGAGAAGCTCGCTGAAATCCTTCCGGGTGTCCTTTTCACCGACGTTCAGCAGAAGAATCATGGGCTTTTCGGTCAGAAAGCGGAAGGCGCGCAGATGCCGGGCTTCCTCCGGATGCAGCCCGATATGGTAGATTCGCCGGCCGGACTCGAGGGCCTCCTTGCATCGCAACAGGACGGCCAGTTCCAGTTTCTCCTCGGCCTGATGCGGCGTGGGATGGGTCACCGATTTCTTCAGTTTTTCGATGCGCGTCTCGGCAATGGACAGATCGGCAAAGAGGAGTTCGGTGTTGACCTCCGAGATGTCGCGTTGGGGGTCAATGCTGCCGCGCGGGTGCGGCATGTTCTGGTTCTCGAAGTGGCGCACGACGTGCACCAGGGCGTCGCACTCGCGCAGCGCCGCCAGCAGGCGCGCGTTCTCCTCGCGCCCGGCCTCCGACATGATGCCCTTGATGTCCACATAGTCTATGGAGGCGTATACGGCCCTCTTCGGCTTGTACATCGCCGCGAGAAAATCCACCCGCGGGTCGGGAATCTTCACCGACGCGATCCGCGGCGCGTGCGGGTCGTGCGGCGCGGACTCCGACTTCCCCTCCGTCAACGCGTGAAAGATTGTTGTCTTGCCCGACGCCGGCAATCCGACAAGGCCGAGTTTCAACGGAGTCCTCCCCTAAACCGGAGACGCGCGCTTCATCAACGCGCAGGATCACTGTCTCTGTATCTCGTAAACGTGAACGGCCAGCGGCTCGAACCGGTCTGTCAGTCTTCCGTTGTCAAGCGGAACGGCCCGGTTCTCGAAACGAACCACCGCCTGCGGACCCGGCTTCTCCTCGGACAGGTCCAGCGACAGAGACATCGCCTTGTCCGTCGGGTTGACGGCAATGAGGTAAAGCCCGTCCCCATGCGGCTTCAGGCAGAGATGGATCTCGCCGTCGTCCTTCACGACCCGTTCCCACTTGTTCTTCTCCAGCAGGACAGGTTCGAGTTGAATCAATTCATCGTTGACCTTCTTGCAGGCGGCCCAGACCTCCGGATTGCTCTCGGGCAGATACCAGTCGGGATCGCGAAAGGAGTACCATCCCAGACCGCGCACGTTGTTGTGCGTGAGCGCAAGGTAGCTCATGCAGCGGTGCTGCGCGGCCGTGACCAGCGCCCTGGCCTTGGGGTCGGGCTTTCCGGGCCAGCTCCAGACCTGGCCGATGAACCAGACGGCCTGTTCGGGAACGGCGGCCCGCGCCCACTCGATGCGATCCGCGATATCCGTCAACGGCTGCCGGTCCACCGGGTAGACGTCAACGGCGATGATGTCCGTGGAGCGGCCGTATTCCCGGTAGGCCGTGGCCCGGCACGGGCAGATGCACATGTAGGCCGGGCGCATGGGGTCGAGTTCGCGGATAAGGGCGTAGGCCTCTTCGGTCTTGCGGACGGGCACGCGATTCGCGCACGGCTCGTCCATGATCATCCAGCATACAACGGCGGGGCTGTCCTTGTACTTCAGGATATTCTCGCGGTAATAGTTCCAGTCGAGTTTCATGCCCGCATAGAGCACCACGGCGGCCTTGAGGCCGGCGCGCTCGCAATCGGGGATCTGGTGCGGTCCGGCCTGAACGATGTTGAAGCCCTGTTGCTTCACCACGTCGTAGTCCTCGGACCGCACGTGATAAAGCCCGCGAGGAAAGAAGGGCTTCCCGTCCACCAGCGTGACGTTGTCCTCGCGCAGGTTCGACGGACGGTCCACGACGCGCACGAGTTGTTCGGCGGCGTAGACGACCTCCTCGCCGGAGCGCAGCGTGATCCGCGTGACGAAGGCCCCGCGGGACGCCTTGTCCTGCGGGAGGCGGACCTTGTACGTGGCGCCCTTCTCGAAACGGAACAGCATCTCGCTGTAAAGCTCGTCGCCGGTCTCCGGGCTGAGCATCTTCACGAAGATCATGGGCCTTTGGACCAAGTGCGCCGGCGCCAGCAGCGAACACAACATGATCACCGGTCCGCCGCTGCTGCGCCGGTAGAGGGCGGGCAGTTCGAAGCTCAGGATCGGCATGAACAGGTCTTCCGGTTTCTCGGACACGTGAGGCCCGACGTCGCCTTCGAGTCCGAGGTGCGCGTCCTCAAAGACCCCTTCGGCGGCCTTCATGAGCTGCAGCGACCAGACGCCGTCGGTGTAAAGCGGATCCACCGCAACGTTCACCGACACCGCCTTCGAGCCGCCGGCGGTCGTGCCGGAGGCGATCTCCTTTCCATCAGGCGCGAAAATCTTCACGGCCACCGTCTCGCCGGCGCCCTGGCCGCAGATGGTCGCCTTGAATCCTTCGCTGCCGCGCGGAACATAAAACCACAGGCGCCGCGCATGGCCCACGACGGAGATTCCCTGTCCCGCCCCGACGGGCAGGCACAGGCGGGCGTTGGTCCCCTCGACCTCGGCGGCGTTCAGGCCGGCGTCGCAGACGAGTCGGTACACCCCCGATTCGGGGGGCGTGAAGGCCGCCTCCGCGGTCTGCCCCACCTTCGCCTCGCCGCCCGCCAGGACCGAATCCGCAGCGCCGAGTATGCTGAACTTCAGGTTGTCCGTATACGTGCCGACCTGGAAGGAGGTGACGCGGAACCGGACCGCCGCGCCTTTCTCGGCGTGGAAGACCGTCTCGCTGCGGCCGCGAAGGGCCGTGGGGCGGCCTTCAGGCTGCACCGCCGGACCGGAATACGCCGGCGTGAAGTAGCCGCCCTTGAGCACCGAGGCCTGTTGGGCGGCGTGGACGGTGAACGGGAGCGCCAGCAGCGCGAACGCGGTCAGCCATTGTTTCATCTCGACCTCCGGTTTCCGGGAAAGTTCGTCACAATTTCTGGGCGGCCTGCTTCGCCAGTTCCTCCGCCACGCGATTGACCACGCTTCCCCAGTCACCGCGCGCCGGCTGCCGAAACAAACGCATGGTCGGGTACCAGGGGGAATCCTCGCGTCCCATGAGCCATCGCCACGAGGGCACGGATTGAAGCAGCGTCCACACCGGCCGGCCCATCGCGCCGGCCAGATGCGCGACCGCCGTGTCCACGGAAATGACCAGGTCCAGATTGGCCATGAGAGCGGCCGTGTGGGCGAAATCGCCCAGGTCGTCCGTCAGATCAACCACGCCCATCGCCGGGGACGCCGGCCCTGTCTGTCCTTTTTGAAGGCTGTAGAGGCTCACGCCTTTGATGCGCGCAAGAGGCTCAAGGACCGACAGGGACAGCGACCGGTCGCGGTCCCCCACCCGCAGCGGGTTCCCCGCCCAGGCAAGCCCGACCCTCAACCGGCTCGGGTCCCTCGCCAGCCTGTCGGACCAGAAAGCCGCCAG